>CAYXGW010000029.1:0-51009 GCA_964464595.1 uncultured Deferribacteres bacterium
ATTTTTTAAAACTTGAGGCCCTGGCAATTTTTCAAGCAATTCTTGCTTATTTTGCAGTCGATCCATTTGATGTTGCCCCGGTTAGTGGTATTATTCGGGACGCTGATACTCAAAAACCAATGGACAATGTTTCCGTTCAGATATTAAACTCAAATAATAATTACTCTACGGATAATTATGGAAACGGCATTTATGTATTTCCCGATTTGCAGGAAGGACAATATATCTTTGAAGTGACTGCTACGGGATATCAACCTAAAGTAGATTCCATTGAAGCCAAATCAGTTGAGTTTAACTTTTTGGATTTTTCTTTACTCCCCAATATTTTGCCATTAATTGAGAATTCTTCACCTAGTCAAGGTGATTCCCTTTTTTCGCCATACGAATGGATCGAGATTCAATTTACACGGCAGATGGATATACAAAGTGTTGCTTCAGCCATTCTAGCCCTGCCGAATTTTCCAATGAAATTACTTTGGCTAAATCAAAACAGCAAGTTGAGGATTATTCCTCAAGTAATATTGAGCTTTAATGAGGTTTATAATATTCAAATTGATACAACAGCTATGGATTATAATGGTAATCCAATCGACGGCCAGGGCGATGGAAGTGAAGTAAGGCCATATGTTTTAAATTTTAAAACCGCTCCAATTGATTTATCAAAACCCCAGATTTTATCAACATCCCCAATCAATCTAGAGGACGAAATTGTTGTCACGGATTTAGTCCGTATTGATTTGAATAAATCACTTGATCAATCGACTTTAATCAAAGAAAATGTAGTTTTGTTGGATCAAAATCAAAATAGAGTCGATGCGACATTTCATCAAGCCGCAATAAATGGTAACTACAGTTTATCAATCATTCCTGACAATCCTTTTAATGAAGCAGAAAAGTATACGGTAACTTTAAGGAAATCCTTAAGTGATTCAAATGGCGCTGGAATGGATCAACATTATCAATTTCACTTTAAATCAGATGAAACAATCCGAGATTATGTTTTGATTGATGACCTTAATTTAGGATTGGATCAATGGCCTAATCCCACAAATAGCGAGAGGTCTTTTGGATTTGTTGAAGAGCAAACAACTGTTTCCAGCTCAACTAACAAAGTTTTCAGAGATAGCATTGGGGTCATGCAAATAGAGTATGAAATAGTAGACAACGGTATATTGGATATTGCCTTTCAAGGGGAAAAAGTAGTATTGTATCCGGAAGATATTGTTGGAATTTATGTTTTTGGTAATGCTTCTAATGATTTAATTAGATTCTATTTTAACGATCCTTCGGATGGTCTGGAATCAGGAGATTGGCAAGTAATCGACTGGGTGGGATGGAAACTGGTTGCTTTCCAAGTTGATAAGGATCAATTATTTGATTATGAAAATGGAAACGGAATTGTAGAAGATCATTTGGAATTTGCCGGATTT
The DNA here is from genome assembly GCA_964464595.1 of uncultured Deferribacteres bacterium. GTDB lineage: Bacteria > Zhuqueibacterota > JdFR-76 > JdFR-76 > DREG01 > JADFJB01. Next base: position 1,431 of record CAYXGW010000029.1, read on the forward strand.
CAAATTTCAGGAAATGGCCATGGAACTTTGTTTGTTGAAAATGTCCATCTATTATCAATACCAAGAGTTACAGCAGTAGAAGAGAGTGTAGTTGATGATGAGGGAAGCATTCCTGAAACACAAATGCTTGTCCAGGGATATCCTAATCCGTTTTCCAGGAACGCAAATCATTCGGGAATATCAATCAACTATGTAATTCCTTCTTACCTCGAAAATGCTAAAATAAACCTTTCAATTTACAATATACTCGGTCAACAAATCCTGGAGTTGGTTAGTGATAATAAAATGCCTGGGTCTTATGAAATATTTTGGAATGTTCTTGATGAAACAGGTCAAATTTTACCAGCTGGCATTTATTTCTACAGATTGCAAGTAAATGAAATGGCAACCAATCAACGCCTTGTGATATTAAATTAGTACCAATCTAGCCAACCGCCCTCCTCTTCAAATTTATATTAGCTACCAAATTGGATTTACAAATCCGCGAAAATTCATACTTTTTGTCATATTGCTATAGACTCTGCAATATTGACACTCTATTGGTTTTGATAATTAGTTATGTTGTAATTCCTGTAACAATATAATATTAATAAAGTTATAGCATGGTATTATATTATTCTTTTTTTGGCACGCCTATTGCTTTCCAAAGAACAAAGAAATAAAAGTGAAATCGAGTAAAATAAACAAAATAAATAGAAGGAGATAAAATTATGACACTAGTAAGATGGCGACCGAGTAGAGATCTACTGAATATAAACAGCGATTTTGATCGCTTATTCAGCGATTTTTTTGGCAATAGTCTAAGTAAAAGATATAATGGATCGGAAAGAACCATTTATCCAAGCATTGACCTTTTGGAGTCCGACAAAGAATTTGTCGTGAAAGCTGAGTTGCCGGGAATTGATAAAGACAATGTTAAGATAACTTTGCAGGAAAATATCTTAACTTTACTTGGTGACAAGATCCAGGAAAAGGAAGAGAAGAACGAAAATTATCGTCATAATGAAAGAATTTATGGCGTATTTGAGCGTTCGATTCGACTTCCAAATTTTGTTGATGCCAAGAAGATTAAGGCAAATTTTAAGGATGGAATATTAAGTATTAACTTGCCAAAATCAGCAGAAGCAAAGCTTAAAGAGATCCCTATTTCAGTCAATTAATCATTAAAGAGATAAAGGGTGGCGATTTTACTGCCACCCTATTTTTTTCAATCAATCCAAAAAAAATATTAGTAACAATTTCAAATTTTATTAAAAGAGATGCATTAATGATTAAAATTGATATTGAGTTTGATAAAACAAATAAAACGGTAGAAAATACGCCAAGTAACAATAGCAACAACCAGAGCTCTAAAAGATCTGAATATTTAGAGTTATTTCAAATGACAAAGGCGGAGTTCGATAATTTTAAAAAAAGAACGGAGAAAGAAAAGTTGGAATTGTCGGAATTCGTTGAAGGAAATTTAATTTCAAAAATTCTTCCGGTATTGGATGATTTTGAAAGAATGTTGCAATCTGAAGTTCAAGTTAAACCGCTATTAGAAGGTTGTCGCTTAATTTACAAAAATCTTAATTCAATATTTACTGCACTTGGCTTAAGTGAGTTTGGAAAAATAGGAGATTCATTCGATCCAAATATGCATGAGGCAATCGCAGTAAATAAAGGGGAAGATGAGATCGATAACAAAATAATGTCAATATTAGAAAAAGGCTATATATTTAAAAATAGAATACTTAGGTATGCGAAAGTTGAAGTTGGAGCAGCACAATAAAGCAAAGGTATTACATAACAATGTCTAACAAAGATTATTACAATATTTTAGGAATTAAAGAAAATGCTTCTTCAGATGAAATTAAAAAAGCCTATAGAAAACTAGCTAAAAAATATCATCCGGATTCGCATCCAGGTGATAAAACTGCAGAATCTCACTTTAAAAAGATTGCTGAAGCTTATGATGTTTTGTCAGATGTTACAAAAAGAAAGCAATATAATCAATATCGTAAATATGGTGGTTCTTTTCCCGGTGGTAATTTTGGCAATTCTCAATATGAGTGGAACACTTCAAATGGCTTAGGCTTTGATTTTGGAAGTAGTTTCGGTGATATTTTTTCCAATTTATTTGGTCAAAATGGCAGTAGTTCCAGGCGAAGCAGGGAAAGAAAAAGTCAGGATATTTTTGCTGATTTACAAGTTCCTTTTAAAACAACTGCTTATGGTGGTAAACAAACATTTAGCATACAGGCTAACGGAGTAAAAAAAACTCTCTCAGTGAATATTAATCCGGGAATAGAGAACAAAGATCAAATTCGCTTATCAGGTCAAGGCTCTAGGGGAATCGGAGGCGAGCCAGGTGATTTGATTTTAACGGTTTATATCACACCTATAGCTAATTTTAAGAGAGAAGGATTAGATATTATTAACATCGTAGAATTAAATTTAGCTCAAGCTTTACTTGGAACAAAACTTAAAGTTCAAACATTAGAAGGCAGAAAGGTGCAAGTATCAATTCCTGAAGGAAGCCAGAATGGACAAAGACTTCGTCTTAAAGGACTAGGTATCAAAACTCGGAATAATAAGTCTGGAGAATATTTTTTGGAATTTAAGATTAATATGCCAGCAAAACTTAATAAAGACCAAAAAGAACTAATTGAAGAATTTGCACGTAAGAGTAGTCTAAATTTTTAGAAAGGAAGCTATCATGTTAAAAAATAGAAAATTTGGATTAGGTGTATCTTTAATATTTGTAATTGGACTAATGGTTGGAATAATCCTGACGTCTCAATTGAACACCGCAACCCCCTTAAACGCAACAACTGCGAATCCTGAAATTAATCCTAATCTTGTTCAGAATGCTGAACTAACACCTCAACAGGATGATTTAATATCACAGTTAAATGGAATTTTTACGCAAGCTGCAAAAAAAATAAAACCGTCGGTTGTAACTATATTCAGCAAAAAAATCATAAAAACTCGAGGCTATACAAGTCCACGTGATCTTTTTGATGAATTTTTTCGCGGACGACGAAGGCAACAACCTAATGAACGAGAATTTGTCCAAAAAGGAATGGGTTCTGGCGTTATTATTGATGCAGATGGTCTGATTCTAACAAACAACCATGTTGTTCAAGGTGCCGATGATATCAGTGTAAAAACAATAGACGGGAAAATCTATGATGCTGAAATCATTGGGACAGATCCAAACACAGATTTAGCGGTAGTAAAAATCGATGTTACAGGTTTACCCGCAGCTAGTTTAGGTAATTCTGATCAACTTGAAGTAGGCGAGTGGGTTTTAGCAGTTGGTAATCCTTTTTCAGAAGAATTGCATCAAACAGTTACTAAGGGAATTGTAAGTGCAAAAGGGCGTCAAGATTTAAATTTAGCTGCATATGAAGATTTCATTCAAACAGATGCTCCGATAAATCCTGGAAATAGTGGAGGGGCTTTGGTTAACTTACGTGGTGAATTAGTAGGAATTAATACTGCAATTATAGCTCCAAATGGGGCTTTTTCGGGCATCGGTTTTGCTATTCCTGTAAACTTGGCTAGAAGAATCATGAAGGATCTTATTGATAAAGGTAGAGTAATTCGTGGCTATTTGGGGGTGGTCATTCAACCTGTAAATGCAGATCTTGCTAAGGTATTAAACCTGAAAGATACAAAGGGTGCAATTATTTCGAGCGTTGAAAAAGATAGTCCGGCATACAATGCAGGGTTTAAATCATCGGACGTTATTTTAAAATTTGACGGTACAGAAATTCGTGATGATGACCACCTCAGATTTGTAGTTGCGGACATTCAACCGGGGAAAAAAGTTCAGACAATCATTAATCGTGATGGGAAAGAAAAGAGACTCTCGATTGTTATAGGTGAACGGTCAGAACCGGGGCAGGAGTCCACTCCATCAGTCTCATCAACAATTAAACAAAAATTGGATATAGAAGTTAGCAATTTAACTTCTGAATTAACCGGACAATACGGCTATACCGAGAACAGTGGTGTGTTGATTACTCATGTTGGAACGAAAATTCAAACCCAGCGAAAAGATTTACGTGTGGGAGATTTAATCAAAGAAGTGAATCGAAAGAAAGTCACGATTGTTTCAGAATTTTATGAAATAATCAGAAACCTTGAAAAGGGAGATAGAGTATTATTTCTTGCCCAAAGAGGAGCGAATAACTTTTTTGAAGCATTAGAAATCAATGAGGATTAAATTTTTCTTAAAATTGCTTAAAATTTAATAAATCCGGATAGTATTTTATTATGATCTTCCATAGTAAAAGCAACATTCTTTTAATTGCATTCTTCATTGTGCTTGGATTGATGAGCATGGGTAGTCCTACCTTTTCTCAGACAAGCAGAACAATGAATTATAATTTCCAGGTAAAACAATTTCCTACCGAAAACCCGGATAGCTCTTTGGTTCGATTTTATATTACTGTTTCTTTTGGTTCTTTGGTGTTTGTTCATGAAGATTCAGGATTTGTTGCGGCAATTAGCTTTAATCTCTTTGTACAAGATAATGAAAAAAGCATTGTTTATGAATACCCTTGGCGAGAGAAAGTCCATGTCCGTAGTTATAAGCAAACCAGCAATGATTCTATAACAATTCAACTTAAAGACCAGGTAACCCTAAAGTCGGGAAAGTATAAGATAATCATAGAAGCGACGGACGAAAACGTTGGGCTTTCAGACTACAGAGAAATCGAACTTATAGCAAAAGAGGGTACTAGTGAAGTATTAGTTCTCGGGGAAATCTTAAATGTTTATGAATCGGTCAATAAAGATTTTGTTTTTAATGAGTTACACCCAATCCCGGACAATACAATTCATAATAAATTTAGCCTGGTTAGCGAAGCATTTGTAGTTAAACAAAATATTCATTGGACCGGGGAAGTTATCTGGATTGAGAATAATGAAGAAATTCGAAGGGATGATTTGAATTTATTTCATGTTGGTAGAAAATTAAAATTGTCTCGTTCTTATTCTATTGAGGATACACCACTGGGTCATTTTTCGGTTTATTTTCGGTTAAAAGGAAATGGTTTTACTTCGAAGACTTTACCAATTGAGCTTGAAATATTTAAATTGGTTACCTTTATGGACGAAGAAAATTTGGATAAAGCTGTTGAACAAATACGATATATAGGAAGTGGGGCAATTTATGATTCTTTAACCTCAGCCAGAACGCTTGAACAAAAACAGCACTGGTTCCGTCAATTTTGGAATTCCAATTACCCTTCCAATGATTCCCTTCGAAATCCTATTAAAGAAGAGTTTTATCGAAGAATAAGGTTCTCTAATAGGGCTTTTGGATCCGGGTTTGAGGGTTGGAAAACAGATCGAGGCCATACTTATATAGTTTATGGGCCACCAGATGAAATTAATAGAGAGACAAATCAACGTATGTGGCGCTATGAAATTTGGGCGTACACTTCGTTAAGGAAACAATTTATTTTTGTCGATGAATATGGTACCGGAGATTACCGTTTGATTAGAGAGTACTAAACTCGACTTGATATTTTCAAAATAAAAAATAAATAGTATCTTTTGGTATCGGAGGTTGCAATTTATGCCTACTTATGAATATCGTTGTACTGTATGTGAAAATCAATTTGAAGTCTTTCAATCGATAAAAGATGATCCGATAGACTTATGTCCGGAGTGCGGGGGAAAAGCAAAAAAACTCTTAAGTGCCGGAATTGGATTAATTTTTAAAGGAAGTGGATTTTACATCACCGATTATAAAAATAATGGCAACAAATCTGATAAAAAAGAAAATATTGAAAAAGAGAAAAAAAAGGAAACAGTTAGTTCCGGAAAAGGGGATGGTTCTCAATCCAAAACTTCAGAAAAATCAAAAAATCAATAGAGAATATATTTGGTGGATTAAGTAAATTTCCGGTTTTTTCATCCGGAATATTCAATATGTAGAAATAATATCTGTCACATAGTCTAGCTCTTCTGACAATAAGACCTTAATTTCTGTCATAATTTCAAATCACTCCTTTTTGTAGCATTTTGACAATTGTTCATAACTCATTGATAAATAAGAACTAATATCAATAAACAAAACTTGGTACAGTGCTTGCTAGTTAAATAGAAAATAATTATTTAGTTGGAGGTTCAAAATGTCAGTTGGTCATATGTTAATGAAACAGAATACCCATAATTGCCAAGTTCAAAAAGGGGTTTTCCCTGCAGTGGATGTTTCTGAATCTGATAAATCATTATTATTTCGAGCTGAATTGCCAGGATTTGATAAGAATGAATTGGAAGTAGCCTATGAAAAGGATAGGCTCATTCTTAAAGGTAAACGAAAACTTGAAATTAAATCTATGAAAGTTCATTTGAAAGAACGTTTTCAAGGGAAATTTGAACGTCAATTTGTTGTTTCTGAAGAGCTTAATCCGTCGGAATTTAAAGCCAGTTACAAGGATGGTATTTTGAGTGTATCGATTCCTAAAAAAGAGGAATTGAAGTTTTTGGATATCCCGATTAACTAACTATTTAATAAAATGAGATAGAAATTAATAAAAATTTACTAACGGAGGTAATTTAAATGGGAAAAATTATTGGAATCGATTTAGGGACAACGAATTCATGTGTGGCGGTGATGGTCGGTGGTGAGCCGGTCGTTATCCAAAATTCTGAAGGGGTAAGGACTACTCCATCTATGGTGGGATTTCTGAAGAATGGTGAGAGGGTTGTTGGGCAACCTGCCAAGCGGCAAGCAATTACAAATCCGCAAAAAACAGTTTATTCCATCAAACGATTCATGGGTAGACGAAATAATGAAGTAACTGAAGAGATTAAGCAAGTGCCTTATAAGATTAAAAAGGGACGTGGAAATGTAGCTGTTGTAGATATTGATGGAAAAGACTATACACCGCAAGAGATTTCCGCGATGGTTCTGCAAAAGATGAAGCAAACTGCCGAGGAATATTTAGGCGAAAAAGTAACAGAAGCTGTGATAACCGTTCCAGCTTATTTTAACGATAGCCAACGCACAGCTACGAAAGAAGCTGGTGAAGTTGCCGGTTTAAAGGTTAGACGAATAATTAATGAACCTACAGCAGCTTCCCTGGCATATGGATTAGACAAGAAACATGATGAGAAAATTGCAGTTTATGATCTGGGTGGAGGGACTTTTGATATTTCGATCCTGGAATTAGGTGATGGTGTATTTGAAGTGAAAGCAACAAGTGGTGATACTCATTTAGGTGGTGATGATTTTGATAAAAGAGTAATCGACTGGATGGTTGATGAATTCAAAAAACAAGAAGGTGTAGATTTAAGCAAAGATCCTATGGCATTGCAGCGGTTAAAAGAAGCTGCTGAAAAAGCTAAAGTTGAATTGTCTAGTACTGCGCAAACCGATATTAATTTACCCTTTGTAACTGCTACTGAATCCGGGCCAAAGCATTTAACAGTCACTCTTTCTCGAGCTAAATTCGAACAACTTTGTGAAGATTTATTCGTACGATCCATTGAGCCTTGCAAAATCGCACTAAAAGATGCCAAGTTATCGGTCAATGATATTAATGAAGTTATAATCGTTGGTGGCTCAACACGGATTCCTAAAATTCAAGATTTAGTAAAGGAATTCTTTAAGAAAGAGCCTAACCGAAGTGTAAATCCTGATGAAGTTGTGGCAATTGGTGCTGCAATCCAGGGTGGTGTGCTTGCGGGTGAAGTTAAAGATGTTCTATTGCTTGATGTTACTCCGTTATCGCTCGGTATTGAGACTTTGGGTGGTGTAGCCACCAAACTGATTGAAAAAAATACAACAGTTCCTACAAAGAAGACTGAAATATTCTCTACTGCTGCGGACAACCAGACTTCTGTCGAAATCCATGTATTGCAGGGTGAACGGGAAATGGCGACTTATAATAAATCTCTTGGCAAATTTCACCTAGATGGAATCCCGCCTTCGCCGCGTGGAGTGCCTCAAATTGAAGTGATCTTTGATATCGATGCAAACGGAATTTTACACGTGAAAGCAATTGACAAAGCAACAAATAAAGAGCAATCAATTCGAATTGAAGCTTCCTCCGGATTATCTGATGCGGAAATTGAAAAAATGGTAAAAGATGCAGAACAGCATGCAGACGAAGATAAGAAACGTAAAGAAATAATTGATACTAAAAATCAGGCGGATCACCTGGTATATACAACTGAAAAGAGCTTGAAGGAAAATGAAGAAAAAATATCAGACGATGATAAGAAGTCAATCGAATCTGCAATCGAAAAACTGAAAGAAGCAAATAAAGGTGAAAATGCTGAAGATATTAAGGCAGAGTTAGAAGCTGTAAACCAGGCCTGGGCTCCGGTTGCTCAGAAGCTTTATGCCGATGCTTCAACTGCTCAGGCTCAAGCTGAACCGCAACCAGATAGTGACGAAGCTCAAACAAGTAAAAATGGCAAAGAAAAAGTTGAAGATGCTGATTATGAAGTAATCGACGATCAAGATAAAAAAGAGTAAATTACGAGGAATCTAATATTACGGCGAGTTGGAAAATATCCTCTCGCCGTTTTTTATTTTCAGTTACAATTATTATGATCATAAATATTCTTTGGAGAATTTAGGAATTTGGTATATAGCAGATGACATTTGATAAATTGACAATAAAAGTACAAGAGGCATTGAAAAAAGCACAAGAAATTGCTTCTGAATATAATCAGCAAAAAGTAGATGTGGAACATCTTCTCTTTGCTATGTTAACTGATCCGGATGGAGTTCCTGTTTCAGCTTTAAATAAAATTGGAATTAATGCTCAGGTGATTCAATCTCAGGTTACTAAACGGATTGAAAGCATTCCCAAAGTATATGGCGAGGTTTCTCAATTATATATGGATCAGAGGCTCAATAAACTAATTGAGAAAGGATTTAAAGAAGCGAAAAATATGAAAGATGAGTATGTGAGTCTCGAACACCTACTTATCGTAATGACCGAGGATGAAGAGGAAACGGGTAATATCCTTCGAAGTAATGGGATAACACGGGATAAATTGTATGATGTCCTCAAATCAATTCGGGGCAATCAGCGGGTGACAGACCAAAACCCTGAAGCAAAATATCAAGCGTTAGAGCGTTATGGACAAAATTTAACAAGTTTGGCAGAACAGGGGAAGTTGGATCCTGTAATCGGAAGAGACGAAGAAGTTAGACGGGTTTTGCAAGTACTATCTCGCAGGACTAAAAACAACCCGGTATTGATTGGTGACCCGGGTGTTGGGAAAACTGCAATTGCTGAAGGATTAGCTCAAAGAATTGTTAGCGGCGATGTACCTGAGAATTTAAAGAACAAACAAATCGTCACATTAGACCTCGGTTCATTAATCGCCGGCTCAAAATATCGAGGTGAATTTGAAGATAGATTAAAAGCGGTGCTAAAGGAAATCGAGGGGTCTAATGGCAAAATTATCCTGTTTATTGATGAGTTGCATACTCTGGTTGGAGCAGGAGCTGCAGAAGGATCTATGGATGCATCGAATATGCTTAAACCTGTATTGGCGCGTGGAGCGCTACGCTGTATCGGTGCAACTACTATAGATGAATTTAGAAAATATATCGAAAAAGATGCAGCACTGGAACGCCGTTTCCAGAAAGTTTTTGTAAATGAACCCTCAGTATCGGAAACCATTTCAATTTTACGCGGACTAAAAGAGAAGTATGAAGTTCATCATGGTGTTCGGATGACTGATTCAGCCATTATTGCAGCGGCAACTTTATCGCACCGCTATATTAGTGATCGATTTTTGCCGGATAAGGCTATCGATTTGGTAGACGAGGCGGCTGCAAAACTGCGGATTGAAATTGATAGTATGCCAGATGAGCTTGACGAAGTTGAGCGAAAAATAAAACAATTGGAAATAGAACGAGAAGCTGTAAAACGAGATAAAGATGATGCTGCCAGAAATCGTTTAAACAAAATTCAAAAAGAATTGGCTGACTTGAATGAGCAAAGGAGGGAACTCCGATCACATTGGACTTTGGAAAAGAACTCCATCCAAACCATTAGATCCGTGAAAGAAGAACTGGAGAAAGTTAAAACTCTAATGGCGCAGGCGGAAAGAGATGGCGATTTAAGTCGAGCCGCTGAATTGAAGTATGGTAGGACGATAGACCTGCAAAAGAAACTTGAATCAGAAAATATTAATCTTCAGAATATTCAGAAAAATTTCAAAATGCTTAAAGAAGAAGTAGATGAGGAAGATATTGCAGACGTTGTATGTAAATGGACCGGAATACCAGTTAGCAGGATGCTTGAATCGGAGCGTGAGAAACTCTTGACAATGGAAAAACGCTTGAGAAAAAGAGTAATTGGGCAAGACGAAGCTGTCCAGGCAATTTCGGATGCAATTCGAAGGTCTCGTGCTGGTTTACAGGATGACAATAGACCCATTGGATCATTTATTTTCTTAGGGTCAACGGGTGTGGGCAAAACGGAATTAGCCAGGGCGTTGGCTGAATTTTTATTCGATGATGAACATGCGATGATTCGAATTGATATGTCCGAATATATGGAAAGACATTCGGTTGCCAGGCTTATCGGAGCGCCCCCGGGATATGTTGGCTACGAAGAAGGTGGGCAGTTGACCGAAGCCGTTAGACGAAAACCGTATTCAGTTGTTTTGTTGGATGAAATTGAAAAAGCACACCCTGAGGTCTTTAATATTCTTCTGCAAGTTTTGGATGATGGACGATTAACGGATAATAAAGGTCATACAGTCAATTTTAAAAATGTTATTGTGATCATGACTTCCAATTTAGGGGCTCCCATGATCCTGGAAAAATCATTATTGATTACAGAAAAGAATCGAGAGAAAATCTACCAGGAAATCAAATATGAAGCGATTGACTTATTAAAAAGGTCAATGCGGCCAGAATTTCTAAATCGCATTGACGAAACTATCGTTTTTCATCCACTTGATTACAAACATATTGCTGAAATTGTGAAATTACAATTTCAATTAGTTGCAAAAAAAGCCAATGAGAACGGAATCATTTTATCTATTGTAGACGATGCAATTCAACTACTTACTGAAGTTGGCTACGACCCTGCATTTGGAGCCAGGCCAATTAAAAGAGAAATACAAAGATTGATCACCAATAAGCTTGCAAAAGAATTACTAGATGGAAGTATTGTTTCCGGAGATTTAGTCAAAGTAATTCGCGGTGGAAATTCTCTTGAATTTACAAAGAAATCAAAATAAATTATAGAGTTTGTTTTCATAATTTTGTAATATAATTTATTTTGAGAGTTGATCCTGGAGAGTTGAAGTTATGAGCTATTATATAGTAAAATTCCTAGCATTTATGCTAATCCTTTTTTTATTTGGTTGTGGCGAAAAGGTATCGGAGAAAGAATATTTTGAACGTGCACAACTTTTGGAACAGAACGAAGAATACGAAGAGGCGGTTGAGACCTATCAGGGTATTTATAAAAAATTTCCTGGTGGGGAATTAGGAGATGAGTCTCTATTCAGATCCGCTATCATTCAGGCAAACATTTTAAGACATCATGAGGATGCGATTAAAACCCATGACCGTCTCTTACTGGCTTTCCCGGAAAGTAGATATGCTCACCAATCTTTTTTTATGAAAGGATTCATATACGCGAACGATATTAAAGATTTTGAAAAAGCAAAAATTATTTATCAAGAATTTCTCGAAAAATATCCAAATAGTGAGTTGGCAACTTCTGTTGAATGGGAGATTAATAACCTTGGCAAAGACATCAATCAAATTGAATTTTTAGGGGCCGATAAAGTCGATAGCAATACAGTTAGAACTCAATAAAATAATAATTTGAAAATAATTAGGTCAATCCTTTGGTGCATTTCTATTAAAGCGATTGGCTTTTTTAAATAGCAAATGGCTAGTTTAATTCGGAGCAATTATTCATTGATTAAACAATTTGGAGATAGAATGGTGCAGAAGAAAAGCCTCTTTTGCTTTGTTTTTATTATCGCATTCGTTGCACTAAATGCTCAAATGATTATTGCGCAAACTTCAGTATTGGATTCGTTAAATACAAGAATTGAAATCTCGGCAAAAGTTGAAGAAACAACAGTTCCATTAAATCGCACTATTCAGTTGTATGTTACATTATCCTGGATAGGCGGACCGGATAGATATTCAATTATAAGTTTTGATAATCCTGTATTGACAAATTTTAATATTGTGGGCACATCTACTGTAAACCGATCTGAAGTAATTAACCAGCAAGCTTATGTTTTTAAAGATTATATCTATACTCTCCAACCCCGCGATTTAGGGATGGCATACGTGGAGGGTGTGATTGTAAAATGCAGAGATTCTGTTTTGCAGCGCGATGAGAATATGGTCACCCAAAGGATTCCAATAGAAGTTATTGATCCACTTCCGGAACCCGGTTCTTCTAATCTAATTTGGATTTATGCATTGATTATTGTTCTGATTTTAGGTTTTGGTACAGGGTATTATTTTTGGTTCAAACGACGCCGAGAGGCAAAGGAGGAATTAGAAATTGAACCACCTCCACCTCTTGAAGAAGTATATTTAAATTTGATACGAGAACAAATTAAACTTGATCTCCCAAATTTAACGGAAGATTTTGCAACTTTATCAAAGTTGATAAGACGCTACTTAACCGAACGGTTTAATATCCAAACCTTGGAAGGGACGACAGATCAACTGCTTCAGGATTTACATGAGAATGATATGGAGGAACACCAGGTAAGCAGCCTCAAAGAGGTTCTAACGAGATGCGATGAAATTAAATTTTCAGCCGTTGAAGGAACTACCGAAGAGTTAAATCGCTTTTATACCCTATTTGAAGGAATACTACAATATTTTTTGCAACAAAAAGAGACAACAGAGACGAATAATTTTACAGAAAAATAAGAAAAATAATCATTTTTAAACGTCTATAATTATTGAATACTAAAACATAATGAGTCGAAAAAGGAGGCCCAGTTTTGTTACACAAGGATATTAAAGAGATTAATGAGATGATTCAAAAAGAAAGTGAATTTGTTGAGAAGCTGCTTGGCGAATTCAACAAAATTATTATTGGTCAAAAATATATGGTCGAACGTTTATTAATAGGCTTATTAAGCAATGGTCACATTTTACTCGAAGGTGTACCCGGCCTGGCCAAGACACTTGCCGTTCGTGTATTATCCGGTGCAATAAAAGCTAAATTCCAGAGATTGCAATTTACTCCGGATTTACTTCCTGCTGATTTAATCGGAACGATGATTTTTAACCAACGCAGTGGAGATTTTTCTACCAAAAAAGGTCCCATATTTGCGAATCTCATCTTGGCGGATGAAATCAACAGATCGCCTGCTAAAGTTCAAAGTGCACTTCTTGAAGCAATGATGGAACGCCAAGTTACAATTGGAGAAAATACTTTTAAGCTGGACGATCCCTTTTTAGTGCTCGCTACACAAAATCCAATCGAACAAGAGGGAACCTATCCATTACCGGAAGCCCAAATTGACCGATTTATGTTAAAGCTTTCCATCGGTTATCCAAATAAAGATGAGGAATTGGAGATCATGCGACTCAATTCAGGAGATGGGTTACCGGAACCTACACCTGTGGTTAGTACAAAAGAGATCATTCGAGCTCGGAAAGTTGTATCTCAAATCTATATTGATGAAAAAATTGAACGCTATATCATCGATATTGTCTTTGCTACTCGAAATCCTTCGGATTACCAACTCACCGATATGAAGGATCTGATTGCTTTTGGCGCCTCACCACGTGCTTCAATTGGGTTGGCTGCTGCCAGCAAGGCACATGCATTTTTAAGGCGAAGAGGATATGTAACTCCTGAAGATGTCCGAGCAATTGGCATGGATGTATTGAGACATCGTGTTATTCCAACGTACGAAGCCGAAGCGGAAGAAGTAAGTTCCGAGGACATAGTACGTAAAGTATTAAATCATATTGAAGTACCTTAATCGCTTTTCCAAAAATTAGTATGATCCCTAAAGAAATACTTAAAAAAGTTAAGCGCATCGAAATTACAACCCGCGGTTTGGTAAATGATGTATTCTCCGGACAATACCATTCGGTATTCAAAGGAAGAGGGATGGATTTTACCGAAGTACGTGAGTACACTCCGGGTGATGACATACGTGTAATTGATTGGAACGTATCCGCACGAATGGGCCATCCTTTTGTTAAAGTATATGAAGAAGAGCGAGAATTAACGGTCATTTTAATGGTTGATGTCAGCTCATCTGGGAATTTTGGTACTTTTGAGCAAATGAAAGGTGAAATTGCAATTGAGATTTGTGCACTGCTGGCTTTTTCTGCAATTAAAAATAATGACAAAGTCGGTTTGATAATATTTACAGATGGAGTCGAAAAATTTGTAGCACCTAAAAAAGGCAAGAGTCATGTGCTTCGTGTGCTAAGAGAATTATTATTTCATAAACCCCAAAGTACAAAAACCGATATCGGTGGAGCCTTGGAATTTTTAAATCACATAGCAAAAAGAAGGAGTGTTGTTTTTTTGGTTTCAGATTTTATGTCAGAAGATTACAAAAAAGCGCTGCAAATAGCGAATAAACGTCATGATGTAGTTGCAATCACAATCACAGATCCAAGAGAGACGGAATTGCCCGCAGTTGGATTTATCGAATTCGAAGATGCCGAAACCGGTGAGATTTTCATGGTTGACACCAACAGTTCCGATATCCGTACCGGTTTCGTTCAAAAAGCGGATGCTCGCAAAATTGAACGTGAAAAACTATTTAAATCAATGAATATCGACCATATAGATATTTTTACACATCAAGCTTACCCAGAGCCTTTAATGCGATTTTTTCGAATGCGAGCGAAACGGTTCAGATAGAAAAAACAAGAATAGGAATATAAATAACAATGAAATGGTGTAATTTGATTTTTTTCGTTATCTCTTTGGCGATTTTGACGGGTTGTAGTTCAAGTTCTCAACCGGATTTTAGTGCTGAAAAAATCCGGGAATTTGCCAATGAACTTTATAATCGACAGCTGTTTGAACAAGCAGTCGATCAATATCAGTTTTATCTCGAAAACTACAACCTGAAGCCAAAAGAGCAGGCGAATATTACCTATCAAATTGCTAATATTTATTTTGATCGCATGCGTGATTATAAAAATGCACTTGCACATTTTCTTAAAATCAAAACTTTATATCCGGAAAGCCCGCTTATTTCGGAAGTGAACAAAAAAGTCATCATCTGTTTAGAACGATTACAAAGACCCGCCGATGCTCAACAAGTGTTGAGGGAAAGCACATCGTTTGAAGGTCAGACCCGCAAAAGTCGCCCGGGAGAAGTCATAGCTAAGATTGGCAAGCGAGATATCACATTAGGAGACCTGGATTTTGAGATCAGCAAATTGCCACCTGAGCTCCGGTCACAATATATCACGATTGATAATAAAATAGAATTTCTTCGCAGGTATTTGGCAACAGAATTATTGTATGATTCTGCCAAACGACAGGGGCTCGAAAATGATGATCAGGTTTTGGAAAACGTTTTTCAAGCAAAAAAAACTTTTATGGTAACAAAGTTATTAGAAGAAGAAATCAGTAAAAAAGTAAAAATCACAGAAGATGATGTTAAACTTTATTATGATGCACATAAAAATGATTTTGCGGAAAAAGATGAAGATGGAAATGTGAAACGGATGTTGTCCTTTGAAGAAGCGGGTCAACAAGCAGCACAAAAATTAGCTTTTGAGCGACAAGAAAAAGCATATAATGAATTGATTTCCTCGTTATTTCTAGCCGAAAAAGTCGTAATTTATGATGACCTGATAAAATAAACCGGTAGATTAAATGATGTTTGGTTACAAAAAAATTTATTTAATTTTAATTCTCATTTATTTATTTATTTTCAATTTTGTTTCCGATGGATTCGGTCAGGGTAACATTTCGCTGTCTGCCAGTGTGGATAAAGCGACAATTACCATTGGTGATATCATAACCTATTCAGTATCTGTTATACGAGATGAGGATGTATCTGTCGAACTTCCAAGCTTGGGTGGAAACCTGGGACAATTCGAAATTCGTGATTATAACATTTATGAACCTGAAAAAAAAGATGGCAAAATCATTGACCGGGTTGATTATACAATTTCGACCTTTGAGGTTGGTGAATTTGAGATACCACCGGTTGGTATCAGGTATTTTATCCTACCGGATTCAACTGAACAAAGCCTCAAAACCGAAGTGATTAATATTACTGTAGAAAGTGTTAAACCCAGCGAAGAAGGCGATATCCAAGATATTAAACCACCCTGGGAAATCTTATTCAATTGGAGGCCCATTATTATTGGCGGATCGATCGCATTAATTGTGATTCTACTAATAATCGGTTTGACTATTTATTTGCGCAAGCGGAAAAAAGGCGAATCATTTTTGCCGAAAAAAATTGAAATACCCAGGCCTCCCCATGAAATTGCTTATGAAGAGCTTAAAATATTACAAAATTCGGATCTTCTTAAACAGGGTCAAATCAAGCTTTATTATTCAGAAATATCGGAAATTATTCGGAAATATATTGAGGGGCGATTTCAAATTATTTCGCTTGAACTAACTACTACAGAATTGATGATTGAACTTAATACTACAGATTTATCTTCAGAAAATGTATCACTTTTTGAAATGTTTTTTACCAATTGCGACCTGGTTAAATTTGCAAAGTTTATTCCAGGTGATGAAGAAAATGATGAAATTATGAAGTCAGCTATTCGCATTTTAGATGAAACCAAATGGGTAGAGGAACTAATTTCGGAGCTGCAAGAAAAAACGACGGATGATGAAGTGAAAGTCGATGACAAAGATCAAATGAAAGATGAAAGGAATCAACATGCTGAAGTTGCAATTGTCACGGATGAAGAGCTTTCGTCAAATTTGAATAAGGAAGATAATTAGATGCTTTATCGATTAGCCGATCCATATTTTTTATTCTTATTGCTGTTTTTACCGGTATTGCTCTTTTTGCATTTCAAACGGCGCTCTCCACAAACTGTAACTTTGCAATATTCTAATTTAAATATCATTAAGTCTGCCGGCAAATCTCGATGGTATTTTTATAGGCATATCTTATTTGGTCTTCGGCTGTTGGCAATGGGATTCATCATTATTGCTTTGGCAAGACCACAATCTGGCAGTAAGGAAGAGGAAATTACAACAGAAGGGATCGATATTATTTTGGCTTTGGATATTTCAAGTTCTATGCTGGCAGAAGACTTTAAGCCCAAAAATAGATTGGAAGTTGCAAAACTTGTCGCAGAGAATTTCGTAAAAGGTCGAACAAGCGATAGAATCGGTATGGTGGTTTTTGCCGGAGAAAGTTATACGCAATGTCCACTAACTTTAGACTATGGAATCTTGTTGAACTTTATAAGAGATGTAAAAATAGGTTTGGTTGAAGACGGCACTGCAATCGGCATGGCTGTTGCAAATGCCGTTAACCGCCTTCGTGATAGTAAAGCTAAGAGTAAAGTAATTATTCTATTAACTGATGGCCGCAACAATTCCGGCGAATTACACCCTTTATCGGCTGCACAAATTGCCAAAGCTTTAGATGTAAAGATTTACACCATTGGTGCAGGCAGCAAAGGTACTGCATTGTACCCAATTGTAGATCCCGTGTTTGGAAAAAGATATCAACGCTTGCCCGTTGAAATTGATGAGGACCTTTTACAAAAAATGGCATCTATGACAGGCGGGCAATATTTCAGAGCCATAGATAAAAGTTCTCTTGAGAAAATTTTTGATGAGATTGGTCAACTAGAAAAAACCAAGATTGAAGTTAAAGAATACACTCGTTATCGGGAATTGTTTTCAATTTTTCTTTCTGTAGGATTGATTTTGTTTGGGTTGGAAATGTTATTATCAAATACAAAATTCAAGAAAATACCATAAGACTTTTAGGATTACAATGTTTCGATTTGCAAGCGAACAATATTTATATACTCTTTTATTTGTTCCGGTACTGTTCCTGTTTTTTGTTTGGGTCCAAAAATCAAAAATGAAAGCCCTTGAGCGTTTCGGCAATATAAAATTGATGGATAAATTAATGTTGTCAAAAAGTCCAAAACGACAGAATTGGAAAAAAGCGCTTTTGATTCTATCATTATTTTTCTTTCTTGTTGCCCTTGCCCGGCCTCAAATTGGGACAAAACTTGAAGAAGTAAAGCGCAGCGGAGTTGATATTTTTGTCGCGATTGACGTATCCAAATCGATGTTGGCGGAGGACATCAAACCCAACCGGTTGACCAAAGCAAAGCATGAAGTAGCAACACTTATACATCAACTGCGAGGAGATCGTATTGGGCTAATTGTGTTTGCCGGGGAAGCATTTGTCCAATGCCCGCTTACTTTAGATTATGGCGCGCTAAAAATTTTTCTGGATATTATCGAACCGGGATTAATTCCAAGGCCTGGTACGGCTATAGGCAAAGCAATAGAAAAATCAATTGAATCATTTGTAGAGACTGAAAGAAAACATAAAGTATTGATTCTCATTACAGATGGAGAAGATACCGTAAAGGATCCTATGAAAGTTGCAGAGATTGCAGAAAAAGAAGGTATCGTAATCTATACAGTAGGAATTGGTTCTTCACAAGGAGTTCCGATCCCTGAGTTTGATGGATCTGGAAAACAAGTGGGGTTTAAAAAAGACAAAAAAGGGAATGTGGTTACTTCTAAATTGGATCCACTCACTCTCGAAAAAATTGCACTTCAAACGAATGGTAAATATTATAATGCTACACCCGCGGAAATGGAACTTTCCAAAATCTATGAAGATATAGATAAAATGGATAAAAAGGAGTTATCGTCAAGAATATTTTCACAATACGAAGATCGATTTCAATACTTCTTAGCCATCGGCCTATTTTTGCTATTAGCTGATCTATTTATTCCGGAACGAAGAAAAGTAAAAACCGAGTGGAGAGGAAGGTTTGAGTAAACTTATTCGACCAAATAGGTAATATTATGAAATTGTTTAGATATACAACTGTTTTACTTGTTCTGATTTTACCAACTATTCTGTTTTCCCAATCTACCAGGGAAAGGGTAAAAAATGGTAATGAATTATTTGCTGATAAGAACTATGATCAGGCATTAAATAAATATCAAGATGCTCTTTTGTCAGATCCTGAGAATGATAGAATTCAATTCAATGTTGGCAATACATTATACAAAAAGAATAATTATGAAGATGCTTTGCAAGAATACCAAAAAGTTATGGGGAGTGAAGATTTGCAGCTAGAACAACAAGCATATTATAATGTTGGCAACACTCTATATAAACTTGGGAAATTACCTGAGAGTATTCTTGCTTATCAGCAAGCGTTAAAAATGAACCCTGACGATATCGATGCCAAATACAATTTAGAATATGTTCGCCGTAAATTAAAAGATAATAAAGATGAGCAGAACCAGGATCAACAGAACCAACAACAGCAACAACAGCAAGACCAACAGAATCAGCAGCAACAACAAGGAGACGATGAGCAAGATCAGCAGCAACAAGAACAGCAAGGTGATGAGGAACAAGAGCAACAAGGTGAGCAACAAAACCAACAGAGCTCTGAACAATTGTCAAAAGAAGATGCCGAACGAATTTTAGATGCCTTAAAGAATGATGAAAAGGAGATTCAGAAAAAACGGAAAGTTAAGAGTAAAGGGCGGTATCGGGTGGAAAAAGATTGGTGAGAAAATGACTTTTAATAAGAACATAAAAATCAAATTTCCAAATAAAAATTTAGATGCACTTTATTTTCTTGTTTTATTCTTTTTTACATTTCCACATTTTCTCTTTAGTCAGGATTTAACGCTGAAAACCTTAGTCGATCGCACGAAAGTAGCAACCAACCAACAATTCTCTTTAACAATTGAAATATCAGGAAAGGAAGCTCAATCCGTAGGAATTCCCAATCCACCGGATTTATCATCATTTGCCATTTTATCCGGCAACTCAGGTACCACATCCAGTTTTCAGCTATTAAATGGCAGAATGTCAGTTTCAAAGAGTGCAACCTACAACTATATTGCGAGCACAGAAGGTGAATTTAATATTCCATCCATCTCGATTAATTTTAGCGGAAACACATATCGTTCAAGGCCAATTAAAATTGAAATCGTTAAGGGTACTACCCCGCCTTTAACTGCTCGAAATCGGAGTTCAAGGAGTGGCGGTATTCAACCGGAAGGGGAGCTTGAAGGGAATTTGTATTTAGCCGCAGAAATCAATAAGAATACGGTTTTTAGAAATGAACCAATTGTCGTTACCTATAAAATTTATACCAGGGTTGAGGTGAGTAATTACAGCCTGATCAAATCGCCGGATCTGATCGGTTTTTGGACTGAAGATTTTGAGATTCCCAAGCAACCAAATACTTATGAAGAAATTATTGATGGTAAAAGATTTCTTGTAGCTGAAATCAAAAAGATTGCACTTTTTCCTACCCAAACAGGGGAAAAAATTTTGGGGCCGATGGAAATAGATTGTGAAGTCCGGCTCAAAACACGAAGAAGAAGTCGTGATATTTTTGAGGATTTTTTTGATAGTAGCAGTCTTTTTGGTCAAAGGGTTCGGACAACCATTACAAGTAAACCACTTAAAATTACGGTAAAACCCTTGCCTCTGGAGGGAAGACCTTCAGATTTTAATGGTGTGGTTGGCAGTTTTAGTTGGAACGTATCTTTGGATAAGAATGAAGTATCCACCAACGAGGCGATTACTCTGAAGATGAAAATCAAAGGGAGAGGAAATATTAAAATATTGCCTGAGCCAAAATTTAAATTTCCTCAAGGGTTTGAAATGTATGAACCGGAAGTAAGCCAGAAAATAAATCGAACCGGTAATGTAATAAGTGGTGAAAAAGTATACGAATATGTTTTTATTCCCAGGTTTGCAGGGACACACAGGATTAAGCCAATATCCTTTGTATATTTTGATCCAAATTCTTTTTCTTATAAGAGGCTGGAAACACCTGAATTTGTAATCAAGGCCAAAGCTTCGACGGGAACGGGTGCGCCAATCACAAGCGGGTTAACTCGTGAAGAGATAAAATTCATAGGTAGGGATATTCGTTTTATTAAAGAAAGACCGGTTGAATTCCAGAAGATTGGCAATCATTTTCATAAATCATTTCTTTTTGGATTTTTAATTAGTATCCCCCTTGTTGCTTTTGGTGGCACATTATTATACCGCCAAAGGCAAGGAAAAATGGAAGTGAATGTCGCGTATGCAAGAAATCGGCGGGCGAATCAGATGGCGAAGAAAAAACTCGCAGGAGCCCACAAAATATTAAAACCCGATCACCAAAAAGAATTTTATGCTGAGATTTCAAAAGCTTTGCTTGGATTTATCTCTGACAAACTAAACCTATCAGCGGCTGGATTAAACAGTGATGAGGTTGAAGAAAAGCTGAAAGAAAGAAAAGTTAAAAAGGAAGTTGTTGCAGAGGTATTATCCATTGTTCAAGAGTGTGATTTCCAAAGATTTGCACCTTCGAATACTACGGTAGAAGATATGCAGCAATTCTATAATCGAGCGACTTCCGCAATATCTAACCTGGAAAAATCAGATCTTAGTTAAATGCTTATTCGAAAAACTATATTTCAATTTTGTCTATACTTTCTTTTAATATTTTGTGGCAATGTCTATGCAGATCATCAAGAGCATAAATTTAATGAGGCAAACCAGTTTTATCAAAATGGTCAGTATGAAGAAGCGATTAACGCTTACGAAGAAATTCTGGAAATGGGGTATGAAAGTGCAGAACTATATTATAATCTTGGTAATTCTCTTTATAAATTGGGAAAAAATCCTCGAGCGATTTTAAATTATGAGAGAGCTTTGCGACTGAAACCAAATGATGAAGATATCCAATTCAACTTACAAATTGCTAATTTACAAGTACTCGATAAGATTCCATCCATCCCAGAATTGTTTTATGTAAAATTCATTAATGAGATAGGGAATTATTTTAGCCTGCATTCACTTACATTGTTGACAATATTCATTTATATCTGTTTTTTTTCTTTTTTGATAATCTGGATTCTAATTAAACCCGGTTCGCTCAAGAGAATATTTAAGACAATGTCATATGGACTTGGTATAATTCTAATCTTTTTTTCTTTCTTATTCATTTCCAAAGTATCCCATAAAAGAGTTGATGCCATCGTTATGGAAAGTGAGATTGATGTTAGAAGCGCCCCATCCTCAGATGGAACTGAGATATTTAAAATTCATGAAGGCCTAAAAGTAAAAATAACGGATCGACGAGGTGATTGGATCGAGATCAGGCTTTCTGATGGAAAAGAAGGATGGCTTGAGTCTTTGACCATCGAAACAATTTAGTTTTTAATCACGGTTTTATTCAAAACGAGTATTTAATTCATCAAGCGAATATTCAAAAAGGAGAATAACTGAATGATTAGTAAAAAAATGGAAAAAATGTTAAATAAACATATTCAAGAAGAGTTTGACTCTTCGGCAATTTATCTAGCCATTTCAGCTTGGTGTTCGGCCAATGATTTAAATGGAACCGCACTTTTTTTCAGGAGGCAAGCTGAAGAGGAAAATGCTCACGGAATGCGAATTTATGACCATTTATTCAATGTAAGTGCTAGAGCGAATGTACCGTCTGTCGCTCAACCTTTGGCCAATTATGATTCTGTGATGGACATATTTACAAAAGCCCTTGAGTACGAACAACATATTACCGGATGTATAAACAAACTTGTGGACCTGGCAAATCAAGAGAAGGACTATGCAACTTTAACTTTACTAAATTGGTTTGTGACGGAACAAATTGAGGAAGAAGCTACCTTTAAATCTATTTTGGCTAAGATCAAAATGATTGGTACTGATGGCAGAGGTTTATATTTACTTGATCGGGAGTTAGGAGAAAGACAACAAACAAGCGGATAGGAAAGAAAAATGGCAGGTCAATTAAGGATTCCTGTTTATTTTTGTATTCAGTCGAAAAACTCATAATGGCTTAGTATATACCAAATAGAAAATTGCAGCAATAATAATCAGTTGCAGGTGTTTGTAAAGGTTCATTTTCTTTTGGGCAAGAACCAGGGACTCATTTGCATTCTCTGTCTCCATTCGTAACTTGAGCGCTTTTGTCCCCAATGCACCCATTAATGCCATCCATACAATATACAGGATAAATTTTAAGATTATCCATAATGCTCCAACCTTAAAAAATGGAGTTCCCATATATCCACCGATCAAGAATGCAGCAATTGCACTAAAAGTTACCCCTCTGTGGATTTTTCGCATTGTCTGGTTGAATTTTTGATATTCAGTTGAATTAGATTCCATTCTCCCAATTCTATAATCCAGCCAATATAGTAGTAAAGCATAACTGGCTATAACATAACCTATTGCGGCATGTACATAATACAGGATTTGGTAAATCATTCAATTCTCCTTTTTGAAAATGGAATACTCTTACATATTTTCAAAATAAAAAATTTAAGGAAACTAGCAAGCAGTATTAAGTGTAGTTAAAAAAATCTTTATTGAGGACTAATATTGGAATCTAAATTTAAAGGCTGTTTTTTGACTAAAGAACTTCATTCATTTCAGATTAAAGGTGTAAATCGAGGATTACCGCAATAAATTAGCGAGAATGATTCCCAAGATCAACCAGAATGGGATTGATATTAATAATGACCAGTTGGCGCCTTTAAATATTTTTAATGAATGGCCAAGTTTAGATCTTTCTAACCCGCGATCAACTTTTACTTTTAGTTCATCCAAATCGATGGGTTTGATGAGATAGTCGTATGCGCCTTCTTTCATGGAGTGCACGGCTGATTCCACAGATGGATAGCCCGTCAATAAAATAACTGTTAGATTTGGGTTGACTTTTTTTAGGTTTTCCAGAAAAGTCATGCCATCCATTTTAGGCATTCGGATATCAGATAAAACAAGCTCTATAGGAACATCCTGCAATTTTTGCAAGGCATCTTCGCCATCCCTTGCTATAATAGGTAAGTGTCCCCATTTTTTTACAACATCAGATAATAATTCTAGTATATCCTCTTCATCATCCACTATTAAAATATTATCCATTGTTACTTTCCTTTTGTAATTTCCACAGTTCTTTTTGTGAATTATGAAACCACCTACTAACTAAAACGAAGGGTTTCCAATCAATATTATCGACCGGATTGGCAATTAAATTTATGTGCATCAGCAAACAAAACATAAATTAACAAATGGATGTGTTAAAAGTATTACCAAATGCACGATTGGATTTATATTGACTTTGATCAAAATTTATCTAAATTAAATTTTCTATATTTGAAAATATATTCTCATTTGAAATGACGAAATAAGGAGCGTATATGTCAGTTCCTGAAAGATTTACTTCAAGATGGGGTTTGATTTTAGCAGCAATTGGTATGGCGGTTGGTGCAGGAAACATCTGGCGCTTTCCAAGAATGGTGGCAGAAAATGGCGGCAGTGCATTTTTAATTCCCTGGATTATCTTCCTTTTCATTTGGTCAATTCCATTATTGATTGCAGAATTTGCAATCGGTAAACATACACGTAAAGGAACGATTGGATCCTTTGCCCAAATAATGGGTGGGAAATTTGCCTGGATGGGAAGTTTCGTCGGATTTTGTACAATGGGAATTATGTTTTATTATTCAGTTGTAACCGGATGGAGCCTTTTTTATTTCATCCAATCGATTTCCGGAAAGCTTGCAACTACAGCCGATTATGCAAAGAACTGGAATGGGTTTACTACTTCAAATTGGCCATTACTGGTCCATTTAATTGCTATTTCATTTGCCGGTATTGTGGTATATAAAGGAATTGTAAAAGGAATTGAAAAAGCAGCAAAAATTTTCGTGCCATTATTATTTATACTATTGGTAATTGCAGCTACCCGCGCTTTATTCTTACCAAATGCTTTAGAAGGATTGAATTTCCTTTTTAACCCGGATTTTGATAAACTTGTAGACTACCGGGTATGGTTGCAAGCTTTGTCACAATCAGCATGGTCAACCGGGGCTGGTTGGGGATTAATTCTTACTTATGCTGTGTATATGAAACAAAAAGAAGATGTAAACTTGAATGCCTATATTGTTGGTTTTGGGAATAATGCGGCTTCACTAATTGTGGCATTAGCGATTATTCCAACTGTATTTTCAATCTTAGGTGGGACCCAAGCTCTAGAAGTAATGGGCCAGGGTAACCAGGGATTTACATTTATTTGGATGCCTCAACTGTTCAATCAAATGGCCAATCCAAGTTTGTTTTCAACTGTGTTTTTCTTTGCTTTATTTATTGCAGCGCTTTCTTCCCTGATCCCAATGGTTGAATTGACTGCTCGAATTTTTATGGATTTTGGCATGGAACGACAAAAGGCCGTTAAATTTGTCTGGCTTGGTACATTGTTGATTGGAGTGCCATCGGCGTTATCTTTGGATTTTTTTAACAACCAGGATTGGAGTTGGGGCCTGGGTCTTATGTTAAGTGGATTCTTTTTTGCATTAGCAGTTAGAAAATTTGGAGCGGAAAAATTTAGATCAAAATTGGTGAATACTGCACCTAATGATTTGCGAGTTGGGAAGTGGTATTCGTTTTTGATAAAATATGTCATTCCAATCGAGTTTGTTGTTTTAATCGTTTGGTGGGCTTATCAATCCGTAACAGTTTTGGAAACGGAAAGTTGGTGGAATCCCTTCAAAACATATAGTCTGGGCACTTGTATATTTCAATGGGGAATTGTGATAGGTTTGTTTATGTTATTTAATAAGAAAATAGTGAATAAAATTCATCTGGAGGCGCAATGAAACCATTAGCCATTGTATTTATGATTCTACTTTTGACGATTGTATGGGGAGGTTTTGCTGCACTAATTGCTATAGCCTTTCGAAAAGAACGACAAGCTCAGTCGAATTAAATATTAAATGCGAAAATGAATTTTCAAGAATTCCTTAAACAGTTCAATTCCGGAAAAGTATCTCCTGTCTACTTTTTTTATGGAGCCGAAAATTATTTTAAAAACCAGGCTTTAGACATTATTTTCTCCAAATATGTCACCAGCCAGACTGCCAGTTTTAATAGAGATATTTTTTACGGAGATGATGGAGATGCTGCACAAATTGTGAATACAGCATTAACCATACCTATGATGTCAGAGAAGAGGGTTGTTGTTGTTAAGAATTATCAACGATTGTCTCAACCCAATAAAGAATTGATCCTGAAATATTGTAAAAAATCAGTTTCTCAAACAATATTGGTTTTAATAGCGGATGAGATAGATTTTCGCAAAAAGGATTATTCCTCACTAAGAGATTGTGCAGAATGTATTGAATGTAAACCCCCTTATGATAACCAGGTACCAATGTACATTTCACAATTTTCTGAAAAGCAAGGGAAAAAAATATCGCTTGCTGCTATCAATCTTCTTCAATCCAAATCAGGAAATTCACTTGGAGAACTAATGAGTCAGGTTGAGAAACTTATTAGCTATACAGGCGATAAGGAAATTATCTCAGAAGATGATGTGGAAAAATTGGTTGGGATTTCCAGAAATTACAACATTTTTCAACTTCGAGATGCGATTGGAGATAGAAGGATTTCGGAAAGTCTAATCATCTTGAGAAGAATGATTGAGATGGGAGAATCACCTATTTACGTTGTTTCATCTTTGACGAATTTTTTTACTGTGCTTATTCGAGCCAAAGAATTAATTAGAAAGCGAATTCCAAGAAGTGATATGGCTAAACAATTGGGAGTGCATCCTTATTTTCTAGATGCAACAATCAGACAAGCGAAATCATATACTGATTCTGAGATTAACACTATTTTTGAATTATTGCTTGAGGCCGATAAAAACTTGAAAACAAGTTACCAGAAACCCAAAATTGTAATGGAGATTTTGGTGTTTCAAATTTTGAATCAAAAGAAAGCAGCTTAACAATAGTCATTCGATAAGTAGAATATGAGTTTTTCAACAAAAGAAAATTATTTACAAGCTAAACAAAGAAGGTTGGAGTTATCTGATCAGGATGATGAAGATTTAATATTTTCATTTCAACAAGGAGAAGTTCTTGCATTTGACGAAATAGTAAAACGCTATAAAGATCCTCTAATGAATTTTGTCTATCGATTTTTAGGAGATTCAATAGAATCCGAAGATGTTGTACAAGAAACATTTTT
Organism: uncultured Deferribacteres bacterium; assembly: GCA_964464595.1. Classification (GTDB taxonomy): domain Bacteria; phylum Zhuqueibacterota; class JdFR-76; order JdFR-76; family DREG01; genus JADFJB01. The sequence goes on from CAYXGW010000029.1 coordinate 28,638, forward strand.
GCGAGTATTTAGAAATAAACATGCATACAAAAAAATTGCAAAATTCTCAACTTGGATATATACTATTGCTGGGAATTTGGCAAAAACAGAGTTGCGTAAAAGGAAGAAAAGAAACATTCACTCTTTAAGTGAAATTGGTTTTGAAGACAAAGATTATGAAATCTCCGATGAATCGCAAAGTCCGGAAAAAAACACCAATTCAAGTATGTATGACGAAATTATTCAACGAGAAATTCAGCAACTTTCTCCTAAGTTTCGTGAAGTGGTTATTTTGCGTGATATTCAGGAACTTTCATATGAAGAGATCAGTAAGATTATTGATGTGCCACTTGGGACAGTTAAATCACGTGTGAATCGCGCAAGATTACGATTACAGGAGAAACTTAAATTTTTAATGGATAAAAAGTAATAATTAATTCATGGAGGAAATGGTGTTAAATTGTGAAGATGTTAAAAGTAGAATATCAGATTATTTGGACAGAACTCTCGATAGTAGGGAAAAACTTAGCTTTGAGCAGCATTGTAAAGAGTGTGTCGAATGTAATTCTGTTCTTAATCGCATGAAAGAGCTAAGTCATCATCTCAATAATCTTGAGAAAGTTAAGACTTCTGATTCATTTCAGGCTGTTTTAAGAAGCCGACTTAGAAGAGAACTTGAACATGAATCTGAAACTATTATTGGTAAAATTTTTCTGTTTTTCCAATCAAAAACAACACCTGCATTAGGTTATTCTTTAGCGGCAGTTCTATTTCTTGTTTATTTATCTTATGATGTTTATCATCACTTTGGGAATGAAAATATACAGCATGTCAGTACTCAAAATTCGCCGCAGAAACTTCTTACAATAATTCCCGATCAAAAGCCAATTGTTCTTGATCAAGAACAAAGTACGGAGCAATTATATTATATTCTTGAAGAAGTGAAAGAAAAAGATATTCTTAAGGATTCGGAATGGAACCATTCGGAATCTATAAAAAGATATAAGCAGCAAAGACCTCTGCAAACTGTTGCTGATAAAAACCGGATCTTACAAACCAATCTTCTAACAGTAACTTTTTAACTAGTTTGAGGATAATATGCGGAATAAAAATAAAATAAAATATACCCTGGGGACTGGAATTATACTACTCCTGTCTGGTATTAATTATTCCGCTATTGCGCAAAGTCCGGCTTTTAATACGCTGGAAACTGAATTACAAAAGTTAATCTCATATTCCCAACAGTATGTTGTAACCGTAATCGGGGTATCCCAGGAAATGTATGATGAAGAGACTGTTCAATCTGCAGATTCTATCCAAAGTCCTAGATCGATTATAAAGCCAGTTTATTATAAAAATGTAGGTTCAGGGTTACTAGTGGATTCTCAAGGGATCGTGCTTACAAGATCTAGCATAGTTAAAAACAAAAATAAGATATACGTTCGATTATTTACAGGTGAAGAGGTTGATGCAGAAATATTAGGTGAGCAACCCAATGGGATAACAGTATTGAAAATTAATCGAATTAATATTGCAAATCCATCTTTTGCTCATGATTCTGGAATGAGACTTGGAAGTTGGATTTATGTTATGGGTTCTTCTTTCGGTTATGGTCCAGCTGTTGCGCTTGGCCTTGTTGAGGGGATCCTTGATAATGGTTATGTCTTGATTGGTGCACGTGCCTGGAATGGCTGTTCCGGGGCGCCTGTTTTTAATTTGAATGGCCAGGTTGTTGGAATTTTAGCAGCAAAAGTTGAATTGACGCAAGAGTTAACCAAATATACCGGCATAGTAGACCATGATGAATATGTAGTAGTCCCAATTGGTTCTCTTCTCCCCCGAATTGCTCAAGTTGTTGACAAATCGGCAGGATGGATTGGATTATCAATTACGGAGAATCCCCAACAAAGGGGGGTTTTCCAAATTAGTCAAATTCAAGAAGACAGCCCTGCTTCACAAGCCGGCATCCAAGTTGGAGATGAAATTGTTTCGTTTAATGAAAGAGAAGTTAAGAGTATTTCTGAGATTTGGTCTCAAATAAAAAATAGTAGCGTTGATGATCAAATTAAATTAAAAGTAAAACGAGGCAATGAAACTATTCAAACTAATATAAAATTTGCTCCCCGTTCAATAATTACACTAAAGAAATAAAAAAATTTAGGGGTTTTAAGGTTTATTTCCCTTTCAATCGGTAGTTGTGATTGAATTTTAATTTAATGTATTTATCCGTCCTCAAAAAAAATAATAATTGCTTTTAAGCTGCTTGTTTATCAATTATTTATATTGAATATCAAGGTTAATTTATTATATTTATGATTCAATAAAATAGGATAATTGAATGAGGAGTTCTACAAGCTCTGATAAGCAAACAATCTGGCACATATTTAGCGAACGTTATATATTAGGCCTGCTTGCGTTACTATTTATTGTAGGCCTTTTTCTTTCTGTTCTTTTCAAGGAATTATTTATCATCTGGATATTAAGATTTGTTATTCTAGGTTTAGGTCTTGCATTGTTTTATTTACTCCGGAATTATCAAATCAAATCTGAAAGTGGATATAAAAATGTTTCAGATGAAATTACACAATCCAATTCTGCGATTCAATCAATAAAAGAATATTCGGTAAGTTCGTCAAATGAAAGAGAAGAACAATTTGATTTTTATCAGGAAATTAACCAGTTTTTTGGAAATACAATTAAAATAATCCAGGCTTCTTTTGCTGCAAATTCGGCAGTCGTTTTTTTATGGAATGATCATTTTAAGGCGCTGCAAGTTGAATTTTGCTCAAGCAACAGTAGTGCTTTAAAAGCTGGGACTCATATAGATCGAGATGGCACACTTCCTGGCAGCGTTTTAGTGAATAAAACGGTAATATCTGAAAAAAATATTCCATCCGGTCAACCTGTTCAATATTATGAAAAACCGGTCGACATTCGATCTTTTCTCGGTGTTCCAATGACAATTAGTGGCGAGATCAAAGGTGTTCTGTGCATCGATAGTTTAGCCGCCAACGATTTCAGTGATAATGATGTGGATTTACTTACATCTTTTGAAAAACTAATTAGTCAAGGTGTTGAATTAATCAGTGAGCGAGAAAAAGTTAGATTAATTAATCAGTCTATTTCAGCTCAAAAAGTGTTTCTGGATAGTTTAAATGATGACTTTTCTAAGGGCAACGCATTTGTAGCTATTGGAAAAGCTTGTAAAAAAGTGTTTAATTATGATCGTCTTTCAATTAGCATGGTTACGCAAGAAAACAACGATGAAGGAGTTGTAGTTAAAGTCTTCGGTCAACAAGATAGTATGCAAGAAGGATATCGATTCGCACTTTCTGACGGTATCAATGGGTGGGTAATTCGTAAAAATGAACCGTTGTTACTTGGCGATTTGGAGAAAGGAGAATTATTTAGGCCTCGTTATTCGAAACATGATAAATCAAATTTTGGATTGCGATCTTTTCTCGGTGTCCCAATAAATTTTCAAGATAAAGTATTTGGAAATATAAGTCTTGAAATTAAACTACCTGAATACTATACGGAATGGGATCAAACTATTTTGATGATTCTGGCTTCCAATTTTGGGATGGCTTTTTCCGTAATGACAGATTCGTCAAACAGAAATAATTAACAACAAAAAATAAAATTGGAGGAAACATGGCAAAAGGGCAATCATTTGCAGACAAATTGGCTAAAAAATCCCAGGTATCAACCAATACCTGTCCGGTCTGTAATGGAGAATATAAAAGAATTAAATCAGTTAAGTCTTATCAATCAGACTCTTCTGGAAGCTGGAAGTTCAACCAAAAAATGGTTAATGTTTGTAAATGCAATGAAAAAGAGGTTTACTCGCTTTAGATGGAGATAAATCTTCAAAAGATAGTTGTAGCTACCAATAATGAAGACAAATTGAATGAAATCAAAATGCTTCTTAATAATTTGGAACTAAATATTTTAAGTAAAAATGATTTTGTGAATTTTCCGGAAATAGAAGAAACAGGGAAAAGTTTAAAAGCAAACGCGTTGCTAAAAGCAAAAGGAACATTTCAAGGGACGGGCTTACCATCAATAGCGGATGATACCGGGTTGGAAGTGTATGAACTAAACGGCGCTCCAGGGGTTTATTCGAGTCGATATGCAGGAACATTAGCGAGCTATGATGATAATGTGCAAAAACTACTAAATGAAATGAAAAATGTTCCTAAGGAAAGAAGAGGAGCTCAATTTCATTGCGTTATAGCTTTCGTTGATGGTGAACATGAGTTTACAGTTGAAGGTGTTTGCAAAGGAATAATTATTCATTCTCCACAAGGTAAAGACGGATTTGGCTATGACCCCATTTTTTTCGTCCCTGAATATGGAAAAACGTTTGCTGAAATGTCGCCTGAATTAAAAAATAGCATCAGCCATCGCGGAAAGGGTTTAACAAAAATTAATTCCTATTTATCCAAGTATTTTGAAGCAAAGGTTATTCATCAAAAAGTAAATATTCAAACGAACAGTAATATAAACAAAATTGTTTGAAATTTAATTATCTAAAACGTAAATTGTGATCTTTGAAAAAATCGGGGCGTAGCGCAGTCCGGCAGCGCATCTGCTTTGGGAGCAGAGGGTCGGAGGTTCAAATCCTCTCGCCCCGACCATTCTTTTAGCTATTCCATTTAAAACAGGAATTCTATTTGCAGGTAGTTTATTATATTCACTTCTGTGTCGATATATTGTAAAAAATCAATTTATACATTGCCTACCTATAACGATATATTAAGAAATTATGTTGGAGCCGTAGGGAAACTAACCCGGTTTAAAGGCGAGTTCCATCGCTTCAGAGTTGCATTCAAGATTGCAGATCCGTCAGTAGTTAAAGATATGCGTAGCCAGGGAGCCGAGTTGTATACTCTTGTCGAAGTCGGCGACGATTATATTGCTTTTCAAACCTCTAATACTAAAGTGTACCTTCCAACGTCGACCGTAGTTTTAGAAGACTAAATTTAACTATATCTACACCCTATTTTCGTAATTTGTCAATTAAAACTTGACAAAGTAATATTTTTTTAATACGTTTTGGACAAATGTTCAACATAAGTGAACATATGTTCAAATGAACAAAAATATAAATCAAACACACATGATAGTAGAAGCAGCTCAATTATATTACGAGCATCAATTTAGTCAACAATTGATATCAAAGAAGTTGGGTATCTCCCGCCCCGGGGTATCTCGACTTCTAAAGCAAGCTCGAGATAAAGGTATTGTTAAGATTGAAGTTATCGATCCAACAAAAAAAGGGACTCGATTAGAAGCAAAATTAAAAGAAAAATTTGGATTAAAAAAAGTTATAGTTGTCCCAATCGATACAGATTCTTCCCAAAGTATTAAGCAGATGCTGGGTAATGCAGCAGTTAAAATTCTGGAAGTATTGGTTGAAGATAACATGATTTTGGGGGTGTCTTGGGGAACTACTATGCAAGAAGTTGCCCGGCAAGTAAATGTGAAAATGTTTAAAGATTTAATTGTAGTTCAACTAAACGGTGGGGTTTCACGTGCCGAATATGATACTCATGCTAGTGAAATTGCCTTGAAGATTGGTGAAAAATTCCATGCAATTCCATTTTTGCTTCCCTTGCCAGCGATTGTTGATAGCCCGGAAGTTAAAAAGGCCATTGTATCAGACAAAAATATCGCTCGAACTTTAGATTTAGCTAAACAAGCAAAAGTAGCAATATTTACAATTGGCTCATTTGGGTTAGAGTCAGTTTTGGTAAAGGCTGACTATTTCGAACAAGATGAGATAGATGCCTTATTGAAACAAAAGGCAATTGCGGATGTTTGCTCAAGAATTATAGACTCTGAAGGTAATTTATGTTCAAGTGAGCTTAACTCTCGTACAATAGGCATTGAAATCGAGGAATTACAAAAAAAACCTTATTCAATCGCGGTTGCAGGTGGCAAAGAAAAATTAAATGCGATTCAAGCTGGTTTAAAAGGAAAAATTTTCAATATTCTAATAACAGATGAATGGGTTGCCAAAGAGCTTTTGGAAATTGATACCGACGAAAGATACTAAAAAAATAAAATGACCGCAAAGAAAAATATTAACATTGCAATTGGTTCTGATCATGGTGGTTTTGATCTCAAAGAAAATTTAAAAATATTTTTATCTGAGAAAGGCTATCAATTTTCTGATTGTGGGACGGATAGTAAAGAATCAGTAGATTATCCAAAATTTGCCTATGCGGTTGCTAATAAAATTGCAAATGATGAAGTACATTTCGGCATTATGATAGATGGCGCTGGTATAGGCTCTGCTATAGCAGCAAATAAGGTTAAAGGAGTTCGTGCAGCATCTTGCTACAATGTTCAAACTGCAAAAAATGCGCGAGAACACAATAATGCAAATATGCTCACTTTGGGAGGTGGTTTAATAGAACCAGGGTTGGCTAGGCAAATCGTTGAAATATTTTTAACTACAGATTGTACTATCGATAGACATTTGCGCCGAGTGCAAATGATCAATGAATTAGATAATACAATGCCACCAAACAAGTTATTAAAAGATAATAGTCTAACAAACAAGGAGAAAACCTTGATAAATATTTCTAGTGCAGATCTTGCTAGAATTGCTGAAAGAGTGGGTGAATTAATCGTAGGTTCCAGTGAGAGTACACAAGGCGCGAATTGTGGAACGGATATGGTGTGCGCATGCGGTATGTGTGTAGAGCGAAAGCCTGAAACCATTCGTAAATTCCTCAATTCCGGAGTTGAAAGAATCGGTTATCATGATGGAACTGGCTGTGAATGTGTACCTCAAGACATCGCGCATTGTATCGATCACACCTTGCTGAAACCTGATGCCATGGAAAAAGATGTCATACAGCTTTGTAATGAAGCGAGAGAATACAATTTTGCTACTGTGTGCATTAGTCCAAGTTATGTTAGGTTAGCGGCAAAACATCTTGCAGGAACCCGGGTTAAAGTCTGTACCGTTGTGGGTTTCCCATCGGGTGCACATTTACCAGAAATTAAAGCAATGGAAACGAGACAAGCAATCCGCGACGGCGCTAGTGAGATTGATATGGTCATCAATATTGGCGCTTTAAAAAGTGGAAATGATGACCTAGTCTACCGGGATATTCGCATGGTTTGTGAAGCATGCGAAGATGGAGGTGTAATCAGTAAAGTTATTATAGAGGCGGCTCTGTTATCAGATGATGAAAAGCTTCGAGCTTGCAATTTGGCAAAGATAGCTCGTGCAAATTTTGTTAAGACCTCTACCGGTTTTGGACCTCATGGGGCTACAGCTGAAGATGTTTCTCTTATGAGCAGGGTAGTGCAGCAGTCAGGAATTGAAGTAAAAGCTGCAGGAGGTATTCGCGATTTAGAATCAGCAAAAGAAATGATTGCAGCGGGTGCAACTAGAATTGGGGCAAGTGCAGGCATCAAAATCTTGCAAGAAGCTAAATCAATTACAGTATCAAATTGAAACGGAATAAACAAAAACTGGTAAGGTTTTTACGAATGAAATTCAGTAACAATAATAAAATGAGGAGACAATCAAGTGGTTGATCTAAGAGCTTACGTATTTTTAGATAAACTGCAGCCACAATATGCTGCATTTTTAGGAACAATAGCTCAGGGATTTTTACCGATTGCGGGTATGGCATCTTTATATATCGAAATATCTCCTGGCATCGAAATTAACCGGATCACCGACATCGCTCTAAAATCTACCAATGTAACTCCGGGTATGCAGATTGTAGAAAGATTGTATGGCATGTTGGAAATCCACTCGGAATCCCAAGCAGATGTTCGTCAAGCGGGAAGGGCAATTCTGGATGCGCTTGAATTGAATGAAGAGGATCGGTGGAAACCGAAGATATTTTCCAAACAGGTCATTCGACGAATAGATGATCACCAGACCCAATTAATCAATCGGATGCGGCATGGTAACATGATAGTTCCCGGTGAAACACTTTTCGTTATGGAGGTTCAACCGGCGGCTTACGCAGCCCTGGCAGCAAACGAAGCAGAAAAAGCTTCGGAAATTAATATCTTAGAAGTCCGGTCGTTCGGTAGTTTTGGAAGAATTTATTTGGGCGGAGAAGAACGGGATATAGATGTTGGTTGGCGCGCTGCCGTAAGGGCAATTGAAGAAGTTACAGGTAAAGAAAAAGAATAATGATTGAAATTTAGAATTCTCGTATTTACACCAAAATTATCTGGAGGTAATTAAGATGGCTGAAGCATTAGGAATGATAGAAACACGTAGTTACCCGGCAATGGTAGAAGCAGCAGATGCAATGGTAAAGGCTGCAAAAGTTGAATTAGTGGCATTTCAAAATACAGGTGGGGGCTATGTTACCGCAGTTGTGCGTGGCGATGTAGCGGCTGTGAAAGCAGCTTGCGACGCCGGCAGGGCAGGCTCTGCGCGAGTGGGTGAAATTGTAGCAGTTCATGTCATTGCACGTCCTCATAACAATGTGGATGAGGTTTTACCATTGGGCCGACAAGAAGAAAGCAAGTCTCCGTCCAAGACTAAAAAATAATAGGGAGGCACAATGGTTCTCGCTAAAGTTGTGGGTACTGTAGTATCCACGCGTAAAGAGGAAAGTATGGAAGGACTTAAATTCCTTATCTTACAGCAAGTTGATTTGGATGGTAATAATAGCGGAGGCATTGTTGTCGCCGCCGATGCGGTTGATGCGGGAGTTGGCGAATTGGTCCTTTATGCCAGCGGCAGTTCAGCTCGTCAAACCATAAAAACAGATAAACGCCCATGTGATGCGGTTGTTATGGCTATTGTGGATAATTGGGAAGTTGGTGGTAATATTAAATATAAAAAAGGCATTGATGATTAGTGTATTTTAGTATCCAGTTTTTAATGAAAATAGCGGTTAATGACAATGAACGAAAAATGTTTATGAAGGTGTAGTATGTCACAGCTAACCCAAGAACAAGTAGATTTGATTGCTTCGCAAGTAGCAACCCTGATAAAAGGCAAGCCCAATCAAACCACTTTGTCTCAAGCAACTTCTCACCAGACCTCAAATCCTCAGACCGCGAGTATGGGTGTATTTCCTGATATTGATTCAGCAGTGGCTGCAGCGAATCATGCTCATCTGCAATTGATGTCAATGACTCTACAAAAACGCAATGATATTATAGCGAGCATCCGAAAAAAAATGTTGGAGCACACTGAGGAATTGGCCAAACAAGCGCATGCAGAAACGGGGCTCGGAAGAGTTGAAGATAAAATTGCAAAAAATCGCTTAGTGACTGAAAAAACACCAGGTACAGAAGCCCTGGAACCAGTAGCTTATTCCGGAGATCGAGGATTAACTTTAATGGAGTTGGCTCCTTATGGTGTTATTGGAGTCATTACACCAACTACTAATCCGACTTCAACGATTATCTGTAATACCATTGGCATGGTAGCGGCTGGCAACGCGGTTGTGTTTAATGTCCATCCTGGAGCAAAACAGGTAAGTGTTTACAACGTTGAGCTCTTAAATGAAGCTATAACAGAAGTCGGCGGACCTGCAAATTTGGTCACCACAATAGCTGATCCAACCATTGCAAGCGCTCAAGAGCTAATGACTCATAGTGGAGTTCGGCTATTGGTTGTTACCGGGGGCGCTGGTGTTGTCAAAGCAGCAATGACCAGTGGAAAACGGGCGATCTGTGCCGGGCCTGGAAATCCTCCCGTTGTAGTAGATGAAACTGCCGACATTGAAAAAGCTGCGAAGTCGATCATTGTTGGTGGGTCCATGGACAATAATATTATTTGTGTGGATGAAAAGGAAGTCTTCGTTGTTGAATCCGTAGCCGATCAATTAATTGCAGCCCTTGCGCAAGTAGATGCAATCATTTTAACTCCGGAGCAAGTTCAACAAATAGAAAAAGTTATTTTTACAGAAAACCGTGGACCGGGCAAACCGGGAGTAATGTGTAAGGACTATATTGGGAAAAATATCAACATCATTCTTGCTAAAATTGGTTTGCAGGTAGAGAATAAAATTCGATTAGCCATAGCTCCTGTCCCTCAAGACCATCCTTTGGTGTGGAGTGAACAGATGATGCCAATTATGCCGGTAGTACGCATGCCAAATGTGGATGCGGCAATCGATATTGCAAAAGAAGCTGAGCATGACTTTCGCCATACTGCGGTCATGCATTCGCGGAATTTAGATAACCTGAGCCGGATGGCGAAATTAATGAATTGTAGCATTTTTGTAAAAAATGGACCTTCCGTAGCGGGGCTTGGTTATGGTGGTGAAGGGTTTTGCTCATTTTCCATAGCGAGTCCGACGGGAGAAGGCTTAACGAACCCAAGAAGTTTTTCAAGAGAAAGACGTTGTGTTTTGGTCGATCATTTTAGAATAGTATGATAATATGATGAATAGATACCCGGCACTTGCCTTAATCGAATATTCTAGCATTGCAACCGGAATTTATTGCGGTGATGCAATGGTAAAACGTGCACCCATTACAGTCCTCAAATCAGGAACAGTCCATCAAGGGAAATTTCTTGTGCTCATTGGCGGAAGTGTAGCTGCTGTTGAAGAATCCTACGAAGAAGGTCTTGCAATGGGTGGAGATTCTGTAATAGACAAAGTATTTCTACCATTTGTTCATACCCAGGTTCATGATGCAATTTTGGGAAAACGGCAGCCTTGTTCAAATGATGCTGTTGGAGTGATAGAAACAAACACCGTTGCTGCTACGATTCAATCGGCGGATGCTGGAGTAAAAGGCGCAGATGTAACTATTGTAGAAATCAGGTTGGCAGATGACATTGGTGGAAAAGCAATAGCTGTTTTCAATGGAAAATTGGAAGAAGTAGAAGCCGCTGTCATGATTGCGAAAGACCAGGTCACAGAACAAGAACATTGGCTTGGAGATGTAATAATTCCGAGAATACATGCTGAAATGGCTCATCAAATCGAACAGTCTACCAGTTTTGCTAATGTAGATCTCAATCAAGTTGAAGGGTTTGAGGTCTAAATGCTGCTTGGTAAAGTCATAGGAACATTAACGCCTTGCGTAGTTTATGAAGGACTGGAAGGTGTCCCATTGCTTTTAATTCAACCTCTCGATAAAAATAAAAACAAAACCGGCACACCACTTGTTGCTGCAGATTCAACCAGAATGGCAGGTCCTGATGAACTTATCTATTACGAAGGTGGAAGGGAAGCAGCGATGGCGTTGGAACCATGGTTTGTGCCTATAAACCATACAATTATCGGGATCGTTGATGGCGTTCATTTACTTGATTTGGAGGACTAAATGATTTTGGGCCGCATCAGCGGAGCTATTCATTCGACAATAAATCATGATTTTTATGACAACAAAAGACTTCTAATTGTTGACCTGCTAAACATTGACGGGAAGCCAACTGGCAAGTATTTAATCGCAGTTGATTCAGTAGATGCCGGCGTGGGTGAAACGGTGCTAGTGATAGACGAAGGCAATTCGGCCAGGCAGATCCTGGATGATGCACTGGCACCGATAAGATCTATTATCGTCGGCATTGTTGATGAAGTGCATTTACCAGGCATAATTAATTCTTTTAATTTGTAGGACAAAATATCTTGGTCAGATTATCACTTAACCTTTTATCAACTTCAACTAATGTGTAAAAACATTTATTAGCAATGGATCAAAATAGATTTTATATGAATTTCCCAAAAGACCAATTCATGTCATCCCGTCGTGGACGGAATCTCGTTAATAAACAACAACTTACGTTATGTCTAAGTAGATTCCTCCTGAATGACATTAGATGTTTATTTGTGTTTTGTAGAAATATGTTATGTTTTCAGTCAGTCTCACATTTACCGGGGATCTATTTTATATCATGCTAACCTTGTTGAAAGATTACTAAAATGTTTACAGATTGGGAAGCAAGGCGACAGATCGTCAGTTTTGGTAAAAAGACATATGAAAAGGGTTTGGTAGCCGCGACAGATGGTAATATTTCGGTCCGAATGATGTCTGACCGATTCATGATAACACCCAGTGGAGTTCCTCTTTCGGATCTTGATTTAAATGATCTTGTCTATGTTAATTTAGACGGACAGGTTTTGCAGGGGCGAAAAAAGCCATCCTCCGAATTACCGATGCATCTGGAAATTTACCGGCAACGTCCCGAAATGAATGCAGTCATTCACGCCCATCCGCCCACAACTGTTGCATTTACAATAGCCGGGGAGACTTTTATTCAGCCGGTATTACCGGAACTTGTCGTTCTATTCGGTGAAATTCCCATCGCCACCTATGCTACTCCCGCCACAGAAGAAAGCGCTAACTCCATTCGTGATTTAATTCCAAATAATGATGTAATTGTTTTAGATCACCATGGTGCCGTAACTGTAGGTAAGTCCCTGGATGACGCCTTTGCAAAAATGGAAAAATTAGAGCATTCTTCAATCACGTTATTAGCAGCAAAACAAATTGGCCGCATCAATCCTTTAGAGCCTTCCGACGTCCGCAAACTTGAAAAGATGCGTAAAGAGAAGGGGTATAGCAATTAACCTGAATTTTTCAGTATTAGCAAAAACCGAAAACATTTATTGAGTGAAAACAAGAGGTTAAGACAATATTTTAATTTGCAAGAAGAATCCAAAATTGCAATCCTAATTAAAATCCGTACTATTTCATCGTTTATCGTCGGTTGTCTTTCGATGTTTATAAATTGATAAGGTCAACTGTTCGAAATTTTGAAATCAGAAGCCTATACAAAAATGTCAGGTCACTTACTTATTTTGAATCGATAGTCATTCAAAATTCATTATTCTTGTTTGCATTCTATTTCAATCAAAAGTATTATTATTTTACTCGATTAACATCCAATAAATGAGGTTATAATTCATGCGTATTCAAATCAACAAAAGCGCAATTCACATCATGCAGGGAGATATCACGCATCAAAATACGGATGCTATTGTGAATGCTGCAAATAATTCATTAATGGGTGGCGGTGGTGTTGATGGCGCCATTCATCGGGCAGGCGGACCTGAAATATTGGCAGAAAACAAGAAAATAGTAAAAGAAAAAGGACCGTTACCAACCGGTGAGGCAGTTATTACTACTGCAGGCAAAATGCCATCAAAGTATGTGATTCACACCGTCGGACCCATCTATAAAAATGGTGCCTCAGGAGAAGCGGAATTGTTGACCAATGCATATCGGAATAGCCTTGTTTTAGCGGCAGAAAAACAACTTGAATCGATCAGTTTTCCTTCTATCAGTACCGGTGTTTTTGGCTATCCAATTCCTGATGCAGCTGATATTGCCATTGAAAGTGTGATTCAATTTCTAAGAGAGAATGTTCAAATAAAATTGGTACGATTCGTCCTATTTGACGATCGCACTTTCTTGTCTTATCAGCAAGCATTAAACAAGATTGGGAAAGACTGATACCGACTAACCTGAAGAATTCTTAGGCACAAAGTAACAAAGTAACAAAGTAACAAAGTATTGAATAGAAAGAAGAAAATAAGTTTTATCATATAAATTGAAAAAAGCTCAGTTTTTAGTGGTAGTTTTTCTAAGTTATATAATCTTGTGTCTCAGATCTTGGTGGCAGAAATTATAAATAACGCAGGCTAATTTAAACAACATAAACGAGGTAATTTTGTGAAAATCTATATTTCAAAATTGGAATCACCTTTTGGCATTATTTATTTGGCATCCTCTGATGATGGCCTGGTTCAGATTGGACTATCAACAGAAGAGAAATTTTTGGTTGAATTGAATAAAAAATATCCCAAGTCACAAATTGAAGAGAACGATGCTAAAAACGAAATGGCATTGCAACAGCTTAAAGATTACTTTAGTGGAGAACGAAACGAGTTTTCTGTTCCGATTAGATTGGCCGGAACTGAATTTCAAAAGAAAGTATGGAATGAACTGCTAAAAATCCCTTATGGCCAAACGATTTCCTATGGAGAAATCGCCAGAAATATCGGCAATCCGAAAGCGGTAAGAGCGGTAGGTTTGGCGAATAATCGGAATCCTGTCTCAATTATTGTCCCATGCCATCGCGTTATAGGAGCAAACGGGAAATTGGTAGGGTATGGTGGTGGTTTGGATATGAAAGAAAATTTGCTTAGATTAGAGGGAGCTTTGTTGGCCTGACATAACTAACTTCAGGATTAAATCACGAGTATTAGGAGATATAATTAGATGGAGACTTTAAAACAAGAAGCGCTTGAAGCAATCTCAAAGTTACCTGAAAGTGCTGAAATTGATGATATAATGTACCGAATTTATGTTATTGATAAAGTAAGAAAAGCAAAGAAATCTATCAATGATGGCGAATCGATAAGTATTGAAGATCTTAAAAAAGAAATAGAATCAAGGTAATATGGTCTTCCCCTGCAAAAGAGGACTTAAAGATTATTTATGATTACATTGCGAAAGATTCTAAAGTCTATGCAAAAAAAGTAGTTGAAAGAATTGTTGAAACTACGGAAAAGCTAAATGAATTTCCAAAAATAGGTAGAATGGTTCCTGAGATTGATAGTCAAAACGTGAGAGAGCTATTCATCTATTCCTATCGAATTATTTACCAAATAGCCCAAAATAGAATTGAGATTCTTATAATGTTCATAGTAAAAGAGATTTCTCTTCAGGAATTCTTAAATAAAAAATTAAATACCATTACAATTAAAAACTTTAACCGGAGAAATAATGCAATATGGCATAGTCAAGAATTGGGATTCATCACGGGGATATGGATTCATTGTTACGGATGATGATGAAGATATATTTGTGAACGTAATTGATCTGGACATCACCATAAAAAAAAGAGGACTTCAAGAGGGTGACAAGGTTTCTTTTGATGTTCGCAGTGATCTGAAAGGTGAGAAAGCCATAAATGTACGGTTGGCCCATTGAGACAGTTTTGGAGGATCTTTGCCAGAATTACCTGAAGTTGAAACTGTACGCCAGGGTTTAATTCAGGCAGTATTGAATAGAAAAATTAAGGATGTTGAAATCTTTCAACCGCAATTACGGTTTCCAGTTCCGGTTGAAAAATTGCAGAGGGGAATCATTGGTTGTGAATTTCGATCTATCCAAAGAAGAGCCAAATACTTATTACTCGAATTGAATAATGGTTTATCGCTTATTGTCCATTTGGGTATGAGTGGGCGATTATTTGTAACCTCTCATAACAGCAAAATAGATAAACATGACCACATCATTTTCAGGCTTGAAGGAGGAGATCATCTACGATTTCGTGACCCCCGGAGGTTTGGAATGATCGATATTTATCCTTCTGATGATTTGGAGAATCACGCCAGGTTAAAGGAACTCGGTGTCGAGCCTTTAACATCTGACTTTGATAATAATTATTGTTTAAAAAAAGGTAAAAATTCCAAAAGACCCATAAAAAATATGTTAATGGATGCATCCTTTGTGGTCGGTTTGGGAAATATCTACACAAGCGAAGCGCTTTATGATGCAAAAATTCACCCCGCTCGAGCATCAAATTTACTAACAAAGAAACAGTGGAAAATGCTAATTGGTTCGATTCAATCTGTTCTTAAAGAAGCCATTGTTCAGGGTGGAACTACCTTACAGGATGAAGGATTTAAAAATGTTTTAGGATCAGGTGGCATGTTCCAGTTAAAACTAAAAGTATATGGAAAAGCAGGTGAGCCCTGTGAAACTTGTGGCCATTCGATTATCAGGTTGGTTCAACAAGGAAGAGGTAGTTTTTTTTGTAAAAAATGTCAACGGTAAGTTTATGCAAATCAAAGAATTAATCCTATTCATGTTTGATCAGTTTAATAAATATGGACGATGAACTTTTTAATATCATTGCCGTTTAAAATTTTAATATGGAGGAGATAACGATTAACAGAGCCTTGGTTTTTTATGTTTTATTTGTTTGTATTTTCAATCAAAATTGTGCAGATTTACAATATGCAAAATACCTGTTACAAGGCAGGTTGATCACTTCTATTGAAAATCATATGACAGAAATTGACCTTGATGCCCAACCAAGGTTTGCAGATGCTTTTGATATCGACAATGATGGGGATGATGATTTGGTAATAATCGACGATCATGATGTGCTCCTTATTTACAAAAATGTTTCTTTAGGCAGGTTCTCAACACCGCCCTATGAGTTTGTTATTGAAGAAGGCGCCCAACGAATCGCACATGGGAATTTCGACAGTAATGGATCGGTTGATATGGCAGTTTCAAACCAATATTCGGATGATATAGCCATTATGCTCAATGAGGGTAGTGGAGATTTTTTTGAAGTTTATTATAGTGAAGTCGGAATTGAACCTTTTGCGATCCGTGCCGGAGATCTCAACAATGATGGCAAAATCGATTTACTGGTGTCTCACCTCAGCGAAAATTCAATCATTAATATTTTGGTGGGACAAGGAGATGGTGATTTCAATATCAAGAAGATGATAGAAGTTGGTCACATTCCATACGATATCGCATTGATTGATTTGGACAATAATGGTTTCCTGGATATTTTATCGGCTAATTTCGATTCAAATGATCTTTCCGTTTTCCACAATGTCGGTGATTTCTTGTTCCATACTGAAAAAGTATATTCAATTACGGGTAATCCGTTTAATTTGACGGCGGTAAATTTTAATCAAGACGATTTTCCTGATGTTGCGGTTACCTTGTTTGATGTTGATTCTCTTGCCATTTTAATCAATAACGGTAAAGGAGAATTTGACGAAATACTGAAATTTAATACAGGGAAGTCACCACTATCTTTGGCATCAGCCGATTTCGATGGAAATGGTTGGGAAGATATAGTTGTAGCAAATTCTGAAGAGGATTCACTATCATTTTATTTCAATGACTCAGACTATCTTGAACAATTCAAAATAGGATTGGAGGATAATTTTCAACCAACAATGGTAAAAATTTGTAATTTTAACCAGAATGACTATCCTGATTTAGTCTTAACTTATTTTGATAACCAGAAAGTTAGAATCTATTATGACATTTTCAGCCCAGAAAGCAGAGATAATGAAATTAGGAAATTCTAATTGTGTTTAAAGATAAAAAACATACTATTTTTGATAATTCCATTTTAATGATATATATTAAAAGCTAAAAGTTGAATGGATTTTTTATGAAGCATAAAACCAAATTAACATTACTTTTTCTTTTCATTTTCTCATCCAATAATAATGCGCAGCAGAAGTCTACATGGGAAATTATACAAGATAAAATCTTAACGCCTACCTGTACGAGTTGTCATGTTGCAGGATCTTCTTTTGCCATTCAATCCGGGTTGGTTTTAACCAAGGATGTTGCTTATAAAAATATAGCAAATCGCACGCCTAACAATGAAGCAGCAAGGAGCGATGGATTATTGCTGGTGGGTAATAAAGGGCTGGAAAGTCTTTATAAAAGCTATTTGTGGGAAAAAATTGATGCTATCGATCAGGAACATTTTTATTCGGATCATCCGTACTATGGTTCCTTAATGCCTTTGGGGGCGCCACCTCTTACAAATGGACAATTAAAATTTATAAGAGAATGGATACTTGCCGGAATCCCTGAAACCGGAATTGTGGCAGATGAATCCATTCTTGAAGATATGAGTCGATTTGAAATTCCTGAGTTCCAGGCATTGGCAGCACCTGAACACGGTGTGCAACTTCATCTTGGCCCTTTCGACGTTCAAACCAATTTTGAAAGAGAATTTTTTTATTACCTGCCGCTGAATAATAATGAGGAGATTTTTATAAATCGTATTGAAATAAATATGCGGCGAGGTAGCCATCATTTTATTGCATATCAATTTAATTCTGAAATCCCTGATTATTTAATCCCCCAGGCGAATGTTATTCGAGATATTCGTAACAGTGACGGAAGCTATAATATTTTAAATTTATTAGCCACGCCATTTCATACTTTTGTTACTGGTACGCAATGGCCAATCTTGAATTATCATTTACCCCCGGGGGTAGCCTTAAGACTACCGGCCAATATCGGATTGGATCTAAATCTACACTACGTAAATAGAACTGATGAGATCATGCAAGGTGAAATATATGCAAATTTACACTTTGTAGAACCTCAGAATGTTGTTCATGAAGCAAAGGCACTTAATCTTGGGAAATTTGATATAGAACTTCCCCCTCACCAAGTTACTACTTTAACTAAAACATTTACATTTTGGGAGACTAGACATATCTTCCAGCTATTTTCTCATGCACATGAGCATATGACAGAATTTAGAGTTGAGATTGATGGAGGTCCTAGGAATGGAGAGCTTGTCTATATCACTTACGATTGGGAACACCCGCCTATTCTGGAATTAGATCCCCCATTAGTCATAGAAGAAGGCCAGGGTTTAAAACTAATCACAACGTATAATAATTGGACAGATCGTACTTTAAATTTTGGCTTGCGTAGTGATGATGAAATGATGATTCTGTTTGGGGCATATTACTTGAAAAAGGCCACGGGTGTTGATGATAATGAGCGAGGTAACCTGCCTGAAGTTTTTACCTTGGAGCAGAATTATCCAAACCCATTTAATCCACAAACTACGATCAGTTACAAATTGCCTCAACAAACTCAGGTCAATTTGGCTATTTATGATATAACAGGGAGAGTGGTTGAACAATTATTTGATGGTACCCAGCCTGCGGGAATCCATCAAATCATTTGGAACGCAAATGGCGCCCCATCTGGCATGTATATTGTTAGAATTAAAACGGATAGTTTTCAGTCTATGCGGAAAATGCTGTACTTGAAGTAATGTATTTTTTGTCGACCTCCTCAATTTATTCAAACCTCGAAACTAATCCTCATTCATTTCGTATTTTTTGAATCAATATAACTTCAAATCCTTAATTACTTTGGTTGTTCTTGACTTTAAGATCATGAAAAAGTAATTTAATAATAAGCGTTTTATTTAGATTTAATACACGGAAATGGTAAAACTAGTCTAAATTCCTGTCTGAAGGAATTATAAAATTTTGAATCCATAAAAACTTCAGGAGGCTTATGTTAAAATCATCCTTAATTTATAGATTGGTTTGTACTTTGATCTTCAGTACAAGTTGTGTTTTTGCCCAGCAGGCGATGCTGGAAAAGCAACCGGTACTTTTTGCGGAACCATTGAGTCCACGAATTGCCAATTATGATATTGATGTCAAGCTGGACACGGACACCCGCATTCTTACGGGAAAACAAACCCTGGTTTGGCACAATACATCAAATGAACGGATTGATGAGCTGCAATTTCACCTGTATCTTAATGCATTCCGCAATAATCAATCTACTTTTATGCGGGAATCCGGCGGCACGCATCGTGGTAACGCGATAGATGATGATGGCTGGGGTTTTATGGAAGTGGAAAAAATCTCAATTGCTGATGGAGAAGATTTGACTTCAGTCTTGGAATTCGTTCATCCGGATGATAATTATTTAGATGACAAAACTGCTGCAAGGGTACCGCTTTCGAAGTCAATTCCACCGGGAGGATCGATTGTCGTAAATATTGATTTTAAAGCCAAATTACCCAGCCCTCCGTTTGCCCGTACAGGGGCAAAGGATGAGTATTTTTTTGTTGGACAATGGTTCCCCAAAATAGCGGTTTATACCGAGGATGGCTGGAATAATCATCAATTTCATGCCAATTCAGAATTTTTTGCTGATTACGGTGTTTATAATGTCAAAATTACTGTACCTGAAGAGAATGTGGTAGGTGCGACAGGTCTTGAAGTAGAACTGACCAATAACGGCGATGGCACATCGACTCACTATTTCCATGCCGAGGATGTGCATGATTTTGCCTGGACTACAAGCCCGGAATTTGTTGAATTTACCGGTAAAGCACAAGATGTTGACATTCGTGTTCTTATGCAGCCGAATCATGCTTACCAGGGTGAACGACATTTAGCTGCTTCGATTGCATCTGTTGAATATTTTCAAAATTGGTATGGTGATTATCCATTCCCGAATTTAACGGTAGTTGATCCCAGGCGTGGAGCTGGTGGCTCCGGCGGCATGGAATATCCAACTTTAATAACTGCCGGGACACAATATGGTTTGCCTGAAGGGTTAAGATTTGTTGAGATGGTTATAGTGCATGAGTTTGGTCATAATTTTTGGTATCATCTTCTCGCTTCAAATGAGTTTGAAGAAAGTTGGATGGATGAAGGGATCAACACCTACACAGAAATTCAAATTATGGATGCGGAATATACCAAGAATGGAGGTGGGGCAGCGATTGATTTTTTAGGCATTAAGATCAATGATGTCCAGATGCAGCGTGGTCAATATATTTTTGGTAAGGACCTGGATCCGGTAGTAAAAAAGGCATGGGAATTTTATAATAACACCAGTTATGGGGTCAATTCGTACGCAAAACCTGGCGTCATTTTAACAACTCTGCAGAATTATATCGGTACAGAAAAAATGAAAGAAGTGATGCAGGCCTATGTCCATCGCTGGCGTTTCAAACATCCGAAATCACAGGATTTCTTTGATGTGGTTAATGACGTTACCGGACAAGATTTCACCTGGTTTTTTGACCAGGCATTTTATTCAAGAAAACAAATTGATTATACCGTAGCAAACGTTTTTTCACAGGAGATTCGAGACAAAACAGGATTTGATTTTTCTGTTTCGACTGATGAAATGGATACTGATTTAGCAATTAGTATTTCCGATTCAACTTCAGAATTTACCCTGGAAGAAACCGAACCTATGGAGGGTGACTCTGTTGAATCCATCGAAGAAGAGGCCAGCCCCAAAATGTTTCACAACGAAGTAAGAGTTCGGCGTTTGGGCGACTTTGTTTTTCCGGTTGAAGTCCAAATCGTGTTCGATAACGGTGATACTTTAGTTGAAAATTGGGATGGTAAGGACTTATGGAAAAAATATAAATATACAAGACCAAACAAGGTGGTTTCGGCAACAGTCGACCCGGGACAAAAAATTATTCTCGATGTGAATTATACCAACAACAGTCGGTTGGTTGATAGCCGTTCGATTGGGATTAATAAACTGTCAATCCGTTGGATGTTCTGGATGCAATTCTTGATCGACCAACCGGATTTTATGAACTTGTTGTCGGCATTTAATGAGGTATTTTAATCAGTTCAATTTAATGGAACCTGTAGACGAGAGCTCCTAACAGTTAATTTAAAGTAGAGGAAGAAAAATGGTAGGAACAGCTTTGAAAACTGGCTTTTCAAACATGTGGATAAACAAACGCATGTTGATCGTTTTTTATGTAAGCAATTTATTTTTTGGCATGATTTTGATGCTGCCGTTTCGTGGAGTACTTTCCGATTATATCGGCAACAGCAAAATGGGTGAGATCCTGGCAGGCCGATTGGACATGGATTTCGTATTGGAATTCATCCAGAATATTGATTCTGTGATGGGTCTATTTGGGTCGTTAGTTCCTTTGGTGCCGATCCTTTTTTGGTTATTCCTGATATTCCTTTCCGGCGGCGCATTTGCAGTTTTTGCCAGTGGAGATAAATATACACCTGTTGCTTTCTGGGGCGGTTGTGCGCAATATTTCGGACGGTTTATTCGGTTGGTTTTATGGAGTTTGCTGTTCGGTGTGTTATTCTTCCTTTTGCAATTATTGGTTTCTATAGTTGGAAAATTATTTGGCGACGATCCTTACCAGAACGTAACCTATTGGTTAGGATGGGTAACGGTTGGCGTCCGTTACATCAGTATTATTTTATTTGGAATATTGTTGGATTATGCCAGAATTCATGCAGTCACAACAGGAGATCGCAGAATGCGAGTCTCGGTTTGGTATGCTTTCAAGTTCATGTTCAGGAATTTTATTAAAACCTTCAGTCTTGCTTTTTTCTTGTTTGCTATTGGCGCTATCGTTTTGGTGATTTATAATCTTATATCCGGCAGTTTATCGGCTCCGAGTGCTTTTGTCATTCTTTTGTTATTCGTTTTTCAACAGATTTATATGATCTTTAGAATGATGATGAGGTTGACTTTTTATTCGAGTCAGACGAATTTATTTCAGAGCTTAAGTGATGAGAACGTTACGGTGACTGAGTCTTCGGAAGGTGAGGTTGGTATGGAGGGTGCACCGGCGTAGATGGTTTTTCTGATTCGTAAAACTATGGTTATATATGGGATAAGTTTTTTATAGGAATAATAAAAGCTATAGACTCAAGCATAAAAAAATGTTATTCGGAGGAATCTATTTTGCCTGGCTAAAGTGCCGCTATTAATTTAGATTCTTCGTATTATTTATTTAATAAGGCCACTCTTAGAAAGTCATCCCTTTTTTATTTGTTCATAATCCAATTCCAGCTAAATATCCTATATAAAAAAATCCCCTCGGATGAGGCTGTTGCAGAATAGGCAAAAAGCCTGGAATTGTCATCCTGAATGGAGCGAA
>CAYXGW010000030.1:0-50628 GCA_964464595.1 uncultured Deferribacteres bacterium
ATCAGAAAGCGTTTCGATGTACCTCGCTTTGTCTGCTAAAAAATCCTCATAGTATACGAGGTGAAATTTATGTTTATTATTCAGGTAAAGTTCAGCCATTAGATTCCAATGTTCAGCCAAGACCTCAACCGGGCTTGCATCTTGTTTTAAGAGTAAGTTGCCACTCATCAATTTTTTCCATTCAACAGGTACTTTTTTCTCTTCAAACAGTTCTTGATCTTTGATGGTTCCCGGCAGTTTGAGACGATTGAGAATGCTCCGGATATTATCGCGAGGATCCCGCACAATGAGCACAAATCTTGCTTCTGGAAAATATGATTCAACTTTGCTATAGAAAAAACTTAGATTGTTGTCTTTGATCAATTTCTTAGAAAAGTCCGATTTGTTTGCTTTAACAAGATAGGCAAATGCCAGCTTTCCGCTACGTAATTGGTGTGTGGTTTCTTGGTCAAGCGTCCTGATCTGTAAGGTAAGACTGGAACTTGTGAGTTTTGCCAGCAACGCGGCAATAACAGTGGTGCCACCTTTCTGGTTTCCGATGATAAAGATGGGAGTGGCATTCACCCGGGAAAATGGATTCATCAGAATTTTTCTGATCTGTTTGGCATAGTGCCGGATCGTTGCAGCTATTTTCATTTATCCTTCAACTGGCTCAATGGACACCCTTTTTTTGATTTTTTAGGAATTTTATCTGCTACATAGTTATTTCACGTTAGGATCAAAGTTCTTTATCAGCTATACAATTGATCAGTATTCTCAATGATTAAATCATTCTTATTTCTGCACATAAATATAACTACGAACCCCTTCCTTTACATAATGCTTGAACAGCCTTTCCAAACCGGTTTTCCGGGCAAACCAGTAAATCGCAAGGGTGGATTTTTCATAAAAAATAAAATTCAAACGATCAAATCCTTCACTTTTAAAAAGCAATCGATTTAAGAATCGATACACTACATATTTTAAAGCCGGTAACTTTGCGGCATACTTAATTTGCCATTCCAGTGTCCCGGATTCCATGATTCTTAAATTTTGCTTCAAAGCCATTTCCACCAATTCCTCCGGGCGAGAAGCAGAATGGTAATAGGTATCACCTTCAACATATGATTTTAAACCCGCAAGAGGAATCCAGGTAGGTTTTTGATTACGGTAATTTGGTGTGGTAATTAATGCTTTGCCACCAGGCTTCAGTAGATTTGCTATGCCTGCAAATACTTTTTGAGGCTCTAAAAGATGTTCTAAAACCTCCGAGCACAGAATAAAATCAAATTGGTTTGGTCGAAGAAAACTTAAGACTTGCGCATCTCCAACAAGAAAATCATAGCGATTCGATTTAACCAGACTCTTGCTTTTCTCCCTTGCTTTTTTCAATATTGAATAAGATAAGTCGACGCCAATTACCCGATCCGCTTTCATAAAATCAAAGTATGTTCCGGCATTGCAGCCAATATCCAGAAAACTCCCTTTTGCATCCTCCAAATAGAGCGCAATAAATTCCTTTCGTAACCTGCCACGCAACCCACTATAAACGACTTCTTCTTCCGGGTAATTGGCACCCACTTCTTCATAAAAACGAAAAAAATCGTCACGTTTTTTAGGTTGCTTTTCCATGGTCTTTTTTAAAAAAATTACGAATCCTGGTTTTCTCGGTTTGATCTAAAAATCCTGAAGCCAATAAGAATAAAAAGAATCCCAAGATTAAACCAATTTTAAGAAGAATATTCTCCCATTGCAAGAAATAGATTTGGACAAGAAAAATACCCAAAGCTAGTGCTGAAATTTTAGTGATCCTGCCCCATTCATAAGGAATAGAATAAAGTGGATTCGATTTAATGTAAAGGAGATAAGCAAGTACCATGTAGGCTATCACTTTCTCCCATGCTGCTCCTAGCATACCGAAAAATGGAATCAACAAAAAATTCAATAGGATATTAGCTCCGGCTGAGATCGCGGTAATCCATGCTATAATCGAGGTTTTCTTCTCCAAAAAAATACCGACATAAAAATTGACATACATACCAAAAAAGATATTGCTGATCAGAATTAACGGAATAATACTGGCACTGGTCCAATATTCCTCTTCAATTAAATTGTAGCCAAATAAGTTAAGGCGTACGATTTCGTCGACAAAAAGTGAGACTCCCAGGAAAACTATTGAGCAAGATAACATGAAATACGTCAAAACCCTAGCAAAAACAGTTTTAGCATTTGCCTGCTTGGAAGTGGAAAGAAAGAAAGGATGCCAGGCAAAACGGAAAGCAGCTATGAACAACGCCATAAAAGATCCCAATTTATAACCAACGCTATAGATACCAGTGGTTTCCAGATCAGTTAGGCGCTCTATGATCGGGCGGTCTATGATATTCATCGCAACAACAGCCAATCCGGAAGAAATATAGGGCAATCCAAAGCGAATGAGTTCGCTAAAAATGGCAGTGTCAAATTTCAAAATAAAATACCGAAAAATGATCGGCAATAAGAAAAGGAAAGTTAATCCAGAAGACAGCAAGTTAGCCCAAAAAATACCCGCTACACCTTTCTTCAAAACCACAATAAATAAGAAATTCGCTGCAATATTCAGAACAACATTAATGACCTTTAAAACTGCAAATGGTATCGATTTTTCTTTAGCGCGTAGCGCCATAAACGGCATTAAAGTCAAGGCATCAAATAATAAAATGCCTGCACTTAATAATATCAACAGTACTTCTGTTTTGGATCTGAAGATTATTACTGAAAAAGCTTGATCGAAAACCACCAAAAGCCCGGTAAAAAGGACTGATGTGATTAACAAGGAAAGCAAACCCGTACTAAACAATACTTTTTGTTTTTTGATGTCATCTTCCGGGGCAACAAAACGCAGGTAAGCGATATCCATTCCATAACTATAAACCACATTCATTAATGCCAGAAATGAAAAAATCAATGCAGCTTTACCGTATTCTCCGGTTGCAATTACATTAGTATGCAATGGCAATAATAAAAATCCCAGTCCCCGGCTAGCCATGTGGCCAATGCCGTAAACTGCAGAATGGCGAAGCAGTCTTTTAATGTGTGAAGTTACGGAAGCTTGTGGAATGGCTCAATCACTCCAATATTTAGGATATATCTCGATAACGGGTCTAGCACAAAATGACATAAACAAAAACAATAATCAAAGGATTCTACAGGATTGGTTCTAACCTATTGAATTTATGGATATTATGATTTTCATAAAGGACCTTTTTAAGGAATTATCAAATAAGATCAATTTCAAATAAAAGTAGCATTAAAGCATTACACAAACAGTTATTGTAATTATTGATGTGCTTAAAAATTTCCATTCATTATTAGATTTTATTATCATTAATTTTCAAACTAATTTAAATCTAAATGCAATTCACTAATGATATCTTTTCTTGACATGATAAACTCTGTTCATTAATATTCTCCAGAAACTTGTTAGCAATATTTTATGCAATAATCACAATTCAATATTAATTAGGGAACTAAGTTTTGTTTAATTCTTATATATATGAGCAAATAAATAAATTTTCTAAAAACTATTTATGAAAATCTCTAATCTCTTTATATTTATAACTCTATTTACATGCCAGGCTGCCATGGCCCAGGAATTCACGGTTAATGGCTATGTCCAGGACTCCAAATCCGGAGAAAGATTAATCGGAGCGAATCTCTTTGACCCGGATTTAAACGTCGGCACAACAACCAATGTTTACGGTTTCTTTAGTCTGACATTGAAAAATACGGTTGCAGATTCCATTTTGCTGGTAGTATCCTATATCGGATATGACCGCTGGCAACGAAGATTGGCAACCGGGCAAGATTACCAATTGAATATTGAACTAAAACTCCGCCCAATAGCAATGGACAGTGTTACAGTTATTGCCGACAAACTGGAGACCATCGAACAAAGGACGGCAATGAGCACCATTGAGATTCCGATCCGACAACTTAAAATGGTTCCGGCATTGCTCGGTGAGGTGGATGTGATTAAATCGATCCAGTTACTGCCAGGTGTGCAATCCGGGTCCGAAGGAAGCAGCGGTCTTTATGTACGAGGTGGATCACCTGATCAAAATCTTATCTTACTTGACGGCGCCCCGGTTTATAATGCTTCCCATCTTTTTGGATTCTTTTCCATTTTCAACTCTGATGCGGTAAAAAATATTAAGCTTATAAAAGGAGGATTTCCAGCTCGATTTGGCGGCCGGTTATCATCCGTACTTGAAATTAATATGAAGGAAGGGAATAACCAGGAATTTAATGGACAAGTGTCCATAGGGCTGATTGCTTCCCGGATTATGCTGGAAGGTCCACTAAAAAAAGGCAAATCATCTTATATCATTTCAGCTAGACGAACGTATGCAGACTTAATAGCAAAACCATTCCTCGATAAGGATGACAATGGTGGATACTATTTTACTGATTTGAATGCGAAGATGAATCATATGTTATCAAACCAGAATCGGCTTTATTTAAGTCTATATGCCGGTCTGGATAAATTTTACTTCCGAAGTAAAGAGACTTTAAATGGAGAGACATCCCAAGAAAACGGTAACCTAAGATGGGGCAATATAACATCCACCCTTCGATGGAATAAACTCTTTAATAAAAAATTATTCAGTAATACAACTGTGCTTTACAGTAAATATCGTTTTACGGTTGAGGTCGAGGAAGAATCTAAAAATCGCAGCATTTTATCGGAATCTTACCTTCTCAAGTATGTCTCCGGAATCGAAGATTGGAGTGCCCGCATTGATTTTGACTTCCGGCCTAATCCAAGCCACTATATAAAATTCGGTGGAACCGCCACAACCCATAAATTTAGTCCGGGCGCAGCACAATTTAAAGCAGCGGGTTTAGATATCACTGCATTGGATACTCTCATTGCACCAACCAAGACCCAAAATGCTATCGAAACAAATTTCTATATTGAAGATGATCTTAAGTTTTCTGACAGGTTAAAGGCCAACCTTGGGCTTCATTATTCACTATTCTCAACCGAAGGCAAGCAGTATATTTCACTGCAACCTCGTTTGTCCGCGCGATTCCTGGTAAGTAATTGGGCGCTCAAAGTTTCTTATGCCACTATGAGCCAGTACATCCATCTGCTCTCGAATGCCGGAATCGGGCTACCAACAGACTTATGGGTACCGGCAACGAATAAAGTCAAACCACAAGGAAGCAAGCAGATCGCTCTTGGTTTGGCTCGTTCGCTGAAGGATAAACAATATGAACTCAGCGTCGAAACCTACTATAAAACCATGGACAATTTAATTGGATATAAAGATGGCGCAGAATTCCTTGGGTTAGATACCGACTGGCAAAATAAGATCGAAGTCGGATCAGGCCGCTCCTATGGTCTGGAAATATTCGTTCAAAAAAAACGAGGACGAACCACCGGTTGGCTTGGTTATACACTTTCCTGGACTGACAGGCTTTTCGAAAATTTGAATTTTGGCAATCGTTACCCATATCGCTACGACCGGCGTCATGATATTGCTGTAGTTTTCAATCATCAACTATCCAAAGGTGTGGAATTATCCGGAACCTGGATTTACGGCACAGGGAATGCGATATCAATACCGGTGGCAACCTATCCCACTGCAGTTTTACCGAATACTTTCAGATTTTTTGATGGAACAGTTGACTATCTGCCTGATAGAAACGGAGTGAGAATGCGATCTTATCATCGACTGGATTTGGCGATTCGGTTTATTAAACGAAAGAATAGTAATGAACGGGTATGGACAATTGGTATTTATAATGCTTACAGCCGCAAGAATCCTTTCTTTTACTTCTTCTCGACTGACCAGGCGGGTAATCCGGTTGTAAAACAGGCAAGCTTATTTCCAATTATTCCTGCAATAAGTTATAGCCGAGAATTATAGGCTTACTCAAGAGAATGAATATGACAACTTATAAAAATAACTCAGTTCAAACCACACACATGGCGTGGATTTTTCTAGCGCTGTTTACAATTATTGGATGTGAAACAATTGTGGAAGTCGACTTGCCGGAGCATAAACCGGTTCTGGTTGCTAATAGTCTTTTTAGCCCTGACCGCCTTTGGGAAGTACAGTTAAACAAAAGTAAAAGCAGCTTGGATAGATTTCCGATTAGTGCCGTAACCAATGCAACCATTGAGATATTCGATGGTGAAAATCTAGTCGCTTCACTCACACATGTTGACGATGGTATTTATCGTTCAACGGCGAACGAAACACCTAATATTGGCAATACATATACATTGCAAGCTTCAGCACCCGGCTTCGATCCAATCATCGCATCGGATTACGTCCCTGAATCCGTCGAAATCAATTCGATTCAAACCGACATCAATTCATATCCTTTTAAGGTCACAGTCCATTTTTCAGATCCACCAAATGAAAAAAATTATTACCAGGTTTTGGTTGTTTCAGAAGATACAAATGGTGGCAGTGAATTACACCCTGTTTGGTTTGAATCAGATGATCTGCTTTTTCAAAACCTGGATGGTGTTGATCCCGGTGAAGCTTTTTTCGATGATTCACTAATTTCAGGTAAGAATTATAGTTTAGTACTAAAAACTTATCCACATCAGGTTGAACCCCTGGCAAAGATGTATGTTATGCTTCTTTCAGTTTCAGAGTCTTATTACAATTACATGAAATCAACCAAATTCCAGGAAGACCATGGAGACAATCCCTTCTCAACCCCGGTTCAAGTTTACAATAATATTGAAAATGGACTCGGAGTTTTTGCCGGGTACACTGTTTCAATGTTCCCTGCGTTTGGGCAATAATTTGATGTTTGAAAACTAATCCGGAGTTTCTAGATTGTTCTACACACGACTTCAATCGATTCATTGCAGCAGTATAATTTTTAAATCCCAAAATAAAGGCATTTTATGAACATCAGCAAAACTTTACTGAATGAATTCGACCATGAAATGGCAAATACGAGAAAGTCTCTGGAACGAATTCCGGAAGACAAACTTGATTGGAGACCTCACAAAAAATCATGGACTTTGATAGAATTGGCGACACACCTGGCAAATCTGCCAACCTGGGCTATGCATGCCATCAATCAAGATTCACTGGATTTAAAGCCTTCACCTGACGCACCGCCGTCAAAGACATTACCCGCAACTTCACGCCAGGAAATCCTTGATCGATTTGATAAGAATATTACAGATGCACGAGCCGCAATTGCCGATGCTAGCGATGAGCATTTACTTTCCTCCTGGACTCTTCTTTCCGGCGGAAAAGTAATTTTTGAACTTCGCCGGGTTGCCGTCTTACGAAATTTTGTAATGAATCATAATATCCATCATCGGGCCCAGCTCGGAGTATACTTACGGCTAAACGACATTCCGGTGCCGGCAATTTACGGCCCATCAGCTGATGAAGGGTTTATGTAGTGCTGAAAAATATGAAGTGATTTTCTGCCTTCCTAAGTTGCCATTTGTATCTTGCCCAATACTAACGCTATAAAATGCAGCGCATCCAAACAAGTATGAATTATTCGTCTGTTATTGTGAAAGTAATGGCATGCGTGTCACTCCCCGAAGTATTGGAGGCGGTCGCTATTGCCGTGTAACTCAAATCGCAAACCCCAATAACTTTATTAATACCAGTGACGAAATCGGTAGCTGTTGTGCTTAATGTAACAATTCCTGATGGAGTTCCACCTGTAACATTTTGGGCATCTATGGATAAAGTGAAGTTTGGCGCAGCTAGATTTGTTGCTACTGTAATTTTCTTGGATGCCTCGTTTGTGACCCAGTTAAGATCACTTGTAGTATTGTCTGTGGCAGCATCAGGATCGCTGCCTGCTGTGGCAGTGTTGATCGTCAAATTGACATCTCCCCCGGCAATTGACAATTGATTTATGGCACTTACCGTAACCGTAACCGTGTGACTAGCCTTATCATCTGAATATGCCAGCTCATTTACCCCTAATAGAAGTAAACCTACCAAAAAGTATTTAAATGATTCTTTCATTTGATAATTTCCCTATCCATTTTGTTTCGGTTAATTATGTTTTCACCATTAATCTTTATATTTTACAAAGGCTGTACCAAATCAAATGAATACAGAATAACTATTGATGAGTAGATTTTACCGAACAAATTACCCAACGAAACCTATAATTCATTTCCAAGCTGTTGTGCCAGTTGAGGTTATTGTTGCATAATGGAACGGTTTCCTGGCTATGACAACAACCATTTGCCAAGATCTTAACTCAATCATGTAAGCGAATAATATTTTAGATTTCATGGTTTTCTCCTTATTTTTGATGGTTAACATTTTATACATCCTATTTATTGTTTGTTAAGACAACGAATACCTATATTCAAAAAAAACAACAAATAAATTCAAATTTTATATTTTTATTTTCGTAAATTTATATGATAAAACCTGAATTAATTTGCAACAATCTTAGATGTTTTCTGTCTATTGTTTTTAATCTCTTCTCAATTAAGTTTAGTTTTTGTGGCAAAATGAAAACTTCACAACTAGTGTTTGAATCATCAAACCTTTGGATAGGAGTATAAAATGATAAAGAGACTAACAATACTGGTAAAAATCTATTCCATCTTATTGATTTTTGCTGTCCTTACACAAAATGCTTATGCAGATGGAAAGGATAAGTTGGTTCATGAATTCGTAAAAAAATATCATGACATGCAATTATTTAACGGTTCGGTATTAGTAGCTGAAAACGACAAAGTCATTTACAAAAATGGATTTGGTTATGCCAACATGGAGTGGAAAATTCCAAACAAACCCGACACAAGATTCCGTATTGGATCCGTCACGAAACAATTCACAGCAATCCTGATATTAAAATTAGTCGAAGAAGGAAAAATAAGTCTGGATGGTAAAATCACCGATTATCTTCAGGACTATCCAAAAAACCAGGGCGATAAAGTAACCATCCATCATCTTCTCACTCACACATCAGGTATCCCAAGTTATACTGGACTCCCTAATTTTTTTAATGATTTAAGCCGTGACCCCTATGAACCTGAAGAACTTCTATCGGTTTTTTCCGAGATGGAATTTGAGTTCGAGCCCGGATCGGAGTTTCGTTATAACAATTCAGGGTATTTTATTCTTGGTGCAATTATCGAAAAAGTAGCTGGTAAAGCTTACGATAAATTTCTTCATGAGCGAATCCTTGAACCATTGGATTTAGAGAATACCGGCTATGAGCACTATAAAATAATAACTGAGAAGCGTGCGTCCGGATATCAAAAAGTACTTGGCGGCTATCAAGTTGCTCCATATCTAGATACCTCACTTCCCTACTCCGCCGGGATGATGTATTCATCAGTAGAGGACATGTTTAAGTGGAATCAAATCCTTTACACTGACAAGCTTTTTAAAGACCAAAAATACAAGAAATTGATGTTTACGCCAAATCTGCAGAACTATGGCTATGGCTGGATTATCCGCAAACAAAAAATTGGAAAATCCGATAAATTTGTCAATGTGATCGAACATGGCGGCGGCATTCACGGATTTTCTACTGGTTTTCGCCGACTTGTGGATGACAAACATGCAATTATTATCATGGATAACACTTCCGGAAATAGTAGTGGCAAGATCATGAACGGGATTGTCAATATTCTATATGGAGAACCTACTGAAGATCCTAAGATGCCCATTGCACAAGAATTAATGCCTATCATAAATAAAGAAGGAGTCGAAAAAGCGATCAGCCATTATAGTAAACTTAAAAATGAAAAAGCTGATTCCTATGACTTTTCTGAAAGGGAGTTGAACAACCTGGGATACCAGCTTTTGAACAACGATGATTTAGAAACGGCAATAGCTATTTTCAAACTGAATGTGGAAGCTTATCCGGATGCTTTCAATACCTACGACAGTCTAGGCGAGGCTTACAAGAAAATCGGCAATAAGGAACTAGCCATAAAAAATTATCAAAAATCTGTGCAATTGAATCCTCGAAATGAAGGTGGAAAAAAAATGCTGGCCGAGCTGGGAGTTGAAGTTGACCCGAATTTGGGTAAAGAAATGACTCTTTCCGAAGAGGTTTTGCGAAAATACGTAGGAAAGTATGAGCTTAAACCGGAATTTATTATAACAATTTCTTTAGAGGGCAACCAGCTTAAAGCTCAGGCCACAGGACAGCCCGCATTCGATATCTTTGCAGAAAGCGAAACTAAATTTTTCATTAAGGCATTTCCGGCACAAGTGACCTTCGACATCGCAGATTCCGGTCAAGTCGAAAGCATGACATTGCATCAGAATGGACAAAATATGCCTGCCAAGAAAATTGAATAGAAGATTCAGATTTATTGCACGTTTAGTGAATGATATGTTTTATTTGGGTAATTGCATTAAACATGTTAGTATGCAATATTTAAGAATAGGTCAGGTTAATAATGGCTATAAATTTTTGTCAACTTGAGGATAACAGCCATCCTGAGCGGAGTCGAAGGGCGGTTTAGCTACGGATAAGGGGGTGTTAATGAAAGGTTATGTATACATCTTAAAATGTTCAGACGATTCATACTATACAGGTTCAACTCATATTTTTGAAAAGAGAATATACGAACACAAATCTTGCAAAGGTCCTAGCTATACCAAGAATAAACTTCCTGTCAAAGTTGTATTCGTTTTAGAATTTCCCAATTATTTCGACGCATTAATATTTGAGAAGCAAGTGAAGGGTTGGTCTAGAAAAAAGAAAGAAGCATTAATAGGCGGTAACTTTGCTTTATTACCTAAATTAGCAGAATGTAAGAATGAAAGTCATTTTAAGAATTTGGAGAAATGATATCACATCCGTGCACCCTCCGAATTCCACATTCTCCTAATCCGCTCCCTTCGACTCCGCTCAGGGTGCTACAACAAGATTATTTAGAATTATTTAAATAGTTAACTGGGATTATTCTGTAATATTAGAAATATCTAATTGATCTAAATTAAAATAATTCATTTGATTCCTGAAAAAGTAAACCTTATTCTTTCTTGACTTTATTAGTCTTATTTTGCATCTTCGCATAACTAATTCAAACTTACATCTTATTTTTTAGGAGATTGAAAATGAAACCAATTCGTATATCATTCATTTCGTTTTTCATCATTGCTTTTTTTACAATTTCGGGACATGCCCAGGATACTATTCGATTCGTTCCAACAATCGGTTACCAGGCTTTTAAAGTCCGGGAACCTGTATTAAAGCTTAAACCTGGCGACATTCTGGTTAGTAACTCGTTGATGGGGCCATATTATACCGAAGAAGGCGGGGCATGGCCGGGAGAAGTCGGTCCAATATTAATCGAAGGTGCAACCACTAAAGATCAACTTGTCATAAAACTCATTAAAGTACGTCCTAACCACGATTTAGCACCTGCTCGAATCAATCCTAATTTTGGTGGATTAGCCAGCGATATCCGGGTTCGTATGCTCAACGCCAAAATTCCTGGCAGTCGCTATGTTTGGCGAATCAATAAAGATAGAAACATGGGATCGCTGGATTTACCTAAAAGTAAACTCAAAAAAATTGAAGTACCACTCAAACCCATGTTGGGTCGCGTTGCAGTGGCTCCAAAAGGAGAAGAGTCATTCCCCGGGTTGTGGCCTGGTGATTTTGGCGGAAACATGGATGCACCGGAAATTCGAGAGGGCGTTACGGTTTACCTGCCAATCTTTCATGACGGCGCTTATTTTTATTTCGGCGATGGCCATGCATTGCAAGGGCATGGAGAAATAGCAGGCACAGGATTGGAAACCACAATGGATGTGATCCTGCAATTCCAACTCATCAAAAATAAGCCCATTGATTGGCCGCGTATTGAAGATGAAGAATATATCATGGTTGCCGGCAGTGCCCGTCCGTTAATCGATGCTTTCCGCCTGGCACATGTGGAATTGATCGAATGGCTTGTGGATGATTACGGTTTCGATAAATGGGAAGCCTACCAGGTTCTTTCCCAGGTTGGGACCAGCACCGTTTCAAATATAGTGGATCCACTCTACACAGTTGTAGCTAAATTTCCAAAGAAGTATTTGCCGGAGTGAATGACATAAGCAATTTGCATCTATTGTAAATTAAAATCCAAGAAGACAGGAAGATTACAAAGGAAATTCATGACATAAAAACCTAGTTATTATTCATGCTTAATATTTATAAATATTACGACTGTTATCCAGGAGAATAATTTTGATCTACTCTATACTTGTAAATGGATTTTTGGAATCTTTATCAAAAAACCCGCCGCAACGGAGGAAAATTTTCGAGGATTTAAGCTTAACCAATAATAAAATGTTAAAGAAAAATAATATTTATTGACTTTTATAGAAAAATTGTTTTATTATGAGACAGTATAAATTGTCCGTTGGGCGGGAAACTCCATTTCTGGAATGGTTTACGGTACGTATCTACTAATTGTAAGGGTGGTTCAGGAGTTTTGGGGTTTCACGGGGCCAACGAGTTTGTTAATTTAAATTTAGTCCTTAAGGTTTAAATTTGGTTTTAGAATAAGATCATGAAATCAAATAAACTATCATTCATTTCATTTCTTACTATTGTAAGTTTAGGGATTCCATATCTCTCCTTTGGTAACAATTATTTGAATTCAGATTATTCTGATGATTTCAAATCAATAAGTATTACTATGCTTGACGATGAAGCCCCTCCGCCAGTCCAAAATTTAGAAGCCAAAAGCGCCCCCGGTGGAACCATAGTCATAACCTGGAATCATCCTGGGAGAAGTGCAGTCTCTGATCTAAAAGGATTCTATGTATACCGTGAAAAACACCTAGAAGAAATCAAACTATTAGATTCTTTAATTGTTACTTCAGACACGACAAACTTCAGTTATACAGACACACCTTTGAAGAGTCTCCAGGAAGGCAGATTATACTCTTACAAAGTTTTTGCATTTGATAATGATAATAATATCTCTGCCAGCACCCTTACAACTCCGGAAATATCCGACAGCACCGTTCCAACCGATCCAAAATTCATTTGGGATGAGGAGAGCTATGATTTTACAGACACATTAGACGTAGAGTCTGCCGATTCAGTCATTTATTACAAGCGTGATGTATACAACATTGTCAAAGTGGTGAATCCAAATCACAACAAAATGGACCCGGTAGATTTTGTTCATTATATACGGTTTCAATGGGTGCGGAATGATTCATCACTTTTCCTATTACCTGTTACCGAAAGCTGTTCGCAAAATCGATGCATTACCGAGTGGATGCCAATTGACCTTATGGGAAATACCATTCAAGATTCTCTGTACTTTGATCTGGATGGATCAGTTCCAATAGATACTATAGATGGATCTTTATACTTGTATGCTGCCCAATTCAAAGATGAATCTGATAATATGAGCAGTTGGGCAAGAATGGCAACAATTGGAATACTTGTAGAAGCGATTCAGGATGTTTTTCCCCCGGAAAAAGTAAGAGTAGTAAAAAATGCAGTCGAGACTTATGATAGTAATAATAAAGGCCAAGTTAATTTACAATGGGAAGCTAAAGAGGACCCGGTTAGTGGAACTGCCAAATTTATTGTGCGTAGAGAGCTTTACGGGGAGATAAAATTAAAAGACCTACCGCCCGACAGCATGAGATATCCTGATCCAATTCAGAACGACCTAAACCATCAAGGAAGAGCAGGAATTGCAGAGTATTGCATTTCCGTTCTGGATAATGTAGGGAACATAAGTGATACGGTTTGTGTAACCGCAAGACATAAAGTTGGACCCAAAATTTCATATATCGCTAGCAATCTATTCTATAATAACAGGTTAAACTTTCAAATTGACTACGAATCTGAAATCCCGGTTCAGGATTTTCTTGTCTATGAAAATGAAAATATTATTAGCAGCTGTGAGCTTGCCTCTACTATAGATAGCTGTGGTAATGTATTACCTGAGAATACTTGCAGTGTGCCATTTGATAAAGGTAAACATGGCGACAATTTCTACATATATACAACCGCTCGATATTTTGACGGTGATGAAAGTCTGAATTCGAATACAAAAAGAGTTCAGAGAGATACAATTCCACCGGTTTCTGTGACTGATTTAACCGTTACGAACAAAAAACCTGCTTGGGCAAATTCCACTTTTAAAGAGTGGGATGGTAATCTATATTTAGAATGGACGAGACCTGAAAAAGATCCTACTAAGGATATTGTTTGTTATGATGTCTATAGAATCAATGAAAAAGATACGTTAAAAGTTGGATCTGTAGTAACCTCGGAAGACACAACCAGGTTTGTTGATCTTGCCAATAATTCGTCTGATTCATTAGTTACCTATAAATTTTATACCTACTACGTAAAAGCACGCGATAAGGCGGGAAGCCTCTCTGCTCCTTCAAATTTTGATTCATCGTATTGCAACCGGGCACCGATTATTACAAAAGCTAATCTTGATAGTTCCGCAATCGAAATTTTTTGGACCAGACCAACACCTCGTTTACCCAGTCCTTTTTTTGATACTTGTGTAAAGGTATATAAAGATACAATAACAACGGACAGTCTTGTTACAGATACGACTGTTTCAAATATTACATATTACACTTTCTCAAGCCCCGAAGCTGAGCACAACTATTTTTTCCTGGTTCAGGAAAAACCTAAAGAAAAGGATATTGACTCTTTAATAACCGCCTGGTCAAAACCATTTAACCATTCATTCCTTGCCTCACCTAATGATTTAACAGTCACCAACCAAAAACCAACATGGGCAGATAGTTCTTTTAAACCCTGGGATGGCAATTTGTATCTTCAATGGACCAAGCCAGATGATGATATAATTGGATATGAAATTTATAGAAATGATTCCCTGGTAAAAACATTGACAACAAATGAAGATACGATTCGATTCATCGATTTGGCTAATCCTATGGTTAACTTACCTGGTTTTAAAAATATAATTGAGAATGATGATTCATTGGTTACTTATCAATTCTATACTTACTACGTGAAGGCATTCGATGATAAAGATACTTCCGGGGTTTCCAACAGTGATGAGGATTATTGTAACCGGGCACCCATCATAAAGCGTGCTAAACTTGGGAGTGATGATATCGAGATTTGCTGGACCAGACCAACACCACGTAAACTTACTCCTATTTTTAAAACTAATGTGAGGGTTTATAGAAATAGCGTTGAAGATGACAGCCTCGAAGTTGAGACAACAACTGATACAAATAAAACATGCTTTTCTTTTCCTGACCCTGCAAGTGAAGTCACTTATTTCTTCCTGGTGCAGGAAAATCCATTGGAAATAAATGACGATTCTCTGAAAACCGCGTGGTCCAAGCCATTCGAACAGAAATTTCAAGCGCCGCCAAACGGCCTAACAGTAACAGATCAGCAGCCAGCATGGGCTGAAAATGACTTTCAAAAATGGGACGGCAATTTATATTTGGAATGGACACGGCCAGGTGATGCGATTGGATATATAGTTTACAGAGATGGTGATTCTTTGACAACTGTGAAGTCAGCACAAAGTGTAGTACGATATGTAGATATTGCCAATCCAACGGCTAATCCACCAATTTTGCAACATATCATTAATAATGAAGAGTCATTGGTCACCTATCAGTTTTATTCTTATACCGTAAAGGCTTTCGATGACGCTGACACATCCGGAGTATCTGGTAGTGATGGAGATTATTGTAACCGGGCGCCCATCATTACAAATTCAAACCTTGACAGTTCCGCAATCGAAATCTGTTGGACACGACCAACACCACGATTAAATTCCCCTGATTTTGAGACTAATGTAAAGGTTTATAAGGGTACTAACACTCCCGCCAATCTAGTTGCAGATACTACAATCAAAGATACATGTTATTCTTTCCTTAACCCTGAAAGTGAACAAACATACATCTTCATAGTTCAGGAAAATCCATTAGGGGAGAATTTAGACATGCTTATAACCGAATGGTCAAAGTCCTTTATACATTCATTGTTTATGGAAGTTAGAAATCCAATATCATCCCAGATGCCAATTAAATCATCTTATGTAGATTTTCCTCAAATTCGTATTTCTTCGTTTCCTGATAATTTACATAGCATAAGGATTGAAAATGTAACTCAAAATAGAATAGTGCAAAGTGAGACCAACTTGGATGATCTTCCCAGGTGTTCAGTCGATTCGGATACCGTATGTGTTAACGATAGCTTAGCGACTTCGTTGTTAGATAATGAATACAAAGTGATTTTGCTTGATTTGTTTGCAAATGAATTTGGAACCGGTACTATGACAGGATTTGGGGTGAAGGCGCCAGTATTCAAAATTGTTACCTATGATCCTATAACTGAATTGCTAAGTTTTGAATTAAGATATCCAATATTACTTTTTCATTTGGAAAGTATTTATCAAATCCATCTTTTCACTCAATTCTTTAACCCAAAAACTGTTGACATTACCCAAAAAACATTTCTCTATGAACGACTAGGTCCAAAGTTAATTGGCTCAAAAATGGACAATATAGACAGCACGGATAATGAGGTTATTATTAATGGTAATATTGAAAATGTAATTCCAATTGACGCATTCAAGTACTATGCATATGCAACGATCCACTTGGAAAACAATTCTCGGCATACTAGAGGGGATGTTGATTCAGTTGAGGCTTTCCTTGTGAAAACCCTCAAGAACCCAAGGCTAAAATTAATCGATCAGCCTGAATTTGGTCGAATCTGGATAGATTGGGATTTTGCTCCGAATGATGCGGGGATGGAGCCAGACACTTTCAAAATCTCAAGAGATATTTTGCAAGAGTTTGATCCCATTCTATACTCGGATGGCCCATTTATGGATGAATTTGAGTCTGACGAACAAAAAGTGCTGGTGTATACTGTAATTCCTGGCATCAAATTGTCTCCAAACAACTCACGTAGAGTTTATTGGAGCGAAAATGATGCAGGTCAGCAACTGGTCACAGACTCATTCAGAGGTTTTGTTCCTTTTGCTTCATTTCCTGACGACGATTCAACGGGCTATGTGCCATTCTCTGAATCAACCGGATTCGATTCAGTTTTTATAAATACGGACACATTAAAAATTGTCTGGGACTGGGAAAACATTACCTTGTCTGAATTGGTCGGATTAATCCATTTTCAGGTTGCCAGAACTCAATCATTTGACAACCCAATAAACATTAAAATCACCAATCCGGATAGCATTCAAAACGTGAAATTTGTTGAAGTTCCCGATATAAATAAATCTGCTAAATTAGATTTTCCGACTCACGGTGATAGTATTTTTGTGCGTTTATCTGCTAAAGACATTGAGTTCAATAATTCAAACATTGTTTGGTTTGATACTTTGTTAGCTGTTATTGATGCACAGTCACCTTCTAGACCGGATACACTGCAAACAACTCTTTCTTGTGGTTGGACTTCTGATACTTCAAAAGTGAATTTGAATCTCACCTGGGAACGACCAACTGATTTTTTATCTGGACTCTATGATAGTTTACGAATTGAAATAAGAAATATTTTTGATAATGATATATCTATTTCCTTACATATCAATAAACCAAAATCTCCAGACGTCCCTGATTTGAGTATTGCTGATACTAGTTTTGTTGTTTGGACTCCTTCTGAAACTAATTTGGATACTCTTCAATTGATTAATATAGATATTGATAAATTAATAAATACGAATGACACACAATTTATAATTGTAACGTATTTTGATAAATTACTAAATCAAAGATTATTTTCGTTTGATAGTTTTCCTAAAGCTGTTGATCATAGATTTAAATTACGTCTTGATAAAATTAAAGGTAACGATGGTAATGTAACCACTTTTCATTTAAAGTGGCAGCCCATTTTAGATCATAATATTGATAAATACGTAATCAATTATTCACCGAATAAATCTTTTTTAGGCCTTCCCCCGCCTTTTTCGATATTTGTCGATGTCAACAAGGATTCAACTTCTTGGTCATTACCTGCAAGCACAACTAATTTATACTTTCATGTTTGTGCATTGTTTAAGAATGGCGCAAGTTCAAATTGGTCAAATGTTACTTCAACAAACTCCAATAATTCAGACTTTATCTTTCCAATCCTAACAGATGTTGACAATGAAAATGAAATCCCTAGAAGTTACGCATTATATCAGAATTATCCAAATCCATTCAATCCATCTACAACGATAAGGTATGATCTTCCCATAAATGATCATGTCCGGCTAATGATATATGATATATTTGGTCGAGTAATTAGAATATTAGTAAATGATGAACAAAATCAAGGAAAATATAGCATCGTATGGGATGGAAAAAACTCAAATGATATGATAGTTCCAACAGGTATTTATTTCATCGTACTTGAATCTGGAACATTCAGGTTTGTCAAAAAAGGTTTAATTGTGAAGTAACTATTATGGCTAAGCCGAACGATACTAAAATCCTAGTCATTATTACTATTCTTTATATCAATGTTTTAACTATCACGGCTTCAGCTCAAGATTTTAGAATACGCTCTGAACCGCTTTTTACAAAAGGAATAATTGATACTAGTAATTTAATAATAATCAATCCACACTTACACATCGATTTAATTCGTACTCAATTATATCAGCTTGAATTTGGAATTACTCTACAAGATACATTACCCAGCGATACATCTACTACTTTCGTAGTTTCAAATTTACCTTCAGATTTTTTATATTTTTACAGAGTTTTATATTCTGAAGAATCGGTTTTAAAGGGTCAAGCCAACAGGGATACAACAAATGTAGATTCATCATATCAAGATGCAAAACCGGCTACAATTGATTCCATTTACTTTGGTTCCACTTATTTTGATTCTACAACGATAATACTAGACGCTAAGAACCATGTGGGGAAATTAGATAAAAATGAATTGAGCTTTTTCATATCCGACAGACAAAAGTTCTTTTTCTTTGAACATGACTCCACTTATACAATATGGACTGGTCCGGCTGAAGTGGACACTGGAGCGGGTATAGCCAGGGTAGTCATTTCAAGAACATTCAATTCCTCAGACATAGCAACCTTCAAGTGGGATAAGACGGAAATCCGCTTTGACGATACAACTAGAGTCAAACATCATCCTGTCGACACAACATTTGTTGTTAAGGAATTCAAAGAACCAGACGGATCGACTGTTAGTCCTCTGGATAAGGAAGGAAATTACACTTTCAATGTAGAAGTAATCGATGCAGCTTATCATCCGGACCAGGTTACATACCCCATGATTCAAATGCCTGATAACGGTGATACGACCTATTCCGGAAACAAGACTACTTTCACATTTAAAGTGGTATATGATACAACAGGACCGAAGATAGATTTCACTTCAATAAAACGATTACACACTATCTTTGATTATTCTGATAGCTTAAGCATTCTTCTTAAAATTGGATTTAACGATAGCTTGACTACAATTGATACCAGTTCATGTGAAATATTCGTGACTCATATAACATCCGGAGATACTGTAAAGCAAGACTCGAAAACAATAACATGTGAAGACTCAACACGCCAATCCTGTGAAAGCATTGTTGCTGTAAAAGTTCCCCCGGATAGTTTCAAAATCGAAGTAAATATTAAAGATCAACTTGGGAATCAAAATACAGTAAGAGATACGTTTTTCGTGACCAAACCTTTCTATATAGAATCTGTGGCTATCAAAGATACCACAATAAAAACCATTAAAAATGATAAGCTTATTTTTGGACCTGCTGAACCAGGCTTCACTAATGATACCACTGTATTTGTAACAGTTGTAATTGATCCTGACACTGGCCATCCATTTATTAATGAGATGGATACATTATGGCTGGCATTAAATGAGAACTTCAATCTTGGGAAAAGAGTCTTTGCTTATGATTCTATTAAATTTAAAGGCACTATTTCAGTTTCCGTTCCATATGATACATTGGTGAAGAACACAACAAATACAATATATGCCAAAATTTGGGGACCCTCCCCAGCTACCGATTTTGACAGCATTATGTCAAATATAGAATCAAGCACAATTGTACATGATGATACGATCCCAACCCTCAATAGAATCCTGGTTTTGGACAAAAGTTCACACCTACCTGAACATACAGACGAAGATACGGTTCTGATTCGTCCATTTTGGCAGCAAGACGATACAATAGATTCTCTATACGTCAGAGAGGAATCTTCTGGTCGTGATACTTCATATTTTTGGACCGGGGATACCCTTTACGAGTTTGCGATGAACGGTGAAGATGGGCTCAAAACCTTCACTGGCCAAATTCGCGACAAAGCCGGAAACTGGTCTGAAACAGCGACAGACTCTATAATGGTGGGAAATCCTTTCGTCAAAATATCATTCTTCGATTGTGACACAACAGAATGTGACTCAGCGGTATCCGGCTATACAAATAACACCTTGGTTTGTTTCAATGTGGACTCTGCATTTGCTTGGCCGGACTCTATTAAGTTTTACAATAGAGCTATTACACGCGACACTACAATCTCCATAAATAGCAATACATTGGATTTATCTTCCCTCTATCCGTTCCTTAAAGATGGAATGCCAAAAGATACATTGATGATTATCAATTATTATGCGTTGAGAAATGATGGGGCCATTCAAGCAGACACTCTAAATGACAGTCTGCATTACGATAATGACGAACCAGTGATTGATTCGTTGCGGCTGGATGATTACTTAGATATAGATTTTGCAGCTATTCCCGGATACACCAATGACGATTCAATTCTAGTGATAATTATTACCCAATCTAGTGATCTGATTAAAATGAAAATTTGGGTGGATGTCGTGGAACCGGATACTTGCTCAGCCTGGACTGACACCACGATTGTTCACTTGCCTTCAATCGAAGATACTTACGTAGTTTCTGTTAAAATAAGGGATTTTGCCGGAAATTGGAGTGAGATTAAATCGGAATCAATTACCCGGGATACTACAAAATCAATAATTAAGAAATTTAACTTAACTGATCTTGACGGTGACTCTCTAAAATCTGATTCGCTTATTGTGAAAGTACGATTGGACGTTACAG
Source organism: uncultured Deferribacteres bacterium (assembly GCA_964464595.1). Lineage (GTDB taxonomy): Bacteria > Zhuqueibacterota > JdFR-76 > JdFR-76 > DREG01 > JADFJB01. The sequence continues at coordinate 21,032 of CAYXGW010000030.1, forward strand.
ACATTAGTAATAGCAATTCAACTATATGTGGTTTGGACACATCACATTTTCTTGTCTACCTTTTTGAAGATGATGAGAATAAAATAACTGAGAAACTATTTTTTGAAGAGGGTTGTCAATATTACCTAGATACTGAATGGAATTTAGGTCTGGATTTTAGAAAGAACCTGAAAGATACGCTGTTCGTTGAGGTCCGTGATTTGGCTGGGAATTTGAGTATGAAGGAGCTGGCCATCATACAATACGATACATTGTTAATTCAGAATTTCATTCTCTTCGACAAAGACGATCGCGATTCACTTCAATGTCTCAAAGATTCCATCTACACAAACAACGATACGATTACTGCGAAAATTCGCGCAAGCGGCATGTATACAGAGGTTCAAATATCCGAGGATTGGAAGAAGTGGGTAGTCCTTCCACAACCGTACAAAGATAGAAACTGTAAAATAGAATCCGACACACTATTTGACTACTACAGTTACGTACTGAGAGATACAACTCAGGGAAAGCATACTTTATGCGTTAGGCTTTTTAATGAAAATACAAACAACTACAGCCTTCCTGACACGGCAACGATAACGCTGGACAAGACCCCTCCACACATCTTCGAATTCCATCTCGAAGATACAACTATTGTTGATAGATTAGCCATGCCTCCAACACTACGTGAATTCGTCCCCTTTGACTCCTCCTGGACAAATAATTTGTCAGTTTGGGCCATTGTGGATACAGCCCATGATGAATTGTCGGGTATTGATTCTGTAGAGTACAATTCTAAAAAATACAAATACCAGGATTCACTCCTTGTGGAATTAGATAGTGATTGTTTGGTTCATGGATCTGTAAGTGATTCTGCAGGAACATGGCTGGTCCCTTCAATTAAGGATACAATAAAATGTGATTTTGTCGAGCCCGAGTTTGTTATCTCCATTGATACGCTCTTTTACGATAATCAACAAGACACAGTCTTGGTTCCTTTCAATAAACTTGAAGATGACCAGGCTTTATGGAAAGTAATAGCATCTAAAGATACTCTGTTTAATCGCGACTCTTTGAACTTCGTATTTCCATCAAACACTTCTCAAGTTGATCAACTACTAATTCCTTTAGATTGGCATTCACAAGGACCACTTTATTTTATTGCAGCAGATCGTGCTGGAAATGCAAGCCGAATTGACTCCGTTTATTTCAAACCAATTGGAGCACCTACAATAGCAATTACTTTTTTTGACAAGGATGAGTTTGAAATTGGATATCGCGATTCATTATATATTGATGAGAATGCTGTGGTTTTGAAAGTTGATCGTCTTGAAGGCGAATTGGACTTAAACTCGTTAGCATTTACTTGTGAAATCAAATCATTTTTCGTGAATGAAACATCCCCTTGTGCAACAAATTGCTCACATGATATTACATCAGGAAATACTCATCTTTTCAATTGTTCATTTACACTACCAGATTCCTCTTCAAATGTTACCCTAATTGCTCAAGGCAAAAATAGTATTGGTGTAACAGGTAACGATACGTTTTATACCGTTGTTTACAACACAACTTCCCCTTTATTAAATCAATTCTCAGTTACAGCCCGTGGTGGAGATATTGTTGGAACTCAAGATTCTTTAGTAAAGGTTTGCTATGCTGTCAATCACATTATACCCCTTGCAGCTATAGTACTGAATAACTCTATCTTCGAAATTCAAGAACCACCTGACTGTATTTTTTTTCCACTACCAATGAAGGGTATAAACAAGATTTTTGGATATGTTATTGACTCATCGGATATACCAAATGATTTAGGTTTTTATGATCCGATTATGGTCGATCATGCAAGTATTGTGCTTTCTGATGAGATTCAATTCGATGTGATTGAAAATACTAAAGTGGTAATATATCCAAATCCTTTCGATCCGCATTCATCGATACCTGAAGAAAATAACATAAAACTTCTTTTCAATCTAGATAATTCATCTGACCTTGAAATATCCATCTTTGATCCTTTTGGAAATCTAGTAAAAAAGTGGACTGCCAATGCTACTTCTGGATTTAACGACGGACGTGAAAATTCACTTCTGACTTGGGATGGCAAGAATGGCGATGGCAGATACGTAGCAAATGGAGGATATATTTGTGTAATAAAGCCCAAGAATAGTGGACAAGTTAAGTATGGTAAAATTGCTGTCATAAAAAGATAATTACTATGACTATTATTTTTCGAATAATTCCATTTATTTTAATAATTTTAATGTACATAGATTTGGGTGATGTAACCGCACAAACTGGCTCAGCTGGTCAACCAGGAGAATTCTTAAGATATGGAGTTGGAGCACGTGCACTCGGTATGGGTAGAGCATTTGTTGCTCTTGTGGACGATGCCAGCGCCTTGTATTGGAATCCAGCCGGGTTGATGTTAGCAGATAGAAACGAATTTACTTTTATGCAAACAAAATTATTTCTTCAGGACATTAAGTATAATTATATTGCATTTGTGTCTCCAAGACCTTCCTGGTACACCACAGGTGCATTTGGAGCAGCTCTGGTAAGATTAGACCTGGGTACTTTTCAAAGGCGTGATATTACAAACCAGGATTTGGGATCTTTTAACTTATCGGAGCATGCTTTTTTGTTAGGGTTTGCTAAAGAGTGGGTAGGAAAACGGGGAATTCTTAATTATGGAACAAATATAAAAATTATTAATCAGAATTTAGCTGGTGAAAGCGTCACAAGCGGTGGTCTTGATTTGGGTTTTACTTTAACATTGGTCAATCCAAATATTCCTTTATTAGGTAACATTGCCAGTTTGCGACGACTCTTGCCATTTAGATTAGGTGTATCGATTCAAAACCTCATACCCCCAAAAGTTGGAACTAAAAAAAATGAAAGATATCCAACATATATTAGATTTGGCGGAAAATATCAAATGAGGCTATCTGATTGGAAGGTTAATCTAGGACTAAGCGGCGAATATGATTGGTTATTTGATAGCAAAGAATTTTCTCGACGACAGTTTGGAATTTTTAGCGGAATGGAACTTGAATCTCCAAAATGGAATGGGGCTCAGTTGAATTTGAGATTAGGCGGAAATAATCGAACAGAAAAATATGCTTTGGGGATAGGCTTAAGTGCAAATATGAAAAGTAAAATACTGTTTAATCCCTCCCTCCATTTAGATTATGCATTTAGCAAGCATGATTTACTTGAATCGGGAAATAAAGTATTTTTAACTATTAAATTTGGCAAAAATTCTGATGCAGAATATTTTAATTCAGAAATCAAAAAAATCGATTCACTCCAAACTGTACAAAAAGCTGTAAGGGGTAGCCTTAAAGCTGAAAGCGAGAAGAAAGATTCTCTCCAAACTGCTCAAAAAAGTACAGAAGTTGATACAAATAAAACTAAAACTGACCAATTTCAAGTTATTACAGATAGTCTTATAGCTGTAAGTGATAGCCTTAGAGCAGAAAGCAAAAAGAAAGTTTCTCATATTCAAATTATTGCGAGACTCGAAATCGAAACCCTTGTACAAAATTCAGCGAAAAAATTAGCAGATAAATACGATAAGGACAACGCATTTCGGTATTATAAATTAATTGGTGGTCTTGGATGGGCAAATCAACTTTTCAAAGAAGCGAAAAGAATTCTAAGATTCGAAATGAAAGACAAGGAAATAAAAGCCACAAAAATCGCTTTGATGGCTGAAAAAGAATATAGAAGAACAAGAGAAGGGAATATCAAATTCACTTACCAAGATTCTTTAGACTTCGCTGAAAATCTGATCATAGCAAATAAGATTGATTCTGCTTATTTAGAGTTAGACAAGATAAGATCCTCTTCATTGCGCTATCACTATTTGTTTGGTATATGCAGCATGAATTATGATTCTGATTCTAAACAAAACCACGCAATCAACCAATTTCAAATGGCAATTAATTCAACTGTAAATGATACAGTCAGTATAAAATCATTATCATATTTGGGTTTAGGTATTGCATTAATGCAAAATGGTAACTATAATTCTGCCATTAAAACATTTAAGGTAATAATATCAAAATTCCAGATCAACCTAGACCCAGACTATCCAAGATACCCTACTTATAGTGATGATTCTGAAGGCAAGATTCATAATATTGCTGACGATGCTCAATATTTGATTGGAAAATGTTATGATAAACGTAAGGAACCCAAGAAGGCGTTAAGAGCTTTTGCAAATGTAAGCAGATTTTATCCTGATCTTGGTATGGCACAAAAGGCTAATGAAGAAGTTGAACGGCTTATTAAAATCGTTAAAGATCTAGAAATTAGAGATTAATCTCAATGCTAGTTAAGTTAACTGTGAATATAAAAATTCTTCCGGAGAATAAATTGAAATTAATAATGATATGCCTATTCGTATTGATTGGGATTCTGGTTCCAAAAGTTACATTAGGACAGATTCAACCACCACAAATCACCGTTGTGGAAGGTATTGTCAGCAATGAAACAGCGCAATGTAATTATAAGATTTTATGGTCCAAAACCAAAGGCGATATAGTATATTACAAAGCCCAATGTTCCGATGATCCAACGTTCAAGCAGGGCATGCTTATTGAAAGCCTTTGGATAAGTGACACAACTTTTATATTTAATGATCTACAATTTGAGAAAAAATATTACTTCAGAACCAAATCCCAAGCAAGCAGAAGTAGCTTGGTACAAGGAGACAGAGAAACCAGATTTTTTGAGACTGGATGGTCTCAGGCAAGGACAGGGGTCATGACTTCAATCCTTAGTATCAATACTCAAAACAAATCATTTTTTAAATATAATGCCGATGTTACTTGGTCGGGAATTCCTGGAGACGATATCTATTACCAGGTAGAGTGTGCAAATGATTCCAATTTTAAAGAACAACTGATACTAAGTAATTGGACAAGACAAACCAGGATTGTTTTCGATGATATAAAAGTTAAGAAGAAATACTATTTCAGAGTAAGAATAAAAGTTGCAGATCAAATTCAAAATCCATCAAGAATTGCTTACATATCAACTCCCCTTCAGCCTATTTTGATTTCAGGATTTTTGGGAGATTTTTGGGCCGATTATTTTGCTCCTGGCGGCTCACTTATTTATGTACTCTTCGCAACCTTTAGCTTTGGCTTAACACTGGTATACAAATTACACAATAATACAAATCGCATTAAGGCCTTTCCAAATGATCAAGATGAATTTTTGGGGATTTTAGAGCTTGGTTGGAAGCGAAACTCCAAAATCGAACACCTTCAAAAACTAAAGGAAAAACTGGAAAGTCAATATCAACATTTTGCAATTGGCAGAATATTCCTTGATGGATTGATTTCGCATATCAATAACCCTGGTTCCAGGAATATAACCATGGAAGTGAATAGTGCGATAGAGAATTCAGCCTCTGTAGAAAAAAACAACCTGGAAAAATGGCACCTGAACACTCTATGGGGCGTCTCCAGCCTATGTCCTTTATTAGGTCTTTTAGGTACGGTTGTAGGCATCTTACTTTCGTTTGGGGAGCTTCAGCAAAGTGCCGTTGATGGTGTAGAAATGGCTAAAGCCATTCCACAACTCGCCGGAGGGATTAATTTAGCACTCATTACCACCGTGTGGGGGCTTTTTTCAGGAATAATATTATACGGCTTTTATTACTATTTTCGTGCTAGATCCGATTCAATTTACTCTAAATGGGAAGAAATGGTAAGAACAGTAACAAAAGAGTTTTAATATGCCATTCAAAAAAGAAATTGAACAGAGAAAAATACCGCTAACTTCTCTAATTGATATTATATTTTTAGTCTTGATCTTTTTTCTCGTATCTTCTCTGGGAGGATTTCAAAATTCAAGTGGAGCACCTTCGGAGGAGGCAGGCTTACCAAGCGTCGAAATTGACCTTCCAAGGCCAATTTCCTCCAATCCCCAGGCCTTAAATAAGCCGGCTGCGGATCTTTTGATTCGTATTCAAAAAGTAGCTGATGCGATAAGCTTTAAAGATTCGCTGTATTTCTATTTATTGGATAAAAAAGCACCAACAGTTGCTAAAGCCCAAATAGATACATCGAAAATCTTATTGGGATTGGCTGGAGATTATGCTTCTGAACGAGGCCCACACCCACTACAGAACCGAAGCGGAAAGCTGGTCCCTGGTGGATTAAATATCCTGGCTGATAGATTGGATTTCATTCAAAATAATCTGAAGCCATACCCTCGAGTAGAAATCATGGCTTATCGAAATACAAAATTTAGTTCGATTGTAGAGATCTTCAAAATCTGCAGGATAAAAGGAATCAATGAAGTGAAGTTTTGGGTGCTCAAAGGAAAACAAAATCCTTCCTAGAAGTTAAGGAGAAGTTGATTGCCATTTAAGAAAAACATCGAACAAAAAGATACTGAATTAATTTCTCTTACCGATGTAATCTTTTTGCTCCTAATATTTTTTCTCGTGACTGCAACCTATGCCTATAAAATGACACTAGTTCGGGAGACGCTAAAAGTGGCAATCCCGCAAACACATGACGAACGAATGCCTACTTTATCGACAGCAAAAAAAAAGGAAAGTATTCACTTGTTAATCCAAGCATTTCAAAACAAAGATGATGCAGATGTAAAATTCTATCTGCTTCATGAATGCTTAACACCGCCTGCCATTTCTCGGTCGCTGCCACAGGATTATTCAAGAATTGATCCTAAAATATGGCCCCAAGTGCCATGGGTGGGGAAAAGATCCGGTGATACCCCGGATCGTCGTTATTACATTGGCTCGGCGCTTGAAATAAAACAGCCTGTAAACAAAAAAATTGTATTCGATCGGATAAAAGCTCTCAAGGATTTACTCAAGAATCCAAGGATTGTCATTCGTATTGAAGAGCAGCTACCATTTGAAGTTATTGTTGATATTCTCGGACTTTGCAATCAACTAAAGATATTTGATGTAATTCTTACCACGGGTGATGTCGAAAGTCTGGACGATTTCGCCAGAGGAGGCTAATAATCTATGAATTTGACATCTGCTCCTTATAACAAGGAAAAAATTACTAAAACAAAATTACGCAAGAAATACAGGTATTCTTTATTGATTACAATAATTGCTGCATTAGTATTTCTATATGAATTAAACACTGGTCAGCCTGAATTTTTTATCCCGATATCGGTTGCTGAAATAGAAGTAACCGGAACCCGTTATTCGGATAATTTCAGTATCGAGCTTGTATCCGCCGTTCCTATTGATTATTTTTACTGGAAAGGCGGTGATAGAATAAAATGGCCTCATATTCCACCCCCTCGAAATACAGAGATAGAATTCAGCATATTACTCTCAGGGGAGGTTGAGAATCCAACAGTGAAAGGGAGCAGTGGTAATAATGCTCTGGATCGCGAGACAAGGGACATTATCAAGACCTGGGCGTATAATCCAAAAGCAACCGGAAAATTAACTATAAAAATCAATTGGATAAAATCTACAGTCATTGTGGTCTTCGAGGACCTCAAGTACAATTATCCGAATATCAAAGTGAAACCCCCATACATTGGGCAAGAACAATATAGCTTTAGTGAAATTGGCGAAGGACAGCCAAAAAATTGAAAACTGAAAGGATTAATCATGGTTATTCATAAGGTACTTTGCAGCATATTTGTCTTTGGCTTGATCTGCTCGGAGGTATCTGCGCAAAATAAGTGGTACTATGACGGCAATGATCCGAAGCCAAGACTAAGGGGACTAATAGACAGCTTACAGGCAGGCACTTCATTGACTGATTTGGAAGACCTTAAATTGATCAGAAAAGTTGGCGAAAAATGGGATCTACGGGATATTTATTTTTACGGCCTATTCGTTGATAAAATGCGGGAGAATGGCATACCAGACTTTATTATTTATCAGTCTAATTTTTTGCCTAGCAACGTTGATTCATTTATAGTAATTCGAACATCCAGTATGTCAAATGTTGATTTTAGCGGTAGTGACCTGAGAGGGGTTACGTTCGCTGGGCAAAACTCAGATATCAGAATGACAATGGAACAGTGCTTGTTCGCAGGTATTAAAGATCTATACCTAACTCAATTCATAGATGTTATTCTTAATGGTTCAACATTTACCCAGACTGCATTTAACACAACAAATTTTTATAACGTTGAGTTTAAAGAAGTCGAATTCCGAGGATCTGATCAAACTACGTTTACAAACGTGGTATTATTTGGAATAGAGTTTAGAGATACAATTCTGGAAAACGTTACATTTGATAATGTACTATTCAAACATGTTGAAATGACAGGACAGTTCGAACTGAAGAATTGCACTTTTAACAACCCCACAATTGGCTATTTTCAAATGTACGATGGAAAGATATATAATACTGAGTTCACCAACGTTAGAGATGATCAAAAAATAAGAATTAATAAAATTTCCATTCCTGAAACCGTTTACATTGATACTGAATCAACGATTAACGGAAAAAGTCTGAAAAGATTTGTCCGTGGAGTTGACGTGCGGAATATTCTTGAGGTGGGAAGTGCTATTCTAGGAATATTAAGTGTTATTGTAGCAATAATTTTTTTCTTCTTTAAAGGTGTTCGTGATAAATTTAGGAATCTTTTCAAAAAGCGCAGGCAGAAAGACCAAATAGATTGATTATGATCCCATTGCAAAAATGAGAAAATTGTATAAATACTTTATTTATTTGCTGCTCGTACCAGCAGCATATTCTCAAGAAATCGAAAAGAATTCAATTACTTTTTATAGAAATGGGGTATCTCACCTCGATTCAGCCACCCACAGAGATGCAGCTGAATATAGGATGATTCATCTCCGCAAAGCCGCCGAGAATTTCCAAGAATTCCTTAGTTTTAATCACCCCTTCTACGAAATACCGGAGGTAACTGGCTTGACCTTCGTTGACAAGCAAAGGATTGCCTTGTCATTATTCTATTTGAGAAAAGCCTATTTTAAGATCGGCTGGTATTATGAAGTTGATAGAAATCTTGAAGAGGCGAAAAAACAATATCTAGAGGCTCAAAAAACCGAGATCAAACCGGAGGAATTTTTATCATATTTCGACGAAAAAACTTATTTTGAAAATCTGTATTTGCGGGCATGGATTTCTTACAAGCTGGCGAGTTTCGGATTAAGTGATTTTCAACGTTCTATGATCGACTTCAAAGAATGCTATGATTCGCTTCCCAATAGCACAGAGGATCTACGGAGGCTCAAGGATGAAGCTCTATTTATGTATTGTTTTTCCTGGTTTCGCATGCTGCATAGAGAGGTGTACGAGAATAATAACCTTGTGAGTCGTATGTCAGCAACCAAGGAAGTTTTGAATAACCTGTCCATTCTGGCTGCCAGCAATCCGGAACCTTCCTTGGAAGTATCAGCCAACATATTAAGAGCTGAAACTTTTTACCAATTGGGTAAAGCAGTTCAGAGTGTTCCAGTTGATAAGTTTAAGTCCGAAATTACCTTGAACTCAATTGGTGAGTTTTTTCCAGATATAAATAATGATAAGAGAGAGTTCGAGTTTGCCTGCTTCAATACCGCCCAGTCGATATACAATACTGTGGGAGCTTCAGGCTTGCCCCAAGTGTCCACAATTTCGGACTATGGAGCGCTAATGTGCAAACTCAATCTTGGGTCGATTGAGCCAAGTAAAGAGTCCTACAACGAGATCATTGCTATTCAAAATGATGGCGTGTTCGATAGACTAACCTCAATGGAAAACAATTGGAATCATCTCGGTCTCGATTCAACCCAATATTCAAGAGAACTGCAACGACGAGATGGCGATAATCATATGATGTTGGCTTATCAAAGCTATGCTAACAAGAATGAACATGACACCAATGTTAACATTGCTTTAAACAAATATAATCAGCTTATAGATCTTGACGAAGGAAAATACAGTGAAGAACTATTTTGGTCAGCAATGGCTCATTTTCAAATCGGAAATTATGCTGAAGCTAAGAGAAGATTTATAAATATCACTGAAATTGTTGGAGAACAACGGGTCGAAAACATCAAGTTTGTTACCGAATGGTCTTACTATATGAGAGCAGAAAGTGCCTTTCAATTGGAAGTTCAAAAGAGAAAAGGCGATTTCTCACGCGAGGGCATTATTAACCGGGAGTTTGAAAGTTTACCCCGTTTTCATCAAGAAATAGAGCTGAGAATACTTTCAAGGCGGGCGCTGTTTGGCACACCGATAAGCCAGTATCTTAATTCCACGGAATCATTCGAAGATTTGAACCTGTTCGGCAATGAACTACTCAGGGTCGCGGTTAGGGCAAGAGGGGAACAAAGGCGAGAGATTCTTGAAATCTCTCAAGCTGTCTACAAAAAAATCCTCGAGAGGAGCACAAACAAGGAAGATCTATCCAGGGTGAATTTGCTATTGGCCAGTATTATGACTTACCAGGTGGAAACGCTAAAGCAGTTGGGTGGTAATTATAATTTAGAAAAAGCCAAAACAAAGTTCAGATTCGCCAACGAATTATTAACTCTGTTAATGAAGAATGAATTAACTTTCTACGAAGCTATTAATGTGATAGGTCATCTCTATAGCGCAAATGAAGAAGGTCAACTTCACGGTACTCTGAATTTAGATTCAGCTATCACGGTATTTAGACAAAATGCTCGAAATGGCGATTATCGTGCCCCTACTTTGGAGGCTACTCTAGAACTAGAAAAATCACGAGGCATTCCAATAAATCAGAACAAGATAAACGACATATCAGATTTGTTCCAGATAACAAAAAACACCCTGAGGAATGATCGACTCAATTACTGGTATGTTCAAGCACATGAAGGTCAAAAACTCCTCGAGCAATTCAGTGTATCAAAAGAAGAACTTAATCCCGATTCCGTCAGTCGCTTCGAAGAAAACAGAAAATCCCTGGGATTTTCGTATGAGGGCCTAACAAGCCCGGATTACTTCAGAAAAAACACGATCGAGTTGATAATCCATCTGTGGCGTCTCTATAGTCAACCAAAATATTTCCCAATTGCTGAAGTTTTCATAAAAGAAGTATTACCTGAGGTTACGACAACAACAATTAAGTTTATAGCATTGCGTACCCAACCACTAAATGAACCGATAGATGAACGGCTTGTGGTTGAATTCAATGATTTAAATGGCAACCGCGTGCTTCCTATTTCATCCGACGCGGATAATTCTTCATTTGAAGTCAAACGAATGCCACTAATAGCTCAATTTAAAGCTGAAGGATTCATTCGAGCAAAAGAAAAAAAATATGATTTTACCCTGCCTCAATTGCCAGATACGGTATATTTGCAACCTGCTAAGGATTTAAAATATTCAAATTTATCAGATGCTTCATTAAGATTTCCGACAGATCTCTTGATAATTGACAAGGACACTCTCATCACAGATTTAGGGAAAGTATTATGGAGATCCGGAACAAAATTTAATAAAAATTACCCTTTATACTTTCCTATGGGGATTGATAGTTTAGACTCCAAAATTTATGTGGTTGACTCTCGTAATAATAGAATTGAGGTTTTTAAAAACGACAGTACACATATAAACTCATTTGGGGCTAATTTACTATCCAGACCAACAGATATCGCTACTTATAAAGATACAATCTATGTTGTGGATAGTTATAACAATCGGATAGCCAGATTTGACAGCATTGGGAATTTCGTTAACGACTTTGGTAACAAAATATTGAATAGCCCAGAGGGAATTGCAATTAGTGACTCAGGCGATATTTTTGTTACTGACTGGGGGAACCATAGAATTGTCAAGTTTAACAAAAACCTTAGCTTGGTTGATTCTCTCGGACGTTTCGGGACAGATGAGGGTGAGTTTTTATTCCCAACCAGAATTGCATTGGAGGAAGACCCGAACAAAAGATTTGATTTCTATATTATTGTTGCCGATAGGAAGAGAATTCAAAAATTTAACTCAAACGGTGTGTTCTTGGATGAAATATTACATTCACAATTGCCCTATGGAATCTCACCCCAAGGTTATGGGGTTAATGCTAAATATTACACAATCAGCCGTAAGGAATAAAAGCTGAGAAACCAAAGGAATAAGTTTAATACCAAAAAACACTAGCCCAAGAAATGAGTTCAATCTCCACTATCAGTCAGATTTGTAGTCATGACTTTTAGTAGTCATTTTTATAATCTAAATAATCTATATATATTTGGCGCATCAAATTTGAATTATCATCTAATTAAATCAATTCGGAGCTTTGTCAACTCGATGAGATTGTTACTAATAACAAAAACTAATAACAAGACAGCATATGCAGTACTCCTAATATCAATATTCTTTTTTAAATTTACACTTTTCGCCCAAGACAGTAACATAAAGTATCCTGTAGAAATTATTGAACAAATGCTATTATATGACCCTGTCGAAATTGTATTTCCAAAAGATATCCGTTTTGAAGGTGATAAAGCAAAAACAGCAATATTAAAACGTGACGATGGTTTCTCTTTTCGCATCAAATTCAAGAAAGCACCGATAGGCGGCCAGGCGCTGAATAATCAACCCCGTTACGAAATCGCTGCTTACAAATTGCAGAAGCTCTTTCTCAAACCTAACAATTTTGTTGTTCCTCCCACTGCCGGTCGTGGATTTCCGTTGGATGTATATAAAAAACTTGATCCAAATGTAATTCCTACATTTAAAGGGACATCCTCGGTGTTTTGTGTGATTCAATATTGGCTGCATAATGTCAAAGCTACAGGTATTTTCGATGAAAAGTTGTTTGATTCAGACACTTTGTACGCCAAGCATCTTGCTAATTTTAACATATTAACATATCTGATCAAGCATAATGATTCCAATATAGGGAATATCTTAATATCTTCCGATCCCACAAATCCCAGAATATTTGCGGTAGACAACGGTATTGCTTTTGGAGAAGTAGAAAGCCCACGCGGATATGAGTGGAGAAATATCAGAATAAATCGTCTTCCCAGGGAGTCAATAGACGCACTTAGGCAATATCAATACAGAGATCTGGTAGAGGAGTTAGGAGTTGTTGCCCAATATAGGTTCGTAAATGACCAGTTAATACCCATGGTACCCAAAGAGAACTTTAATGATCATAAAGGTGTTCGCACATTGGACGATATGTTCCAATTAGGTCTTACTGCAAGTGAGATTAAAGAAGTTTATGAGAGGTTAAAAAAACTCTTGCAAAAAGTAGATTCAGGCGAATATCGAACATACTAGCTATATCTAATGTCAGTACCTTCGGTCATGATTCCCAATAGTATGATTATTTTTAAACATGTTATTTATTTTATGGCAATGAAGTCAATGGATACGGAGAAAACGCAGAAATATATTTTGTAAATCGGGATAAAGGTAGTGTTGATAAAATAATCTGCAATCGAACCAATTAACTTTTATCTGATTTATCACTTATTGTCTTTCTATATCATTAATAATTAACATCTCCCAAACTTCCTCTTGCCCATTTCCCAAATTTTTATTACTTTTTCGTCAGACAAAAAGTCAATGGGATTCAAACAAAACAACCTTTGGAGGTTATCATGAAAGTTTCAAAAATTACTTTTCTCTTAATCCTGGCAGTCCCTTTCGCTTTCTTTGCATGCGCGGGCTTGGAAAGCAGCGAACTGGACGTTGCTGAAGTTCAAGCTGCTATTGAGGAAAATAATGCTAAATTTAGCGAGGCGCTGGTGAATGGCGATGTGGAAACCGCTGTTGCATTCTATACGGATGATGCAATCGTAATGGCACCCAATTTTCCTGAAATGATGGGTATGGAGGCTATCAAAGCAGGCTTTACCCAAATGATGGCAGGCGGTAATATGACAAGTTTCGCTTTGAACATAAAAGAGGTTCGCATTATGGGTGACAGGGCATGTGAAATTGGCCATTATACCCTTTCAGTTTTATTACCTGGTGAAGAAGGCGCTGGGGATGATAATGGCAAATATATCGCAATTTGGAAGCAAACTGATGACGGCTCCTGGAAAAATAGTATCAATATTTGGAACACGAGTGCACCGCTTCCAGATATGCCGATGTAAAAAGCGACTTGAAAAATTAGAACAAAATTAGAATAAGTTCAGAGCGCACAAATCCGAAATCCGAATATCTAAATTATAAACAAATCACAAATTCTAATATTCAATTCACAAACGCCTTAATTTATAATAATGCCTTTTAGGGCTTAAGTTTTTCGTTTGAATATTGGAATTTAGATAGTAGGACTTATTTAGGTTTCCTGATCAAGTCAGGAACGGCTTCAAAATTAGAGATTACGAATTCATAATAAAACCGCTGACCCCATCAGGTTCAGCGGTTTTTTCTTTTTACTAATAATCTCCTTATGATTAAGATTATCCAGGCAACAACAAATGAACATTTCCGGCAAGCACATTTGTTATTCGAGGAATATGCAGCAAGCCTGGATTTTGAACTTGATTTTCAGGATTTCGATATTGAACTTAAAGAAATGCATACGATGTATGCCCCGCCGGACGGTTGTTTATTGCTGGCTTTAATGAAAGAAACAACTGCAGGCTGCGTTGCATTGCGAAAACAAAGCACAAATATTTGTGAAATGAAAAGACTTTTTGTCAAACCTGGCTTTAGGGGAAAGGGAATTGGAAAAGCGTTGGCTGAACACATTATTTGTAGTGGCAGGGAAATTGGCTATCATCGGCTGCGGTTAGACACAGTTCCATCCATGGCAAGCGCTCGTTCACTCTATAGATCACTGGGTTTTCAGGAAATCGAACCATATCGGTTTAATCCAATAAAGGGTACATCTTATATGGAACTTAATTTAGTGTGAGTTATCTACGAAAACCACCAACCCGTTGCGAATGTCGATCTCTCATTCTATGAATAATTTCCCTGTTGCGCTCCTCTTCCATTTCATCTATTTCACTTTTGATGGACTTCGGTTTCTGTAAAATGGATGGTTCGGCTTCAGGCGGTTTTTCTAAAGGTGTGATTACAATGGCTGGTTTTACTTTTTTGAAAACCTTAGTTCCTTCCCATTTTTCCTCAACTACCTCAGTCTTTTCAATTCTTATTTTTTTCTCATTATCTGCGATTGTCTTTATCCCCACAAGAATTTTCTCGGAAATGATGACCGAGTTCTTCTTCGGTTTGATTTCATCATCTTTGTTTTGAGTTGGCACCGTTAAAACTTGTTTGGGTTTGTTCTCATCTTGAACCTGTGTTTCAACGCTTCTATTTTGATCAACTTTGGGGATATTAATCCAGGTCTGTCCTGTTTTTTCAGTTTTACTTTCTGATGCTACAATAGATTCAGCAATCTCTGAATGTTGAGTTTTCTTTGCCAAGATTTCAAAATCTTGATTTGGTTTTTGTGTATTGTCTATTATAGCTGTTCCTGCAAATCGTTTGCCGATGGACTCAATTAGGTTAGCATCGATTTTTCCTAATTGGTTACTAGCTCCGGTATTTAAAGCCAATTTGCACAATCGATTTACCAATCTAGGCACCCCATTCCCAGAGTAATTCCAGATGCAATCTATAGCCTCTTCTGTAAAAACATTGTTTGTACAGCCAGCTTGAGCCAATCTAAATTGGATATATTCTTTTATTACTTCCCGAGATTCCAATTTCTCTAGCTTACAATAAACACCGATCCTTTGAAACAGGTTGGTCATATTTGGATGTTCTAATATTTCTGCCAACTGGGGCTGGCCGGCTAACACTATTGTAAATAAATTTCTGTCATCATCCTGTAAATTGGTGAGCAGACGTAATCCCTCTAAATTCTCATTTGATAAAACACTTCCTTCATCGATTAAAATAACAACTTTCTTTTTATTTTGATTATTTTCAACCAGAATTTCCCGGAATTTTTCCAGGAGCTTTTCTTTCTCTTGAATACTGCAAGTTTCGCCACTAAGCTGAGTTAATATCTCTCTTAACAATTGTGGAAAAGGTACTTCTGGATTAATCACGAGAGCCGTCGTATATTTGTTTTCATCCAATGTATTGAAAAGCATTCGCAAAATTAAAGTTTTACCTAATCCTGCTTCGCCAATTATTACAGCTAAACATTCATCCCCATCTTCAATTGCGAAACAAACCTCATGAACAGAAGATTCTAAGCTTTCATGCTTTTTAAAGTACATCTTGGGATCCGGGACATTGTGAAATGCGTGTTTGTGTAAACCCCAATAAGTTAAGTACATATCCGATTCTCCAATTTGTGATCTATTAAAGACTAAATAAAAAAGACGATATCTCTAATAGAAATATCGACTTTTTTAAGTCAGACCTGAAATTGAATTTCAAAAGAATATGTAATCAGAGCATTAATTATCCAGGTAAATTACCTTTATAACAAATAATTATAATTACGAGTGTAATTACCGATAAACTTCCATTTTTTGAATCTTAACCGGTTTTAGCGGCCGGTCTTTTAACCTGGGGTTTTGTTTTTCCGTTTTAACCGCGGCAATTATATTCACCACGTCCATCCCCTTGGTTACCTGGCCAAAAACTGTATACTCCCGGTCTAGAAATGCCGACTCTTTATGTATGATAAAAAACTGGGAGCCGGCTCCTGCCGATTTATCAGGAACTCTGGCCGTGGAAAGAATTCCTGGCACATGTTTCTTTGAATTAAACTCATGGGGCATCTTAACTAGAGGGCCGCCGGTTCCATCATCAAAAGGATCATCATTTTTAGAATTTGGATCTCCGCCCTGGATCATAAAACCAGGCATAACGCGATGGAACAAGGTGTTGTCATAAAAGCCTGATTCAGCCCTGGTGATAAACGAATAACAATGAATCGGTGCTAATTCCGGAAAAAACTTAACTTCGATATTACCATAATTCGTTATGATCCGGGCTTTTACACCCTTCATTTGATTCACTAAAAAAGTAATTTTAGCTTCATTTTTATCCGTCATTTTTAAATCACTCTCCATTTGTTGAATATCTTTCTCTAATTCAATATTTCCAGATATTAATCTTTCCAATTCCTCTTTATTACCACAAGAAATGAAAGTTAATAAAACCAGTATAAAACCAACTATCCGAGATCTCATTCTAACTCCTTAATTTTATTATTGATTATGTAATTTCCCAATAAAAATGAACATTTAACCTTTCTTTATCCTAAAATATGGATAATTCTTCACCATCAAATTTACAATATTCAAGTTGAAATTCATACGAACGTTTACAAACCGGGCAAGTTTTGGTCAGACTAACCCCTCCCGTTTTTGATCCTAACCAATTATCCCTGAATCTCTTCATGTCCTCAGTTAATTGCATGTCAGCATGTTCGTAAGGCACAACTTTTAAACCCGGATGTTCGACAAACGTAATTTGCTTTTCTTTTATATTTCCACGTTGCTGGAATTTTATGGTTACCGTTTCACCGGCTTTGTGCGTATTTCTTATCTCTTCAAAATCATCTGCGCTTTGTAATATCTTTCCATCCAATTCCAGAATTAAATCGCCGCGGTCCAATCCTGCCTGGTACATGGGGCTTCCTATTCTTGTTGCGGAACGGAGTCGAGCACCTTCATCGGAGTAATTCAAATTGAAGTATCCCAGAAATGCTTTATCCGGATCTGCTTTGTGTAATAGCAATCCGGCGTTCGCCAGCAACTTTTTGTAATCTACTACTTCGGATCCAAAAATATGTTTTTCAAAAAAATCATCTGCAAACCTTTGATCCCCAGACACCTTTCCGAGAATTGTCCGCAAGTCATCTAGGGTGTAGGCAATTTCAATTTTCCCATGTGCCTGCCATACAGCTTTCATATAATCATCCAGGGTTACATTTCCTTTAGACCGAAGAGTTAAGTCTAACCCCAGTCCGGTAACTGAGCCATAAGTATAATAGGAAATAAATGTATTGGTTCGGTTATTTGGATCGACTGCGGTTGCAGCATCTACAAATGGGGCTTGCATACTCATTTCAACAGGACTAAAGAAATTCCGCCCCGGTGAGTTAATCACAAAATTTAAGCCCTGCGAAATACTTTGGGTATATCGATCTAAACTTCTAATTTGAGCTCGGTGCAGGATAAGAGATGTATAATAACTGGTAAATCCTTCAGCAAACCACAGTTCACCTGACATGTTCGCTCGTTCGAAATCAAATGGCTCTAACGATTTAGGACGCAATCTTTCAACATTCCAGGCATGAAAGAATTCGTGCGTCAATGTGCCGAGATTACGACTTGCAAACCTCCTCAATGATCTTGTGCTTGCACAAATGGTTGAGTTGCGGTGCTCCATACCGTCGCCTGAAACATGTGGCAGGTAATCACAAATAAAAGTATACGTCCCGTAATCAAATTCTGGTAATTCGCCAAAAACCGCAATTTCTTCTTTAATAATTGCATCCGTCATTTTTGCATAAATCTTCACTTCGTCTTCTGTGCCATCATGATGCATGGCAATCCGGATCGTCGCTGGCCGATTATTTGTTACCACCTCCCACTCTTCTAAAATGAAATCACTCAACTCAGTTGGACTATCTAAAAAATAATACAGATTCGGTGCAGTAAATTTATATGGATTCCCGGTCGGTTTCAGTTGCGTCGCTACCTTCCAATTACTGGATTGCGGCACATCAAAATCAATTTCGATGGGTCTATCTCCTAGTCCACGAGCCCACATGAATGTTGCCGGCATATTCAAATGGCCATGGGTTTCATCGATTCCGGAATAGGTTCCGCCAGCCCGATCCGCAAATAATGTATAAGTAACTTTTACATTGCCATCATGACCAGCAATATTCCACTGGGACGGGTTTGGCCGGCTAAGAACCAATTTTTTTCCTTTACTATTAAAGGCTTTAACATTGTAAACATTTTTTGCAAACTCATGAATTGCATACCTGCCAGGCGAAGACCGGCTCATTCGAACTTCAAGAACATCAACTTTTACATCTGGAAAATTAACTGAAACCTCGGCTTCGTGGTGAACGGCATTTTTAAATGAAATTTCATATCGAACTGGCTTTTGTGCCACACTCCATCCAGCTGTTGCAAAGATCAGAAACAAACTCAAAGGAAAAAGTATTCTCTTATTCATCTTCAACATATTCTCCAGTTGGTTTTTAATTTGAAATAAATCAATCGTTTAAATCAGTTTTCTTTAAAATATTTTGGGTCTAATTGGTGATATTTTGGGAGATGGTTTGGAATAATCTATGATTTTCAATTTTTCATTTCAGATTTAATCGCTTCAACTTCTTGTTTTACTTGTGCAACAATTGGACTTTCCGAATCTAATGTTAGAAATTTCTCAAATGCTTGCAGGGCCTTTTTATTATCTTTTAGGCCAAATCGGTAGGTAATGGCTAATTGTAACCATGCATCTGTAAACTCTGGTACGGAATTGGAAATGCGGGTCAGCACTTCTACAGCTTTATCGGGTTGGCCGTTTTGCCTAAGCGCCACGCCAAGTTCAACATAAACTTCTAAATCGCCTGGATTCACTAAAGCTGCCTTTCTGAATACCTCAACAGCTTTTGCCGGCATGCGTTCTTGTATATACAAATGGCCTAAATGTTTAAGGTTGTCAAAGTTTTCCGGATCTAATTTTAGTTGCTCCTCCAGGGCATGCATTTCTTCGTGGGTTGAAGCATCTGAAACTTGTTGATTTGTTTGCTGTTGGTCTTTTGGCGCATCATCTCGAGAATGTACATGCTCCGGTCCTTTTTTCAATGCATTCACAAAATGATAACCAGCAAATAGAAAAAAAACAGTTGCCAGAGATAGAATCACAGTGGTTTGTTTTTGACCTGATTTGCCTTTCTCAGGTTTTTCTTGTTTTGGCACTTACAAAATCTCCATATTCATTATTAATTTGACTTCATAATTCAAAATATCAATTCAAATCATCAAAAAGAGTTAGAACGCATCACAATCGGCAAAAATAAACTTATATAATTAGCTATTTTCTTTTACACCAATAGCTTGTTCAAGTTTGTCCAATCTATCGCTAATTTGCCGCAAATATTCGATGATCACAGCATGTGTATAACCAGCATCGATACCAACAGGTGAATCAGCCGATCCTATTTTTTTGATCAATTCCGTATAATCAACTTTTGACTTCTCAAGTGGATTTATATGACTCATGATTAAGCTAATCCTTTCAAAATAGTCTTAAATATAGAACTATAGTATATCATTTTCTACAAAGTTTTAGAAGATAAATGAACATTAATAATTGCCACTGAATCCTGGGAATAAGGATGATGAATCATAAAAATACCTGCAAGAAATATGAAAATGTTCACGTATTCTGAATCATTTTTGCTGCTATTTCTTTTAAAATTTTAGCGGCCGTCATTGCTGTCGTACCAAAAGGATCTCTCTTCGGATTTAATTCAACAACGTCTGCACCGACTATCTTGCAGTTTAATTGTTGAATTACATTTAATACCTGCCGAATTGAAGCGCCACCCGGCTCAGGGTGTGAAACGCCTTGGGCATAAGCGGGATCCAGCACATCCAAATCAAACGATATATATATTGGACCCTCGAAATCAATACTAAGTTTTTGAGCCCAATCCTTCATTTCGATCATTTCAACACCAAATTTTATTGCCTGATCTCTTTGGTGTTGTGTGCAGGTTCGAATCCCTAGTTGAATAAGCCGCGATGCTAGATTTTCTTCCATGATCCTTGCAAATGGACAGGCATGCGAAAACCTGTTGCCCTGGAATTCGTCATAAAGATCAGGATGTGCGTCAAAATGAAGAATATTTAACAGCGGATATTTTTCATGAAACGCTTTGACAATTGGATATGTGATAGAGTGATCTCCTCCTAGCGCTATTGGGATTTGATCACTTCGGAGAATACTTTGCATGGATGTGCCGATCTTACTTACATATTCATCTGAAGAAAAAACAACATCACCAAAATCTTTAAGAACATCAGGGATACTCAGATCAAGCCCTGATTCACTAAAGGAGTTGGTCGATTCAGAATTATAAGCATCCCGAATGGCTTGTGGCGCTTTTGCAGCACCTTTCAAATAGGATGAATATTCATCAAATGGAAACCCGATTAGTATTACGCATTGATCGTTGGATTCTATCTCTTGAGATGGTATCATTGAGTATTTTGATTCAGAATTTCTTCAAAAGTAAGATTTGATATTGGATATTTTTGCCAGGTTTTGAAATCAAAATGCCACCATTCGAATTGATAAATTTCAAATCCCTCCGCTTCCATTGAATTTCGCAATAATTTTCGCAACCATCTCTGTTGTGATGTTCCACCTGGATAATATGGAAACGACCGATCGGAAAACTCATCATAGGTAGCAACCATATCTACCGCTTCTCCAGTCTTTAAGTTAAAAAGTGTCAAGTCAACTGCACATCCCCTATTGTGCCTGGATCCTTTTTGCGGATCTGCGACAAAATGTTTGAGACTTTTCGGAGTGGCATCCCAGAACATTTTGGTGACATACCAGGGTCGATAAGCATCATGGATCAATAGACCATAGCCAACCTTTTTTAAATCACGATGCACACGGGCCAGAGCCTCTGCGGCCGGACGCTGCATAAAGGCTTTTGCCTGATCATAAAATACGGCACTCATGAAATTGTTGGTTGAACTGTAACGAATATCTAATTTGATGGTGTTATCCAACTGAGTAAGATCCACCAGATTCGCTTCAAGTTCTCTGTTTTCCGCAGGTGGTTTTGCTGCCAATGCGGTTTTTCGGAGTTCCTCACTCTCTTTAAGAGGTTTAATTTTGAATGTGGCGCCTCCATCCATGCCAACCGGCCTTCGTTTAAAAACCACACTGGCTGCCTCCACTTGCGTAGCAATACCTTTTTCATCGCGATCAAAAATGAGTTGTTCTCCATGGTATAATCCATAATTTGGGAAAGCATAAACATTCCTGGATATTTCCTCAAGGGGATAATAGAAAAACCACTCGATAAGAGTATACAGTTTTCCATATTTCTCTAATATATAAAGCGTATTGTGGTCCCAGCCATATTCCCCAATCAAACCATTCCAGTGTGTTGGGATTGAGGTTGGTTGATCGAGTGTTAGCCGGGACAAAGACTCACTTTGATAAATAATGCCGCCATTTTCTTGCGGAACTATTTTTACCCCATATCCCAATGGATCATCGGTAATTAACGTATCGCCAATGGATTTTAATTCTGCTCGAATACTGCCTGAATAAAGGAATAATTTTCCATTTTGCTCCTTGAGTTCGACGGTTCGTTTTGAATTTACATAGGTACCCTCTATTTTTCGTATAACTTCATTCGAAATTTTTGATCCGGGTTGATCAAATTCAGGAAGAGCATTACCCTCTTTTTTAGCCAACATGAGTTTAAAAGCATAATTATTTATCCTGTTTGCAACTTCATTGGCGGCATCTAATGTAATAATCGTTACGACTCCTAATTTCTCATCCGGTAATGCAGCAATTTGGGTAGCATATCCATACATCACACCACCGTGCCCGATTTTCCGTTTCCCTTCGAGTTCACTAACATAAAACCCAAGCCCGAAGCCAGATTTCTGATCCTCATTTGCGTATTGGATCTCATACATTTTCGCTAGGGTCTCTGGATTAAGGATGTCTCCACCGGGGCCTTCCCCATTGTTGAAAAGCACTTTCATTAACCTTGCCAGATCTTTAACGGTGGAATACATTCCAGCGGCTGGCACCATACCCAGTTGAAATGTTGGAGCTTCAAAAGTTCTGCCATCATAGGTCCACATGTAGCCCTTAGCCAAATGTTTTGTGATTTCCGGGAGAGGTTCATAGGCGCTTCTCGTCATGCCTATTGGATCAAGTATTGCGGTTTGGATATGTTGTGTGAATGGCATTTCAGCAACTTTCTCAACTGCAAAACCTGCTACTGAAATGCCTGCATTTGAATACTTGGTACGGGTTTCGGGCTCATAGACCAAAGCTGTTTGATTTAGGCTCTCAACCAATTTTGCGATTGTTGGTTCAGTAGGATCGAAGTAATGTCCAACCGGAGGTTCCCGCACAATTCCAGAACGATGACTCATAATTTGTCGAAGTGTTAACCTTTTGCCAAATGAATTTTGTGGTTGAAAATTTGGCAGGTAATCTGTGATAGGCGCGTCGATATTTATCTTTCCGCTTTCTGCTAACTGCATAACTGACATATCTGTGAACAACTTGGATAGAGAGGCAATTCTGTAAACAGTCTCAGCAGTGGCAACGGTTTTTTTATCAGGATCAGCCAAGCCAAATCCCTTTGCCCAAACGATTTCCTGGCCATCTACTAAAGCGATTGATACCGTCGGAAATTTTTTGTCCTCCATTTCCCTGGTGATTACTTGTTCTAAAGCTTTGGTAACTGCAGTGTAATCAACTCTTGCCGGGATATCTGCTTTTTGGGATTGGCAGCCGAATAAAAGTACGATTAAGAAAATTACATAAACTTTGTGTTGCTGCAGTCTGTTTATTAGCACTGAATGCTTCCTTTTCAGAATCAGTTTTTATTTCAATAAAACAAGATAGTATTTACGTATCATTTAACCTGTCTAGTATTGAACAACTAAAGTCTTATTCTTTCTAATTCTTTGGCGCGTCCAAATCCTTTTGCTTTAATTTCTTTAAATTCTATGTTTTCTTCGAATAGCGCGGGATTGGTTCGGTTCAAGTGAATGAATTTAATCTTTTCAATTTCCTGTTCAGGCAGCACTTTAAACCGTTCCATACTTTCAGAAATAAACGGGTGTGGTATTTCAGACATCACCCGACCTGGTAATTCACCGTCATCAAAAAAAGAACCATCCAACAATGCAACATTAACTTGTAAAATTAAATCCTCAATCCTGGTCCCCCACTCATCCAAAATTTCCCATTTATTAATGTCCGGAATAAAAATCACCGAACGGTTCGGACCCTGAATTCGGAAACCAACTGTTTCAGAATATTCATCCCTGTGGGGTACAAGGAATGGTGTAACTGACAACCTGGAATTCAACTGTACCGTTTGGCCTGCAATTAGTTCTTGTAATTCAATATTTTCATATCGTACAAGCTGATCCCAAGGGCCATTGGTTCTTAAAAATTCTTGCATGCGCGGCATGGCATGAACTGCAACCTTTTTAGCGCCTATAATTTCATGACCAACGTGTATCAAGCCGGCATAATGCCCCACATGAGCATGAGTCAGAAAAATGCCATCTAATCCGGGAACACCTTCTACAGGCAAAATTTTGTCTAACTCATGAAGCTGATATTTAAAGTCCGGAGTAGCTTCAAACAACCATCTTTGTTTGGATATAGGATCGATTAACGCCAGGCAAGTTGCGTATCGTTTTTTAGCAGGATCCTCCCATAGTTCATTTTGCTTCATACCAGCTTGTGGAAAGCCGGCATCCTGGGCAATACCCAGGATAACCAGAAAAGGCTCATTCGATTCCAGTTTATATTGTGATTCTTGACCTGAATTACATCCGAGCAACAGCCCTAAAATCAATACAATTAGAGACATATCTATTCTAATAATTTTAATAGTATTCATCCCTTTATTGGCAAATTATACTTAAACAAAGGTAAACGACGGGGTCTACCTCCTAACTGGGTTACAAGGTCTCCAATTTTTCTGGCTCCCATCTTAATATAGAAACCTTCTGCATTTGGATCAGATACAATTTCTAACCATTTAGCATTCATCGATGCGGCAGTTTTTACAGCATGTAGGAATAACTTCGTCCCCAACCCATAGCCTATATATTCAGGTAAAATCCAAAAATGCTCAACACTCATCCCTTCATTTTTATCAGCCAACGCATAGAAACCCGCTGTTTTTTTCAACCTCACAATTTCGAATACTTGATTGGCTTGTATGAATTCTTTTGTTATTGTGAGCTCACTTTCCCATTCTTTTATCGAACTTTCAGGATATCCCCAGTATCTTTTGGAGATGTGCGCTATCAAAGTTAATTCGTTTGCATCTTTTGGTTGAGATTTTCTAATGGTTGTTTTCATAGGTGCATTTTTTGAATTGATCGTATTTTTTCAGGTTTTCTGATTCAATAATTTGAATCCAATAATATAACTTTCGAAACCGTCGAAACAAGAACAATCTTACATTCACAGTTTATTATTTTTTTGAATGCAATTCGAACCTCTAATTTTATACCAATAATAGTTAATTTAGAGTTTAGTAGTATATTATTTTCACGGAATTAATATAACCTTTCCCGTAGTTTTTCGTCCTTCAAGATCGCGATGTGCGTCAGCGGCTTCTGCTAATGGATAGATATGCTCAATCCGTAAATTCAATTGTCCTTTAGCTACCCATCCTAACACTTCTTCTGCACGTTTTTCGAGATTTGACCGGTCTGCAATATAATGGAACAAGGATGGCCTGGTGAGAAAGAGCGAGCCTTTTGCATTCAAAATAGCAGGATCAAACGGCGGCACAGGTCCGCTGGATTGGCCATACAAAACCATATAACCCTGAAGTGATAGGCAATTCAAGCTCTTTTCAAAAGTGTCTTTGCCAACTGAATCGTAAACAACATTGACCCCTTTGCCATTGGTCAAACTTTTCACATCTTGTTCGAAATCTTGTCGCGTATATAGAATTACCTCATCAGCACCTGCCTGTCGAGCTAAATCCGCCTTCTCCTCAGTCGATACAGTGCCAAAAACCCTGGCGCCGCATTGCTTCGCCATCTGAACCAGCAAGAGCCCCACGCCACCTGCGGCAGCATGCACAAGGCATGAATCACCCTTCTTTAGCGGGTAGGTACTGAATGCCAGGTAGTGAGCCGTCATACCCTGCAACATAACAGCGGCTGCAGAACGAAAATCGATATCTTCAGGTAATCGCACTAATTTGCTTGCGGGTACAACAACATACTCAGCATAGGCTCCTGAAACTCCTGTAAATGCTACTGAAGCACCAATTAAAAAGCTGGAAACAGCATTACCAATTTGCTTCACACGACCGGCACCTTCAAGTCCAAGAATGTAAGGTAAGTTAACAGGGTATAAGCCGGTACGTTGGTATACATCTATGAAATTTACACCGCAAGCGCCAAGTTTGACTAATACTTCATCAGCACCAGGATTTGGAGTTGAAACATCCTTATATTCCATGGCTTCACTACCGCCATGTTTTGCTATTTGTATTGCTTTCATGGAAACCTCATTATTTTTAATTGAATTGATGCCATCGTTTTAAGTGATGGCATTAATAAATCCAATCTATTTTAATTCCGACAATATTTCCATAAGATGACCTTCCAGACTTTGACCTTTACGATTCATTTCCTCAAGTTCTCCGGAGCTTAAATCTGCCACAAGTAGACCCTCTTTTAGAATGAGATTTCGGTTGCATAGTTTTTCTACCACATCAAGAACGTGACTGGACAACATGACTATACCACCTTTATCAACAAAACCCTTTAATTTTTCCTTGATATGAAAAGCACTTTCGAAATCTATGCCATTCAGCGCTTCATCGAGAAATAAAATTTCAGGTGAACCAATAAAAGCCGATGCGATTGCAAGTTTTTTGCGCATACCCATAGAAAGCTGGTTTGTCAATTTATTTCGTTGGTCTGAAAGTAAAACGCTATCGAATAAATCGGAAATTTCATCCTCACAATTTTCATGGGGAACTCGTTTTACTCCTGCAACAAACCGCATAAAATCTTCTGCGGTAAGATTAGAATAGAAAAATGGCGATTCATGCACAAATCCTATCTTTTGTTTAAACCATAGATTGTGCTTATAAATATCTTTTTCTTCATAACCGATGGAGCCCTCATCCGGTTTAAACTGACCTGAAATAGCCAGAAGTAACGACGTTTTACCAGCGCCATTGGGACCTAACAATCCAACAAACGACCCTGCTGAAAGGGATAAAGAAAGGTTTTTAATAATTGGCGGACCGCCATAACTCATGCTAATGTTATTTATTTTTAGATTCTCACCCATAAGGATCACACAAAAAACTATTCTATCAAATGATTGCTTGTTCTGAATCGGTTATTTTTTAAAATAAAGAAAAATGAGATTAAACCAAATAAAAGAGCTACTTCAAAACGATAAGAATAAAAAATCGCAGTGCACACAAAAAGTAAAAATATCCAATATGCATATTTTTTATGACTCGCCATCAGATCAGGATAACCTGCCAATCCAAAATTCACAGCCGCGCATATAAATAGTACAGCAGCAAATATTGACTTGATAAAATACCAGCCGGAAAGGAGGAATCCACTATCCCAAATGATAAGCAACAACGTCATAATTACAATCATAGTAACACACCATAATAAGGCCGGAAGCAGTATTGAAAAATAATGCTGTGATTTTGTAATTGGCATTGTGAAAATAATTTTTGTGGATTCCAGTTCAGAATTTATCCCCTGAATGATTCTTACACTAAAGAAAATTTCAAATAATATTGTGAGGCCTAATATGACTGAAATCCTGTCTGAAATATCCGTGTTATTCATGGCCAGAGAATACGCAATTATGATAAAACAGCAAGCTAAAATAATATTGGAAACCTGTGTATTTGACCGCCAACCTTGAATCATATTCTTTGCCAGCATGGGATGTTTACTCAACTGGGAAGTCCAATATTTTAAATATTCAGATAACCGAATTTGAGTGTCAGTTTCGGTCGTAAATGAAGATCTTATTAACCAGCTATTTTTCATTTGATGATTTGTAAAAAGACTTGCGCTGAACAAAATCAATACCAGGTTAAGGGTTAACAGGCTCAAGAAAATCACCCAAAATGACCAAGTATTTATCTGTAGTGGGATTAAAATAGCGACTAAGAGAAGCCCTCCATGAATTACAAAAATAATACCTTGGATAAACGGATTTAATCTAAATAAATAATTTGATTTCGAATGAAATCCCTTGTTGAATAGCAGGATATTCAAAAATGTACTTAGTGATATATTCAATATAAAAAAATTAATTGAAAGCAGAATGGGACGTGATAAAAATGATAGAGAGGAGAAAGCCGCCAAAGCCAAAAAGGCTGCCGATAGGACAAACAGCAACCAGGAATATCGTATGAAATCGGAAACTAAAAACTGAATTAAGATTTGTTTAGCCCGAACAGGTAAACTCAATAAGAACTTAAATTCACTAATTCTTTTGGGGATAGGCTTGATTGATTGTATAAACCAAAAGACAAGTGCAAATATTTGGATAATGAACGGGCCTTTAATAAATTGTGCAATTATGAAATCAGCTTTGAATTGGTCCAAATCTTCAGGAAAGCTCAGGATGGCTAACCAGAATAAGGTAGCTGTTAGTAACATTGTGCAAATCATTAAGAACCGATGGAACATTTTTCGGATTGGCTTTATGAAGCTTCCGGATATCAAAAATTGACTTTGGTGATAAAGGGTTAATTTTGTAAGATTGAAGGATAAAATGGGCATGAAATATAAATACGCAATTTATGGATATCTTTCCCGAAAATATAAATAATATCCAAATAACAAACATTTATTAATAGTCATCAAATCATTAAGAAAGTCCTAACTCTTAAGAGAAATTTTCTCTAGATTTTCTATTACCCACTTGTTTAAACTCTTACCGGATTTAGCGGCTTTGACATACAATTTATGGTGAAGTTCAGGAGGCATTCTTAATACAAATTTACCTGAAAAGGGCTTATTAGGTTCTTCACCTCTAGATTTGCAAAAATCCAGATAATCATTTATCGAATCTCGAAAAGCCCTTTCGATTTCTTTTACACTCATCCCTTGAAAAGTGATTACATCTCTTGTATCTAAAACTTCTCCGTGAAATATTGCAGACTCATCATCATACACAACATTCCCGGTATAACCTTTATATTTTAACATCATCTAACTCCTGCTTCAGTTAAAAAACGTCTCATTGATTTTAAAGCGCCCTTGTCAGTTTCTTTTACAGGATGAGGGCGATGAAAAACAGCCTTTACTCCATTCAAGTAAATTCTTATTCTTGAACCCTTACCTTCACTAATCTCAGCACCTAGCGATAATAACAAATTTTCTATTGGTTCCCAGTTAATATTAGATTTTATTGGATCTTGAAATATTTCATTTAAAATCCTTTGTTGTTTTCTATTTAATTTTTTCACAGTATCATATTATAGTATCAATATTGATAATTCAAATATATTTTGAATAAGAAATCTGTTCAATGCTTAACAAAATAATTAAATGCATGAAGCTAGTAATATCTAAATATTAACAAACCAAGTTAGAATTATTTTTTGTTGTATATTAAAGTTCCGTAAGTTATATTTTCAATTCTTTTGTCATTTTCAGCGGTCGAAATTCTACACAATTCTTTCAGTAATCTAATTAAAGGAGAGAGTGCAGCATATGGCTCACAAGCATGATGTATTGATAGTTGGTGGTGGTGGAGCCGGATTGCGTGCCGCAATCACTGTTGCTGAAACCAATCCAAAACTGAGCATCGCTGTGGTTTCGAAAGTCTATCCGATGCGCAGCCACACGGTATCTGCAGAGGGAGGGGCTGCTGCAGTTATCAAACAGAACGATAGTCTTGAGGATCATGCTTATGATACCATTTCAGGAGCCGACTGGCTTTGCGACCAGGATGCCG
>CAYXGW010000031.1:0-42679 GCA_964464595.1 uncultured Deferribacteres bacterium
GGCGGCAACTCTCTCCATAGGCCAGGAGCGAACGTTCCCCTCACGTTCGACTAAAGAGAGTGACCAGCGAAAATCTGCATAGCTGTATTGAAAAGAATGTTGAGAGAGAAGCACGGATTATGACAGATGATTTTCGGTCTTATAGAGGCTTAGAGATGAAATTTGCCGAACACCATGTTATTCGTCATGGACAAAAAGAATATGTAAGAGGCGAAGTTCACACCAATACAGCCGAAGGATTTTTTAGCCTGCTAAAAAGAGGCGTGAACGGCACATTTCATCACATTAGCCGTGAACACTTACCATTATATTTGAATGTGTTTGATTTTCGTTGGAACTCTAGAAAAATGGACGATGAAATAAGGACGGCATCAGCCCTCAAATCTATAGAAGGAAAACGATTGTTCTATAAGAAAACAAAGAAGTCACAGAAAATATTGATTAATAAATGAACCTAAGTTATCTTTGAGGTATGGAGAAGAAAAAACCTTCTAAAAATAAACGACTATCTTTACACCCGATTGAATTTGAAGATGCTTTAAAAAGTATACTCAAAGTACCTCCAGAAAAAAAGACTTCTAAGACTAAAGATAAGAAATAGTTAGGCGGAGGTGGTGAGATTCGAACTCACAAGACTGTCACGTCAAGCCAATTATAAGTTGGTTGCCTTCACCAATAGGCGAGCACCTCCGCTTTGAAATTATATACAAAAAGCAGTAAGTATAAGTGCTCTGGCAAGAGTTATTTTAAAACCCCTATTTGCGAAATGTAGAAAAAGGGTTGCATTTCGAGTGAAAATGGTGTAAGTTTCCATTTAGAAACCCGCTCTTTCGTTTTGTCTTTGTGGTGTTTCTGATTTGGCGAGCCCGCTAGATTTGTCCCTGGTTGGCTCGCTTTTTTTTATTCTATTAAATCAAATTTCAATTCCTTCAACTTCTTTTTTAATGTAAAAATATTTTTCATCGTATTTGTGTTCAGGTTTAATTTCACCACTCTCATCAAGCCATTTAATCGAACCCCAGAAACAATTTCTATTTGAAGACCCAACTTTAAACTTTACTACTTTTTTCTTTCCCTGTGCAATATTCAAGATAGTTGCTAATCTTCTTACCAAAGGTTTTTTGGCATTGTTGTCAATTCCCGGCTCTTTCTCATAGAGTAGATTAGCGATTTCTCGCACATGCAAAAATCTTTGCTTGTTTTTGATGAGGAAAACCACCTTATTTTCAATTGACATTTTGCGCGGGTACCCATCGTCCAATTTAAGTTTAAAAACCCCACTTTGTAAATTAGTGCTTGGCTTATCCTCACCGTTATCCCCAAACGAATTTTCACGCTCACGCACCATCTCTTTTAAAACGCCTATACGCTTTTCGTATGTTAAAATTTGTTCCTTATACCCCTGTATAAGTAACTTGTTTGTTGCATTGTCCATTTTAGTGTCCTTTCGTCTTGTCTTTATTTACGTTCTTATACTATGAAAATTAACGACAGAGCGCAACATTTTTTTCAAAACAGAAGACACATAAAAAACACTTAATAGGGCGAACGGTATGGCGAGTGGGCTTAGGAAGTGGATAAGCTGTTAATAATTTTGAATTTACCATATAATACAAAATATCCCCAAGATGTTTATATTTAAATCGTTTAAAAAAGCTTATATGAAAATAAAAAATGGAGTATTATCTTTAACTGGGTGTGCCAACTATATAATCACCTAATGAAATTATTCATTCCGCAATGTCTCAACCGGTTTAGTTGAAGCTGCCCTGAATGTTTGCGTTCCAATGGTTAAAAATGCCAGCGCCACAACCAAAGCGATGCCAAACACAAATAAGCCCGGTCCAACATCCGCTCTGTATGGAAATTGATTCATCCAGACATTGGTGATAAATAATAGATCTAACGTTGCAGCTATCCCAATAGCGATTGCCATCAACTTTACCAGGTCTTTGGAAAGCAGCATGACAATTTTACCCACACTTGCGCCAAGTACTTTTCGGATACCGATTTCCTTGGTACGAGATTCCGTGTTAAATATGGCCATACCTAATAAACCAAGGCAGGCAATAAATATGGCCAAGCCCGCGATGATCTTCAGGAAAACAGCGATATCACGCATGTCATTATAGGCGCCGAGAATGTAATCATCCAAAAATTGATAGCGCAAAACCTCGTTCCCAGCGCTGACATCTTGCCAGGCGCTTTTAACCTGGGCTATTCTTCCTGTGATATCGCCAGGTTGAAGTCGAACCATAGCATATCTGAAATTAGCCGGATTGTTACGCAAAATAACCGGTTCAATGGCATTGTGTAATCGATCGTAATGAAAATCTTCGACAATCCCAACAACTTGCATATCTGCAGATTCGTCAACTGTGATCATTTGATTGATGGCGTCACGGTTATTGGTAAAGCCTAGTCTTTGTGCTGCTGTTTCATTTAGGATGATGGCTTGAGTCTGATCGGTGGAGAACGATTTTGAAAAAGTTCGCCCTGCTTTGAGTGTAAAACCAAGGTTTTCCAGGTAGTTTTCACTGATAGAGAATTGCACCGATTTAATTGGTTCGGATAAATTCTTTGATTGTACAGATAAATTTGGTTTTGTATAGCCCCGGCCTATAATACTTGATGTAGCAGAAACATCGACAATATCTGATTTGTTTAATAGTTCATTTCTAAATAAATCATAGTTTGTATTCCGTAATCGAACACTTATCACATTTTCTTTGTCAAATCCATAATCCGCATTTAGCATGAACTTAACTTGTTTGTGAATCAATGTGGTATTCAATATAAAGAAAAGAGAAAGAGCAAACTGGGCAATAAGTAAACCTTTTCGTAACGTTAATCCCGAAAACCCACGAATAGGAGACATCCCTTTTAGTACCTGAACAGGTAGCATCGAGGACAAATAGATCGCGGGTAAAAAACCGGCAACAATCCCGACAATAATACTGAAAACAACAAAAAATAAATAAACCCAATAATTGCCGGCCCAATCTACCGCCATGTATTCTACGAATTGAAAATCACTAAATACTGGGAGAAGTAAAGTTAACAAGACATAAGCAGGAATCAAAGATAGCAAAGCCACAACAACCGATTCACTTACGAACTGCCTGATGATTTGAGCCCGAGTTGCTCCTGAAACTTTTCGTACCCCGATCTCTTTTGCTCGTTTGAGGGATCTTGCGATCGTAAGGCTGATATAATTAAAAATAGCCGGCAGCATCATGATAATAGCCACAATGATGAAAATAGTCAGGACTTCAGTGTCCATAATTGTTCCCAGGTGGTTGGTCAGGGTTGGTCCAAGCGCTATTCCAGTTAAGGATTGTAAATGGAATTGATAATTATGAGTACTCTGTTCATCATACATTCTGTTTATAATTTGAGAAAAAGCAGATTCTATTTGTGATGTTGCTTCGTTATCAGCAAGCAGAAGATAAGTGTAAAATGAGGTATGATTATTCCAATTATCCAAGCTTACTATTTGGTAACCCTGGTCTCGTAAAACCTGGATTGTTGAAAATGACAACAAAATATCATATTTAAAGTGAGTGGTCTGGCCTGGTTGTAATTCATCCAGCACTCCTGTAATAAGAACATCGCCAAACGTAAAGGACAAAATTTTTCCCAACGGATTTTCATTACCAAAGAACCTTTGTTGAGTTTCCAATGAAATCACGGCTGAAAAAGGTTCGGCCAACGCTTTGTCCCGATCTCCTGCTTTCAGATCGAAACTGAAAATATTGAAGAACGATTCATCTGCATAAAATCCGCCAATATCTAAAACTTTATCTTGATATTTTCCGGCTGAATAAAATCGCACCAATTGAACGGCATCTTCAACACTGGAATAATCATCGAGCAGAGTTTGAACCAATGGAGCCGGTGAACTGGCAAAACGATGCTGATTTCCTAAAACTTTATTCTCAGCTGTTGTAATAATTCTATATATCCGGTCTTTGTTTTCATGGAATTGATCCATGTTGCGTTGTTCGATAATTGACAAAATGATTATCAGGCAAACGGGCATCCCTAATGCCAAACCTAATATATTGATCGCTGAAAAGCTTTTATATTTCAATAGAGTCCGCAATGCGATAGTTAGATAATTTTTAAACATAATAAGACTCCAGAATAGAGTTAAGAAAAACAACGAAGGGATTAATTTAACGGTTTGAAACCAGTAAATAGTAGTTGCAAATAACCAACCTTTGCGATCAATCCAATCATAATATTCCTCTTCCAAATCGCCAATGATAGAGTCATGTTGCGGAGTGAATAAAAACTCTAGAAGCCATTTGGCGATAATTGGAGGATGTCTTTCGTTAAATGGCATTCTATTATCTAATAGTCTCAATTTTCGAAAACCAGTTCAGGTAGTTCGCCCCATGCTTCTGCGTGTAATTGCTTTACTGCATTTAAAGCAGCCAATCCTTTGGCAGTCATTTTATAGAAACATTTCCTTCTGCCACCCCGCGTTTGTGTCGGTTCGCTTTCCCAAACTGACAAGCAACCCTTTTTTACCAGTCGTTCCAAAGGGATATAAACAGCGCCAACTGATATGTTTTTGTTTAATAACTGCGAACTATGCTTGCGAATCGACAAACCATAAGCTTGTTTTTGTAACTTCCAAACGGAAAGTAATAGTATTTCTTCTATACGGGTAATGTGTTCCATTGAAATAATCCTTTATGAATGATTAGCCATTTACGAGAGAAGTCATTTAATTGTTTTATAAAGTAAAACAAATCATCAATAGATGAATTGACTCTAGTTGCCGGTTATCAATTCAAGGCTATCATAAAAAAAATAGAAAAATTCTTGATTTTTGTTTTGTGCAACTACAAATTTTACCTTTCCTGGATAATGAGTTAACATAATTGAATCAAATCCTATGATCGGTAAAACTGTTTCACATTATCAAATTAAAGAGAAAATTGGCCAGGGAGGCATGGGAGTGGTATACCGTGCTCACGACGCAACCTTAGACCGGGATGTAGCTCTCAAATTCCTTCCTCCTCATTTACTTGAAAATGAGCAATTGAAAAAAAGATTTCATAATGAAGCGAAAGCAGTCTCGGCATTAGATCATCCCAACATCTGCACCATCTTTGAATTTGGAGAATTCGAAAACCAATCGTACATAGCTATGGGATTGGTGGATGGTGAATCCTTGGATATTCGCTTTGCGAAAGGCCCTTTAACTGAGAAACATGCTATTGAGCTAGCTAAACAAATATGTAAAGGGCTTACAGCCGCCCATAAAAAAGGCATTGTTCATCGCGACTTAAAACCTGCCAATATCATGATCGATCACAACGGGATCGTAAAAATAATGGATTTTGGCTTAGCCCTTCGTGATGAGCACAGCCATATGACCCAGAGTGGAACTACTGTGGGAACGCTATCCTACATGTCACCGGAACAGGTAAGGGGTGAAACTGTGGATGCCCGTTCCGATCTTTGGTCACTCGGCGTGATTATGTACGAAGCGTTGATTGGTAGGAGACCATTTATCGGTGAATATGACGCTGCAATTCTATTTGAGATTCTCAACGAATCGCCAAATGAATTATCCACCATAAAAAAAATATCAAGTCAACTCTTCAATTTTGTAGAGGGTTTGCTTGAAAAAGAAATGGAGGTTCGCACTCAAAGTGCCGATCATGCTCTCAATCAATTAAATAAAATTCAGGCAGGAGAAGTCACACTTTCTCTCGAAGCATTTCCAGCTCAAAAACTTCCGGCATCCAGAGATTCCATTATTACTCGAATTATTCGAGGAATTCGACGACGCAGATTCATACCCATTGTCGGTTCTTACCTCGCCATTTCTATCGGTCTTTTTGAAGTAGGACCCTATTTTATCGATCAATACAAATTGGATCCTAGATGGCATCAAGTATTATTGATTTGGATTTTGTCGGGATTTCCAATTGCAGGCTTTATTGCTTATTTCCACGGTCGTAAAGGTCCAGACAGTGTTAGCAAGATC
Organism: uncultured Deferribacteres bacterium; assembly: GCA_964464595.1. Classification (GTDB taxonomy): domain Bacteria; phylum Zhuqueibacterota; class JdFR-76; order JdFR-76; family DREG01; genus JADFJB01. The sequence goes on from CAYXGW010000031.1 coordinate 6,008, forward strand.
GAAGTGTTGATCCATTCTTCGGTTGTTGCACTAGCCGTAGTAATCAGCCTGCTATCCTGGCAGTCTTCCCAAGTGCCGGCAAAACCAACAACACAAGTTGCCGGTACAACCGGAACCGAAAACCTCAACATGCTCCAGCAGGAATTGGTAACTATCCGAAAAGAAATGCTTAAGGAGAAAACAGCGGCTGATCGAGAAGGGGCGCAAGAAAAAGCAAGTGCATATTATAATGATGCAGGTAAGCAGGAAACTACCGGAAATGAAAAAATAATTGAAGGCGGCAAAAAGGCTTTGCTTGCTGCAATCCAATCATTTACACTTGCAAGAGATGGATACATAAAAGCGAAGGAAGAAGCGGCATCCTTTGTGAATATTCAACGGCCAACAAAACCCAATATAGAAAGCAGGGTTGTGAAAATACGGTCAGATATGTTGGAGATCAAAACGCAAGTTCCGGGAAGTCTAACAGATAAAAATAGCAACGAACTATTTCAACAAGCGCTTAACAGCGAAAATAAAGGTGCCGGCGAATTTGATTCCAAGAATTATAATGCCGCTTCACTGTCTTTTGAGAATGCAAAAAGGCTTTATGCTGAAGCAAGAGATAATATCCTGAATGAACTTAGAATCCACGCCAATACTGCAAAAACTTCAATGAATACTGCAAAAGCAAATGTTCAACCAAATGATTTCACAAAGAAAAAATACCAGAAAGCCATCCAATTTGAAACGGAAGGCAATACAGCATACAATCAAAATGATTTTAACGCAGCTGCCAGCCATTTTAAAGATGCAGAACTAAATTTTGGTCAAGTGGTTACTGAAGCTGCATTAATGGAAAAAGAAAAAACTAATAGTGAGAGAGAGCGAATATCTATAATTGAGCAAGGTGTTAAAAGCGTCATTGACAAATTCAAAGTAAGTTTAGAGCAAAAGGATATTGAAGGTGTTCGCTCATTATTTACCGACTTAATCGAATCTGAAAGGGACAAATGGCGCACTACTTTTAGGCGTGTCAATATTCAAAGGGTGCAAATCGCACAAGAAAGCATTAAATTCGGCGAAAATAGCGCTACAGTTAACATCATAATGCGTCTTTTTTATGTTGATAATAAAAATAGAAAAAGACCGCCCATTAGTTATGCATATACCTGGAATGTTGAAAAAATCAACGGCAGATGGAAGATTTCGAGTTTGCAATCCAGGTAACCTATTGGGCAAAAATTTAAGGGAACTGCATTTATGGAATTTCAACTTTTATTAGATCATATGAAGAAATCTTTTAGAATTGCTGTTTTGATTTTTGCATGGATATTTTTAGGCCCCAATATATCAATCGCTCAACCCGCTGAAATGTTCGAACGAATCACAAAAAAATTATTTAATGAGGATTTATTTGTATCAGGATTAGCTTCTCCTGCAATTACTGATATTCCCTTGATGGAAGCGAGAGAAGCTTTGTTGAGTATCAGCAGTTTAATTACCACAAGTATTGCGTCTTTTCCCCTGACTTCTACTATAGCAGGCGTAACAATCGATCTTCAAACAGGGGTCCCGGAGTTGATCACGGAAAGCCTGGGTCCTATTTTTGGAGAAAGAGCTGAAACCATAGGAAAAGGAAAGTTTTATTTGGGATTAAATTATTCATCTTATAACTTATCCGAATTCAGGGGACTGCCCATTGAAGATTTTCAATTTACGATTACGATTGATGCCAATAATAATGGCTTGTTGGGTGGAAGCAATCCCAACGACCTAGTTGATAATGATACCATAGATTTCTTTCCTGGTCTAAAATTAAATGCCAATGCCGTTGTTTTCTATTCAACCTATGGGCTCACACATAACTTGGATGTTGGTGTTGCGGTTCCTTGGATCAATCTCAATCTTAACGGCACGGCAAAAGCAGTTATTAACAGCATTACTTTAATACAATTTGGGCAGGCAGTATTCAATTATAATGATGATGTCATTAATCCGCAGCTGACAGATACCGTTGACTATGAGAGCCGTGAATCCGGAATTGGCGATATTGCGCTTAGACTTAAATATAGTTTCGCACAAGAGTCAGGCTTGAACTTCGCAACATTTATAGAATATCGTTTTCCAACCGGTAAAGAAGAAAACTTCCTGGGTACCGGAGAACCAAGTGCAAAACTGTCTGCATTCTTTTCTAAGAAAATCGGCAATTTCAATCCTCATATAAATATTGGTTATGATCGCCGTTGGGCAAATAATGACAGTGATGAATTTGAATTTCTGATTGGTTTCGATCAAAAATTGACCGACGGCATTACATTCGCTTTAGACATGCTCGGTGAAATCGATTTGGAAAGTGATGAAGCAATTAATATACTTCCGGGAACAACGACTATTACCAGAACAAGATTCCCGGGACAAGCTAGTTATGAGCAAATTATTGATCGTAGTAATATCCCTGTAGCTGACTATGATCATGTATTCAATGCCGCAATTGGCTTTAAAATTGCACCCTCTGACCGGCTTTTAATTCTTGGTAACGCCCTGGTTCCCTTAAATAATGGCGGGATTAGGTCAAACATAATTCCCACTTTTGGGATTTCCATAATTCTCTAGTTATATTTTAAACCATTGATAATCGGAGTAGACATGAAGAAAAACCAATTCCAGTTGATTTTCATTATAAGTATTTTCGCTATTACAAATCAGCTTTCGGCTCAAGGTGTCGGATATTGTTGGCTGAATCAAGTCGGCGGTTCCGACAAAGATTCCGGCCAAGGAATTTCATTGTTGGGGTCCAGTGATATTCTTGTAACCGGAAAACTCGATCAAAATGTTTTTATTAACAATTATAATAATTCAACGAGCACGTTAAACTGGTCCAAGGTTTTTGGCAATGCATCCAGTAAAGGTGCGGGAAATGACGTTGCTACTTCGGATTCTCGCATTTTTATAGTGGGCTCGTTTCAAGACGCGGTAGCATTTGGCTCTTTTTCACTGGTATCTGATTCAAACAGTGATGACATTTTCGTAGCTCGATTGGATGGTTCGGGTAATGTCATATGGGCTACAAGTGCAGGTGGTTCCGGGGAAGATATCGGAAGAGGTATTGCCGCTGGGAATTTTGGTTCGGATGTTTTGATAACCGGATGGTTTAGGAATTTGGCAACTTTTGGTAAAGGTGAAGCAAACCAGACTGAGTTGACCAGCGCCGGCAATAAAGATATTTTTGTAGCAAAGTATGATGGAGATACAGGAGCACTTGTGTGGGCAAAAAGAGCCGGCGGCCCGCAAAGTGACAATGGCCAGGGCATAACTTTAGATGAATTTGGCAATAGCTTTGTAACCGGACAATTTGATGAAACCACGGCAACTTTTGGCCAGCGTGAAAATAACGAAACATCATTAACCAGCCGGGGAGATAAAGACATCTTTATTGCTAAATATGATCCGGATGGTTTATTAATTTGGGTTAAGCAAGCCGGAGGAAAAGGCAAAGACCAGGGACATGGCATTGCAAGATATATACATGAAGATGACGAAGAATTTGGTAAAACCCATCTTTATGTGACTGGTGGTTTTAATGATACGGGAATTTTCGATAATAAATCTTTAACAAGCTTCGGGGACCGAGATGTTTTTGTCGCCAGGTATGATGATGATGGCAACTTAATTTGGATTGAACAAGCCGGGAGTATTGGCCGAGATGAGAGCCGGGGAATACATGTTTTCAGGCGAAGGGATCCTCTGGGACCGCAAGCTGTTTCTGTTTTGATCACAGGAGACTATGTAGAATCTATGGTGTTTGCAAAAGGGTTGAAAAATCAGTATAAATTGGAAAGCAACGGTGGCAGAGATATTTTTATTGCCAAGTACAATCAATCCGGACGATTACTTTGGACCAAACACTCTGGTAGTGTTGAAGATGATTTTGGCAATGCCGTAGCAGCGACAGCATTTTCGTATGAAGATAATCGAGGCGAAGAAAATAACCTGCTAAATACATTTGTTACCGGAAGTTTTAGTTCCACAGCTGATTTTGGTACGTTCCAACCCACAAGTAGCGGTGAATTGGATATATTTGTCACTCGAATTGAAGACCTGGGTTTACCCAGGAACCTGACTTTGGAGCAAGTCGTGGATAAAAAACAAGAGCTTTCTTCTTTTGTCAAGATATCATGGAATCAACCGCTTAATGCATCTGCTCCATTTTTCGGTTTATTTGGGACTTCATTTGCAAAAAAAGCACAGAATGAATGCAAATTCCCGGATGGTTCACTGGGCACATTAGTGATCAATTTAGTCATTCTCCTTAAAGATCCAAATGGGGATCTCTCCGATAGTTCAATCGTGAATGTATATTCCAAACCATCACCATATGGAGCGGAAGCTCGCTTGATTCCAGGTTCATTGGTAACCGAAATTCAACAAACAGGAGAGGTGCCCCAATTTCAGCTTTTATTCGAAATATGCGCAAAGTTTGGAAACGATGACAAGGTTGCCGTAAATATTGCCATTAATGATGATGCCGGTAATTTAAGTCCGTTTTTGGAATTTGGTTTTGATGTACCAAGACCACCCGATGGTCAATCTATAAACCTGACAAGTCCAAGTAACACTGAATTTTTTAGTATAGGCAATAATTTGCCGGGTGAATGCGGAGGTTCTGCCAATTTACTTTCTTACAATATTTATCGTAAAAATGAAAAAACCGGTAAAGAATCTCTACTCACAAATGTGCCTGCGGAAAGGACCTCTTTTGTGGACCAGTCTACTGTTGCCGGGACGGAATATTTATACAGAGTAACAGCGGTTTATGCAAATAGTGAAAGCGAACATGTGGGAGACAACCTGACATCCGGGAGTCCAAGCCCTAACAAATTATTTGAGCTGATTACGGATGATGAGGTTGTCCTTGATGGCGGCAATACCGTTAGTAATAGCTGGGGCGATTACGATAATGATGGGCGTTTGGATTTGTTCATTACCAATTCAATAGGTGTTGATAATTTTTTATACCACAATAATGGTGACGGTTCCTTTTCCAAAATATCTTCTGCTCAAGCGGGTCAAATCGTCAACGATGCCGGTAATTCATTTGGCAGCTCCTGGGGTGATTATAACAACGACAACAAATTAGATATGTTTGTTGCAAATAGTTTCTTCGGATTAGGCCAAACAAATTTCTTATATAAAAATGAAGGTGGTAATTTTACTAAAATCAACAATGGCAATGTTGTAACCGATAATCACGATTCCAACAGCGGAACCTGGGGTGATTATGACAATGATGGGAATATTGATTTGTTTGTTGCAAATGGAAGTGGTGTGGAGGAGAACAATGCCTTGTATCACAACAATGGTCCACCGGATTATTCATTTACACCAGTAACGCAAGGAGAAATTGTCAATGATGGTGGGCGTTCCATTAGCGGATCATGGGTAGATTATGACAATGATGGAGATTTAGACCTTTTTGTTGCCAATATAGGTAATAATTATCTATATCAAAATAATGGGGATGGAAGCTTTACAAAAATTCTGGGGATTGATATTGTCAATGAAGATAGCCGTTCCATGGGCGGAAGCTGGGGTGATATGGATAACGATGGTGATTTGGACCTGTTTATACCTAATGATAAGGGAGTCAATTCCTTTTATAAAAACCTGTTTGCAGAAAGTGGATTGGCTGCATTTGAAAAAATTGTCAACGGTGAAATAGTTGCCGACGACGCGGCTTCTTTTGGCAGCGGTTGGGGTGATTATGACAACGATGGCGACCTGGATATCTTTGTAACCAATATTGATATAAATTACTTATACGAGAATGTTGATGGTCAGGGTACATTTATTAAAGTAGGCGATGGAAACAATATTGTAAACAATGTTGGCAATTCAAACGGATGTTCCTGGGGTGATTATAATGGAGATGGATTTTTAGATATGTTCGTGGCCAATAGTTTTACTGTGGATCAAAAGAATTTCCTGTATATGAACAATAAAAGCAGGGGAGACAATAACAATAATTGGGTTAATTTGCTTCTAAAAGGAACTGCTTCTAATGCATCTGCTATCGGTGCTAAAATTAAATTAAAAGCCACAATCAATGGAACTTCCATTTGGCAAGTACGTGAATTAAGCGGTTTAACCGGCGGAGGTTGGGGTGGCCAGAATAGCCTTAATGCTGTTTTCGGTTTGGGCGATGCAACTTTTATTGATTCGATTACGGTTCAATGGCCATCCGGGATAGTTGAAACGTTTGAAAATACGGCAGTGAACCAGTTTTTACAAATTGAAGAAGATAGCAGCTTAACGACTGTTGAGAATCAACAATTGGATATTCCTATCGAATATAGCTTATCTCAAAATTATCCTAACCCTTTCAATCCTACTACAATCATTCAATATGCTCTTCCCAAACCTCAACACGTCTCGCTGAAAATTTATGGTACTTCCGGCCGGTTGGTGCAAATCCTGGTTGATCAAAAGAAAAACAGTGGGAATTATTTGGTAGATTTTGACGCTTCCCGGCTTGCAAACGGTGTTTACTTTTACCGTCTACAAGCGGGTGATTTTATTCAAATGAGAAAGATGATTTTATTGAAATAGCTTTCGTCTGAAACCGATAAATGATTCATAGCGTTTATTGTTTTGTTACTCAACTATCGCGTAAATTGAATGCTTAAAATCACTAAATTTTACCTTCTTTATATTTCTTTGGCGATTTGCACTTTGATGCAGCCACCTGGCGTCGTTTCGCAGCTTAATGCCAACCAGGATTATTTTACCCAAGGGAAAGAGTTAAGAAAAAGCGGCGATTGGCAAGGAGCACTCAAAGTTTGGTGGTCTGCTCGCTATGAATTAGACAAGTTGGACAAAGTTGATCCACGCATTGGAATAGCCTTCATCGAACTGGCAACCGAAATGAAAGCACAAAAATATTATAACAATGCCAGTGAGATTTATATATGGGGATTTTCTAAGAAGACTCCGGATCATTTGCAAAGGATCCTAAAAGAGGAGGTGGAGAGAATTCTACCTTTGCTTGATGAAAAAGAACAAGCTGTTTGGCGTAAAACGCTCAAACAACAAGATGAGGAAATTTGTCAATTCATTCGATTATATTGGCTTGAAAAAGATTCCCGGCCTGCCACCCGGGGCAATGAACGATTGATCGAACATTGGGAACGCATAGCCTATGCTAGAAAACATTTTAGCAGAAATCGCAACAGTGTTTATAAATGCGATGCAAGAGGAACAATTTATATAAAATATGGCTTACCGGATCGGAGTAAAACCGGGACATTAGGCGCTTCATCGAACAGTCAGTTGGAACTTATGTTTAGAGTGGCCAACCCTCGGGCAAGAATGAATATCAAATCGGAGGACCGAAACCCTGAATATGAGGTTTGGTCGTATTACGAACTGGGAACCAAAGAGTCCAGTGTGTTTCTTTTTGCGAATCGATATGGTTCAGGCAGTTTCGGTTTAGTTGAAGGTGTTGAATCTCTTCTTCCGAAAAGACAGTTAATTTATCAAATCATGTATTACGCTGATCTTTCCTTATTTGGTGATTATTTTATGGATCGTTATCTTGAGTTGGGATTTCTTTGGGACAGAGAGCTATTTGTACAATTAAAAAGTAATTTCATCTCCAATAAATTTAATGACAAACAAAATCCTACCTACAAATATGCAAATTTGGACAAATCGGATTACGAAAACCAGTTTGGTAAAATTGATATTATAACCCATAACATTCGCTTACTCGATCAAAAAAACCAGCCAAAATTAGCAATTATCGCTCTTTCTTATCCAGAGTTTAAACCCAGGAAAGTATCGGCAAAGAGCAAAAAAACCATTGAAATTCCGGATTATCAACTTAAACAGACCCTGATCATAAGGGATGAATATTTGTATGAAATAGATCGTGTTGAAGATATTATTCCGAAAGGAATGGATAATATCTCTGTATTTATGGTAAACCATCTGCAAGCCGATAACCATTATTCTGTTTCTTCCGAAGCCGTTGGTAATTACGCTGATTCTACAGCAGAGGGAGATCGTTTTTCTGAGAAGCAAAGCAGGCTTCATGCAATAGGAAAAACCTTCTTCCGAACCCGAAAGCCCTTAACCGCCAATCCGGATTCGTTGGAATTGAGCGATTGGGTACTGGGTGTAAATTTTCCGGCGGAGAATTACAAATCCCACCTTCCCTTCCCATTGGTGCCGGCTCAACAAGTATCTAAACGCGATCCTCTACAGGTTTATTGCGAAATTTATCACTTGCGAAAAGATGCCGGAGGTACTGCTCGTTATACGCTTGAATTTGGGATTATCAAATTAGACAAGAAAGGAAGATTGGACAATAAGGCGAAAAAAGTTTCGGTGGTCTATAATTTTGACATACCTGACCAAACAAGAAAAGAACATATCGGCATAGATATTACCAAATTAAAGCCAGGGTTGTATGAATTTTTTGGTAAGGTGACAGATAAGGTTTCGGGGCAGGAAAAGTCCAGGAAAAATAAAATAACAATTCTTAAATAAGCCCACACAAATTATCTTACATTGAAACTTCTTCCAATTCTTTTCTGAATTCGAAAGCAGGCAGGGCCAATTCCTGTCTTTTTTGTTCCGAGAGTTTCCGTCGTTTTTTATTCATTTCCAACAGCAGCATAGGAAGTTTTAGCAAAAATATTGGCTGGCTTATTACATTGAGACTATTGTTTCGGATGGCCAAAAATACAGATTCCATGGATTTTTCTTCAACTTCTATCATTGAATGGCAAACACCCATATAGTCCAGGAGATGGCAGTCGGAATTCCCGATTAAGGGCAACCCATTTTTTTCACTTACCCTGACAGCTCTGCGATTCAGATTAAATAATTTGCTGTAAAAGAAACAAAATTCTATTGCATCAAACAGCTCGATTTCATCAATCAGCTTTCTTCCCAAACAGCACCTCGCTTTAAAGAAAGGATGCGGTGCAATCACAAAAAGTCCGTCCTTTTTTGCATAATATAAATCGTCAAAAGTCTTAATTCTTTCGGTGGCAGGGAAAGCATTTAATAATACCACATGCTTCCCTGCGATTTTCTTTTCGATGCCGGGAATGAGGAGAATATCCCGGTCGGACGCATAGCTTTTTAAGTCATTATTAAAGGTAAAAAGATCATGATTGGTGATAGCCAATGCCTTAAAACCCCGTTGTGCCGCACAATCGATTAATTCAAATCCCGTATGGCCTACATAATCTTTTAAATCGTCACATGTATGAAGATGAAAGTCAGATTTTAAATCTATCATTGTTGCCAGGCTCCCTTTAATTTTTTCGAATCGTACTAATGTCTTCATATAATATTCGGAAAAAGTTTTCTAAACTCCATTACCCTGTTGAATATTTATTGATTTTGTTATGGGATTTGAAAAAATGTTTTCAAATAGGAACAATTTTAATTCACAATTCTTATTTTGCTATTTAGCTAGGTTCTGATGGCAGCCGTTTTAAAGTAAATCGGACCCATGGTCATATTATATTTTACTTACCGGGATTTGGCGATTGGAAGAATGATAGCATTTAACTCATGACATAAGATTGTCATGCAGCCGGTTTCCTGTTGCTGGAAATTGAGTTTCTCTTGCGAGTCAGTGTATATCTTATAACTTTGTGATGGTTAAGAATCAAAAAATAGGTTAGGACGATGTCGCGTGACTTAGAGATTATTATAAAAATAGAGAAAGAACTGGGGATAAAGCTGGAAAGTGAAACCGACTTAAACGAAGATGAAATCTTAAAAGGAGTCTTTGAACAGGGGGCTGATGGACGTGTTGTTAAATTAGGCCTTGATCAAATGGGGTTGAAAGAAATTCCAAAGGCTGTATTTGAGCTAAAGCACTTATCCTCTCTTAGCTTTCATGACAACCAACTGATAAGCTTGCCCGCGGAGATTGGCCAGCTCACTAAGCTAGTGAATCTCACTATTGGTCCTAACCAACTAACAAACTATCCCAAAGTGATTGTTCAGCTTGCAAACCTGACGAAACTCGAACTTTATTCCAACCAATTAACCGGCTTACCCAGTGAGATTTGCCGGCACACCAAACTAACGGAACTCAATCTCCATTCCAACCAATTGACCAGTTTGCCCAAGGAGATAGGTCAGCTCTCCAAGCTAACGAAACTCATTGTTGATGATAACAAACTGACCAGCTTGCCCAAAGAGATAGGCCAGTTAACTAACTTAACGGAACTCACTGTTTATGGCAACCCACTAGAAACCCCACCGCTAGAAATAGCCAAAAAAGGCATTCAGGCGATTCACCAATACTTTGAGTCATTAGAAGGCCAGCAGCAAACCCTCAACGAAGCAAAGATAATACTTGTCGGCGATGGCGGAGCAGGTAAAACTTCGCTGGTCCGCCGCATTTTGGGGCAGAAATTCCGGAAGAATGAATCGCAAACACACGGCATCAACATCAATGAATGACAAGTAAAGGATAGAGCAGAATCAATCAAAGTGCGCCTCTGGGACTTCGGTGGCCAGGAAATCATGCATGCAACGCACCAGTTCTTTCTATCCAAGCGCAGCCTCTATATTCTGGTACTCGATGCCAGGGAAGAAAAAAAGGCCGAGTACTGGCTAAAATACATCGAAAGCTTCGGCGGCAACTCATCCATCCTGATTGTTATCAACAAGATCGATGAAAACCCCTCCTTTGAAGAAAACCGCAAGTTCCTGACTGCAAAATATGAGGGCATCAAAGGGTTTCACAAGGTGTCGTGCGCTTCGGGAGATGCCATCAATGAGTTTAAGGAACACCTGTGCGAAGAAATAAAGCAAGTTGAATTGCGGCAGTCAGTCTGGGCGGAAAGTTGGCTTGAGATCAAAAAACAGTTAGAAACGACAACAGAAAACTACATTAGCTATCAAGGCTATGAAAAGTTATGCGACGGGAAACAAATCGAAACTGAGCAAAGAACAATACTGATTGAATTTCTCCACGATCTTGGGGTTATCCTGCATTTCAAAAATTTGGCCGATAAAAATGTGCTCAATCCAAAGTGGGTCACGGAAGCGGTTTACAAGATTATTAACTCCAAAAAAACGGCCGGGAAATATGGCATTATCGATCAAGATAATATCGATGATATTCTGAACAAGGAAAAATTCACTGACAAACACATGAAGTTGAGCCTGGGTAAAATCAACTATGCGCTCGATGAGCGAAACTATATCGTAGATTTAATGAAAGAGTTTGAGCTTTCTTACTCGTTGAGCCAGGATCAAATCCTCATCCCGGATCTTCTCAATGTCGAAGAACCCGATTTTAAATTTGACTATGAGAACTGCATCCGGTTTCAATTCGATTATGACTTTCTACCGCGCTCAATCATGCCCCGATTCATCGTAAAAATGCACAAGGACACGGATGGAGATCAATTGTGGAGAACCGGCATCCTGCTGAAGAATAAGATTTTCAAGGCACGCGCCCTGGTCATCGCGGATGATCATGCCCGAAAAATCAACCTGTATGTCAATGGCAGCCAGAAGCGGCATTATTTCGCCACCATCCTGTACGCGTTCAGGGAAATCAACCATAGCTTCGAAAAACTGAGTGTCATTGAGAATGTGCCCATGCCGGACGATCCCGAGACCACCGTCAGTTATGCTCATTTGCTGGTGCTAAGCTCATTGAAAAAAGACGACTTTGTCCCGGACGGTTCCTCGAAAGAATACAGCGTGGCTGAGTTATTGGGTGAAATTCAGATAACCAAGCCAACGGAAAGTGAAGCAATTGAGATTCTCACAGAAATTAGGGATAAGCTCAAATCTGATGATGAGCCTGCTCTACGAAAGACATTGGATATCAAACCAAACTTCTTTGGCATGGGCGTGGATTTGAACCCATGGCTTAATAAGCTTTTTGCAAAGAAAAAAACCAAATAGCCAAAAAGTTCAAAAAGGGGAAGAAACAAATGAAGCCGGGGAGAATGACAGGAAGTGTCCTAAATCTTAAAAAATCATAAAAGAAAAGTTCTTCCGGCTTTTTAAATAATTACTTTGAACGTTAGCCCGAAGAACCTTAAGAATTTAGATTCCCCAATTTAGAAAATGTTTTTTAAACTATTTATGAGTATTAAATAATCTAGGCAGTTTTTACCGTCCACTGTTTGCAATAGCCTTTTGGGTTAAACGGACCTTTCATAAGTTGGCAACCGCCACAAGTTGCATCCGCTTCCGGCAATGTCCAGAACTGGCAATTATCACACAGTTGCTCCGGAATGGGAGATTTGCCCACGTATTCAAATGTTTTTCTCACAGTAATTTCTGCATCTGTCAAACCTGTCAAATCATTACAAGGGTCCTCAACAGCCATTTTTACTTCCGGTTGAGCAGCCTGCGTTTCTGTTTCCGCTTGCTTTTCAGAGCTGCAACTTGATAATACCGCGGTCGCTCCAACTGCTCCGAAAAAAAACATCGAAAACCGTTGCAGAAATTCTTCTCTTGTCATTTTCATCTTCTCCTTTTTCTTGTATGCTTCACACGTTTCAAATTGGATACAGAAAAAAGATATTCAGAAAATAAATAATATCAATGATTAATGAATGGATTCAAGTTACTTTGAAAGAAAGCTGCGCAGTTTTAGGGCAAGAGTTAACTCACTTTTAATTTGTAAAAATAGATGCCATTCCCCGCATTAATTGTTGGAAAGCTTTTTTATTAATCCCGAAACTGTAATATGGGTGGTCTTCCTTACCGGCAAGATTTCTGCCATAGCCAATACTGCCATAAGAGTTAAAATCGTAAGTGAGGGCTAAGCCAAAAATTTGCGCGTCTTCCTTAAACAACTGCTCGGTTATTACGATAGCAACACCCAGACGGCTTAGGGACAAGGCCGGTTTAAAAGTATTATTGCCGGAGACGACATCATCTCCAAACGAAAGGCCAATTTCAAAGACGGCAGGCGAACCCTTTTCTCCCGGCCGTATGAGCTGGACTTTTGGGCTTGCTTTTGTGCCCACTATGGGAAATGGCACAAACCGCACGCGGAAAATACCCAGGCGCTCCGCCGGATCCAGGGATTTCCGATAGCGCAATTTGTCGTTGTAATACCGGTAAAGCATACGAGCAGTTTTGAATTTATTATCAATCACTAAATCAGATTTTCGGATGCTGGGGCCGGAAAAGGAGGTGTCGGCGAATGAGCCTACTATTTTTTCAAAGATTTCTTGTTTTATTGTATCTAGTCTTGCAGAGCATTGAGCATTTGCGTATTCTTCACGATCAGTATTTTTGATGATTTCTAATTCAGCATAGGACTCTTCGAAGAATTTCTCCCTTTTTTCTTTGGAACCTTCAAGCACATTCTTGTATTGATCTATCTTCTTCACAACATCTTCAACTTGGTCTTCATTCAAAAATAGCTTCTGCATTCGTTCTGAAATATCCTTTTTTGTACTTTCATCCCGCGTTCTGGTAGATGGCAGATTATTGATAATATCGTTTAAATTTGAACTTAAAGAATCTGAATTCATAGCAATACTATAGGAATCTAAGATATTTTTTTGCACAAGAGAATCAATTATAGACCTTACAGTTTTAAAATGCACTCCTAGACCATCCTGTAATTCCTGTCTTAATCCACCGATTTCATTTAACAATTCACTCCTATAATCTTTATATGTTATAAGAGATTTACGAAAACTTGCTTCATATTTATTAGATTTTCTTGTACACACTTCTCTTTCTAAATTAGCTACTCTTAGTTTCTCCCTATATCTACTATCCAAATAAAACTCAACCTCAACTTCAACCCTTTGAATGGCATCTCCAAGCTGAAATCTCGGCAGTAATGATTGCCAATATTTGCCGCCGCTTAATTTATCAGCTTCGTTTACGTCAATTTTACCGCCATAATAAACGGTTGTGGTTACTTTTTTTATGCTGTCCTGTAGCGCAAAAACCGGAAAAAATCGTAGTACATTGGTCATGCCGATCATGGGCTGGCCGTCCAGGTTATTATCGGAAGAGTAATAGCTCATCACATTCATATCCTGGGAATAAAGAAGAGAGGGAATCAACAAAATAAAAAACAAGATTTTGATTTTTATATTCATGATTATTTTCCTAAAAGGTGTCTACTAGTTTATTGGGTAGCTAATTTGGATGATTGGTTTAGCTTTGAAACCGGAGGCTGTTCTAATTCCAACAATCAATGCCGGATCCGCTTTTGAAATTTTTAATGAAGCTCCTAATGTGAACGATTCTTTCTTGCCACTTTCGTAGTTTAAAAAATAAAATCCGGCAAGCCCAACTGTTTCTCCACCTTTGAACCGCAAGCTTAGTCCACCTCCAACTTCATATACTTTTGCAAATTCAAATTCTTTATCACCAAAATAAATGGAAGCCAATAAATCTAATTGTAACGATTTTCCAGTATAGGATAACTGTAAACCAACCAGAGAATGTGCAATCGAATCACCGGTTGTCATACTTAAGTTTCCATTTGCGTAGAACGCCAAATGTAAATTACCTGAGACATTTTGAAGTTGAAGCATTATGCCACCGGAAAATTCGCCTTGCCCTTCAGAAAAAGACAACCCTGAAATTCCTTTAAGTTTATTTGATAACGGAATTTCAATTTCATTTGTGATCGCCTGGTGAACCTGGTTGAACACACTGACAATATTCTCTCGCAGACTGATCACAGTAGACTCAATAGTGGCATTCAAGGTAGGAATCAACCTTTCCTGAATGAGAGTTCTAACTGTTGAACTATCATCCTCTGGAAAATGAACCAGGAACAGATCTATCAATTTCGATCTGATTTCGTTTAAAACAACTTCTGCTATTTTCACATTGTAATTAAAATTGTCTTCGTATTCGATGTCTTTTTTTTTGGTGAGATTATTAACGCCTGCATATACAAGAAAACTGATTAATGTATCGGCTTCACTGGTGCCTGTTATGCGGTTTAGCAAATTGTTTAAGTTCGTTTTAATACCAGACTTAAGAGTATCAATGTTTTGGATGACAGTTTCATTAAAAAATTTGTCATTTTTAACCTTAATAGTATCTATCTTTGATAAATATTGGATTTGAAATATTCTGGAATCTAGTTCAAGATGGATAGGGCTAACAAAACTTAAAACCAATTTCTTATACTCGTCAACCTTATCATGCAGTAAATTGAATTGAACGCCTTGTATATCTTCCTTTAAATTAGCAGAAAGTACCACTTGCAAATCCCTGAAAACTTTAGGCCTTTCAATCAGGTTAGAGGCAGTTAAGACTTGAAACAGGTTTGAAGTCTCCTGGGCTTGCACAACTGAACAGGAGATCAAAAGAACAAAAATTACCTTGCGAATAATCATCTTCATTCCTCCCTTAATTTTGGAATGATTTACAATTAGTATAAAAGAATGTAAATATTTATTGGAGTTGTTATTAGTATATTATTAATCTATCGATAAATATTGGACGATAATTTCAAACTATTTTTTAGTACCTAAATAACAAGATATCATGAATTTATGACTCCTGAAATTCCCTTGGTTTTATATATTAAAGCTGAATGATAACTAATTATTTTTGCATTGTCAAGATAAAATGTAATTTTGTAAAATTAGATTCATCTCGATCTATTTCCCAATTGCAAACAGGTGATCTTTAGCCCGGATATATAAAATTCCATCCGACAAAGCGGGCGAAGCCATAATCAATTCGCCCATCTCGTTCGTTGCTAAAAGCTGGTATTCGGGACCTGCCTTCACAACAAACACATCACCATCTTCACCCGAGAGATATAATTTACCATCAGCTGCCACAGGTGAAGCGCTGAAACCACCGCCCTGGTGGGAAATGCGGCGGCGATAAATCGCCTCACCGGTTGTGAAGTCATAACAATCCAGTATTCCCATGTTTTGAAGTGCGTATAAATAGCCGTCATAAATAATCGGTGTCGGCATATAAGGGCCCCGGCCTCTTTTACTCCATTGCACATACTGGTTTGCGGTTTCTTTTTCCTTGAGTGAGATGTCGCCATTGGCGCCAGCACGAATGACAAATATCGGTTTTTCGGGCCGTCTGCCGCTGGCTACCACGATCAGGTTATCTTTGAAAATGGGCGTTGGCGCTGTAATCTGCGAACTGCCGCCAAGCCGCCAAAACTCCTTTCCGGTTAACGGATCATAACCATAAATAAAATTTGACGAGTTCGTAATCAGTTCGACGCGCTGTTTTCCCGGGTAAATCGTAGGAGTTCCCCAAGAGGGCAGTTCGTCACGCTCCGTTTTCCATAATGTCTTGCCATCTTTGATAGCGCATGCGATAATAAAAGATTCATTCTGAGTATCACATTGAACAATGACCCTATCTTCATAAATAATGGGCGAACTCGCCGATCCCCATTCATAGCTTGGTACGTCATAAGCGCCTATATTTATTCGACCGAGATCTTTTTTCCAGATCAAATTGCCATTCATATCAAAAACAAAAAGGCCATGGGAGCCAAAGAAGGCAGCCACAACACGGCCATTTGTCACAGGTGTCGAATTTGCATAGGTTGATTTAATGTGGCGTTTGTCGATTGGAATTCCCTCGTAAGCAACCTTTTCCCATAAGGTTGTACCGGTTTTTTTGTCCAGGCAATAAACCATCCATTTTTGCGTCGAGCTGTCGTCGGAAGCCGTTCCTGCTCCATACAACCCATGTTTGAAATAAGTATCACCCTTGCTGCTAACAGTGGATGTGACGAATAATCTATTGCCCCATATTATGGGGCTTGAATGTGCAAGGCCGGGTATTTTAACTTTCCATTTGATATTCTTTAAACTCTCGCCGTCCCATAAATCGGGCAGGTCCATATTGTTTCTAACTCCCTCTGCATAAGCTCCTCGAAAAGATGGCCAGTTATCAAATTGATTATTGGAATCTGAAGCATTCTGTGAAAAGGTTTGGACAACAAAAAGGAAATAGAAAAAGAGTAAACCGGAAACAAAGCGTTTCAATTCTATTTTACGTTTATCATTCAACAGTAGGCCTTCTAGATTGTTTTGATTAACAAATTTCAGACAATCAGGAAGCTCGGTAAGCTTTTTAAAATTTAATAACAAAATCCAAATAGGGAACTCCAGGGAAAATTCCGCTGTCAGTAGTATTCAAGAATGCCAGATCTACGCTAATCTTTTCTCCAAAAAACCGGATCCCATAAGACAAAATAGCGCTGTCCACGCCCGGAAGAATCCAGTTTTCTGTTACCAAAGCTACTCGGCGAGATACTCTGCTTTCTCCTCCGAGTACAATCATTGGTTTTTCTGCGAGATCACTATCAACAAAGCCGTAGCCGATCCCAATCGTGAAACTTTTATCCGCAGTACCAAAAGTACCAACTCCATATAAAATACCGATAATGGGGATGTCATCCTGATCATCACCAAAATCGGAAATGCGTATAATGAGTGCGCCGGCGGCAAAGTTGGCATTCTCTGTTGCTTTAATACCGATCTTCGGTGTGAAAAAAAAAATTTGATTTTCGAAATCAACTCCTGGTATAAGAGAAACACCACCGCCCATTGTTACATTATCTGAAACACCATAAGCTATGCCCGGGAAAAATAAGTAATAATCTGAAAAATAGCCTTCCCCCTTTTTCAACATGCGGCCGGTTGGGGAAAAATAAAGCCGGGTGCTATTGGGATTGGGATACCAGTATTTACCATCTTTAATCGAAGTGACAGGAGTTTCTTTAATATCCTCAATTTTTGCGATAGGAATCGTTATGTTTCCGATGTTTGTTTCAAACTGGATATCGTTTTCATTGATTTCGATTATTCGGCCGATGAGTGTCGAGCCGTCTTTTGTTTTTACAATCTGAACGGTTGTGGAGTCGGGAATGGTTAATTTATCTTTAATTTGGCGGGTTTCTTGAGCATTCAAAGTTCCGCCCAAAAATAATATGAAAAACACAAAAAGACCCGATCCTCTAAGGTTATATATTACATGTTCTTTCATGTTAATACCTCTCAACTCTTTTTGAGTATCAACTTGTGATAAAATAGTCATTTGATGTGTTTTAAGCAATTAAATAGTCCTAGAAAATAAATCCGGTTTTGTCAGCAAAACTGTTAACTTAAAAACCTAAAATAGAGAAAATACAGCATGAAAGCGCTCAAAAAAACAATTCCCGAAATGGCAAGCAATTGAAGCCAAAAACCGGGCTTGAATTCATCCGGCACATCCGGTGCCATTACGGCTTTGTAAGTGAGAAAACCCAGGAATGGCGCCGATAGGAAAGAAAGCGTTGTTGCCAGGTCAACCAAATCGCCAAGGCTCTTCAGGTAGAAAATGATGATAAGCAGTGCACCGATTGTCAGCGTAACCATCCAGATCCAATAATCAAACGAATGCCCTGATTTTTCAAGCACTTCAGTGCGATCTTCAGCAGTTTTGAAACGCCTTCCTACAAGCTGTAAAGCCCGGGGAAAGCCATCAATGACGGTTAGCATGGTGGAGAAGATTGTTGTAAAGGCGGAAATGACAATGATCGGTCTGCTCCATGAGCCTAAAGTTGAAGTGTAGAGATCGATGATTTGCCCGGCAAAGGCTCCTGCACTATTTTGGATCTCAATGCCTTTATCAAACATCACTGCTGTACCAAGGATGCAAAACATCAATGCCAGAATACCGGTTCCAATATAGCCGATATTGAAATCCAAGAGAGTTTGCTTTAGAGTGGCGCTATGGCCGGTCTCCTTCTTTCGTGCAAGAGTCCAAAAGGATTGCCAGACACTAACGTCCAATCCTGTGGGCATCCAGCCAACCAGTGCCACAATAAAACCGATATCTTTCAAACCTACAGATCCCCAAAGGTGAATTCCGCTTAACCTGGGAAGAACAGAAATTGTAGCAATAATAGTGGACAGAATTAGAATAACCATGGTAATTTTAATGACTTTGTCCATAAGAGGAAAACGGCCAATCGCCAGGATGAGCACACTGATGATAATGAGTATTAAAGACCAAACCGTGATCACCGATAGACCTGAAACGGAAGGTTCCCACCCTGTCAGCTGAATTGCCAGACCTGCAGCTACGGCGGTTATAGCGCTTAGAACAGTAAACATTGTTCCCAAGGTAAGTAAAAGGTAAAGGACCAGACTCCATTTTCCCTGCCTGCGATAACCTTCAAGCAGACTGTGACCCGTTGCAACAGTGTACCTTTGACCAAATTCAAAAAGGGGATACTTTAATAATAAGGCCAGAATGATTATCCAGATGAGAGTAAAACCATATCCGGCACCTGCCCTGGTAGATTGGACCAAATGGGAAACCCCTACTGACACTGCCGCAAATAGAAGTCCCGGTCCTAAAGCCTGAAGCGTTCCTTTATTGAATGCCATGAATATTCCTTAAATGAGTGGACTTGGCTCGTTAAAACTTGCTCATCTTGTCGATTCTGTTTTAAATATCTTTGAATAATTAAATAAACGATGTTGGTGAACCTTTGATGGATATCATTTTTAAATCGGTTTTGCCTCATCCTTAAAATCACCTTCCAGATAATATTCTTTTTTTGCCATCAAGTGTGGGTAGTGTTTCTTGAAAGATGCGATAATATCATCCAGGGGCACATCCGCATATTGACCATGATCGCGAACATACTCCATGTGTTTATTGCCTTTTTCATCAAACTCATGGAATATCGAATCATTTATGCCATCGAATTCAAGCGGCTTAACCTGAAATTTTTCGCAAAGGGAGTGATTGAAAGCCGGGGTAGCTTTAACCCATTGGTTATTCAAAAACAGCTCCGTGTAGCCATGATATGCAAAAATGTTGGTTTTAATTACTGCTTTAAATTTTTCAGTCGAGAGGTGATTAATTACATCTGCAAAGCCAAGACGACTGGGAATATGGACGGCCCTGCTAACAGCAGCCAATAATATAGCTTTTGGAATACAGTAGTTTCTTTTGGAGGACAAAGTAAAACTCGCACTCATTTTTTCTGGCACCAGCTTAACGTGATAAGGATCATAATAGATATCATCCCGAACCGCATAATAGAGGCTAATTGCTTTTTCTACATCTGATGAATCAGTGCTGGCAACAGCATTGGCATAATCTATCACGTCAATGTGATCGCTGTCGATGAACTGAGTGGGTGACAGGTATTTCTCGAAATCTATTCTTTGGTTAGTCATATTTATATTCCGGTTAATTTGTAAAAAACAATTCTTTTTTTCATTTATTTAAAAGACACTGTTTTGGGGATTTCTACAGTTCGAGTATAGAATTAATTTTTGTAAAACTAAACATAATGAATCCTTTTGATAATAATTTCTTTAATAAGGTAAATTGAACTATTATTAAATGGTATTGACAATTTACTAAAAAGAGATGTGTTCACAAAGTTTATTTTGATCCGCTTAACCTGTGTAATCTGCGTGCATGGGATGGTGCTTTTGTTTGAGGTTTTAAAATGTGTTGCTTTTTTATAATAACATATAATAATTTGTTTATACTTATAGCTATAGAAATGTGGATAAAACTGAGGATTGCAATGAAGACAATTCAAATGACATTGGATGAAGACTTGCTTAATCAGGTCGACGGAGCAATTCGCGAACTAAAGACGAGCCGCTCTGCTTTTATTAGACAATCACTTCAATATTATCTTGAGAGACTAAAAGTAAAAGAACTTGAAAAGAGGCATCGTGATGGTTATCTAAAGCACCCTGTTCAAGCAAGTGAATTTGATATTTGGGAAGATGAACAGGTGTGGGGGAATTGATTATGGAACGAGGTGAAATTCGCTGGTATACATTTATATCACCAAACAAAATACGACCTAATTTATACTAGTATCTATATTGTAATCATAAGGTATTGGTAACGTTTTGTATGATTTTAATTGATGAAATAGGAGTTGACATAGCGGGCGCAGTCCCCCGAGTCAAATAGGATTTTTTTCAGTAGATTTGACTGTTGATTTCTTTAATTCTTTATAACTAATTTGAGCGTTTTCTTTATCATTCAGAATTTTTGTGCGTGGAATGGGTCTTTGAATTGTTTCCAGTTTAATTCCCGCCTTAATAGCTTGCATAATACCAACGGCTTCTAAATAGTTTTCAACGATATATAATTTACCAGGTTGGAATGGCAGGTCTTCCAATTTATTACGCATATAATTTTTGTTTTCCTTTACAGCAATAACGGGTATGCCATGTTCTATTGCCGCTAATGTTGGCAGACCAATACAGCCATCTGGAATAATTAAACAAGAAACATCTTCAACATTTAATCCTTTATCATATGAAACGATCTTAGGGCTTTTGTGCAAGCCTTTTAATATACAATGTAGATATGTAACAGAGGATGTC
Source organism: uncultured Deferribacteres bacterium (assembly GCA_964464595.1). Taxonomy (GTDB): domain Bacteria; phylum Zhuqueibacterota; class JdFR-76; order JdFR-76; family DREG01; genus JADFJB01. Next base: position 27,373 of record CAYXGW010000031.1, read on the forward strand.
TCTGGGGCTTTTCTTGGATCTACAATACCAACATCCAGATCCATTATTTCTCTGGATGCCATCATAGGAGAATGCGCACATGGAATTCTAAATTCTTCTGCAATGCTATGGGTTAACATGGCTTCGATTCCACCCCATGGATTTATCATGTCAATGTCCTTAAAATAATCGGTATGATAACACTTAGGCACTTCAATAAAAGTCGATAAACCGATCGCATCGTATTGATCTGCAAATTTATATATTATCTCAAAAAGCCTTTCCAGGTGTTCAACCCTTCCTGTAGCTCTGCCTGAGTTAGAATATGCCGAAACACTTTTTATGATGTGATCCATTTCATATACATCACAATCAATTCCCAAAGATATCCTGGCTGAAGAAACCGCATTGATTATTTCATTATTAAATAATTCATCATCATGTTTATCCATTAGCATGAGTATTCTGTTGGAACGTACTTTTTGTAATCCTATTTGTCCCATCATTAAGCGAGTAATAATACTCCCTTCAACATACAGCGTATTTTCTGTCATTTCATTGATGTCGGAGGCATTCACAACATTTGGATGAGTGATTAATTGATCACATGCAGATCCTATCAGTCTGGCAATTACATTCCCATCACCACAATGGCCGCCAAACTTAGCGCCAATCCCGGTAGGTATTAACAAGACAGCATTGAATTGGTCTGTATTTTCACATTTTCGTTTATTAAAATCAAAAATAGAACTTCTTTGATTGGAATGGAATTCATTGTTTTTAGTTAAAATACCTAATTCACAAAAATAGCCATTTTCATCGGTTAGTGAGATAACAAAACGATTCGGGATTTCATTCGAGCCAAGTTGTTCAATTGTTTTATTTGAAATGTACTCAAGTAAATTTTGATTATCTGTTCCCTTAGGAATGATAATTTCTTTTTCTTCAAGTATCATATTCTAAATTCTTTCAATTACTTGTGAATTGACTACTTTACCTTTAAACCATTCCTCCGAAAATTTCAATACTATTTTAGCATCAAAATCTTTACAAGAGAATACATTAATATATACATTTTTTAATAAATCTAATGTATGTATAGTAATATTGCTTGTTAGAATAAATTGAACAGCCGTTGTTCCTTTTGTATGAGACTCTGTCTGCTGCAATTCGGGTACTACTCCATGGTCATCCCACCAACAGAGTTTTTCAGCTTTCATATCTATTTTTTCACATAGTTGATTAAAATAATTCTTTATGCTTTTCCTCGTGAATGTTGAAGAATCACAATTATGTATATCAATGATTAGTTCTTTTCCGTACGATTTCATAATTTATTTACAATAACTCTAGAATGGCATTAATAAATTCTTTTTCATCTTTAATAGCCTTTCTAGCAGCTATAGAATAAGGCCTTTCTCCATTCTTATATTTTTTGATTGCGTGAATTCTCTCCTGTATCTCAGACGATTTCATTTTGATAGCAATAAATAATAAACTTAGCTCATCTTTTACTTTTTTATAAGTTTCTATTCGTTCATCTATAAGGGAAGGCCTATCATTTAATCCAAAAACATCAATGCAAGTTTGTCCCCGTTCATTATTATTTTTTGTATGTAAAATCCCCAAATTGTCAATTTCCAAATACTCCTCTGGGTTCTCAACTACAGGGTTTATCAATAATGGCTCCTCGTTAGCTTCTTCTCCTGGATTGCAGGCATGCTTCCCTTTAACAGGAAATTTCATCCATTTCCCTATTTTTTTCCTTGGCTGTTACCACTTGAAGGTCTATTGCAATCTTCACAAGATGGCATAAGATTAGATATTTCATATGCTAGCCAATAATAACCAGGATGGGATACTTCCTTACCATTACTCTTGATCATAACAGGTTTGTTGTTTAAATCTGTGACCCTACCTTTAGGTCTAAAATGTTCAACGTCCCCTGGATGGTTATTGGTTATTAAACTTTCACAGTATACACATTTGCCAAAAAAATAATCATCATGTTTGAAAAAATAACTCTTTGTCTCTTTATATAAATTAGTGATAACTATTTCATCATCAGCTTGGGCTCTTGAGATCAATTCTTCAGTAGCTTTTTCACATCTAGACTTCCAATCTATCCATAGTGCGTCATTAGGCTCTTTGAAATTTACATATATCATACTGACCTATTTAAGAAGTTGTTTTAATTGTCGCTTTATTTCAAAATCCATTGGCTCTGGAGATTGTTCTTTGTCTTCAGTTAATTGTTTTCGTGCTAGTTTTTTCAAAGTTTTTCGTATAGCATTTTCAACTAATTGTTCTAAATCCGTTTCAGCAGATCCTAATTGTTCACTTAGTCTTTTAATGATCTCTGTCATCTTTTTATCTTCTTCTTCTGTTCGATCCTTACTGAATAGATAGTTGTATTTTTCAATATCACGTTTTATGGAATCATCACTTGCAGAAAAAAGATCAAACATATGTGAAGTCAAAACTTGATCGACTCGCTTCCCCCTAGGTGGAGTTGCTATGGTCGCATCGACGTAACTTTCTTTTTGTTCTAATAAAACTAATGTACATTGTTTATCATTGAGTTCTGTAGTTCCAACTGCACTCAAAGCTGAATGTGTAGTGATGATAAATTGAATGTTTGGGAATTGTTCATTTAATAGCTTAACGATTCTTTTCTTTAATTTTGGGTGCAAATGGTGTTCAATTTCATCCAATAGAACAATCCCGCTCAATTCTATATCTTTTACTTTATTATCATAAAGTAATTTCCAACCATATAAATCCAAAATCCATGCTATTGTGGCCTGATACCCATCCCCTAAAGCTCCCATAGGCATTTTACTACCCCATCGCCCGGAAACTTTAATTCCTGTTACATCCATTGTAATTGAATTCTCTTCTAACATGATAATTCTACACAATCGATTAAATATATCATCTTGTTTAATACCTATTGATTGAGCCCTCCTTATGTTTAATTCTGGGTTTTGGAGTTCATGATTATAATTAAATAAAGTATAGACAGCGTCAGTTACTGTATATTCTGAATAAGTTCTTGCTCCGTACTGCCTTCTTGCTGCCCCATATCCACAGAGAAATAAATCGTTCCATTTAAATGTATTTGGTTTCTCGGGAACCACTTTTTGTTCAACCTCAACTTCCTCTATAACTGTTTTTTTAAATTTTGTTATAATGAAAGCTTCCTCCTTACAACCAGGGTATGGTTCGACATCTATTTTTATTGATGCTCTTCTATGACCCTTTCTAATCCAATCACCATCAAGCTCATCGATTAAACCTGAAGCACCAGATTGTTCACTTATACCTAGAGCAATACTTCTCAAAATGGTAGTCTTACCTACTCCGTTATCGCCAAGAATTACTAACCAATCCATTATCCCATCTTCCGTCTTAAGATTGATTTCGAGATGTTTGAAACATCGAACATTATCTATTGTAATTTTGGAAATTTTCATGTCAAAATTTAATTATTTATTATAAGCAAATCAAAAACAAAATTGTATGTGTAGATTTCTTGAACTGTGTTGGCGTTACTATTATTATTATAGTAAGTAAAATATTCAACTAAAATATTTATTTGGATAATAACACTTTATTTTTGAATTATCAAAAGAATAAAATTTAGCTTTACACACTTCCTCGAACAACAATACAAATCTCCATCTCATATGAATAAAAGTTCTAATATTCAGTATCATTACAAAAATTTTGATAATTGAACACAAAAACAATTTTATCGTATGTTGTTAAAATCATCAAATGCTTGTAATCATAATTCAATTTGTTATATTATTGTGTCTCATAACATTTGGTATTTCCATAAAAACGAAATGAATCTTAAAGTAAAATATTTTTATACGAATTCCAGATCTGTTCATTTCTCGTTTGCACAAAATCAAGGAGGTTTACGTGGATAAACTCCGCATTTCCAAAAAAGCAATTATCGCTGCAATAGCAGGGGCGGTAGTGGGTCTTATTTTTAATGCATTAATCGGTTCGTTGTTGCCCATCATTATCGGGGCGGCGTTGGGTTTGATCATCGGTTTGTTTGTGTATCCGGCAAGCGGTAAAAAAACCAAAATTGAAATCGTTGATACAGCCGATCCCGTCGATAGATATCTCGAAAATATTCTTGCCATGAACAAAATACTCAGGTTGGATCCCTATCTAAAAAAGGAAGTACTCGATAAATTCGAATCCATTGCAGATAAGCTCGGAAATATTATACCGAAAGCCAATCGCGAGCACCCTGGTTCGGAACTGACTTATGTAGTGAACAGGATGGTGACCAATTATCTGCCGGAACTACTTGATCCATATTTAGCTTTATCAGCGGAAGCCCGGGAAAAAGAGATAACCACACTCATGGATACCTTGAATTCCCTTGAAACGGAAATCGATAGCATCATCAGATTAATTGAAGAACGGAAGGTTAATGAATTTCGTGTGCAGGATACATTTTTGCGACATAAGTTCACTGAAAAAGGTGTAGAAGCTTAATATTAGAATTTTATGATTGATTTATTATGAACAAGATTTAGGAAGAATTAAACAAGGAGATTGGATATGAACGAAACGCAGGGAAATGCACAAACAACGGCAATTGTTCCCACAGCGCCAAGCGAACTTGAAAGCAAAGAGCAAGAGGAGCTTGAAAAAAGATCGTCAACCCTGGTTGAAGAATTGCAAGGTGGTAGAAACCGTGAATTGATTCGCCAATTAGAAAGCCTTGGCTCCGACACTCAGGCAAGCGCCGCACGGGAGACCGAACTGCTTAAGGTTCGAGTCGGCGAAATGATGAAGCAGGTTGGAAGCGAAGGAGCAGCGATCCCGGACGGAATGGTGAAACTGCGTATGACTTTAGATGAAATTAATCCCCATGTCGTGGGACAGCCGGGGAAATTGTCCAGAATTTTTGGTAAAGTGCCGGCGATCGGCAAAATTCTGAAAAAAATTGCCATAAAATATGAGACAGTTCAAGCCCAGATCGATTCTATTGTCGCCAATTTACGTGAGGGCGGCGAAATGCTGATTAAAGATAATATTTCACTGGATAATCTATATATCAATGTTAAAGAACAGCAACTGGCCGTGCAAAAGAACGCCTATCTTGGTGAACTAATCATGAAAAAGTTACAAGAGCGTCTTGCGACCGCAACTGATGAGGAACGGCCTAAATTAGAATCGGTCCAGCATGCAGTGGCTATGCGGGTTCAAGACCTGCGCACCATGGAGCAGGTCAACATGCAATTCTTTGTCAGTATTGATATGACCATCGACAATAACCGATTGCTTAAACAATCGGTGGATCGCACCATTACGGTCACCACAGGCTTATTGACCGTAGGTTTAGCGATCCAGGCCGCATTGGCACGGCAGAAGAAAGTTTTGGATGCCACCAGGGCAACCCAGGATTATGCAGCCGATTTGCTCAAGGCAAACGCGGCATCTATCCGCAAGCAGAGCAGCGAAATTGCGGAGCTTCATACGAATCCGGTTCTGGCTCTTGATAAAGTAAAAGCAGCCCACGACGACTTGTTGGCTGCTATAGAAGAAACTGAAAAGATAAAAAGACAGGGTGTGGAGAAGGCAACTGAAGGAATTGCAGCTCTCAGTAAAATGTCTGAAACCATGGGTCAAAAAGCAGGTATGTTGCGGTCCGAAGAAAAAGAGAAAGCCGAGACTTCGATTGAGGCATAAATTGTTCTTTAACTTTGCCAACTTTGAAAATAACAGCCACCCTGAGCGGAGTCGAAGGGTGAATGAGTAAATTAGTGCTGATATTGCACAAGTCATGAATAGGCAACTATTAAATAGAAAGGAGCTTGAAATATGGCTCTGGATTTTCATAGAAAGTTAAAATTAATCCGACAGATTCCAAAGCCCCTTCCACCCAGAGAAAGGGTAAACTACGTCCTTGAAAATGCCCGTCCGGGAGGTCTTCTGGAAATCGAAAACACTCTTCATCTTGTGGTTGGCCAGACAAACTATATGCAAGGCAAAACACCATTTAAGGAGTTTAACCTGGTGGATATAGATACCGGCAAAAAGAGATTCCTCGAATTTGGAGAAGAGGATGAATTGGTCATCAATTTCTGGCATACAACGGAAATTCCGCTATCGAAAATCGAATATGACAGTGATTATTTCCTGGAGGATCATGGTATTCCGGATGTCAGAAGTATTAAGTTATTCCTGGATCTTTGCAATAAATACGATGATGGTGAAATCACATACAAAGGCCAGACTTTGTATTTTTATGAGAGCCTGCAAGCTACCTGGACCGGAGATGGTAAAAAGGAAACCCAGAAAGCATTTAGCAAACATCGTTATTGGGATTTTCTGCCGTTTGAAGCGGAAGAGGATAACGAAATTGACGTTGGCACACCTATCGTTAGTGTTGAACGGTGGTTTGGCGATAACGAAGAACAAGACGAGTTTGATGTCAATTATGGTTACCGCATCGCACCTGAGAAAGCTGTTGTCTGGGCCGTTGGAAATGGAAAGAAATAAGTTTACCCGAGATTCAGATGAATGAAAATCACAAAAAGTATACAGACCACTCTGCCGCCGCACTGCGTCATTCTGTAATCGAGGGAGAGCTTAATCTCGAGCAATTCAATATACTCAAACAAAGCAAGGTTGAATCAAAAGAACCAAAGTTCACAATTTACGGACGTATTATCGGCGCCAGTCATTTGCTCACATTTGATTTTGATTCAAGTGTATTTCACGAACTTTTTGCCTGCCAGGAGAACGAAATATCTAATAATGAAATTGCTTCGTATGGTCCCCTAGGTAAAGTTTCCGCAACTATTCAATTGAAATTATGGAACCGCATCGATTATTCATTTCAGGCAAAACTACTTCGGTATAGCGATGCTGAACAATGGCTTAACGAATTAGAACAAAACGCTGTGGAAACCGGTCGATCCGAAGAAGGGAATGCGATAGGATTGGTATTCGATTTTCCCATGAGTGAATCAATAAAAATCGTACCAAAGACCATAGTAACTGCACATTATTACGAATCGGATGGCCAGATTAAGATCACAACGGCTCACTCTTACCCCAACGAACAAACAATTGTACGAAGTGAAAGCACTTTGCAATTGGTGTAAATGAAGGTTGATTATTGATGGCACGAATCAGATATAATCTGAACAACAAAGATAAAATTCGCTATGCAGGATTTGCGCTGCTGAATTATTTGAATAACGGCTCACATACTTTTCCGGTGCTTTTGTCCGGCAATGATCTTCACCTTGAACCCATTCTTCAGCATCTACGCAAAAGTGACTCTGTAGCCATTAAAGAAAATCGATTTGTTCCAACAGAATCGGGCCGAACTGCCTTGGCGGAACTTTTAGTTCGCTACAAAGAATTAGACAAGAAATATTATATTTATGATTCCGTAGACCTGGAAGAAGGCGAATTCGCATTGGAGTCCATTTACGATTTTGATGACGAAGACGAATGGAATGCATTCTTGGATGATGAACGCTGGGAAGATTTGCGCATTACTGTTTTGGAGTATGAAATAGAGAATAAGAACGAACGCAATTTATCCAGCCCTGTAGAATTCGTGTTCATGTCATTCCTTAAAGAAGATCGATTCGATTTCAAAAAACCAAATTGGCAGAATGAACTATTGTCAGGTGAAATCTGGCAGGAAATTTTGGAAACTTCTAATGCCGCCCTATCCTGGCAAGATTTGGGCGATGAAGATGTGATTGAGGAAATTTTCGAGCATGGTGCGCAGTTAATGGCGGACCTTGAGGAAGAGGAAGAGTAAAAAGGAATTTAAATAATACGACTAAACCAATTAAGGAGGTAAATTCATGAAAAGGCAATATTATGTTGTATTGCTCATTGTTGGTAGTTTGATGTTCTTTACGTCTTGCAATGAAAAATACTACAAAGTGAATACCCAGGTTACTTCTTATGCCGCCGATGGCCTGGACTTAAAGTCTGTTGGTGAATTATTGAAGACATCGACAGATGCTGAGGATTTGGAGAAAAAGTTGAACGAACCTAACAAGGTTAACAATCTCGATCTCGATGAAGATGGCAAGGTAGATTTCATAAAGGTTGCAAGTGATGATCAGGGCAGCATCAAAGTGCTAAAACTCACTGCTGTTTTATCCGGAAGTGGCGAAGAACAAGATGTAGCAACCATTGAAATCGAAAAGACAGATGATCGGGCCAATGTTCAGGTACGCGGAAATCAGCAGATGTATGGACGTGATCATTATCATCACTCTTCTTTTGGCCTCGGTCAAATGCTATTACTGGGCTGGATGTTTAGTCCTCGTTATTCTCCTTACTATTCTCCATTTGGCTATCGCTCTTACCCGGGTTATTACGGCCGGGGATATGGCCCTGTTTCTTCTCGCTCTTACCGAAATAGGACCGGTTCTTTTACAAGAAATTCATCCTATAATAGAACCAGAGGAAATAGTCTATCAAGGAGTGTTACATCAACAAATGCCAAAACTTCATCCAGGGTCAAAGCGCCTCTCAGGAATCCCACAACCAGCCAAAGAAGATTCCAGGCACGTAATCCTTCCAGCAAGGTACGTCGAGGCGGATTTGGCAGCAGCAGATCATCTCGCTCGAGTTCCAGAAGTTCAGGCAGAAGTTCCAGATCGGGTAAGTAATATAAAACCGGGAAAGATTATTCTTTCTGTAAATTTGCTGATTTGTCTGGGAATTCAATAATAACTTGCTTTTGAACTAGACAGGCATTAATTTGCTTCGAAAAAACATAAAAGGAGATTCCAATGGAAGACATCTTAACTGAATCATGGCAAATGACATGGTTTGTTGCTGTTGCGCTGATTATCGCTTTTATCGGCATAAAAATATTCGACGCACTCACTAAATTTGACGAAAATAAACTTGTCATCGAGGATAGCAATTTAGCTGTCGCCTTACGAAAAGGTGCAATTTTATTAGGGCTTGGTCTCGGTCTGTCTAGTTCCCTGGTTGGGCCTGTCGAAAATCTTTGGCAAGATACCGCTTATGTTGCACTTTACGGTGTGATTACATTCCTATGCTTATTCATTGCTGGTTTCGTGAATGACAAGTTCTTACTGATCGGTTTAAACAACAATCAACACATTGAAAAAGGCAACAGTGCGGTCGGATTTTTTGAAGTGGGAAGCTACATTGCAACGGGTTTGATTTTGAAGGAATCGCTTGGAGGGGACAATGCCAGTATTTTCAATGCACTTATTTTCTTCGCAATCGGCCAACTGGTCCTGATTATATTTTTCAAAATTTATGAGATGGTAACTCCATTCAATTTGGTTGATCTTATCGAAAAGAACAATGTTGCTGCTGGTATCGCAGCCGGCGCCATGTTAACTGCGCTCGGATTAATACTTTCGAATAGCATCGCCGGACCGTTCATCGCTCTCGGTGATGATATCATTGCAATTTGTATTGCTGCAGTTCAAGGTATTGTATTGTTACTTCTTGTCAGGTTAGCTGCTGCACGTTTATTCTTGCCAAAAGCCGATCTGAAAAAAGAAATCGAGGTCGATCAGAACGCGGCAGCCGTCGTACAGATGTATGGGTTTATCCTCACAGCAGCTTTGATTATTGCCGCGGTTGTTCTTTAAAGCAATTGTACACGAATTACACAGATTTCAGCGGATTTCTAACAAATATACTTTTGGAAATCCGCTTTTACAATGTCAACTGTGTGGTGTTTAAAAGATCAACATGAATAAAAAACAATCCACTGCACGCTGGTACATCGCATCATCGATGTTCCTAACGGGTTTGTGTGGTTTCGTCTTCGAATGTATTTTAAGCACCTCCTCAACGCATATTTTCGGTAACTCTACCAAAGAATGGACTTTCACAATTTCTTTTATGCTGTTGATGATGGGAATTGCCAGCTATCTGCAAAAATTTCCTGCCTTCATAAAAAATGAAAAATTAATTGAACAATTTATTTTTATCGAAATGGCGCTTGCCTTACTTGGCGCTTTTGCACCCATTATCCTATTTTCCGCTCATGCATTTTTTCCTGAAAAAGTCGGGGGGTTCCAGATATTCCTGGTTGGTGGAATTGGATTCCTCATTGGGCTGGAGATCCCGGTTGCCCAACGAATCAACGAAAAATATGCCAGCCTGGCGAAGAATATATCCGACACCATTGCCCTGGATTACATCGGTGCGTTTGTAGGAGCCCAATTATTCTACCGGTATTTATTGAAAGAATTTCCTTTGGAGCAAATTAGCTTTGTGGTTGCTGTTTTTAACTACATCGTTGCGGTTATGGCATATTGGTATTTTTACAAACAGGGGAACATTCGTAACGTTATCCAAACCCGGCTTCTTATTGGATTTACAGCCACAGCCCTAATCGGCGGATTCCTTCTTTCTCCGCTAATTACAATGTCACAACGACAAAAATTCTTTCGGGATCATGTCGTTATAGAACAACAAACAGAATACCAGCACATTGTTGTCACCCGGAATGCAAGAACCGGCAACCACGATCTTTTCCTGAACGGCCAATTGCAATTTTCCGGCGATGATGAAGAACGCTATCATGAGCCATTAGTCATTCCGGCAATGACCTTGCACAGTTTGGATGAAAAGCGAGCTGGCGACAATTTAAATGTATTAATTCTCGGTGGTGGAGATGGATTGGCTGCTAATATTGTACGTAACTATCCATCTGTACATTCCATCACCATGGTAGATATAGATCCTGGCATGGTTAAATTCTGTGCGTCTGATCCGGTTATTACCCAATACAACCAGGATGTTTTTAAAGATGCCGATGTAGCTGTCCTTGAGTCCGGAGCGATTCGGAGCATAGGTTCGGTGCCGGTCTATTATGAAATAGGCGGGATTAATGATCAAAGGAAGGAACATGAAATCAGCCAGGTTACCGAGGTTTCAGATTGGGAAGTCGAAGTCGAATCTTTTGTTGATGAATTGCAGAATCCGGAATTTAACAAATTTGTAGTTCTGAATTATGATGCGGATCTATTTATCAGTAAGATAAAAGATCGCAAATGGGATGTAATCATTATTGATTTTCCGGATCCCCGAACTTCTGAACTGGCCAAGCTCTACAGCTGGGAATTTTATGTAAAGATCAGGAGTATTTTGGCAGAGGGAGGGATTATGGTCACCCAGGCTACCTCTCCCTATTATGCCAAGGAAGTGTTCCTAAGTATTCGCAGAACGATGGAAGCCGCGGGATTTAAGACCATTCCGTACCAGGGATTTGTCGGCAGCTTTGGCGGGAATTGGGGTTGGATTATCGGCCATTTACTTCCCCAAGCTGATTTGAACAATCGCCTTTTAGCTTTGCACCAAATGGAATCGTTTAAAGTGCAAACCCGCTATCTAAAGCCAGGTATGTTTCAATCCTTGCGAACGTTTGGCAAGGGAGACCTTACGGCAGAAGAGTACCCTGATGCCATTAATTACCTTACATCCATTCCAACACTTGACGTAATTTATGAAAAAGCATGGCAGCAAATTTAGTGAATTCGTTTCAAAAGGAACAAATTAGATGATGCTTTTCCTTCCTGCAAAAATAAAGAAGGTCATAGAACGACATGAGCCATTGCTATGGTTATACAATCTTCTCATAATCTTCTTTTTCATGTTTATACTTCATGTGTTTGTTTATAAGTGGCTTGAAGGTGTTGCCTGGGAAGAAGCATTGTGGGTTACCTGGGCCACTTTTAGTACAGTGGGTTATGGAGATTTTTCAGCCCAAACCACAGTCGGACGCTTTTCGTCGATCATATTGGGGACTATGGGAATTGCGGTACTGGGAACTTTATTTGCAGCTACCTTTGAGGCAATGCAATATAGAAAAAACCAAAGGAGATTTGGATTTATGAGCAATCCGATAAAAAACGGTTACGTTATTTTTCATTTACCCGGAGAGAAAACACTGGGCATGTTCCTGCGAGAGCTCTATGCTGTTGAAGGTGATGTAGGTGTTTGTGTAGTCGATGACAGTACTGATGAGTTGCCTCGGAGTATTGTTCAGGAATATGGGAACCGGGTTCATTTTATTCGGGGTAGCAGCCTGGACAAAGAAACTTATGACAAAGCTAATCTTACCAACAACAAAACAGTTCTCGTTTTTCCCAAAGATCCATCGTCTAGTGAATCCGATGGTAGTACCAATACTGTAGTTAAACTGGTTCTCTCATTCGTTAAGGAAGACACCCGGGTGTTGTATATATTGGTTGATCAAAAAAATGGCTGGATGTTCGATAAACGAGCCATCGCGATACTTCAAGACCTGGAAATTCTTGCGATTGTACAAGAATGTCAGGACTCCGGTACTGCTTTGATGGTTGAAAGGCTGCTTCACAACACAAAGGGCGCCAACCCGAAAAGCGTTATTCCCAAAAAGATCATCGGCTATACCTGGAAGGAATTTCAGCTCGCTATGATTACGGCAAATATTCGTGCCAACCCACTAGCACTGATACGTGATGGAGAACCGGAATCTTGTCCGGAGCCTGAAACCGTGATTCAAAAAGGCGATACTGTTTTGATCGCGGCTTATGACGGTTATAATTGGGAGGAGATTGAGGGGAGGTTGTCAAAAATTACCGGACAGGATTAAGGTGAACCTGAAATGAAGCTTCTACTGAATTTGATGTTATAAATTCACCACAGTCATTAGAAAAAACCACGTAGAGCTATCTTTGCCCCTGGTTTGTTCAAATATTTTACCCGGGATGAATAGAGAAGCGCCGGCTACAAAATTAACATTCGCATCGTACTTATGCTGTAGAGTAATATCAATTTCATTGCCAAACCCATTTTCAGAGGAGCCATTGTTCCCGACAAATTCTTGCTGGGCATTGAATATGTGATAAGCTAAATTTGCACTTGTCTTTGTTGAAGGCTTAATCGCTAATTTTGCATGAATATCCACTAATCCTAATTCCATGGTATGAAAAGGAATATTCAGAAAATAATCCATAAAACCATAATACTTATGATTCGTCGCATATAGCGTATTAAATGCTTTTAATTCATCATCCTGGGTGTCGTCATCACCGCTCAAAATGTCCACTCCTGCGGAAATTTGAGGACGTAGAGAGGGTTGAGTAAATGTGTAAGCCAAATTAACGGCTGCCATCATTGCAGATATGTCTCCTCTTGCAGACGAGCCGCCCTGGTAGGCAAATTCTATTTCGTGTTGAAGATTTCCCAATTTACCCTTGCTATAAAAGCCTGCCGTATATTGGCTAAAATTTTCCGATGGATTTGCTCGCTGCCAGATAATAAACGGTTGAAATGTATGCGTTTTCGTTAGATTGAAATTCGAATATATACCGTAAATATTAAAATCACCTTCGTTATCTACTCTCGAATCTTCATCTTCCTGGAAGGCAAAAAAATCAAACGTGCTCTTTTCAAAATGAAATTTAAAAATAACGCCATCAAAACTTCTTCCCACGTTGTGAAAATCTACAGCTCCAATTAATCGTTGTGGCCCATAAATAACTTCCATCCTTCCAAGTTTTACATCAAGGGGTAGATCAAAAAAATTCTTCAATTTGAAATAAGCTTGATGAACATCGATATTGTCGGCGCTGCCATCTCCTAAAGTGCTGGTTTCTTCGCCAAATTTTCTGCTGTCCTGGATTTGCAGGAAAGCATTCAAGTTCTCTGAATTATTAAAGGCGATGCCAAGTCGTGATCGTAAATAACTAAAATTATTCGAACCGGTATCACTGTTAAAATCGCGTTTGTCGATTTCATATCGGTGCCGGATTTGTGCATTCAAGCTTATATTTTGTTGCGCAAAAGTTGATGTACTCAGCACAAAAATGAATAGTGGACTTATTAAACGAAAGTATCTCATAGCCTTATCTCCAAAGTAATGAATAAACTAAAGTTAGTTCTCATAATAAATTTCGCTAAAACCCAAAATGAGTGTTAACTTATTTACTGTCTTTGGTTGGAGGTTTAGAATTCGACGATTGATTTTACAATAGTTTAATCCCAACCAATTATAACCAAAACGATTAAGTAATTCATCAAAATTTAGGCAGCTAATCTTTATCTAAAGAAACACACCCTGGATTCCCTCTTCGACAAGCTATGATATTGCCTCTAAAGGGAGAGCGTGTGGTGCAAAAAGGTTTGATTTTCTCCGCGCATGGTCTTTAATTAGGATATCTGATTGGGTAATTATGGAATATATCGAGGAGAATTGTTTATGGTTATAGGGTTTTCAGAATGATTCAAAGCTCGGCCCGTACAGTTTCAGTCGCCAATATCCACCTTCAGTTAGGAAGAAGTGATGCTTATTAGGGCAAAAGACTCCGCAATTGTTGAATTAGCTGAAAGAGAGTTCGGGAAGCTATCCCCGGCAGAAAGGAAACTGTTCAAGGTAGCCTCTCGTGGTGAGATCGCTGATTACAGCACCGGAGTTAAAGAAACGGACGATCCGGCTAACGCCCGGAACTGGAAAAGCAACCGTGTGATCAAAGCCAACCGTATCGCTTGGCTCTGCACAAGTTCGGAAGCATCAAAACGGGTAACGTATAAAGGTGTCAGGATAACAGGCGTACGCATCTCTGGTGAGCTTGACCTGTCCTACGCAACAATTCCTTTTCATTTAAATCTTGAAAACTGCGCTTTGTTCGATGGTATCAATCTAGATGGAGTCACAATCAGGGCATTGTATCTTATTGGCACCCACACCGGACCAATAACTGCCGAAAGTCTCAAGGTCAATGGACATGTTTTTATGAGTGACGGTTTTAAGGCCGAGGGTGAGGTATCTCTATCTGGGGCAACAATAGGCGGAATACTTTCCTGTATTAAAGGTCAGTTCTGTAATAAAGATTATATGGCAATCAATGCCGCCAATCTTAAAGTCGAGGGAGATGTATATATGCGCAAGGGCTTCAAGGCCGAAGGTGAGGTGTTTTTACGCGGCGCAACAATAGGCGGACAACTTGACTGTAGTGCCGGTGAGTTTAGCAACAAAGATGGTACTGCAATCGATGCCGACAATCTAAAGGTCGTGGGATCTGTGTTTATGAGCGACGGCTTCAAGGCCGATGGTGGGGTAATCCTGGACGGTGTAACAATAGGCGGACAACTTGACTGCGCTACGGGTCAGTTCTGTAATGAAAATGGTATTGCAATCAATGCCGACCGTCTAAAGGTCGAGGAATCTGTATTTATGCGCAACGGATTCAAAGCCGAGGGTGGGGTAGTTCTACTCGGCGCAACAATAGGCGGACAACTTGACTGCGCTACGGGTCAGTTCTGTAATGAAAATGGT
>CAYXGW010000031.1:42779-49570 GCA_964464595.1 uncultured Deferribacteres bacterium
TATGCGCAACGGATTCAAAGCCGAGGGTGGGGTAGTTCTACTCGGCGCAACAATAAGCGGCCATTTCTGCTGGACAAATATCAAGAAAACAAAAAATTTAAGCCTCAACCTCCGGTTTGCAAAGATCGGTACTTTATGGGATGACGAAGAAAGTTGTCCTGATAAGGGAAAACTTCAACTGCAAGGGCTGGTATACGACGAACTAGATGACAAAGCCCCAATGGAGGCTGGATTGCGCATGAAGTGGCTACGAGTGCAGTATAGCAACGAAAAACGGGGGTACGATAATCAGTTCTTCCCCCAACCTTACGAGCATCTTGCAAACGTTTTACGTAAAACCGGATATGAAGAAGACGCCAGGCAGATTCTGATCGCAAAAGCGGAAGACTATAAGAGGTTAACGAATCTCAAGCGGCCCAAGAAGATCTGGTACTCTCTATTGTGGTTTATTGGCTACGGTTATCGTCCGTGGAAGGCCTCCTGGGTTATCTTGTTATTTATTCTATTTGGTACAATCTTTTTCGAAATAGGCTATTCTGATGATCTTATGACCGCAACAAATGAAGCAGCCTATATAAAGAGCAAAGATGGCGCGGTGACACGCCAAGTAAAGAAAACCTACCCAAAATTTAACGCGCTGGTATACTCGATTGACTCGTTTGTACCGCTTGTTAATTTTCATCAGCAGAATTACTGGCTCCCTGACGCGAACCGAGGTAGTGATTTGTTTAAATATGGGTTTTTCTCTCTAAGCAGTGGCGGATTGCTCCGCGTTTACCTTTGGTTTCACATATCCTTCGGTTGGATCCTCGTTTCCCTATTTGCTGCCGGCCTTAGTGGCTTAGTGCGCATATAGGAACAATGCGCGAAAGAAAATGCACAATTTAAAAATTTCGTCTACCGTCTAACGTCCTTCAAACTGATCCATGGTATTATTAATCCCCAGAAAAGAAAGAATGCTATCGAATATGGATGTGGGAAGCAGTCGTAATGGAAATAAAAGGTAGATTGACAGGGGCATTATGAGTTGCTGCTTATTTTTCACTACGGCACGGACAATCCGACGAGCAATGACATCCTCATCCAGGATGGGCAACATCCAGGAAAAGCGTGTCTTTACCCCTTTAAACATTCCGGTGTTGATAAAGTACGGACAAACCAGCGTCGTTTTTATTTTGGAATTTTGTTTCTTCAATTCAACACGCAAAGCTTCGGTAAATCCGACAACGGCAAATTTGCTGGCGCTATAATCCACTAATCCTGAAATACCGACCCACCCGCCGGCGGATGCGATCGTTACAATATGGCCGGAGTTTGCCGCAATCATTCCCGGCAAGAATGCCTTGACTGTCCATAACGTCGCCATGGCATTAATCTGCATGGTCCGTTCAATTTGTGCATCTGTGCATTCTAGAAATGGTTTTCCGGATACGATACCTGCATTGTTGATCAGGATATCCACTCGATCGAATTTTTCTTTCACCCTGTCGGCACCAAAATATATGGATTCTTTACGGGAAACATCACAATTGTAGGTCGTAATTTGGCCGCCATCTCCCTCAATTTCCTCAGTCAATTTTTGCATACCGGCATTATTGATATCCCAAACAAGAATATGCCCGCCTTCCATGGCAATCTGTTTGGCGACTAACCGGCCAATGCCGCTCGCCCCGCCGGTGATAAGAACATTTTTTCCTGAGAAGCTAGTCATTGCAGATAACTTACTGTATGAGCCAAACATTAGCAAGCTGGAATATTTCCTGAGATGATATTGGAAAAAAGGTAATTAACAACATAAGCGTCAATTTTTTCGCATTGCTGTAAAAGGCTATCGAAGTTTTAATGGAAGAATTGAAGAAAAATCCACCGAAAAAATTAAAACGGCCTCCATATCCTGTAAGAGGAAATAAAAGATAATTTTTTTTGAAGCTTCGTGTCATCGCGAGGAGCTTAGCGACGTGGCGATCTACTTGGCTAAAATTTTTTTCAAATTTTATTAACGTTTGAACGAAATCACGAGTTTCTACTTTTTTAGAGAAGTTTTAAAACGGGAGAGCTACTCACCCTAGCGTTTTTTTCTGGTTTATAAAACTGTCATTCCCGAATGCTCCTATCGGGAATCTCGTTACGCTGGCCCATAGACCCCCGATAAAAGCACTCGGGGGTGACAGTTTTGAGGATATAGATTTTTTCGGTTCAGCAATCTTGTATTTTCTTTTTGCCATTTCCAGATCATTTTCGTATATTTCTGACAACTTACCGAATAATCATTTCATGAAAATGGATTTCAAGGAGAACTAAATGCAGTCATTTGATATTGTGTCCGAGGTTAACATGCAGGAAGTAACCAACGCCGTCGACCAAACCAACCGGGAAGTTTCAAATCGGTTCGACTTCAAAGGCTCTTCAGCTCGTGTTGAACACACTGCCGGAGAAATCATCTTGCATGGTGACAATGAATTTCAACTCAAGCAGATTTTGGACATTCTAAGCACCAAACTATCAAAACGAAAAGTCGACCTGAAAGCACTGGTATTCGAGAAACCGGAAGAATCCGGTAAAGGCGCCCGCCAGAAAATCGAAGTTCACCAGGGTATAGATACGGAAATATCCAGGAAGATTGTGAAGATGATCAAGGTGAAAAAAATGAAAGTACAGGCTGCAATACAAGGCGACAAAGTTCGGGTTAGTGGCAAAAAGAGAGACGATTTACAGGAAATTATCGCCATGATAAAAGATGCAGGTCTGGATATCCCGCTTCAATTTGTGAATTACCGTGATTGAGTTTTTACTCTTGAATTGGGTATACTACCGTGAGTTCGACATAGACGATTTTATGGTACGACTCCGCTTACCATGCTCAAATTAGCCAGCCTGAGCCCTTCGCCTTGCCAGGACAGACTCGTCGAAGGCTGATATAAATGATAATTTTACATAAGATACTGCAATGAATATTGAACCACACTGAAAGAGGGGCGTGCCCACCTTGGAACATTAGGGGTTTTTACAAAAATTTAAAAAACTTGTTGACATTGTAACAACTCTTTTGCATTTTAGTTCTAGGTTGCTAGTTATTTCGACAAATTATGATTTTCTACTGGGAGGATTGAAATAAGCTCCTCTTACCCAAAAATATTTAGACAAATATTTACTGATTTTTGTTCAGGTTCTGAATGCTTTTAAATTTTCTGTTAATTTGGAAAATACTTCACTAGCAAGATTATTGGAATAATAAACTTTACCAATTATCAAGTTTGGAAATAAACTAAATAAGCATTTCATAAAACAAGGAAGTCAGATATGAAATCATTACCAGGATGTAGACAAACATTATGGCTGTCGTCTTTAATATTACTGAGTTTTGTAAATACGGCGAACGTTCAGACCCCCCCGACGTTCTCCAGGAGCTTTGCACCGGGCACAATAGGTCCCGGCACCGTCAACGTACAAACTACAACGGTCACAACCGACAAAGACGCCTTCCTCCGGCCCGGCTCCAAAAACAGCAACGAAGGCGCCAACCCGCTGCTCCATCTCGGCGATTCACGGAGCCAGTTCGTCGGCTTCTCCCTCGCCGGCGTCGACCTCTCCGGCCTCGTCTCCGCCACGCTCATCTTGACGATCAACGACGACAATGACCCCGGCAACTGGGGATCCAACGGACGCACCATTGACGCCCATCGACTTCTGGTAAACTGGGCCGAGGGCGACGGCAAAGGCCTGGAAGTGCCCGGCCCCGAAAAAACGCGCGGCACTGGCTCGGGCGTGACTTGGAACTGTGCCACCGACACCGACATCGAAAACCATGCAGCCGACTGTAGCCCGCAGTGGGCCGGCGGCAAACCGCCCTCCGTTGAGGAAACAGCCAGCGATCAGTTCTTGATGACCAACCACGCGACGGGAGATGCCACTTGGGACGTGACGGCGGACGTGCAAACGGGCGCGAACAGTTGGCTGCTCAAGAAGACGCAGGCCAGCAGCAACGGAAACGCGCGGTTATACACGAAGGAGCACCCGGACGTGGCGAGCAACCCTGAACTGTCACCCCGGTTGTTTATTGTTCTCGACTTCACCGACAGCGACGAGGACGGCGTCCCCGACGTCACGGACAACTGCCCCGATGACTTCAACCCAGGCCAGGAAGACCTCGATGGAGATGGGCTTGGCGACGCCTGCGACAATGACGACGACGGCGATGGCGTCGATGATGGCATTGACAACTGCCCCGTAGACTTCAACCCCGGCCAGGAGGATGGCGACGATGATGGCATCGGCGACGTCTGCGACTCCAACACCATCATCGCCTCCGCCGACCAAGACGGCTTCCTCCGGCCCGGCGCCAAAAACGGCAACGAAGGCGCCAACCCGCTGCTCCACCTCGGCGACTCACGACGCCAGCTCGTCAGGTTCGACCTCCGACTCGTCGACCTCTCCGGCCTCACTTCCGCCACGCTCATCTTGACGATCAACGACGAGAACGACCCCGGCAATTGGGGGGCCAACGGACGCACTATCGACGCTCATCGACTTCTGGAAGACTGGGCCGAGGGCAACGGCAAAGGTTTGGGAGTGCCCGGCCCCGAAAAAACGCGCGGCACTGGCTCGGGCGTGACCTGGAACTGTGCCATCGACACCGACATCGAAAACAACGCAGCCGACTGTAGCCCGAAGTGGGAAGGCGGCAAACCGCCGGCCGTTGAGGCAACAGCCACTGATCAGTTCTTGATGACTAACCACGCGATGGGAGATGCCACCTGGGACGTGACGGCGGACGTGCAAGCGGGCGCGGACAGTTGGCTACTCAAGAAGACGCAGGGCAACAGCAACGGCAACGCGCGGTTCTACGCGAAGGAGCACCCGGACGTGGTCGGCAACTCCCATCTGGCGCCTCGGTTGCTGCTCATCTACGGCACCGGGGCCAACGGGGCACCCGTGGCGGATGGGCAGGACGTGTCCACCGACGTCGCTAGCGCTCTGGAGATCACCCTGACCGGGAGCGACCCCGAGGGTGGGGGCCTGACCTTCTCGACCTCGGCGCTTGAGTTCCCGAGCCGGGGGACGTTGTCGGCTCCGGTGCTGATCATTCCCGATGAGGTCGGGCGCTGCTCGGTGTCGGGCACCAGCTGTCAGGTCGGCGATTGCCCGGGCGTGGAGACCTGCGTAGATTTGCAGCAGCCGGCAGTTACTAGCGCGACTGTTACGTACACGCCTGTAACAGGCGATAACCTGGAGAACAGCTTCACCTTCGAGGTCACCGATCCGGAAGGGGCGGTGTCGGAGCCGGATACTGTCCAGATTAACTCCCCGGGGGATGATACGGATCCGGTGGCGGTGACCGAGGTGAGCGTCTCCGACGACACCACCGAGACGCTGGCGTTTCCTTCTTTCGTGACGCTCACCTTGGAGGGCGAAGCGCCGGAGGGTGTTGACCTGACCTTCTCGATCGTGAGTGGGAGCGGCCCCTAAGACGGCACCTTGGGGAGCATCACGACGATCGTCCCGGACTTGGTGGGGCAATGATCGGAGTCGGGCACTTTCTGTCAGGACAACGCCGATTGCCCGGGGGTGGAAACCTGCGGAGTTTTTGAATAACCAGCGGTTACGAGCGCGACCGTGACTTACACGCCAGATAGCGGCTTCGAGGGTGAGGACAGCTTCGTGTTCGAGGGTTGTGGGGACATCACTGGGGACGAAGACACCAATGATTCCGGCGAATGTGATACAGCCACGGTGACCATCACCGTCAACGATCCGACGCCGCTTGAGCCCGCGCCGGACACGGTGACGCTCGATGATCAGACGGTGGAGACGAACGAGAACACCCCGGTAGAGATAACCTTAACAGCGACAACCAGCACCACCGGGCCGGCCCCGTTGCGCAAGAGTCAAGCGGCTTCCCTGATAGGTGCCGCGGTCGCCGGCAACGTGGCCGACGATGAGGCTCCTTTCGGCGAAGGCGACAACCACAACAATTTGCCAGGGGGAGCGCCCGTGTTCATGTCGGCAGGGGTGGATGGCTCTGGCGGTGCGGGCTCGAACGGCATCGTGCGGATGCAGTTCGAGTGGGACATCTCCAATCTCGACCCCGGGGTTTTGCAGAGCGCGCAGGTGATCCTCCACACCAATAAGGGCTCCGTTGATGTGCTGGACACCTTCTTCTTTGCCGGGGCCGACGAGCAGGACGGGGAGCTCGAGGATACGGACTTCCAGGCGCCGCTAGTCCTCGACCCCGAAAACGAGGAGCCGGTCGTGCTGGCGACGATGCTGGTACCGGATGTGCCCTCCGGGACCAATGGCACCTTCGAGTTCAACGTGCTGCAGCAGCTCATAGACGCCCTGGAGGCGGATCTGAGCTTCTTCTCGATACAGGGTCGGGTGGACGAGAGCCTGGCGGGGCAGGGCTCCCAGCGCGGCCTGCAGGTGCGGACCACGGCGACGGGGAATCTCAATCCAGGCAGTGTCTGCCCGGCCGGACTGGATAACTGTGAGCCCATGCTCTCTGTCACCACGGGGCTGGGGGTCCCGCTCTCGCTTACCACGCTGACCCTTAGATTTCTTACGGTGCCGGAGTTCGGCAGAATCGAATTCATGATCGGCGGTCTCTTCCAGGATGCATGTGTAATTGTCGGTCGGCTCCCAGGGTGTACCCCCGGGGGTTTATCGAACAATCTGGTCGTGTCCTATGAACCCAACCCCGGCTTCGTCGGGGTGGACATGTTCACGATCGAAGCCGAGTTGACGGAGACCCTCACCGGTTCGGTCATCGGCACCGATATAGGGACCTTTACCCT
>CAYXGW010000032.1:0-49035 GCA_964464595.1 uncultured Deferribacteres bacterium
ATCTTGAGTCTATGTCTATTCCATATTCTATTCTGCGACAGCCTGCCAGCCGGGACGGGGATGACATTTTGGTAATCCTGTTTGGAACCTTAAATCTTAAATGAAATTAAAATAACAAACCTTAAATGAAATTTTATTATGATTAAAAAAATTGACCACATCGCTATAGCCGTTCACGATTTAGATGCCAGCCTGAAATTTTACACAGAAATTCTCGGATTACAAAATGCCGGCATCGAGAAGGTAGAAGATCAAAAAGTACGGCTGGTCATGCTTCCGATTGGCGATACCCAAATCGAATTGCTGGAACCAACAACTGAAGATAGCCCCATTGCGAAATTTCTCGAAAAAAAAGGCGAAGGCATGCACCATATTGCATTTCGTGTGGAGAATCTTGATGGCGATTTAATCAGGATGGAAGAAATGGGTGTTGAGCTGATTGACAAAATAGCTAAAACAGGAGCCGGTGGAAACCAGGTTGCATTTCTACATCCGAAATCGACTTTTGGTGTATTAATGGAGCTTAGAGAATAAGGAGCATTAAAATGTCTGAACCATGATTATCTTGATTTGAAGATTTTCTTGATTTCTATTTGGCAAATATGTCTTTGTATTCTGACAAAAGTTTAAATTGTATTATTTTACTTGATGTTACGATTATGCATTTCTTAAATCCTTTACATCTATAAATCCAAGTAATCATGGTTCAGACAATGAAGTATGAAGACATTACCCGAAATATTATAGGTTGCGCGATGATGGTTCATAGTACTTTGGGCAATGGTTTTCAAGAAGTGATATACCAACGGGCTTTGGCTATCGAGATGAACGGTAAAAGATCTAAATTTTGAGCATGAAAAGGAAATGCCCATTTTCTATCGTGAACAAGATATTGGCTGCAGATGGGTGGATTTTTTTGTAGAAGAGAAAATTATGGTTGAATTGAAGGCAATCGTAGCACTGGAAGATGTGCATTTAGCGCAGGCTATGAATTATCTGGAAACCTACCACATGGAAATTGGCTTACTGATAAATTTCGGGGCACAAAGCCTGCAATTTAAAACGGGTGCATCATAATCTTAACCGTAATAAAAACTTGTCTGAACCATGATGACAAGGTAAATCGTGTGTTTAACATGTTGCTAGAACAATCTAAATTATCAATTCTCAATGCACTCCCTTCCCCAAATAAGCCCTCAACTTCGGCGAGACATTCACTTTGTATTAGAGCATTTTTCATTTGCTATTGTTCTGATTCATCAACCTCGCTAAGAAATTGACGAATTGGAGAACTTAATCCAGTCAGGAAATTACAACAAATGAATTGGCTAAACTATTTGGTTCCTTCAATATTCATGGCGGGAATTTATTTTTTACCAGTAGATGATGCGATCAAACTGCCAGTTCATGTTCATGTGTTTAAAAAGAAAGGAAAGAAAATAGATTACCTATTAATCGAAACAAATGTAAGAAATTGGATAGAAGGAACCGGAGCTCGAACTAGAAATACTAATCAATTAAACACAAAATTACGAGACGATTTAGAAGTCAATCAAATATATACATCAATTGGCGCTGTTTGGAATCAAGCAAAAATTCAATTTAAACTGGAAATATATGACATCATAACTAATGACAGTCTTGAAAATCAAGTTTTGTCAGCGAATCTATTAGAGTTTCTACCTTTGAGTTTGCATTACAATTACAAAATGGAAAATGGAATCCATATTTATGTGGGCAGAAATACAAATCGATTTGGCTTTAATAATACTATAATTAGTGGATTGACAAGAGGGCCTGGTTGCACAAATAACACTAACAGGGATCACGCCATTGCGCTTGCCTGGGATACACCGAATGAAAATGGTATTACGTTAGCCCATGAAATTGGACACTTTCTTGGTCTTCAACACCCGGATGAACCATACTTTTATCAAACGTGTGGAGTAGAACTTTTGAGTATTTCCGATAAAGTTTCGGGAAACTTAATGATTTCACCTAGTGCAAAAGAGACTAAATTAACTGAGAAACAAATAGCTCGTGCAAGAGAAATGGCTTGTAGGTATTTATCAAAATGGGAGCTAAAGAGCGCTGCTTGTGATTCGATGCATATTCAATAAAAACTGCTGGATTCTGCTCCATTTATAGTAAATATCTTGGACTCTTAACAAGAATAATCCCTTGTATAATAGATGGTTTTCTTGAAATTTGAAGCCCCGTTGACTATATTAAATTAATGTAAAATAAAAAATCCGATGTAGATGTATGAGAAATTTGAACCACAACTTTCCTCAAACACATTCCCTGGAATTCATAATTATGAAAGTTTTAATACTGATAATAACCATCGTTATTGGATCTAATTCCTTAAACGCTCAAGCACTTTTCAATTTGAAATATTCATTTAGTAAGCCCCGCGTAGAATCAGAATTAAAAAGTGTGCAACTTTTCGATTACACTGGAGATGGGGAAGTTGAGACTGTTGTAGTATTTAACAATAATTCTACTTGGACAATATCCATATTTAATCTTGACGGCTTATTAATCGATAGTTTTGAAGGCCTTAAGAATCATGGTCGTAGATATGATAAAGAATCAATAATTACAGCTAAGCTATTCAATTACGACGATAAACTCTATATAGCCATAGGTTTTCTTTATGGATCTTATTATCAGTTAAGCACTTTTTACAATTTCGAAACTTATTTAGGTGTATACGAAGTAATAAGTAATGAGCTTCAACTTATATCATCACAGTCTACGACTTACCGCCTTGGTGATGGGAATCAACTGCATGATTCAAGCCTATCTGTATTTAAACAAAAAGGCAAGTTATGGATAAATTTTGGAGTATATTTTAATATCACTCAAACAGATATTAATGAATATTATTCCTATACACGTAAATCCTTTATTTCGATTTTCCAGTTTACTAATGAGTTGTTGTTAATTAACAAATATGACAATTGTTATAAAGCCATGCAAAATTCTAATGTTGCATTAGGGTTGTATGAATTTTATAACAATCGGAATTATTATGACGATGATTCATGGCTATATTTAATTGAGTATAGTGATTCAAATGCCACACTTAATGAAGTTTATCGTGCAAAAGTACCTATTCAATTAATAACATCTGATCATACAAATGACAGCCCTGGAACCATTATTTATCGCCTAATTCGTGGTATTTTCGAATTTCAGTGCTTTTCAAGTGATTTATCAAGGCTCAAGTGGACAAATACGAATACTTTTCTAGAAAACAAAAGCTATGGAATTATTACTGCCTCATCTGCCATAAAAATCAATGACCTGGATAAGTATATTATTTATTTTAACAAGGATAAAATGGAAATTCGTGATATAACCAATGGTGAGGTTGTTCATTATCAAACTGCTAATATTGTACCCATCCAAATATTAAGAGATGACAATAAAAATACCTATTTCTTATCAAAAATTGATAATTTATATGGTATGTTCGAACTTGAGTTAAATGAATTTTTTACTACATCCGTTAATCAAGAAAACTACGAAAGGCCTTTAAGTTTTAGTTTGTCGCAAAACTTCCCTAATCCTTTTAATCCATCTACAAAAATTAGATTCGAATTACCATTTTCCGGCCATATTTTGCTAAAGATATTTAATTCTAGAGGGCAATTAGTAAAAACATTGATTGAAAGAAATCTCGAAACAGGTTCTCATGATATTTCAATTGGATTAGGTGATCTAAACAGTGGTATTTACTTTTACCAACTGATAAGTAATGGTAGAATAATTAAAACGAAGAAAATGCTCTTTTTGAAATAAAACCAATCGATAAAAGAAGGTATTTATTTAACTCTTTTCCACCTTCATAAAAACGGCCAAATTCTAAGACCCAAAATCCTTAATGCACTCCCTTCCCCAAATAAGCCCTCAACTTCGGTGAGACATTCCTTTGTATTAAAGCATTTTTTATTTGCCATTTTTCTGATTCATCAACCTCGGTAAGAAATTTAATTTCTTTGCCTTCTTTAACCGCAATTGGGACTCCATCTTTGTAAAGGATCCGGTTGCTGAAAATAGTAGACACTCGTTTGCCGACCGTTATGATACCGGTTAAATTCAATGGATCGGCTGCACTGATCGAGATGAAATTGCTATTGCCCTTCTCTTTTTTAGATAAATGTGCCTTCCTGGTTTTACGCATCTTTGTTACCGCTTCCGGTAAGGCAAACTGCTCACCCCAAACACCATCGACAAAACGACCTCCCCGAATTTCACCTCTAGCTTCGAGAGTACGAAAAACCCGCACCAGTTCGCGCCAGGGCGGTGCAAAACTTTCCCGTTCGATGATCTTGCGAAACACAACGCCATATCTCCGTAATAATGTCCAGGCCAGCATTGCTATGGACTCAAAATCGAGTTTGGTTTTATTGTTATCTTTTTGTTCATAACGCAACAACGACCATCTGCCGGCCTGCTCCATTTTGAAAGCCAACCTGCGTCTGCGCATGCCGGTACTGGATCGATTTTTTGCCGGAACCAATAATGCCCTGAG
Organism: uncultured Deferribacteres bacterium; assembly: GCA_964464595.1. Classification (GTDB taxonomy): domain Bacteria; phylum Zhuqueibacterota; class JdFR-76; order JdFR-76; family DREG01; genus JADFJB01. The sequence goes on from CAYXGW010000032.1 coordinate 4,544, forward strand.
CCCGGTGTAACTATCGGAAGTTATCAACCCCAAAGAAACCAATTCACTCACCGCATCTTCTACCTGTGTTTGTAATAGTTGACTCCGTTCTACAATCTCATCAAAAAAAGATGCGCCAAAATCGGTTAGTAATTCCAGCACTTTATTGGAATTGTTTGACAACAAATCACCATTCCCATTTGGCGGAACGGCCAAATTTTTCCATACCGAAAGGTTCGATCGACTAACCAGGGCAATAGGAGTGGTCTTAATCGGTCCGCCGCGTTTTTTGCCTTTAGTTCCGGTCTCTTGTGAAATCATCGAATTTCCATTGTGCTGAAACCGGCCCCAAACCACCCTACCGGAAAGACATAAATCATCGAGCCAGTGATGGTCGTAATCCTTAATCCGCGCTGGCAGTATGTCACTTTCCCAGGAAGCAGCGGCCGCCTCGAACCCTTCCAGTCGAGTCAGCACATCTTGCAGGGATTCAGGACCTTCCGGCTTATTTTCCGAATCCAAACGGTGCCACCTAAACAGAAATCGCATGTAGTCCGCCGATGATACCGGCTCGATCTCTTTACGCAATCGTTCCAAAGTATGGCGATGAATACGAGCCAAAAGCCGTCGTTCACACCATTCCGTTTCGGTAGTACCAGGATGAAATTGGCCACGAAATACAAAGCCATCATTTTCCAGGGCCAGTAAAGTTTGCTCAATTTTGGATACTGAGATACCCATATGTTCTGCCAAAGTTTCTGCAAGGACAGGGCCAAGCGCTTCCAATCTTCCCCGCATAATCTCAACCAAAGGATTTTTCCCTTCCGTGGTATCTTTTCCTTTATCACCGATTTTTTGTCGCAATCGTTCCGGTACCCGGATCACGGGCATTAAAATTCCATCAGGGTAAATATGTTGCATTTCCAAAACTCGTTCGACCGCCACCCACAGTTTTGCTCCGGTTTCCCGGGTAATTAAAACCGTTGCACGATTATCAGCAACCAACTGTTCAAAATAATCCTGCCAATCGCCGGCTACACCTTCCTCTTCAACCAGAAAACCCAGCAACACCAATGCATCATGTAATTCATCTGCATTTCTTGCTTGCGGCCAGGCTTCTTCCTTTACGGCTTCGATGGCCGCAGCATCTAATTTCCCCAGGTCTGCCGCTTCTTTGGGGTCGAGCCATCTTCGATTCATCACTGCATTTGTCCGTCTTTCTTCCAGAGGAGCATTATCCAAAAATGCAAAAGGCCGGGCATTTAAAATTTCCTGGGATAACGGCGAAGGCTCTTTCAAATCCCGCACCACCAGGGTTTTTTCCTTGCCCCGGATCGCAGCTAGAAGATTCTCCAGCTCATCGATATCCATTGCTTCGGTCAGGCAATCATGGATGGTTTGGTTCACCAGGGGATGATCCGGGATATCCCGTTCCCCGACGATGTTCTCCAGGCAGGCAAGCTGATCCGGAAAAATCAATGCGATTAAATCCTCGGAATTCATACGCTGGATCGTCGGAGGCACCCTTTTACCGCCCGAACGCCGCAGCACGGCCAAAGCGCGGGAAGCATTCCAGCGCCAGCGTACGTCAAACATGGGTGCATCCAGGAGCGCCTGGATCAATATCTCCCGAACCGTTTTAGGATTCAGGTAATCAAACACTTCTTCCAATGGAAAGCTGTGGGTTGCACCCAGCGATAAGATGATGGAATCTTCGGTTGCAGCAGCCTGTAATTCAAAATTAAATTTGCGGCAAAAACGTTTTCGCAGAGACAATCCCCATGCCCGGTTCAAACGACTGCCAAATGGCGAATGGATCACCAGGTGCATGTCGCCGGCTTCATCGAAAAACCGTTCCAGAACCAGTGTGTTGTGAGACGGCATTACCCCAAGAGCCAGTTTCACGGTGGCCAGATACGTAACAACCTGGTCAGCGGCTTCCGGCGCCACTCACACTTCTTTGATCAGCCAGTCCATTGGATTTTGTTTCCAGGCATCATTCTCTGAAGCAAGCTCGCCGTTATTTTCATCTGCAAAAAAGCTTTCCAAATCTTCAAGACGATTGGAAATTTCTTCCCGCAGCCGAGACACCGCAGCAGACAACTCCGCAGTCCTTCCCGGCGCTTCGCCAAACCAGAATGGAATATTGGGCGGCAGCCCTTTTGCATCTTCCACCCGCATTTTACCATTTTCGATACGCAGGATTCTCCACGAGCTGTTGCCCAATTGGAAAATATCACCCGGTAAACTTTCGATAGCAAAATCTTCGTTAATGGTTCCGACAAAAGTGTTCTCGGGCTCCATAACCACATCATAATCGAAATTATCAGGAATAGCGCCGCCGCAAATCAAGGCTGTGAGCCGGGCGTTTTTTCGTCCCCGCAGGCGTTCATTCACCATATCATGATGCAAATATGCGCTACGCCGGCCTCTCCGGGTGGCATAGCCATCGGATAGCATGGTGATGACTTCATCAAACTCCTTGCGCTTTAAATTCCGATAGGGATAAGCTTTCTTAAATAATTGGTATAATTCTTCTTCTTTATATTCCTTGCAGGAAATCTCGGCGACGATTTGCTGGGCTAAAATATCCACCGGCTTTTCCGGCATGATGATTTGATCCAGTTCTCCGCGGCTGACCGCATCCAGAATTGCACAGCATTCGACCAATTCATCACGGCTGAGCGGAAACAACCTGCCCTTGGGAGTACCGTGCACCGTATGCCCGGAGCGCCCGACACGCTGCAGAAATGCGGCAATCGATTTGGAAGAACCAATCTGGCAAACCAGGTCTACAGAACCGATATCGATGCCCAACTCCAAAGATGCAGTGGCGACCAAAGCTTTTAATGAGCCGGCTTTGAGGCGCTGTTCGGCATCCAGGCGATTGTCTTTGGACATGCTGCCATGGTGCGCGGTGATGACTTCTTCACCCAGGCGATCGGTTAAATTGTGAGCAATCCGTTCGGCCAGCCGCCGGGTATTGACAAAAATCAGGGTGGTTTCGTGGGCTTTGATCAGCTCTTCCAGGCGCTCATAAATCTCGCCCCAAACTTCGGTCGGCATGATGGCGGTTAACGGCGAGCGCGGCACCTCCAGGGCCAGATCCAGTTTGCGGGTATGGCCGACGTCAATAATGGTGCAAGCCGAAACTTTGGGATCGCGGCCGTTTCTGCCGGTCAAAAAACTCGCCACCTTTTTGATCGGCTTCTGGGTTGCCGACAAGCCAATGCGAATCAATTTTTGTTCGGTGAGTGCATCCAATCGTTCCAGGGACAGGGACAAATGTGAGCCGCGTTTATTGCCGACCAGGGCATGTATCTCATCGACTATCACGGTGTGGACAGTCCCCAGCATGCGGCGGCCGTTCTCGCTGGTAAGCAATAGGTACAGGGACTCCGGCGTGGTTACTAAAATATGCGGGGGTTTCTTGACCATAGCCGTGCGTTGTGAGGGTGGTGTGTCGCCGGTGCGAACCGAGACTTTAATCTTAACCTCAGGCAGCCCGGCTTTTGCCAGCTCCTTTTTGATGCCGCTTAATGGAAATTGCAGGTTACGCTCGATATCGTTGCTTAATGCTTTGAGCGGCGAAATATAAACAACTTGCAGCTGGTCGGCTAGGTCGTCTTCTAACCCTTGTTTGACCAGGTCATCGATAGCCGAATAAAATGCCGCCAATGTTTTACCGGAGCCGGTTGGCGCGGCGATGAGTGTGTTGCGATGCTTTTTGATCTCCGGCCAGGCCCGGGTCTGGATTTCAGTAGGCGCTGCAAATGTATTTTGAAACCAATTGGCAACCGTTGGATGGAATAGATCTTTCATAATTGTTTAGAGCATTTGTTCGAGAAATTGAATCTTTAATTAAGGTAAGAAATTAAGATTGCAAGTTCACAGGGAAATGATGGGAATTTGATTTTTTTATTTCGAGGAGGAAAGGAGTTATGGTTTTTTCATATTTTTGGACTGGATGCAACCGAACACTGTTCAACCGAAACAACCAGAAGTTTACTAAAAACACACTAAATATAAAAAGCCTAGGTTCTCACAAACAAAGTTCCTGGGCTTTCTTAATCAAATTACTTTAGTCAAAGTTGAGGCTAACGTAAAAGAGACATTTTTCGAATTTGTGTAAATGGCTCGCTGCCATCAACTGGTTTTACGTCTATGCGATAAAAATAGATACCGCTTCCCACCTGGTTGCCAAAATTATTTCTGCCATCCCAGGTTATTCTATGCCGGCCAGCCGGTTGGCTGTTTGTAACCAGGGTACGAATGGGCTGCCCTAAGAGGTTCACAATTACAAGTTCAACATTTCCGCTTTTCGGTAAGGAATAACTTAATTCAGTTGCCGGGTTAAATGGGTTTGGGAAATTTTGTTGCAGTTCAAAATATTGTGGTTGTTGGGTTATTGGTTTTTCACCTAAAGGCTTGAATACGCCTAGTCCCCAAACAGAGACCGAATTAGATGGGCCTGACTCGCCTCCACTATTAGCCGCCTTAACATGGTAAAAGAACTCATCGGCAGCCGGGTCAGATGGATCCAGGATCTCAAATGTATAATCAGTGAAAGAAGTAGATGGCGTTGATCCAAATTGTAACCATTCCTGTAGGAAGCTTACCCGGCGGTAAATATTGTATGAAGTAGCGCCTGAGCTGGCACTCCAGGTTAAATTAGGGCTTTGACCGACAGCGCCTGCATTTGTGATAACAAGATTTTGAGGCGCTGGTGGAGGTGTCTCTACTGTAGTCTCGATATAATTGATCAGAAAGTCGACAGATAGGGGATTTCCTGTACTAACATAATTGTCAATTGCAAACTTACTGAAAGATCCGTCTCTCAAATTGAGATTGGCAGGTGTGGATCTATCGCTGATCAATCCTGCTGTATAGACCGTTGGTCGAAATACATCATGCGCCATATTAACCATTTCCTGATTATCATCATTATCTGCTTCTATAAGATTAGTTGCATATTCATTAAGTCCCTCGTTTAGAATATTCCAAATCAAAATTCCACCACTTAAGCCTACTACAGCGCCAGGTATAGATTGATCATATGTATTATTATATTGGCGATTTTCTACCAAAAATTTTTCTCCAGTTCCCGGCACTTGTCTGATGTAATAAGTACTTTTAGTTGTAGGAGAAGTATTGTAACTCAAACTTACATTTGTCGCGTCACTATTAATATAATTCAAATTTGCCCAATCGGACTTAAATAAAAACCAGGGATTCATTGATGCAGGTCTGTTAGCGGTAACCGTTCCGGCTTTATGGCCTCTATGCATTAACGACCAATGATTCGAAGTTCTTGTATGGTGGTTACCCATAATATGGCCTAATTCATGGGCGTAAAAACCCATATGCATCATTCCATCAGTTACATCTTCATCATACGTCGGATGAACTCGATTGTATCTATCCGGTGTTACAATGGTGCTGCCATGTAAACCGTTCGCGAAGACACCTATATAATTGACCCAATTACCGGCATAAATATACATTCTCTTGACATAAGTATTAGTGGAAACATCAAATCCTGCGGCAGTTGCCGCAGCATTGGCAGCAGACATAAAACTGAAACTATTGTAGCTTGATTTGTTTCCCGCAAGCTCAAGGCAAACCGGATAGCCATTGGCATCTGTATCACTTAGAATTTGAACAGTTGGGCCGCTGTAGTTATGACGGGAGTTTTCCCAAAAATAGTCGCGGAAGCCGCCGAATACCGCATCGCCATCGCTTCTATTGTTATAATACGTTCCTAAACTTGTCAACAAATCCTGATAATCTGCCATGGTTTGCGTATTGTTATAAGGTTGCCAGGCTGAGCCATCCCAATATTTATCCCATTTTACATCATTAAATTGCACAAACACGACTTTGAGAGTCGTTGGAATGATCACATTATTTGCAGTGCCACTTTGGGTTATATCTGCAGTCACGCGTAAAGGCTCAATTAATACCATTACCATGAACATGAAAAAAAAGACTACTTTTGCAACATTACAGCTTGTTTGACACCAGATTTTATTGCACATGATTACCTCCTCTATCTTAGTAAGATGATTTTCCGGGTTAGGCGATATCGACCGTTACTTAGGATTACAATATAAATTCCAGCGGCTACTTTTTGGCCGGTATTACCCATTCCATCCCAGTGAATTGAATGCGAGCCCCCTGGTATCTTTTCACTTTTTAACGTTATCACCTCCTTACCTAATAAGTTATATATTTTCAATGCAACCGCGGCATTTTGCGGTACAGAGAATGAGATTTTAACCGTATCTCGAAATGGATTGGGATTGGGACTTTCTAAATAAAATTCATTCGGCAAAATGGCACTGGAATTTTCATTGACCGGTGTAGTACCTCCAAGGTTACCAAACCGGTCTACCCGCTGTGCCCGCAAGCCCACGTAACTGCCCACCTCTTCCCACACAACCGTACATCCACCGTCGCTGTCAGCCAAAACTGAAAAGTCATCGACGCTGCTTGCTATTGAGGCGCGATTTGAAATACGGGTTTCCCAGAGTTTATCGCCGGATAAAGAAAACTTAGTGACGACCTGAAATCCATCAGTCAGAATAAAGACACTGCCGTCCTTTGCGGCAGTCACAGGTCGATTGGCATAAGGACCAATCCTACGGGCAAAATCACCCAACTGTTCCGGGGTAAATTGTTTTTGCCAACTGGTTGTCCCGGTTTCATCAAGGTGTATCACATGAAGCGTCGCATCGACCGCCTGGTACCAGAGATACGCGCCACCATGGTAATCGCTGAATACTTCAAAAGCGACAGAACGTAAAAGATTGGTTGCCAGGATAATTGGCTTTTCACCCCATAGTTTGTTGCCGTCACCATCGAGCTTTTGCGCCCGCAGCGTATCACCGCGGAAATCATGAAAGACAAATATTGCATTACCGCTAGTCGATGGAGTATAGTCGTAAAACGCGTTAAAACCATATTCGCCTGCGCCGATTTCTATGGTTTTCTGGCTGATGATATTTCCCGAATCTGCTGCAATCTTTAAGAAACGATCCGGATAAAAGCCTGGGGGGTCCGTTTCGCCCGGGTACTCATAAAGATTCAAATTTGAATTGTCGTCTAAAAAGATAATGTACCTATTAGGTATCCTATCTGTTAATTTCTTTGTTTTCCATAATGGTATACCTTTATTATTGATACGGTTGATATAAGCACCAGATGAGTCGGGACCCACCATTCTCCATAAAGTATAAATGCCGCCATTATTATCCGGAATCATATCCAAAACTTCTTGCACGAACTCAAAAGTATCTGGCAATATCGGCATCAAGCGCAAGCCTTCCAGCCCAAACAAACGATTGCCGGAACTATCTAATCGTTGAACAAAGGCGCTAGTTGCATAAACCTCGCCGACTTCCGGCAGCTGGCCTATTATACGTCCTACTTTATAAGCGATGTAAGCGCCATCTCCGCCGTCGGGCAATACAAAACGGTCTTGCCTGGAATATTCTCGCAACCACTGGGCATGTTTGGCGGTCGAAATACGTACCCCCCCTGCGGTCCGGGCCAAAGTATGCTGCCATCCACACCTATGCGCTGTGCACGCAGAAGCGGCTGTACATCACGGGATTGACTGAAAACAATAACGCTATTATCATTACCGGGAACCAACGTCGGAAAGCTGGTAAATAAGGAAACCGTAGTATTTTCATTGAGATCATTGCTCCATTGGGCATTTACCGGCTGGAACAACAGCACCGATAAAATTAAGCCTTCTATAAATATTATTGTATTCGAAATGGAAAGACCCATTATTGCCTCTTTATCTTTATTTGGCAGGCTTGAAAATAGTATTTTAGGTGCCAGGCAAGAAGTTCTAGCCTTAAACTGAAGTAATTCTATACAAACAAAAAACCTCATTACCATCCCTGGAAACATAACTATACCATTTTTTTAAACTTCAATGTTGATTGGTCCACCCCACCATTACTATGGGTATGAACAAAAAGACTACTTTTGCAGCAGTACAACTTGTTTGACACCAGATTTTTTTGCCATGATTACCTCCTCTATCTTAGTAAGATGATTTTCCGGGTTAGGCGATATCGATCGTTACTTAGGATTACAACATAAATTCCAGCGGCTAATTTTTGTCCGGTCTTATCCATTCCATCCCAGTAAATTGAATGCGAGCCCCCTGGTAACTTTTCACTTTTTAACGTTATCACCTCCTTACCTAATAAGTTATATATTTTCAATTCAACCGCGGCATTTTGCGGTACAGAGAATGAGATTTTAACTGTATCGCGAAATGGATTAGGATTTGGGTTTTCTAATTGAAATTCATTCGGTAAAGCGGCATAGGAATTTTCATTGACCGGGGTGGTACCTCCAAGGTTACCCAACCGGTCTACCCGTTGTGCTCGTAAACCCACGAAACTACCCACTTCTTCCCACACAACCGTACATCCACCGTCGATATCAGCTAAAACTGAAAAGTCATCAACGCTGCTTGCTATTGAGGCGCGATTTGAAATACGGGTTTCCCAGAGTTTATCGCCGGAGAAAGAAAACTTAGTGACGACCTGAAATCCATCAAGTAGAATAAAGATGCTGCCGTCCTTTGCGGTAGTCACAGGTCGATTGGCATAAGGACCAATCCTACGGGCAAAATCACCCAACATTTCCGGGGTAAATTGTTTTTGCCAACTGATTGTACCGGTGTCATCAAGATGTAGCACATGAAGCGTCGCATCGATAGCCTGGTACCAGAGATACGCACCACCATGGTGATCGCTGAATACTTCAAAAGCGCTAGATCGTATTAGGTTGGTTGCCAGGATAATTGGCTCTTCACCCCACAGTTTGTTGCTGTCACCATCGAGCTTTTGCGCCCGCAGCGTATCACCACGGAAATCATGAAAGACAAATATTGCAGTACCGTTTGTCGATGAAGTATAGTCGTACACCGTGCTAAAGCCAAATTCGCCTGCGCCGATTTCGATGGTTTTCTGGCTGATGATCGTTCCCGAATCTGCTGTAATCTTCAAGAAACGATCCGGATAAAAGCCTGGGGGGTCCGTTTCGCCCGGGTACTCATAAAGATTCAAATTTGAATTTTCGTCCAGATAGGGTATATAAGCATTTGAGATTCCACTCGCTAATTTAATATTCTCCCATAACAGATTCCCATTTTTGTTTATGCGATTAATATATACTCCAGTGAATTCAGGCCCTGCAATCCACCATAGTACATAAACACCGCCAACATCATCTGGAATCATATCCAGAATTTCTTGGCTAAAATTAAAAGTGTCCGGCAATATTGGCATTAAGCGAAGTCCTTCCGGCCCAAACAGGCGATCGCCGGAACGATCCAGCCGTTGAACAAAAGCGCTAGTCGCATAAACCTCGCCGACTTCCGGCAGCTCGCCTATAATACGCCCTACTCTATAAGCGATGTAAGCGCCATCTTCGCCGTCAGGCAATACAAAACGAGTTAGCCCGGAAAAATCTCGCAGCCACTGGGCATGCTTGGCGGTCGAAATACGTACCCCCTGCGGTCCGGGCCAAAGTATGGTGCCATTAACGCCTATGCGCTGTGCACGCAGAAGCGGCTGTACATCACGAGATTGACTGAAAACAATAATGCTATTATCATTACCGGGAACCAAGGTCGGCAGGCCGGTAAATAAGGAAACCGCAGTATTTTCATTGAGATCATTCGTCCATTGCCCGTTTACTGGTTGGATTAGAAGAACTGACAAAACAAACACTATAATTAATACTTTGTTTTCAGGCACAACTTTGTATATGCCTGAACAAGATTTTGTTTTGATTAAGGATGGTGATGCAAGGACTTGAAATTTTAACTCATTAATCATGGCGATTTTTCTAGACAATTACAATTAACAGAGTCAATTGCAGTAAGTGCTATTTAAAACCAGAATGATTTCGTTTATTTGAACAATTGTACAATTCTGATTGAAACTTCTTCATTTTTTGCGTTAATATCAATCGAATGTTGAAATTGATTCAAAAGAGGAACTGAGATATGTGTTATTGCCATCCACACAAGGCATAATCGCCATTTCAGTTTAAGTAATGATTAATACTTGTTCTTGCTTTATATTTTGATTCTCGTATCAAAAAATATAACCACAAAACCCTACTTACTGTCTCCCCGATCCCACGCCGAACTACTAAAAAGTAATGGATCGGAACATTTGCAAAATATGAATATTTTAAAAGTTGTGCAACAAATAGTTTCGTTACTTTATTGAAGTAAAATTGCCATCCTTTCGAAACAAATTATATATTGCATATTCATTCACATCTTTGAACTTGCTTCCGGTACGAAAAGCAAATATATTCAATGAATTTCAATGCTTAATTATCAAAATAAATAAGGTAAAAAATTGGCTCGCCTGCACGAATATCAAGGAAAAGATTTACTGAAACAGCATAAAATCCAAATCCCTAAAAGTAAGGTTGCTCACAGCTTAAACGAAGTTGAAGAGATCGTTACTGAAATAGGATTTCCCGCTGTTTTAAAAGCCCAGGTATGGACGACAAAACGGGCAAAACTGGGAGGAATTCCGTTTGCTGAAACTTTAGATGAAGCGCTTGAAAGTGCAGAAAAATTGTTCAAACAAAAAGTGAATCATTTTCAGGTTGATTCCCGGTTTTTATTTTAATGTCTTTACCAATTTCTTTTGGTTTTAATCCGGTGCTTTTTGTGGGATCAATAATTTGATAGCCGTTATCGCGGCTGCTTATTTTAATATAACGTGAAATACTCCTACTATAACCAGGCGGAGCATTTGGAACCTCGAAAAATACTTGAATTATTGAGGACCCTTCTTTGTCAACTCGCAGTGAAAAATGCTCTACGGAAACCACTCTTTTGGTTGTCTTAAGACTTCTTTTTATGATTTTTTGAGACAATTCTTTTTTATTGGTAGATGATAAATTTGATGAAATTTGTAAAACTACATTCACATCAGTATCTATAACCGTCATATATTTTATTGCAATTTTGAATTCTCTTCCCACAATTGGCTGCCCGTTAATTTTTATCTCTTTTATCTCCAATGGTGATTTCAAACGTGGTTGATCTCCATAAAGACTATTAAGATTAAAAAATAGCATTATAAAACTTATGAACAAAATCGCGTCATTGCGTCGAAGTTTCATGATGATTCCTCCTTTAACATTTTGTGATTAAATTTGTGAAATATGAACTAACTTCCCAGCTATCCTATCTTATGTATTTGTTTATTCTGTGTGCGATTCAAGTTTTCGTTATGACTTTATTTTGCCTAAAGGTTTGTCTCAAATATTGACTTCAAATCTTCGAGAACGGGTATAAAAATAAATGCGGATTTCAGTTCACATTTTTGAGTATATAAAGATAATATAAACCTCTGGCATCTTCTCTAGATAATCTGCCACTCCCATAAACAATATGCTTATTATCAGGGCTCCAGTTTGGCGCTAATTGAACGGACTCTTTTCTACCGTTTGGATTTGTGTTAACGTCCAAAACGCGCTTCTGCAAAGATGACCTGGTAATAATCCCCACCTCACTATTACTATTTGTCGTATAAGTATAAGCGCCGCTTGGAAAATTACAGTAGAGAATTTGAGAGCCATCATTGTTATAACGCAGCCATAATCCGATATTGAATGGTGAATCGGAGAAACTGACATTTAGTGTGTCTTTAAGACCCGTTTCCAGATCATATTCAAATAGTTTTGGTGGGCGACTGGTCAATGGAGTAGCTTGAATTGCAGGAATTAACAATTTGTTATTGTTTGGATGCAAATCGAAGCCATTTAACATCTCACTGGGGCCTACAGGAGAAATATACGAAAATAACAAACTGTCTTTTCCTGATATTTTGTCGAACAAATAATAGCCGGGATCAGTTCCTACAGGATTTCCGTAACGATAATAGACGATCTTTGAATCATCGCCATGCCAGTAAACAGCGCTGCTCACATGCAACGTACTATCTATTAATAACTCAAGATGGCCTGATTTCAGATCGTATTCCAGAAGACCACCTGCAGAAGCGTCTCCGTAATTAGTTCGAACCAGGAGTAATTTGGAACCGTTTTCATCGCAACTGATATATGAGTAAAACCTTAATAATATTAAGATTGAATCCCTTATAACATCATGATGATTGTCAAGCTGCCACTCTTGCACAGGACCCGTCGAGAATATTTGATTATTATACCAAACACCCATGAAACTGCTTCCACCATAAAACTTGTCCTTACTACCTATTAATCTGGTTATATTTTCACTAATACCATTATTGTCAGGGCCAACCGGCTCTTTATCACAATTGTTGAAGATAGTAGGTGAAAATATTAATAGAGAAAATATTAATAGAGATTTTATTGATATTTTGGTCATATCGTATAAACCTCATTTATACATTGGTAATAATTGAAAATGGCTAAAGACTTACACCGGAATGACGGGAGTCGCGTTTTTAGATTCGGTATTGATTTCAGTGTTAATCTGTGCCTAAAAATCATCACTACCCCCTTTGCAAAATCCTCGCTAATTCGATAATTCTCGCCACATGGTTGTCATCATGCTCTGCCATAAAAAACGCCCAATCGATGATACGCATGGGTTTATTGATTCGAGGATGCAAAATAGAGACAGCCACTTGTTCTTCGCTAAGGTCTGCCAGTTTGGAAACCAGGGCTTGCCGGGCATCTCTGAATTTTTGCAGGAGATCCTTCATAGAACCGGAATTATGATTCCCACCGTGGGTTTTTGTATTTGTCATATCCGCGGGAGTGAGGACGTCTGCATTTGACAAAAAATCGGCCAATCTTTTTTCACCCAATTCTTCCAGATCCAGCAAGTGACCGACATTTTCCTGAATTGACCAACTGTCAGCCGCTCTGATTACAAGAATGCCGGGCGGTAAATTACGGGTGATTTCACCTATCCGAACCGGGGCTCCACCCAGGCGCGCCAAAATACAGGGGAAGACTCCAACCGGATCATGAAATTCAAATTTTCTTTCGATCCATTTAATTCTGTTTATCATACCTGCCTCACTTTTAAAAATGACGATTAAGTTTTTATAAGTAAAAGAATGAACTCCAAAGAAGAAAGAACATCGAGATTAAAAATATCTTTAATAGCCTCTGTCTACGCAAACTCTGCGATTAGAAATGGATTCCAGTATTGGATTAGATCGATAAAGAGATTAAACCTGACCCTTTTAAGGTTAAAGTCTTTTACTGAAACGCTATTTTCTGAATATGTTCGCCAAACAACACGCGTTCTTTTTCACTTTTATATAGTTTTATTTTTATCTCGTAGAGTGTTTCTTTCTTTAAACCATCCACTACTGGCGATTCGATTCGAATCGTCTCTTTTTCTTCGCTTACAATAGTAATAACACGGTATGGCTTCCTCACATTTACCGGATTTTCAAATACTGACAAAATAACCGTTCCCAATGCCAGTTTTTTGCAGATGTTGTAATTCGATGAAATATTTTCCATTATCAAGTCTCGCTGAAATGGTTTTAAAATAATCGGATGTGGTAGGTTTAAAGGCTAATTTAGAAGAAGCACAACCGAAGTTTAAAAATAAAACAATAGCCAAATTTAAGGATAGAGTATTTTTTATTTTGGACTCCAAAGAACGGTTTTTGTTATTGTTGCAAAAATTCCAACCAAATACCTAACGTAAACTGAGGAGGAATTAATATACTCCGTCCTCTCGGTGTGGAATAATAATCAAACTTCTGCTTTAATGAACGCTCCAGCAAAAACTTTGTCTGGCTGATTTTTTTCACCAGAACGGTTGCGCCAACAATGCGGCCGAAATAGTTATCACTCACAAGATAAATTTTCCCACTGTCCAAATCAATGACTTTTACAGGTGTGTTTTTGAAAGGGAGTTCAACATGAGAAGGGTTACCGGCTGCAAAATTTTGGAATTTCTCCGGATTTTCGCGGTAGAGGCGTTCCGGAATCCAAACGGCATATAATTTCTGTGCGGTATTCGGATGAATCAAATGAATCATTTTATCTTTGACAGGGCTGGAATAATGGATGAAAAAGAACGGATGCAGCGGATCGTTCTCCGGAAATGACAGGATATCGGCATAGCCAAAATTCTCATATTTATACTCCACTTCATTCTTTTCGAAAACTTTTCTCAAAGTATCCAGATCGGCAGGCTGCTCCACTTTCAAAGCGCAAAAAGCGCCGGCACCCCGGGGGTTCTCGATGATGAAATTGGAATACCATTTCGAAAGGGGATCTTTTTCCCGGTTTGAGGAAATCAATTCCAGAAGACTGCCATCTTGAAACTTGACGAAAGCATTCAATATCCCATTTTTGTGAAGCCGGCCAGGTTTGATGGAAAAGCCCAGGTCTTGATAGCGCCGGCTTGCTTTCTCCAAATCCTTAACAGCGATGTTGATATGATCAAGAACAAATCCACTTGGGGGCTTATTATTTATTTCACAATTTCCTAAACCAAAGTAAATTGCAATCAAATATACGGAGAAATTAAAATGGCTCATTTTATTCATTCAATATGAATTCAAACTGTATTGATTTTATCAGAAAAGAAATTATTAATTTATATGGATAATCTATAAATTAATCAAATCATATCCGTGGTAATTTCCAATTCAATTGATATTCATGTCATAAATCGTTCATAATTTAGCCACGGATTTTCACTGATTGATGCGGATAACATCCCTTTAGAAAAAAATTAAAATCATAATGCAATATGAAATTTATAGAAATTTCCTAAGTTGAAAAAGCGAAAATTAAAATCCATTTTATTAAATCCGTGTTTTATCCGTGCGAATCCGTGGCTCATAATTTACGTACTCAGATCAACATAGAACCAAATGATTTGCATTCAATGAACCAATCTTTATATTTATTTTCATGGAGATTTCAAATGACTGTTAAAATTTCATCCTAACCGGAGTGCGCCATGAAAAAGAATTCTACACTTTTACTGATTGTTTTGATTTTTTCATTAGTCTCCTGGAAATCCAATTCAATTGATGATGATGAAATATATTGGCCGCAATGGCGCGGGCCGCTAGCTACGGGTGAATCTCCGCTGGGCAATCCTCCATTGCAGTGGAGCGAAGAAAAAAACATCAAATGGAAAACCCCGATAGCGGGATTAGGAATTTCCTCTCCAATTGTCTGGAAGGACCGCGTTTTTGTCACGACGGCGATAAATACAAAAAACAGCGAAGAACAAACTTCCGGCGGCAAAAGGGGAGAGATTCAACCAGACCAGGTCTTAAGATTCGACATCTTAGCAATCAACCGTAAAGATGGTAAAATAATTTGGCAAAAAACTGCCATTGAAGAATTCCCCCATGAAGAGAGACATCTCACAAACAGCTGGGCGTCCAATTCTCCCATCACAGACGGAGAAAATCTCTACGTATATTTTGGCTCAAGGGGTTTGTATTGTTATGATTTGCAGGGAAACCTGAAATGGAAAAAAGATTTCGGAAAGATGAACAAAAGAAGAACTTTCGGGGAAGGCAGCTCTCCAGCGCTTTATGGCAATAAGATCATTATTATTTGGGATCATGAAGGTAAATCTTTTATTACTGCGCTCGACAAAAATAATGGAGATGAAATTTGGAAGGTCCGCCGCGATGAAATCACTTCGTGGACCACTCCTTTGGCTGTCGAACACAACGGCAAAGGACAAGTTATAACCAGCGCAACCGGCAATGTGCGAAGTTATGATATTTCGAATGGAGAACTAATCTGGCAGAGCAGCGGCATGACGTTAAATGCCATCCCCTCGCCCGTTGCCGCCGACGGCATGGTTTATGTCACTAGTGGATTTCGCGGCAGCGCTCTTCAAGCTATCCGCCTGGATGATGCAAAAGGAAACATAAACGGATCCGAAGCGATTGTCTGGCAGTACGATCAAGACACACCCTATGTGCCCTCACCCCTTCTGTATAAAAACACGATTTATATCCTCAAAGTAAATAATGGCATTCTTACAACTTTCAATGCAAAAACCGGTGAAACTTATTATAGCCGGCAACGCCTGGAGGGCATTCGAAATGTTTATGCTTCGCCGGTGGCGGCCAAAGATCGAGTGTACATAACCAGTCGCGATGGTAAAACCATTGTGATTAAACACGGCGCCACATTCGAGGTTCTGGCCAGTAATTCACTGGATGACGACATCGATGCGTCTATGGCAATCGTCGATAATGAGATCTACCTGCGAGGCCGGAAATATTTGTATTGTATTGCTGAGGATTAGAACAAGATTGAGTAGGATAAATTGAAAATATTTAACTATACTAAAAATGCTAAAGTCCGGCGAAATCATAATCAAACAAAGGAGAAATAGAAATGGGTGATAAAGGAAAAAAAGACAAAGGCAGAAGGGAACAACAAAAAAAGGCCAAGCTTAATCCAAAGGAAAAACGAAAATTGAAAAAAGATAAAAAAGCCTCGGACAGGTTCGATTAAGACAAATAGTTACAACATCTAATTCCCTGTAGGGATTAAACACTATGGAATAGGTATAATAGAACCACTTCGTGATTCATAATTTCGGGAATGTTTCCATTATCTACAATTGTGACATCCCTGCGGGATAAACAAAATCCACTAAAAAAAATGAATGTTCAACGCCTGCCGCAAGAATCCTTTATTCACCCCAGAATTGTCCTGGCCGGTATGATGGGTTCCGGCAAATCTACCATTGGAAAATTGCTGGCCGACTATCTAGGCTGGGAGTTGGTTGATACGGATGCTGTGCTTGAACAAAAAGCCGGGAAACCGATCACTGAGATATTTGCAAACGATGGAGAAGAACATTTTCGATCCCTGGAAAGGCAATTGGCCGAAGATCTGAAAACCAGGCAAAATTGCGTTTTTGCTGCCGGTGGGGGGATGTTGATGCAGAAAAGAAATCACGAAAACTTATGTAAGAACGCGCTGGTCGTTCATCTGCAGGCACCCGTTGAAACGCTTTTGGACAGGCTGGATCAAACGGAAACACGGCCCCTTCTTGGCATAAATCCTGAAATCAATTTGAACAAGATCTACCAGGAAAGAAAGTCGGTATACGAAAGTTTGCTGCTGCAAATAAACACGGATAACAAAAGACCCAACCACGTGGCGCAGGAAATTCTGGTTCATTTTGTAAGAATCCATAACCATTTGTATGAAGGTGAATTCAAGGTCCGCTCCGGACTCAATTTACTCTCAACTCTTCCCGGGATATTTTCAGACAACCAGATCTCATCGCCGGTTTTTATTCTAGCTGATGCTGCGATTTGGCACCTGGTGGAAAACTGGTGGCTGCAAAAGCTCAGTGAGTTCACTGAAAACAAGTGCAAATTCGTCACAATCCCGCTACCAGGAAATGAGGAAACTAAATCCAGTGAAGTGATTTTTTCACTTTGGGAACAGCTGGTTGAACAAGGTGTCCAACGCAGCAGTGCAGTGATTGTTATAGGCGGCGGTGTCCTGGGAGATGTCGGTGGCTTCATTGCTTCAACAATCCTGCGGGGAATCCATTTGATTCAAATACCGACTACTTTGTTGGCACAAATCGATGCAGCCATTGGTGGAAAAACCGGGATCAATATCAAAACAAATAAAAATATGGTAGGAACTTTCTATCCTGCCAACCACACTCTGCTCGACCCACTTTTTCTCATTACACTTTCTCAACGGGAATTTAGCTGTGGGCTTGCGGAAATGATTAAAGCAGCAGTTATTGCAGATGTTGAGTTTTTCGAATTCTTGGAGACAAACCTGGACCAAATTCAGCAGCGGCGTTTGGATGTTCTATTGCAAGCAGTTGAATGGTCGGCAAAAATCAAACTGGCGATTGTTTCGGAAGATCTATTGGACAAAAGCGGCCGGCGGGCATTGTTGAATTTGGGGCATACCCTGGGCCATGCGTTGGAGTCAGTCAGTGAGTTTGATTTGCGGCATGGCGAGGCAGTTGCTGTAGGAATGGTACTTGCCACCAGGTTGGCAATAAAGAGAAGATTTTGTGAACCTGGCGTACTTAAAAGATTGACAACTTTGTTAAAATCTGCCCGGTTGCCGGTGGTCATGCCGAAATACCCTATTGAAAAGATTCTAGAAAAAGTTAAGCTGGATAAAAAACGTTCCCAGGATGTTTTGCAATTTGTGATCCCGACAGAAATTGGCAAGACGCAGCTTTTACCCATTCAATCGGATGCTGAGCTTCTGCTTGCTTTTGAGGACTAGAAATGTTAAAATATTATCGTGAGTTCAACATAACGGCATTCATGGTTCGACTCCGCTCACCATGGCTAAGATTAGTTGCCTGAGCGAAGTCGAAGGCTAATAATAACATTTATTTAGCTTTATGACATAGTTATGTCAAACTCAGGTTATCTTAAGAACGACACCTCGCTCAGCGATGGCATCAATAAATCTTAATCAGTTGGAAAATACAAATGCCGGAAAATAATCTGCAAATCCTGGTTCTTCATGGTCCAAACCTAAATCTTCTGGGCGAAAGAGAGCCTGAAATTTACGGTCACACCACACTCGAAGAAATCAACCAGGAACTCATTCGTTTGGGTAAAGAGGACAGTACTGAAGTCCGCTGTTTCCAATCCAATTATGAAGGTCAACTGGTAGATTGCCTGCATGAATTCGGTAAATCCAGCGATGGTATCCTCATCAACGCAGGCGCATTAACCCATTACGGATATTCTCTTCATGATGCGATTGTAGCCATTGCCAAACCCACTATAGAAGTGCATCTTTCCAACATTCACAGCCGCGAAAATTGGCGCAGGAAATCTGTTCTTGCTCCTGCATGCCGGGGTATCATCGCCGGCTTTGGAGCAGACAGTTATTATTCTGCCCTGAAACTTATAATGAAAATGCTTCACAAAACGGATGCTGCCGCTTAATCTAAGTAAAGATTGGGTTGAAGAGTTAGACAATCAGAAACAAAACAAGGGTGTCATTCTGAACTCGCTTCAGCGGGTGAAGAATCTCTTTGATGATTGGATTACATCTAATTTTGAAAATTAATTAAGCTTGAGATTATGAGATTCTTCGCTTTGCTCAGAATGACATTTTTAATGAACTGATTAATTGATGAAATAAAGTCTGTTAAAACGTTACTTATTTCTTGCCGTTCTAAATATTTAAGCCTCCCGGATGTCCCTGGAATCTTTTATTACTAAAATGCCAAAAGTTGAATTACATGTTCACCTGGAAGGATCTATTCAGCCTAAAACCTTATTAATTCTCTCCAAGAAGAATAAAGTTAAACTGCCTGCAGATACAGTTGCGGGATTGCAAGAGTGGTATACGTTTACAGATTTTTCTCATTTCATTGAAACTTACCTCGCACTATCCCGGTGTATCGTTACGCCGGACGATATCGAATTCTTGACCAGGGAGTTTTTGAAAACACAAGCATCACAAAATATAGTTTATAGTGAAGTAATTTACACTCCTTATAACCATTACCGAAATTACCAAATCTCGTTTCGAGATCAACTGTCAGCAATTAACAAGGCCCGGGTTTGGGCCGAAAAACAGCTTGGTGTGTCCATGGGATTGATTGTCGACATTTCACGGGAAGTGACGCCGGAAGAAGGAGAGCTCATTGCCGATTGGGCTATATCGGGTATGGAAGACGGAGTGATTGCGCTTGGATTGGGAGGACCGGAGATCGGTAATCCTCCGGAAAAATTTAAGCCTGCTTTTGATGCGCGTTTGCAGCCGGTTTATCCTGTCTGCCTCATGCTGGTGAAACGGTCGGCGCTGCAAGTATTTGGGGAGCTTTAAGATCTTTGCATGCCAAACGCATCGGCCATGGAGTGCGATGCCTCGAAGACCCAATATTAGTAGAAGAACTGCGTCTCCGGCAAATTCCATTAGAAGTCTGCCCGACAAGCAACATCTGCTTGAAAGTATTTCCCGATTTGAACCACCATCCCTTACCACAATTACTCTCCGAAGATTTGTATGTGACTATAAATTCCGATGATCCACCCATGTTCGGAACAACCCTGGTGAATGAATTTGTTGCCATTGCCAACACTTTTGAATTTGGCCTAGATGCAATAGAACAACTGATGATTAATGCAGTAAATGCCACGCTCCTAGAGGATCAATCAAAACTCGACATGAAAAATCGCTTTAAAGAAAGTTTTTTGGAATTGAAGAATAAAGAATTGGATTTTGATTAAAATAGTTTGACATGCTTTTCAGAAATCCATTATGTTATTGTAAATGAATTCGACAACCCTTATCTATGCCCTTTAATCCAGC
The DNA here is from genome assembly GCA_964464595.1 of uncultured Deferribacteres bacterium. GTDB lineage: Bacteria > Zhuqueibacterota > JdFR-76 > JdFR-76 > DREG01 > JADFJB01. The sequence continues at coordinate 24,851 of CAYXGW010000032.1, forward strand.
AATCACACCACCAACCGTTAATGCAAACCCTTCCTTTTGGTTTCTTTTTAATAACCACAAATTATTACTAAATTTCGAAGACGATACCATTGCCATTCCGTGTGTTCGCGATCTATCGGAATTGGATCTAAATGTTGTCAGGCATCAGTACCTTGGAACCCTGGACGGAACGCATTGCTATTCGGGTGAATTGGTGGATAACCCGGTGTTACCTGGTGGAATGATATTACGAAATTTAAGAGGTTTATTTGAACTTTTAAGCGAAGAGTTATATGCCGTTGCCGGGCTCGCTGCTCAAATAGTAACCTGGGATCAAAACCACCAGTATTGTGGTCGATGTGGTACGCCGACGGAAACCAAACCTGACGAACGGGCCAAAGTTTGTCCGAAGTGCAAATTAGTGAATTACCCTGCTGTTTCTCCTTGTATTATCGTTGCCGTGATCAAAGGAAAAGAAGTTCTTCTCGCCCGTTCTCCCCATTGGAAACCCGGCTGGTATAGTGTTATCGCAGGATTTGTGGAACCGGGCGAAACCCTTGAAGAATGTGTGAAAAGAGAAGTTCGGGAAGAAGTTAGTATAGAGGTGAAGAACGTCAGGTATTTTGGCAATCAACCCTGGCCTTTTCCCCATACCTTAATGATTGCCTTCATCGCCGATTACGCAAGCGGTGAAATTTCCATCGATCTAAATGAGATAGAAGATGCCGGTTGGTACACGAAAGAGACATTGCCAAATTTGCCCTCCAGGGCCGGGATCGCGAGAAAATTGGTTGATTGGTATTTGGAAAATAGTGATTGAGATTACTTTTTACGCATTAAAAACCGTTAAAGAGTCCAAAAACAGTGTGAACAGATAAAGAAAAATCTTTTCGAATTCCCGGGTATGGAATGCCTTTCACAATGTTTTCTGAACTGTACTCAAATTTTAGACCAATCATTTCTCGTTGTGATACTCTGTATGACACTCGAAAGATTGACGCAAATGACTGTGAACTTGTTTCAAGAACTAAATATAGACTATATCTTAGTTTTTTTTGTTCTATTGTCAAACCGGGAGTAATAATAACATCTGAGCTTTTCGATGATTGCCACCGCAATATTCCAAGCTCAATATTGAACTGGTCCAATTCGGATACAGATTGAATATATGAATTATTCCAAGATAATCCAAAGCTATAATGCGGGAGTTCCTGAACTGGATTTAGTTGGGAGCTACGGTCATTCAGCCATTTTTTGTTGATTGAAAAATATAAATTATTGATTGATAGTTTTTTGAATATGACTCCAATACCTACTCCCTCACTAAATAAACCTTTTGTTCCTTTGCTATTATTTGTTCCGGCACCTTCCAAATATAAATCAAAAATTCGATTCAACGTAATATTTAAAGCCAAACCAAAATCTGTTGTATTTCCAGTACGAATGACAGCGTTAGAAAGAATTGACATATTTCTTTGACCTGCTCTCGATTGAATCAAAAGAGGACCAACTGTGCTGTATAAGTAAGGAAATTCATACTCAAACATATTGATAGTAAGTTCGTGAATTTCTTTATCCGGATTTAATGTGAAGAGTTTTGTCCGTGAAGTTTTGTTTTGCAAAATCTTCTTGATCTTAAAATAATAAGAGCCCACCGACAGTTTTTGAATATTCAAATCGCCAGATTCATTAGTCCCGGAAGTTGCATAAAGTGAATCATCCGACCTAAAAACTTCAACCTCATAGCTGTCAAACGGAATAATTTTCAATTTCAAATTAATTTTTTTGCGAACCAATTCAATATTTAGAGTGTCAATACTTTCCCCGCCGGTTACAGTAAAGGATTCTCGAAATGGTTCAAAATTCGGATCACTTATATTGCAAACGTAATCTCCGGCTCGCAGTTCAATGGTTTCTCCCTTAGTATTACCAGGATAATTCTTAAGTCTAACTCCTTCCACATTTATTGGCACTATAGTAACATATTTTGGCAAGCGAGAATCATTTCCAACTTTTAACTCACCTGCAATATTAATTCTTACTTTCCGGGTTGCAAGTCGTCGTTTTATGATTTTTTTAGTTATTTCCCCCCAACGAACACGTATTTTCTGGGGATCTGTTATTGAGAATCTATAATTGTTCGAGGTAACTTCATAAGAACCTGTTTGAATTTCAACGGGATTTCCATCGCAAACAATGTCTCTTTCGAAACTCCCTTTTTTGAGCTTTACGCTAAAACTTGTGTCATTAAATAAAAACTTCACAAAGCCTTTCTTTAATGTCGGAATCAAAGAAAGGTTTATTTCTCCTTGAGACAGCCAACTCAAAACCAGCATGGTATCTTGATAGCCTATGGCCTTAACTGAAACTTCTAAAGAATCGCCTGGAAAAAGCGGTATGTTAATTCCAGACCTGCCCCGGATTAAATCATAATATTGCTCACTGTTCTGAAAATGAACAGTTAATGATCCATTTTCTAACATTACATTTTCTTTTTTCATTTCATAAGCGACAATTTTGAATTCTATTTCAGGAAGCAAGAAATAAAGTGCAAATTCAGTACCTTCTTCTGTCTTCTTAAACCTGTGAACATCAAGACTCCTGTTTCCAATGTCTAGTTTTACCTTATTAAAATCGTCGTATTCGTTTGTAAAACTGCGATCAACCATTAAAACATTGCTTCTATCTAATTTGATTTCGGTTTCGTTGATTTTCAACGTGTACCCCGCTCGTGTTTGGTGTATATTATCATTAAGTGAATCTAACATAACCAAGGAAAGTTTAACAGTCTCAAATGATTTAATAATATAATCATCCAGGTTCAAGCTGCTTTCATTGGTAAAATCAATCTCTCCAACCCATCTTCCGAAACCCGTGGCTTCGACTATTGCCTCCTCCTTATTACAAAAAGGTCTTGGAAATTGAAAGGAAACATTCCCACTTGAATCGGTTAATCCTCGATAAACGTTTTGATTTATCTTAAATGTTACGGAATCATTAAAAACCGGATTTCCCCAAAAATCAGTAAGCTTCATGGAAAACTTAAGATTTCGCTTCTCAAGATAAAAACTTAATTTATTGTTGGTGTTAGATAGGGCAACGATTTTAGGAAGGTATTTTGTAGTGTCTCCCATGATTAATAAATACCGTGATTCCTTATTTTCAGCATTTTCGTTATAAGTTAACTGAAAAGTTCCGTTGGCATCTGTCGTATCAAAGAGACTAGATCTTAATAGTTTTACTTGGACATCCTTTATTGGATATATTGTTTCACTATCCAAAATTTTGCCGGAAATTGAAACCTCACGAAATTCCGAAAGATTTCCTGATCCAATGGGTGAAAGTACTGCATCTATTGCCTGGCTTACTAAAGATATTGAATCGCTTTCAATTTCAGATCCAATGATTTTTACTGATGGTAAGAAATAACCACTCCCCTCACACCAGATTATTAATTTTTGAGAAAATGGACAATTAGGCAGTGGTAACAACACTCGTCCATTTATATCACCATGAATAATTTTTGGGTATCCTGAAACGATCAGCGTTGGATTTTTAACTCCAATGGGACCCTCCAACGGACTAATTGTAGTAACAACTTGAATTTGAATATATTTCTCCAATCCAAAGACTGATGAATTGGAGGCAGTAAACATAAAACTGCCTGTTGCCACAAAAGTTAAAAACATTCCAAAAAGCTTAATCATGTACATGGTAATAATTTTAAGTTTATTCCACTTTTTGTCGCGAAATCCACTCTCTTATGTCATTAAGGTTTTGGATTATATCGCCAGGAAGCAGTTCCTGAACCAGGGTTATTAAGTACCCCGCCTCTTGTTCAATTTCTCTACGGTTCGGGCTTGCTAAAGTTTTATCGAACCAATCCCGTGCAACATTTTTAACCTTATTAAGTTTACGTTTCCATTCAATCACTTTAAGGCTATCAGATTGAAAACTAATCATTCTCTGACATAAAGTAATTTGTCTGATCATTGATGGAAAAAAAGGCAATTGATCTTGATTACTTGGATCTATATGTTTGTTTATCTTGTCAAGGAGGGCGAAAGTACTATCCGGACTACCGATGGTTAAAAGTTTCTCTTTCACGCCGTACCAAAAAGCATAGCCGTACATGTATACCTGATTTGGTCTTTTCAAACCACCAAGCTCATTAAACTTTAAACGAGCTCCTTCGCTATACTCAAGAGCAAAATCAAATAACTTTGATAACTCATTTATTAATGAATCCGGATTACGATGTTCTACGTTGGTTAAGGATACAATCATTGATTTAATATCCTTTGTGTGTTTTGCCCCATGTACTCCTCTGGCCAATTCTGGAAGTAATTTCAACGAATCCAGAAATGAGCTTATTAAGTTGTTATTTATTGGTATAGTCTGATTCTTGCGTTTGACTCCCAATTTGGCTATATTACCGATACTTTCAGCAAACCCAAACTTAGCTTGATGAGAAAAACCCCTCACGTGAAATAATGTTACGTACTGAATTGCTGCGTTTAAATACATCAAGCTTGCAGCATCTGGATTTCCATTTGCTGAATTATCTCCCAATTTAAAAAAACCATGCGCCAAATACATTCGACCTCTATGCTCCATTTCGTAGAGGGACAATGTCACAAAACTCCATAAACTATCTTCCACGCTAAATTGTAAGTTTTCCACTTTTCCTTTTCTTAATTCGTGAAGAAGCATGAAAAGTTTGTCTTCCTTATTCTTTGGGTTTAGCTCACTTACTAGAGATTGATACTCTTTTTCATATTTTTCCATTCTCAAAACTTCACCCGTTGCAGCGGAAACAGAAATGAGATCTGACAATATTTCAGCCTTTATTCGAGTAAATTCCGTTACATCATCTTGCGAAGATCTTACTATTCTAATTGTCGCTTCTATTGTTTCTAAGGCTTTTTCTAACCTGTAAGCTCCCCACTGAATAAATGAAACTGTCGCAAGAACGGCAGCTTCCAGACTCGAATCTTTTTCTGTTGAAGATTCAATCGTTCTGTATCCATCAAGTAATTGTTTGCTAAAACGTTCCAATTTCCATCTAACGTCGTCTCTTGCAATGCCTAAACTCCATACATATCTGTCATTTATTGTGTTAGCAAAACGTATTGTAATATCCGCCCCAATATCCGTTGCTAGTTCTCTTATCTCGTCATTTTCGGACCTTTCATGCCAATCTCCTCTAGTACTTGAGAAACCTACAGATTCTATATTTTTTACTCTTTTTTGCAAACCACTCATCAAATATCTTAATTCTTTAATTGCTTCTTCAGGGGATGTATTTTGGGGAAACAGACAAACTATAGATAGAGCTTCCCCTGTTTCATAAATAGCTTTTTTTTGTACTGGATTCCCGTCCATATCAAAAAGATTTGCGCGACCCGATAAAATAAATATTAACATTAGTATTAGACCGCAACTAGTAAAAATTGAGCCATAAGTTTCAGGTTCAATACTTTTCTTTATTATCCTTGTAAATCCGAGGTCTTTCAACCATGACCTACTTTTGTGGGATAGACAAATAAACCCAATAATTCCACCAATGATGAAAAAAAATGATGATATGACTAATAAAATATACTGGATATCGGTTTTAAATCGAAACAGTTCTTCGACATTTTGGGGTGTATTTTTGAATATACTCGTATAACTGAAAAGAACTATAGCGGCGACAATAGCAACAGTAATTCCAATCACAAGTCGATTGAGCTTGGCCCACGAGAGTACGCGTCTAAATGTTCCAAAGGTTTTTGGTGTCTCTTTACCTATGTTGTATGGCTCTAATATCTTTGACTCTGTCTTCCAACCACATTCATTTAACACTGTGGTTGTAAGATTACCAAGCGATTCAGCAAGTTCTCCATCTGGGTCTTTTTCAACTGCAAGTTTTTCGCCAAAGCTATAATAACCTATATATGGAATAGATTTTTGTTTGATATATTTTAAGGATTTTTTGCTTTCTATTTGCGGCAAGTATTGTCTTAAACGTTTGGCAGCAATTTCTTCCCATTCAAATTTTTCCTCCTGTTCGAGATATGTCTCTATTCGGGAAGGTAAGATGATTAATTTTGGAGGAGCTTTTTGTTCTTTGACCTCGGGTGATTTTTTTAGGATACTTTCAATAATCATCTCTGTCCCCGATATATTTTGTTCGTTTAGTGAAAAAAGAATTACTAAAACATCAGGCAATTGCATAGTACATATTCCACCTATATCGGTGACACCCGTTCGGCTATCAATGACTATTATTTCAGCTTTCTTTCTTAGTTGGGATTTTAAGTATTCTATGAATCCAAATCCGTGCCACTTGGTATAGAATTCCACCCAGTTAAACTCACTCACTCTTGAGGCATATTGGCTATCAAGTCTACCAGAAGGTAGAATTGAAATAGATCCCCCATTTTTGAATACCTTTATATATTCAATGATATATTTATCAACCTCAATGAATTTTTGACTAAGTGTGGAAATTTCCTGTCTCAGTATATCCTTATAATCGTAGAATAAATCTATAAGGCCCTTTTCTATTTTATCTTCCCTTAACCTAAAGTACTTATGCAGACCGGGAGCTTCTAGGTCCCAGTCGACCATTAAGACTTTCTTATCGTATTTCTCTGCTAATAACCACCCCACATTTGCCAGAGCCATACTTCTACCCACGCCCCCCTTATAAGAATAAAAAGTTATTATTTTCGAATCTTGAGTAGTCATTGATTTCCTAGAATTGCGACAAACGACCCTTCATTGATAGTGATGGATGTTTATCTGCTCCTGCAGAAGTAACAGGATTAGGGTTGTCTTCTTCCGAGAATTTAATCCTAAAGTAATTCTTAAAGTTTAGGAGGTCATCAGCCCTCATAGCTACCCTGTGCAGAAAGCCTTCTTTGTACCCCTTCGTTACATGTTTCCATCTGCTTTGATATATTTTTTCTAATTGTTCAAATACATCTTCATCTAACCTATGATATATGATTATACAACAACTGCCTGCTTTCCCTTTATAAAGATGAAGGTCCAAGTCTCTTGCTAATTCTCTATATCTATCTAATATTAAAGCAAACACATCAATAAAATATATCTGAATTTTAAGAAGTTGCGTGGTGTCTGAAGATGTTATACCAAAATCGCAAGTCAAAGGCGTCTGGTTCGCAAAGGAATTTGAACTGTTTTCGATTAGTTGTTGTATTTTCTGCCCATTAAAAGGCTTCCAATCTTCGGCTTTGTCACCGTAAATCCTATCCTTATTCCCTTTAAGCCACTTAACTATTCGATCATCAATTTCTTTTTCTTCCGCATTGTCTATTATCTCTTGAGCTTCTGATTTGGTTAAAGCTATAACTGCGTAGATTACTTTAGGCATTTCAAGCTCCAAACTTTAGTCTTCTGATCATTTCTAGAGAATACAACTTTTCTGAGTTGGATGAACGCCTGATTTTTTCATTTTCTGAAAGCTTCTTAGGGTCTTCAAAATATATTCTCCACAATTTTTTTTTGAAATCCTCACCGCTGGAACTTTGAATTTCTTGTAAGACGTTAATTAAATTAGTAATATCTTTCTTAATTGGTTCAATCGATTTTCTTGCAAGAGAATTTCCAGTATGTGTTGTAGCAAGCTCCATATCTGTCCCAATTCCCTTAGCTAGATCAATCAGTCTATTATCTGTCTCGACATAATCCGAGTCCATGTACTTTGTCCAGAATTTGCTGTTTTTTAATGCTCTCATGTTATTGCGTATTTTTGTCATCTGTCCAACAAAATCAGTCGTGGGTAATCCTGGCAAGTTAGCATTTTTTGTTAAAGCGGTAATAAAGAATGTAGACGATACTACGAGAGTAACTACTGCCATAAGAAAGGATTCTGCAATTGCTTTCAAATCGTCCCCAGTCCAACCCGGGAGATAAAATTTGTATTTCCCTTGAATTATGCCCGAGGCACCGCAAACGATTGTGGCAAAAAGCAGTATTAATACCGTAGCAAATGTAGCACGGATATTAAGAAAATCCACGGTTATGTACCATTCCTTGTGTTTTGCTCTTATAAGTAGAAATGTAAGTAGAATTGGCAAAATACTTGCTACCAAAAAATATGGCAATAATTCATTTAAAATTTTGCTAACTTTTACTTGTAATACACCAAGAAGTGCTAGGTTGGCTGGCAGTACTCCGTACAGTATGAGTCCCCAAGCCCTGAGGCCAAAAAGATTGTCTAGTAGTAGAATAAGCTTTGGGTTTAGAATTTTAATTTTCATTGACAAATCAAGTCTCATATACTCCGTGTGGCCGACAATATCCTAAAATTCCACACTCGTTCGTTATTAACTTCCTTATCAAAGCGAATAGTGATTATCAAGGGAGGAGATTTTGGAACAGGAATAGGAAGAAAATTATCAAGATAATCCCAATCCCTCAATTTTCAAAACATATTGTACATACTAGGATAGATTATGTCAAGCAAATTATTACAAAGTTTTAATATTTGGGGAAACTTATTTAATGTTTAAGCTTAAATTAAGGAGCTTTCAAGCTAACAAGGCCCATTAAGTAAAGAATCAATTTGAAAAATAAAGCTACTCAACCAAATAACCAGCCCCACTAATTCACAATCATTTTACCGGTATAGTATGGATTGAGCTGAAGATCATGCTTGGGTAAAACCCGAATTTGGAATCCGGCTTTGCCGGTAAATTCACATCGGATATCGCCGGTAAATTGTAGTGCTTCGCCGCCATCCTGGCCGTTGAGATGCATCGCGACCGACTTTGCCGCAATGAGTTCATCGTTTGCGGTTAACTTGCCATAATACAATTCCACTGTTACATCTTCGGGGTCTAATCCATCTAAAAAGAGTTTAACATGAACGGGAATGTTTGAACCCACCGGCACATCCTGGTGATTCTTAAAGTCGACTGCAACAACTTTAACCTTATTCCAATTGGAAGTAACCTTATTTCTCCAACCGGCTAATTCTTTCGCGCCTTTAAAATTGTCTTCACTTAATCGTCGCCAAACACCGGCAGCCTTCAGATAAAAGTTTACCATATATTCTTCCAGCATTCGATGAGTATTAAAAACCGGGCAGATGGTTCGCATGCTGTTGCGCATTCTGTTTACCCAAATTCTTGGCAATCCCGCCCGGGAACGCTGGTAAAACAAAGGAACAAGCTCATTTTCCAAAAGCTCATAGATCGCCTGTGCTTCCAGGTTGTCTTGCAAAGTGGTATCCTGCAACTCGTCACCGCGGCCAATCACCCAGCCATTTTCTCCGTTGAAGGCTTCACACCACCAGCCATCCAAAATGCTCATGTTCAACACCCCATTCGCAGCAGCCTTCATACCGCTGGTGCCACAGGCTTCCAAAGGCCTGCGCGGAGTATTGAGCCAAACATCGGCGCCTTGCACCATATGCCTTGCAATGTGTATATCGTAATTTTCGATAAAAACAAGGTGGTTCTTAAATTTGGGGTCTTTGCTAAAATCGACAATATTTTTAATCAACTCTTTACCGGGTTCATCCTGGGGATGCGCCTTTCCGGCAATGATGATCTGCACCGGACGTTCCGGATTATTCAAAATTCTGGCAAGCCTGTCGGGATCATGAAAAATTAAATTGCCGCGTTTATAGGTGGCAAATCTCCTGGCAAAACCAATGGTCAGCGCCTCCGGATCCAGCATATCGCTCACATCTTTAATCTCAGAAAAAGGCGCGCCTCTTTGCTTTAAGTGCTGACGTAAACGGCCCCGGGTAAAGGACACCAGGCGCTCTCGATTCCTTTCGTGGGTCCGCCATAGTTCGGCATCAGGGATTCTGTCAACGCCTTCCCACACTTTTTCATTGTCAGGATCTTCGATCCAACGAGGACTGAGATAACGGTCATAGAGATCGGCAATTTCAGGGGATATCCAGGAAGGGACATGGACGCCATTGGTCAAGGGCTGGATTGGGATTTCTTCTTCAGGAAGGTTTTTCCATAACTGCTGCCACATTTTCCTGGAAACATCCGTGTGCAGCTTACTCACGCCATTTACCTGGGCGCTCATTTTAATGGCAAGCACAGTCATACCAAACAGATCCGAATCGGCAGCGTTCTCATATCGACCCCACGCCAACAACTGTTTGATTGTTAGATTTAATTCTTTGGCATATTCACTAAAATAGGTTTCCATCAATTTGGGTTCGAAAGCATCATTCCCGGCAGCAACCGGCGTATGTGTCGTAAAAACATTGCTGGCATAAACAGTTTCAAAAGCCTCATCAAAACTCAGTTTCTGCTCGTCCATTAATATTCTGATTCTTTCCAAACAAGCAAATGCCGAATGTCCTTCGTTCATGTGATAAACCGCAGGTGAATATCCCAATTTATGTAAGGCGCGTACACCGCCAATGCCTAAAACGATTTCCTGCCGCAATCTCATCTCAAGGTCTCCGCCATAAAGGTGTGAAGTAATTCTGCGATCTTCGGCACGGTTTTCACGAAGGTTTGTATCCAGCATGTATAATGAAATGCGGCCAACCCGGATTTTCCAGATATGTATCCTTACTTCATGACCTTTCATGGGAACGGAAATTTTAAGGGGTTGGTCATCCTTGCCTTTTAACTGGACAATCGGTGAATTTAGGAAATCGTTTTCCTTATACAATTCACCTTGCCAGCCTTCTAAATTTAATTGTTGGTTGAAGTAGCCATTTTGATAAAGCAAACCAACGGCGACCAATGGGAAATTCAAATCACTTGCAGATTTGAGATGATCTCCGGAAAGCATACCGAGGCCGCCGGAATAAATCGGCAAGCTGTCAGTTAAACCATATTCGGCTGAAAAATATGCAATGGTAAAATCGATCGGTCGATCGAGTTCATAATCAAATAAAGATTCATCTTTGATATAGCGCTGATAATCCCGGTAAACCTGCATGAATTGCGTCATGAAACCTTCATCCTGAACCGCTTCGTTCAGTCTTTCCTGGTTTATTTTTCCAAGAAACAAGACAGGATTTCGGTAGGTTTCTTCCCACAGGTTGATGTCCAGACGCCGGAACAGGTCGGCAACTTCCGGGTGCCAGCTAAACCAAACATTATATGCCAGCTCTTTTAATGGCTTCAAATTATCCGGTAATGAGGGTACAATATTAAAACTCCGAATAGGTGTCATATTCGATTCTCCAGGGTATAATAATTATTTAAAGGTATTTATCGAAGTTCGCACTTTTTACTGTTTTTCGGAAGGTTTGGGATTTTTAGCAACCAGCAACTTTTTGAAAATTTTAAAAAATCAAATTAATATAAGCAAAAGGTCTTTGATATGCAAATTTGGACTTAAAAATACTGGTTTGAGTAGACTCATTATTTAATTTCCATGAAATTGATCACTTTGAAAGTAAGCTTGCCCAATCTTTAATCGTATTGAATAATTCAAGAAAAAGCTGTTTTCTATCACAAGGATTTTATTTTATATTTAGTTACTAACATCAAATAAATTGAGGTTTTTATGTTCGATCCGGAAAAATTAAAGCAAATTTCCAAGAATCGTAAAGTTTATGAAGAGCAGTCCCTCAACAAAACCATAAACCGGTTTGGGGAAAGGCGTGATCGGTTTGTAACCGGGTCCGATACTGAAATCGATAGACTATATACCCCCGAACAAATCCGTGATTTTGATTATGAAGAACAGCTTGGTTTTCCAGGGCAGTTTCCTTTTACAAGGGGTGCCCAGCCAAATATGTACCGAAACCGGTTATGGACCATGCGCCAGTATGCCGGTTTTGCGACTGCAAGTAAAACCAACGAAAGATTCAAGTATCTCCTAAATCTCGGGCAAATGGGACTTTCGGTGGCGTTTGATCTCTGCACTCAGATCGGCTTTGATTCAGATCATCCAATGAGCAAAGGAGAAGTGGGTAAAGTGGGTGTGGCAATCGATACCCTGGAAGATATGGAAATATTATTTGATGGCATTCCCCTGTACAAAGTGTCTACGTCAATGACGATGAATGCACCGGCTGTTGTTTTGTTGGCCATGTATATTGCCGTTGGGGAAAAGCAGGGTGTGCAAAGAAATCAATTGTCAGGAACGGTTCAGAACGATATTTTGAAAGAATATATTGCCCGGGGAACATATATCTACCCGCCAAAACAATCCATGCGCCTGGTTACAGATACATTTGAATTTTGCTCGAAGGAAGTTCCACGTTGGAATTTTATCAGTATTTCGGGATACCACATTCGCGAAGCCGGATCAACGGCAGCCCAGGAGGTTGGCTTTACCCTGGCAAATGCTATTGCCTATGTAGAAGCAGCTTTGCAGGCCGGACTTAAAGTTGATGATTTTGCTCCCCGGATTTCCTTTTTCTTTAATTCACATAACGATTTATTAGAGGAAGTCGCAAAATTTCGAGCAGCAAGAAGGATGTGGGCCACCATAATGAAAAACCGGTTTAACGCGCAAAATCCGAAATCTATGATGCTGCGTTTCCATACACAAACGGCTGGTTCAACCCTTACAGCCCAACAGCCAGAAAACAATATTGTCCGTGTAACCATTCAAACCCTGGCAGCCGTTCTTGGCGGAACCCAAAGCCTGCATACAAATAGCCGTGATGAAGCGCTTGGATTGCCAACCGAGGAATCCGCCCTCATTGCTTTACGGACACAACAAATTGTAGCGCATGAATCAGGAGTTGCGGAAACCATCGATCCGCTGGCCGGATCATTTTATATAGAAAGCCTGACGAATCGAATCGAGCAGGAAGCGACTAAATATATTGAAGAAATTACTGAATTAGGCGGCGCAGTTGCAGCCATTGAAATTGGATATATGCAGCGGGAAATTCAGAATTCCGCCTATCAGCACCAAATGGCTGTAGAGAAAAACGAGCGCACAATTGTGGGAATCAATGATTATGTTGTTGATGAACAATCGGAGCCGGAAATTCTTAGAGTCAATCCATCGGTTGAAAAAGATCAAGTGTCAAGACTGAGTGTCGTAAAGAACCGGCGAGATCATCAAAGGGTGCAACAAACGCTTGCTCTTCTTGAAACGGCAGCAAAAGGAAATGATAATTTGTTGCCATTTGTTATAGATGCAGTAAAATCTTATGCCACACTTGGAGAAATTTGTGACACTATGCGGGAGGTATTTGGTGAATACCAGGAGAAGTTTACCGGTTTCTAGATGCTTGTTGCTGGATACTGGAAGTGTCGAGTGTTGTCCTGAAAAAAGTTGACAACTAAGTCATGGTTCTTCCTTTTTTATAAAAAGGACCAACCCAAAGACCCAAACTACCACAAATAATTTGGTTTGTTTTGAGTTTCCTGCTTTAGCGGCTTGTTTGCAAAATAAACCATCAGTCAACCTTGAAGATTATCATTTAGAGTAATTTATTTTTCATCTTTTTGCTTCGATGGTTTAATATACAAATCCCACTATATTTTTGGGTTTTTTAATGTTCTAAAAACAACTATAATATTCGCAACAAATATTATAACAATAATATAATATATTTTACTTGACTTTTTGAAAATGACCCACTATATTTTGAGCCTCTTAGTCAAAATAATCAATATATAGTATTCATCAACCTTCAACTTTAACCATTAGACCCAACAAGGGAATGCTATGCGTATGAAAAGTATAGTTATTTTTGATTTGGATTAAAAAAATAGGCGCCCCAGGTGGAATAGACCTTAAGGCGCCCTATAAAACGCAATACCAAGCTTGCAAACTTTTAATAGAAAGGATTTTTCTATTTTGTATCGCGATTTATTTTTATATAAAAAATTTTGGGGGTGTGTACTATTTATACGAACACGATTTGATTGTTGCAACCTTTTTTTAAGTTCAACAAAAATCCGTAATAATTGTTGTAAAAATATAACCTCTGTAGCTCGAGCACCTCCGCAATATTAACGGCCTGATAAGTAAGAACCAAATTCAGGCCGTCTCAAAAATTAAGCATTGGTTAATTAAGTATAAAAATCCAATTTGTCAAGAAAATATGCAAGGTAATAACAATGGAAGAAATAATAGGAGTTATAAAATGTTAAACTTATCGGTTCTACTTGTAGCTTTCCAAATATCCTTCTCACCGTCTGGTGTAGTTAATATTGACATTACCCAAAATGACAACATAATATTAGTTTATGAACGAGAAAATTTAGAAAATACTAAGGCTTACTTTAAAATATTTCGTAATGAATTTGATTATTTAAACTCTATCCAATTAAAATATACACCCGAAGCTGTTTATTCAGAATATGAATCAGATCTTAATATCCTTAATATGGGTCACTTTGAAACAGCAGAAATAATAGATACAAGAAACATACCCTGGCGAGATAGCGAGCCTGTTAGAATCTTACTAAAAAATAGTTTTTTCACTCTTTCAACTCTAAAAAAACACGAAGTAATTCTACATGAAATAGGTCACTACTTTACCAACCCAAGGCTACTCACGATAAGAAAGTATATTGCAGATGTTGATCCTCCTTTATTAGGTATCAGGAGTGATAACCACCAAATGAATCTCCTAGTTCTTGCTCATAACAAAGCAATAAACTATATATTTCAGATCCCGAAATTAATACAAGAAATGAATGGAGAGCTTTGGGTCTACGAAAATCAACCAAAATACTCTGAGCAGAGGTTAAAAGGATATTGTGCTGGAGTTAAAGAAACCTTACCAAAAATACAAGCTATTATTTCTTTACAAAAAGATTTTTTATATAAAATACCGGCAATTAGCTCCTTCATTCTCTTTAGAAAATCAGTTTTGAGAAATACTAATTTCAATTTTACTCAAGACTGTTTGCTTGCAATAGAAGAAATTAACAGAGAATTTCTGGGTCTTGTAGACAAAGCCGGTTGGCAAACTTTAAAATTAGTTGAACATCAAAGAGACGTCCTTGGCTGCCTTGAATACAATAATGAAAACATAATCAGACTAACTGAATTGTATGAAATCATATTATCGGATTTTGTGGTGGCTAGTTCAGAGTTTTTTCCAGAAATCATACATTCGAATATTATTGCTTTCTATGAATTACCGGATAAGCGACGCCCAGCAGCTCCTACAAATCTACGCATCACAGCTAAAAAATGAAGGATCAAATGAAGTAGCCTTAAATGAAAGGGCAGGTTTAATGCTCGCAACAATTATCTAGAATCGATTAAGGCCACAGGCCTATACGACTCTCAATTCTGGACTCGTGATTGCTTTTAATTAGCATGACAAAGAGTTTGAAGCAGGTTAGTTAAATTAATCATTGGCTTTATCCTCCCTGTTTTTTATATTGGCTTTCTATAAATTATTCATTTAATCGAGTTTAACAAAAAGTATGGCCAAAAAGAAACGGAAAGTAAATAAATCCGGCGGTATAAAAAGGACCGTTCCTAAGAATTCGAATCAAAAGCTCTATTTCGGCGCCAAAAAGTCTTCCTATCTCATCATTGTTATAGGAATAATTGTAACTTCTCTAGCGGCATACTGGTACTTCTACAAAGATAATTCTTATTCAGATGATCAAAAACGAGTAGAAAAAACCAAAATATTCATTCCGCAAACAAAGAAAGTTGAATCCTCGAATGAACCAACATTCGATGATTTTGTTGGTTCGGAGGTTTGTGCCGGATGTCATCAACCAGAATATGACGTGTGGAAGAATTCGACACACGGAGTAGCCGGCGGCAGCCCGGACAATGTAAATGTTATAGGCCAATTTGATGGTATACCCAGACACTTCAAAGATGCAATTGTAACTCCATCCAGGGATGACAAAAACAACTTAAGTTTTAAGGTTGAAATTGACAATCAAGCCACAAAAACCTACAAAGTCGACGAAATAGTTGGGGCAGCCAGAATGTCAGGAGGAGGCAGCCAAACCTATTTCTCAAAATTTCCGGATGGAACATTACGATTCTTACCCTTCGATTTTATTCGTGATAAAAAAGTCTGGTTTGGTGAAACCAAAAACCAGGGCTGGCTTCCAATCGATAAACAGTTATCCATTACCGAACTTAGCGAGTGGCCGCCGTCCCGTATCCTGGGCCATGAACCTAACACTCTCAACTGCCAGGAATGTCATGGCAGTCAAATTCAAACTACCTACAATTTAAGCCGGAAACAATATGAGACCCGATACAAAACTTTACGTATCAATTGTGAATCTTGCCATGGCCCGGGGAAAAACCATGTCAATTTAGCCAAAACCGGAAAGATTCAAAATGTTGAAGAAATAGGCATGGTAGCACTTGCAACTTTGAATAAAGATGAATCCCTGATGGTCTGTTTTCAATGCCATGCACTTAAAGATGCTCTTAAACCGGGTTATCTGCCGGGAAAAGATTTGCAGGATTATTATTCACTTAAGTTACCGATTCTGGGCGAAAATCCATATTTTGCAGATGGCCGGATCCGAAAATTTGGTTATCAGCAGAATCACTTGTTTAGTGATTGTTATATCAACGGATCTATGTCATGCATCGATTGTCATAACCCCCATTCACAGGATTACAGGGATATTAACGGCAGGCGTCTTGAGGGGAAGTTTGATAACGGTCAATGTACTTCCTGCCATCCAAGCAAAGCGATAGAACCCGAACAACATACCAGACATAAACAAACATCTAGTGGCAGTTTATGCACATCGTGCCACATGCCTTTTTTGCAGCATAAAGCAATGGGCAGCCAGCTGCGATTTGCCCGATCTGACCACACAATTCCAATTCCCAGACCTGTATTTGATAAAGAACTCGGTATAGAAAATGCGTGTAAACAGTGCCATAAAAATAAAACCAATGACTGGCTGCAAGCAAAAGTAACGGAATGGTATGGTGAGATCAAACCCCATAAACCAATTATTGTGACTTTGCAGAATATTGTAAAATCAAAGAATACGGATTCGGATTTAGCAATGTTGCTTACTGAAAATAAGAACCCATTAGCTAAATTGGCCGTTTTGAGTTACATCATAGAAAATAAATTTAGCCCCGATATGCCGGTCCTGGATATTGGAATTATAGAGACGTTAAAAAAATTGAGTCATTCAGAAGACATCGATTTAAAATCATTTTCCTTAATGGCATTACATTATACCAGTAGCCACAAAAAAGATGTACAAACTTTTGTATCCAAGCAAATATCCGGCTTAGGAAGAGATGAAATGCCGGTTCGGAGAAGATTAACCGTGGCGCTAGGTTATTTAGCAGGACAATTTCGCGATCGTGGAGACACCAGAAAAGCCATTTTGACTTTCAAAAAAGCTCTGGAAATTTTACCTAATGATCCGAATACTTTACAAAACCTAGGCATAACATACCAAAACGCAGGAGATTATGTAAATGCGCTTGCTAACTTTGGAAAAGCAAATTCATTGGATTCCGGAAATGCAAATGCACAACTAAATCTTGGGCTTACTTATTCGAAAATGGGTGATTCAAAAAATGCGGAACTTACCTATCGCAATGCATTACAAATAAATCCATTCAACAAACTGATCAATTTTAATTTGGGGAATGCCGCATATCGGAGCAACAATTTGGATGAAGCAATTGAATATTATAAAAAATCTGTGGGAATAGATCCATCCTTTGCACCCGGCTATTTTTCTCTAACGCGCTCATTTATCAAAAAAAATGAATTTCAGGAGGCACGATTAATGGTTATAGCAGGACTTTTTTACGATCCTCAAAATCAGACAGGCAAGGCAATGCTGAGAGATTTGAACAACTTTTTGAAAAAATAAACCAAGATACTTTCTTCGTTAGAGCAAGAATTCATTCAAAATTTAGTTTTTTAAAAAAAGCCCTACGCATAACATATTCAAAGGTTGCAAAAAAAATGACAATTTGTTAATAAACTCTTGACATATCCTAGTTCAATTGTTAAATTGTCACTGGCAATGCGCAATACAACTCCGATTCCAATTAAAGCATATCGCCTAAATCACTGATTTTGCGAAGAATAATAATTTATCTTTGGATAATTTATGCTCGTAAAGTTTTTCTTAAATAAGCTGCAATTCATTAACTACATCAAGAAGGAGGTGATAGCGTTAAAAAATTTGTTTCATAGTTATGCCAATTATTAACGTTCCCAAAGGAGGTGATAAAAAAGAAAATTGTTGTTATCCAAATTTTATCATTTTGAACTCTTTAAACGGAGGAGGTTATATGAATAGAATTATTAAATTATCAGTTTTCGTTATGGTAATCCTGATACCAGGATTGCTTTTAGCACAAACCGGCTCAATCTCCGGCAAGGTGATTGATGCCAAATCGGGCGACCCATTACCAGGAGCAAATGTGCTCGTCCAGGGATTAGAGATAGGTACCGCTACGAATGTGGATGGTGAATACACAATTGATAGGGTACCTGTTGGAATGCGCGCCGTAGTTGCCCGGTTTATTGGTTTTAAAACCAATATCAAACAAGTCGCCGTTAGCGGTGGCACGGTTGCCGAGCTTAATTTTGATATGAAGGAAACACCGCTTCAGTTGGATCAAGTGGTTGTAACCGGCACCGGTGTTGCCTCAGAAAAATACAAACTGGGTAACACCGTGGCAACCATTAACGTGGATGCCCTGAAAGAAGCGCCCATTTCAAACCTTTCCGAAATGTTAACTGGCCGGGAGGCCGGCATTAGCGTCTTGCCGTCGGGTGGTTTGGCAGGTCAAGGCGCCCGAATTCGCATTCGAGGCGTCGCCAGTTTATCCCAATCCAACGAGCCAGTTGTATATGTCGATGGTATTCGGGTAAATAATGGCGCGGGTTTTTCTCTTGGCGCCGGTGGCGGTGGAGCGGCCTCGCGCATCGATGATATTAATCCGGATGCTATTGCCCGCATCGAAATTCTAAAAGGCGCTGCAGCGGCAACGCTGTATGGAACACAGGCTTCCAACGGAATCATCCAAATTTTCACAAAAAATGGAGTCTATGGGGCACCAAGATTTACTATGAAAATTGAGCAGACAGCCCTGGCTTTTCCGGATGTATATAAACCGAATGTAGGATTTGCCCGCAGCGATGCACAAGCGCAAACCATGAGTGACGTATTTGGTTTTTCCGTTCAACCCTGGCAATTGGTTTCAAGGACAAATGTTAAAGACTTGTTTAGCACGGGCTATGGTCAGACTTACTCTCTTTCTGTAAGCGGCGGCGGTTCCGGTGTAACCTACTTTGCAAGTGGTCGTTTACAAAAAACGGATGGACCCTTCAATCCGCAGGCAGAGGATTTTGCAATCGCATCGAGATCGAGCGAAACATTCGAACCGGGTGATGCCAACGATCTTATTCGAAGAATGCAATTCAACGCGAATATAAATGTTGTTCCTTCAAACAAGCTGAGTTTTCGCGTAAGCTCTGGTTATAGCAATATTCATAATGAGCTTCCCGAGAACAACAACAATATTTATGGTGTGGTTTCTTTGGCAATGTTCGGGAAACCGGAGCGAGTAACAGAAAGTAACTCCGCAGGTACCCGGGCATTTGCAACAGTGCGGGAAGCCACCTACCAGGAAACGAAAGAAGATGCGGAGCATACTTTTGTCAGTCTTTCTTCCAATTACAAAATAGCGAAGGACATTACCCTGGATGGCACTTTTGGCCTTGATTTTACAGCCGAAAGAGCCACAAATTTTCAACCATTCGCCTGGGATGTGGATGACTTTACCGGACAAACAACCGATGGCCGGTTGAATATGATAAAGCGGGAAAGAAAAGAATGGACCCTGGATGTGAAAGCCAATTGGAACCGTAATTTCACAGAAGATATCTCGTCTTCTGCAGTAGTTGGTTTCCAAGGATTCAATACCCAGATAAATCAAAGCCAGGGCTTTGGTACAACATTTCCAGGTCCGGGTTTGGAAACATTATCGGCAACCGACGCGCCGACCCAGCAAACCGATTCGCAGTTTTCCGAGGTCATTAATGCGGGTTGGTTTTTCCAGGAACAAGTTGGCTATAAAGATTATCTTTACGTGACCGGTGGTATTCGTTTTGATGCAAATAGCGCATTCGGATCAAACTTTAGTACCCAATCTTACCCAAAATTAGGTTTCTCGTTTGTTCCTACCACCGCGTTTCCGAACATGAGCAGTTCAATGCTGTCGACTTTTCGTATCAGGGCTTCGGTTGGAAAATCTGGCCAGCAGCCAACAGCATTCGACCATCTAACTACTTTTGATCCGCAGTCATCTGCTGAAGGTCCTGGTTTAGCGCCTAACAACCTGGGAAATTCTGATCTAAAACCGGAATTGTCAACAGAATATGAGGCTGGTTTCGAAGCAGCGTTGTTTAATGATAAGCTTGGGTTTGAGTTTACCTACTGGAATCGGACGGTCAAAGACGCATTAGTTGATCGTCAATTTCCTTATTCAGGTGGATTCAGATCTCAACAGCTCGACAATATTGGCGAAATTAAAGCGAATGGAATAGATCTGACCCTTCGTTTTGACGCAATGGATACAGAAAATCTTTCAATTGATCTATTCGCAAATGCCGCCTATATCACGGAAGAAGTTACCGATCTTGGCGATGCGCCGCCATTGAAAGCCGGCGGTTCCTACCCACGTTATCGTAATTACATCTGGGAAGGATTTGCACCCGGCTCCCATCTTGGAGCAAAACTTGACCGAAGCATTGAATTTCCAATCGATATCAACCGCGACGGTGTAGCAGACAGCAGAAGCGATTTGTTGGCTTACTTTGCAGAATCTCGTGGTGCAACAGATTTCAGACCCGTCTTATTAGCTAATACTTATATTGATTATATTACCGGCAATGAAGTTCGTGACGATTTGCTCCATTTCCTGGGCAAACCGACACCTGATTGGACTGGTTCCTTTGGCGCGACCATTGGTTTTCTGAAACACTTCCGACTTTCGACACTGTTCGAATATAAAGCAGGTAATTATTTCGTGAACAATCTGACCGATGCATTTCGTAAATCACACGGTTTGATAGGACGAAATACACCGGATGCGGCTGCGACGGAATTGATCCTTGAAAATTCAGCTAGCTCTGCTGAGCAGCGCCTGGACGCAGCTAACAGGTGGGTGCGAGAATTCCTGGCCCTTTCGCCATATAGCGGTTTGAACACGATTGAAAAGGCAGACTTTATCCGCTGGCGAGAAGTGAGTTTGGCTTACGATGTGCCCAGGGACATTGCAGCCAGATTTGGGTTGCGCAGTGCCACAATCAGCTTTTCTGGTCGTAACCTGGCGCTATTTTCCGGATATTCCGGGATTGATCCTGAACTCAACGCGATTGGACGCAGCAGCATAGGTGGAACAAATGAAAGTTTTCTTGACGGCGTCGAAGCTTTCGGATTTCCGATCCCGAGAACGTTTACTTTTGCGATAAAAGCTGGATTCTAGTCATTTAAGGAAAAGGAAAGAAAATCATGAAAAAATTAATTGATCTATTAAACAAGACTAGCATCGGGCTTCTTTGTTTGGCGGCCATGTTAGTTTTTGTAGCGGTTGGCTGTGACAATTCGCTTGATGTCGAAAACCCAAACAGCTTAATAGAAGATGATTTGTCAAATCCGATTGCTGCAAACGCAATCGCCAACGGCGCCCTGGCTACAACAGCACAGGGCATTGCCTATGTTTTGGCTCCATTTAACACAGCAACAGATGAAGTTATATGGACCGGCTCTCGCGATGCATGGCGGGAATTGGATTTTGGCAATGTTTCTTTTGACGGTAACGAATTTACCGACAATGCAATGAAATATCTCCATGAAGGCCGATGGATGTCGGATAAAGCGATTTTACAGTTGAGTGAATTTGATGCTAATAATGCGCCTGAACTGGATCGTTCCGATCTTGGCAGAGCGTATCTATATGCCGCACTCGCCCGGGTATATATCGCCGACTGGTTTGACGACTGGGCTTTCTCTGATAAAAGAGAGCCAGCTCCGAACATTGGCGAAGCTAATATGAACAGCGTCTACAACGATGCGATTGCCAACTTAGACCAGGCATTAAGTATAGCACGAAGCGAAGGCAATGCCGGCTTGGAAGTCCAGATTCTTGCCTTACGCGCCCGTGCGCAACATGCATTGGCGATTTGGGGGTTGTTGAATCCCAAAGGTTCGGTTCCGGGTAATCCTTGGGTGAATGCTGGTAGGAGTGATGCGGAGGCGGCTTTAGGGCTGATGGGTGATGATAATTACAGATGGCAGTTATTTTATGCGCCAGGAGCAGAATGGAATGATTTCGCTTGGCAGGTAAACGGTCGTTTAGAGCTGAATATCTTGAGCTCAGTTCCCGGCGGAGAGTCTGTTTTAGTAAACGATCCTATCGATGGTATTCCCGATCCACGCATGGCAGCCGCTGTAGCGGAATTCAGAGATATAGGACGGTGGGCCGGAACAAACTATTCCCCATTAACCGTTGTATCGGCGCGTGAAATGTATCTAATCATAGCTGAATCGGATCTCGCATCCGGAAATTCAGATGCAGCTAAAGCGATGCTCAATACAATTCGGGCAATCACAGAGGATGATAACTTAACGGCCCTGGATGGTCAAATGAGTGTCGGAGATTTGTTGCAGCATGAACGTCGGGCGAATCTGTTTTTGCAAGGTCGTCGTCTGGCCGACATGTACAGGTTTGGCGTGAAAGACCCGATGTGGCAATCCAATTCAGATGCGTTTACGACACCGGGAAGTTTTCTGCCCATTACGATTGCAGAAAAACAAGCGAATCCCCTGATTCAATAATTCTGAATTAAACCAAAAGTAAATAGGAAAAGGTGGCTCAAACGAGCCACCTTTTTTTATAAGCAGTACTTACCTTTAAGATTTCATTTTAATGAATGATGTCTAGCATTTATTGCGATTATTCAGTATATTCTTAATCACTAACTCAATCAGTTTATATTTGAATTCCCTTTATGAGAACTAGCACTTTCAATTTTAGACAATTTAATATTTCGGTTTTATTGTTTCTTACATTATTAGCCATTAGTTGTTCAGCAAAAAAATTCGCTAAAGATGTTAAGAGAATAGAATACGAAATTGCTTCAAAAACGACAAGAAGCGATATTGTTAATCAAACGGTTATTGCTTTGCATGGATTTAATTTTACCATTGAATATGCAAACATTCACAAACTTCATTCGGCGTTAAAAACAGATTGGCGAATGCATTCCCGGAATGTATCTGATTATGACATATTAGAATCCCTTCAAATGCGGGATCGTGCTTTGATTCATCTGTCTGCACGTGGATTTCAAGGCAGAACAGAATCAATGGTTGCCAGTAAAATTGAGTTTGAGGTACAAATTCAATTTGACAGCAATTGGACGTCGATTTATCCGGATTCTACCTTTATTGCAGAATACCTGGAAATTGTAGACGCAATTAAAACGCGTATTCAACACAAAGGTTATAAATTTATCAAGTAATCGATTGGGAGTTTTTCATGAGAAGGTTCAAATTCTATCTAATCATTGGGGTACTATTTTATTCATGTGCAGGATCATCCACAGGCCCAAAACCGAGACGCAACTTAAATGTGATTACTGCTGAAGAGATTGCACAATCAAATGTCACTAAATCAGTTGAAAATGCATATGATGTCATCAAATATTTACGGCCTTCCTTTTTGAGAGTCAGGAGCACATCTACCACACGTTTGCCAGTTGTCTATTTGGATAATATGCGAATAGGAGGCATAGACGAGTTAAACCATATTATGGTGGAGCGGATCGCTAAAATTCAATATTTAAACCCCGGGGATGCGACAATGAGGTTCGGGCTTAATCATGCCGGTGGAGCCATTTTAGTATTGTCTAAATAAACAATAATTGTTTTGCAAAAACGGGAGTTTAAATTTTATGTTAACAAGAAAAACTATCACTATTCTAATCATTTTCGCTTTCATACATTCAACTGTACTGCCGGGTTATTCAAAATATGTTCGAATAAGCAGCAAAAAAGTGAAAGTGGCTTTTCTTGGAATAAAATTTGAAAATATCTCGGAAGAATTCAAAAAAAGATTGCTGGAGAGAATGAGCAACTTGTTAAACGCGGAACCCAGTTTTTACATTATGGATTCTAAAAAAGTAAAAGAAATAGTTGGTGAAAAAAAAGTAGCCGCTCTTTTAAACCAGGCGAGTCCTGATTCCTACCAAGACATTGCTAATCAGCTGGAAGTAGATCATATTTTTGCGGGAAATATTG
>CAYXGW010000033.1:0-48765 GCA_964464595.1 uncultured Deferribacteres bacterium
TCTACTACCGCGAGTACACTCGCAAGCGCAATGTGCGAGTCAAAATGGAGCACGTCATCCTGGAAACGCAAACCGGCAAGATTCTCGACCGCCATCGCTTTACTGAAGAGATTATCGATGTGGCGCGGTGGATTGCTTACCAGGGCAGCATTTACGATCTGCCCAAAAAGAAGCGCGCTATTCTGGATGCGCCACGCAACCCGCGGCCACTACCTGCACTGGTGGATGAAATTATGTCCCGTGCTGTGGACAAGATCGGGCGGGAGGTTGCGAAGTTTTACAAGTGAACCACGGTACAATTAGATTCCAGTAATATCAGTTGACTGGAAATATCTCCTAACTAAAATCAAAACTCATGAGAATCAAATCATGATTGTGAAAAACCAATCTCGCTACAAAATCATTGAAAAACTCGGTGCAAGTGGCATGGTTGTGGTTTACAAAGTCGAGGTTATGTAGCTAAATTTTTCAGGCTGCTTTTGGAACATTTTTCATAATGGAACATTCCATCACCACAAAATATATGAATCAAAATTCTTTATTAAATATCCAAAATTTAACCATAACCAAATAGCTTCGTGCAACATAGAAAATCAAAAATGACACCTCTTCAATCGCGAGCCATTTTAAGGTCAATCCCAGTCTTTATTCTTTTTACCATTATTCTCTTCTTTTCGGAAATTCACAAACTTTCCAAATCCGGAAATATAAATTTCAAATCTTCTCGTTTTGCATCAAAAACGGAACAAAAGAGTTACCCTTCCGATTGGGCCTGGCAACAGCGAACTTTTCCGTTTGGTAAAATGGATAAAACCGCGCATATCGAAGCTTTAAAGCAAGCAAAGGAAATGCGGGCTGCAGCCCAAACGAATAACCTAATATTAAAACAAACACATAATATAAATAATAGTGTAATGTGGGAATTTGCCGGCCCCAGCAACATTGGCGGACGCGTGAGCGATATCGCCTTTAATCCTCAAAATCCAACCATTGTTTATGCCGCCGCAGCTACCGGTGGGGTCTTTAAATCGGAAGATACCGGGAATACCTGGGCGCCCATTTTCGACGATCAGGCTGTTTTGACAATTGGGGATATCGCCGTCGATCCGATCAATCCTGATATCATTTATGTGGGTACGGGCGAAGCCAACGGCGGGCACAATAATTTTCCAGGTGGAGGCGTTTATAAATCTTCTGACGCCGGGCAAACATGGCAATTTGTTGGCCTGGAAGAGACAGCATCCATCGGACGGATTTTAGTCGATCCCATTAATCCGCAAAGAGTATTTGTTGCGGCAGTTGGCTCTTACTTTTTACCGAATCCCGAGCGAGGTGTTTTTCGCAGCGAAGATGGCGGCAACACTTGGTTAAATGTTTTGTTTGTATCCGACTCTACCGGAGCTATCGATTTGGTGATGAAACCGGATGATCCCTTATTTTTGATAGCGGCCATGTGGGAGCGAGTTCGTCGTCCTAATAGTGCTCATCTTTTTGGTGGCACAAGCGGGATTTATCGGAGTTTGAATGGCGGTGATAATTGGGAAGAGCTTAGCAGCGGTTTACCGAACCCACAATTTGAAAACGTTGGTAGAATCGGCCTAGCCATTTGTGAGAGTGAGCCGAGCGTAATTTATGCTTTATATAATGATGGCAGACACTATTCAGGTTTATATAAAACAGTTGATAACGGTGTTTCGTGGACGAATGCAGATCCGGATAATCAAATTGCTGAAGGAACGGCCGGGTTTAGCTGGTTTTTTGGACAGGTTAGGGTGCATCCGACAGATCCCAATAAGCTCTTTGCTTTGGATTTGCGGTTGATGACCTCAAATGATGGCGGCGCGAACTGGTCAACGATATCTGCCTCCGGGTTGCATGTCGATCATCATGCACTGGCATTTCATCCCACTAATCCAAACATTATTATAGAAGGCAATGATGGGGGAATCAACATTTCCCAAAACGGCGGCACAAGCTGGTCAAAAGTTCAAAATCTTCCAATTACGCAATTTTATGAAATAAACATTGATCCAACAAACCCTGGCAGATTGTACGGGGGGACTCAAGACAATGGCACATTGCAAACGTTAACCGGCTCATCGTCTGATTGGAATAGGATTTTGGGGGGAGATGGTTTTTACGTAACTATTGATCCAACCGATCCAAATATCATTTACGCTGAAAGTCAATTTGGAGTCTTGTTCAAATCTCAAAATGGCGGAGGACTCTTTTTTCGTGTGACTGACGGAATCAATACATCCGAACCGACAAATTGGTCTACTCCGGTCGTTATGGATCCCAACAACAACTTGGTGCTTTACTACGGAACCAACCGGGTTTACAAAACTGAAAACGGCGCCGAATTTTGGACTCCCATCAGTCCTGATCTGTCGGATGGAATTCCCGGGTCCAGATTGGGTACTATCACAACAATTGCTGTTGCACCAACGAATTCAGATGTGATTTATGCCGGGACCGATGAAGGCAATGTTTGGGTAACCCATGATACCGTCACAAATTGGACGGATGTTTCCAATTCTTTGCCCTATCGATGGGTAACACGTGTTGTGGTTGACCCGACTGATGAAAACATCGCCTATGTGACATTTTCCGGTTTAAAATGGAAAGATCCACAGCCACATATTTTCCGAACAGAGAATATGGGGGGCGAATGGGATGATATCAGTAACAATTTGCCGGATGTTCCCATCAATGCCATGGTGGTAGATCCTCTCGATCCTCAAAGTTTATTTTTGGGTTCGGACGTTGGCGCTTTTGTCAGTTTTAATTCGGGAGGAGAATGGCACCCTTTGGGATTGGGCTTACCGTTGATCTCGGTTTATGATTTGAAAATCCATCCGACGGAGCATTTTTTGGTGGCTGGCACGCATGGCCGTTCGATGTACAAATTAAACTTGTCGCAACTGACTAGTGTGCCTGAATCCACTAGCGAAATTGTCTCTACTTTTGCGCTGCATCAAAATTATCCCAATCCCTTTAATCCTGAAACAGTGATTCAATACCAACTGCGGGAATCAGCTAATGTGATTCTGAAGATTTATAACATGCAAGGTCAATGGGTTCGCACGTTGGTTGATGAAAATAAGGAGGCTGGATTCCATGAAATCGTATTGAATGCCCGAGATGAAACAGGTCAAATTATGCCGAGTGGCGTATACTTGTACCGTATTCAAACAGGTGATTTTACTGATGTAAAGAAGTTGACATTATTGAAGTAATTTAGGGAGAGGGACAAATGTAGACATATTTGGACATTTAGAGTATATGATTTAAATTACAAATTTTTTGCATTTTTATCAAACCACATTTGAAACAATTTCGACAACCTGAAAGATACAGCCATCCTAATACTCAAATAAAAGTCAAGAAAATCATTGATTTTGGATTTCTCAACTTGTACTATGCAATATTGTTCAATCGGAAATATCTTCTTGACTAAAACCGAAACATATTTAGACAACCACTATCTTCTGGAAAAAACACTTCACTTTTTTGAACCGATAACCATAGCAATTGGAGGCTCCTAATGTTTGATCTATTTAAATTTCGTGACCGCCTGTTTCTCAGCTTGGCTTTCATAATCGTCGGTGTTCTCTTACTTGTGAACGAGTTTTATTATCTAAGACTTTATGGCTGGTGGCCACTCATGCTCATATATATTGGCGTATGGAAACTATTTTCCAAAAAATTTGGCAGTGCTATTTTATTCTTTGTGATTGGTGTGGTATTTCTGGCTGGCGAACTGGGGTATATATATTGGGATGAGATCCGGCAGTTCTGGCCCCTGGTTCTAATTGCAATTGGCATATGGTTTCTTATCAGACATAAAGTCGATCCAGCTATGAATATTCCCATATCGGAATCTGATGAAGTTAATCTGTTTGCTATGTTTGGAGGTGGAATGCAAACGGTTATCTCACAAAACTTTCGCGGTGGACATGCAATGGCGATATTTGGCGGTATAGATCTCAATCTCAAACAAGTAAAGCTTGCTCCAGGGAAGATACCTGTTTGGGTATTTGTTATCTTTGGTGGAATAAAAGTTATCGTTCCTGAAGAATGGAATGTTGCGGTTAGGGGAATTCCTATCTTCGGAGGCTTCGAAGATGCAAGACCAAACAAGACTGAACAAATATCAGATAATGAAAGTACGTTGGTTGTTCGGGGTATTGTTTTGTTTGGTGGGATTGAAGTAAAGAACTAGATACTGATTTCTTACTTTGTCGTGAGCCTTCTTACCACTTTCAGTAGAAATATATAAATGATCAAAAAGAAATATCTTGACAATTGCTGCCAAATATTGTATTTAATAACATATATCAAAATCAGTGAAGTGTTGCTAACTGTCAATAGTGGAAAGGAGAAAGAAGATGAACATTCAATCAAGTTCAGGAGGCCGGATGGACGTGTTCTGGGGACAGTCTTATGAATCGTACGATGCCTCGATCGCAGCAGCCGTGGAAGCGGCGCGCCAAACTCTTGCCGGTAAGTCTCTCGAGTGGTTCGAAGTGATAGAGTTCCGAGGCGGATTCGACAATGGAAGGCTTCAATACCAGACAGCCGTCCGGATTGGTTACGCTTAGATCGCAAACATAAATGGCACGCTACCGCGGGACCGCTTTTTACTGAAGCCCTTGATCTGCTCTAGCGAACGCCGCCGAACCAAGCCCCTGCAGCGGACAGCTGACGACTCCGCTGAGGGGCAAACCGTTAGCCATCCCATAGCAAAATATATATTAAAATAAAAGTAGGATAAGGTTACGATGGGAAAAATGGAATAACTAAATGGCTAACAGAAGCAACTATTCTTAGAAATCACATGAATGACTTAACTCCTAATTCTAACTTCATGGTCGTGGGTGAGCACAATTTCTATGCCAGCCGAAATTGGGAATTTGACTGTCTGAAATTGAACGCCAACTGAATATAAATTCTTGCCATTTATTTTTTGGCGATGACATTCAACTACTTTTGCGATTGCTTTAAGCAAAACTCCGCTTACTTTAATGACGATATTGTTTGGCAAATCATTCTTACTGAGGAAGCGCATACCCTTCGGCGAAAGATCAATAATGTCTGCTTCATCCCCCTTTTGCGGCCAATACGAATAATATCGAATTTTGCCTGATTTTTTGATCCGCATCACAGAGCGGCGGCAATCCTGATCCAACTCCTCATCATCGCTTGATTCCAACGGACATTTGCAAGTATAGCAGGTTTCATTTGGGCTTGCCTTGCGGGCTAAGGGCCGTTTGCAAAAAGGACAAAAAACACGAATTAATGGCGTCTTATCGGGCTCCTCTGAGGAAAAAGGTTCCTTAGTATAATATTCATAAATCTTAATATCATAAGCTGTACGTTGAATTGGATCGTTGAGAACCTCATAGGCTTCATTTAAAACCTTTGCATTCCAATGTTCACCCCCTAAGTCCGGATGTTGCCGAAGCTCTTTCATCAATGTACGATAACTGGAGCGAATGATTTCGAATGGCGCATCAGGCTGAATCTGAAGAACCCGATAATAGTTTCGTCTGGATTTCATTTGTTAATTCTAGTTTGTTAAATTTATCGGTAATGTAAGGAAAATTGATTATGAGGATTCAGAAAAGAAGGCTTGAAACCTTCCTAATTAGTCGCTGACCGAAACTCATCATAAGTTTTCCATAATTTATATTATCATTTGCCATCCGTTTTAGTTTTCTAAACAATCCCTTGTGAATCAATAAGAATAATTATAACTTGTCATTTTTAGATAGGGCTGCAAAATAATTTTTTTATGCAATAGTGGCCACAATTATAGACCGTATTTTTGAATCTAATAAGGATTTTGTTATGAAATATTTACTCATTATTCTATTTCTGGGTTTTTGCACAACACTCAATGGATGCGGTCAATCTGGCTCAAACAAATCTGACCAAGTAAATGACATCAGAAAAACTTTTACAGAATATGAAACCCTTCTAAATTCCGGAAATTATGAAGGATTGCTACAATTCTATGCAGATGATCCGCGCTTCTATTGGATGGAAAATGGTGAGGTGAAGTATTCTTCCCTCGAGGAGATTGCAAGCGCTCTCAAACAACTTGCTCAATATGGTCCGGGTCTTTTTGAATATGGAGAGCCGAATATAATCTTACTTTGCTCCGATGTTGCATCACTTTCGACGACCTTTAAAACTACTTTTGGGGAAGAAGGTAAAAGCGGCTTCAGTTTTTCCGGCGCACTGACTGCGACATTAATAAAGACTGGTTCAGGCTGGCAGTTTCTGTTCGGTCACTCATCCACTCACCGACCCCAAGGTTACTAACCTTAGAATTCAAAACTATCTTGTGAGCACCAATCTCATATGTTCAAGTGCTACTTGATAGTCTTCCATCTTTAATCGTATGAACATCATTGGAGAAGCTTTGTGACAGAGATTGGCAAATGTATCCATGTTATTCGCCTATTTATTTTATTTACAGTATTCACCGTTGCTTTTGCGGCACAAGCGTATCAAGTCGATTCTTATCTAACGATCGAGTCCCTCATTCTTGAGAACTCAGCGATGGAGCCTACAAATCGGACGGGCTTGGCAATCTTGCCCCTGAATCGCTTCACCCTGGCTCCCTACTATCAGCTGGAACTGTTTTTTCTGCATGGGGAAACCCCACGAGCCTTTCGCTGGAAACTGGGAATTCAAGGGAGCATTCTCCTTGCCTTAGGCGATGAAGAGATCGGGAGTTGCTGCGAGCTGGACAATCAAGACGCGCAGCTCGGACTGAAGTTTCAGTTTCGCTCCGGTAAGCACTGGGGCGGGAGCGTGGAGTACGATCACTTCGTCGGCCATCGTGGGGCAGACGGCGCATTTATCGATCAAAGCGATACCGTCAGGGATAACTTCATATTCCGTGGTACCCATCATTGGTCCAACGATTCCGCCTTTGAGCTAGTGGCTGCTTTATTCCTACGGGATTCTCCCCGGGACCGATTCATGTTTTGGCGAGGAGGACTTGTTCAGCGAATTGGAAATACGCGCTTAGAACTCGGATTGCAGTTCGGTACAGATGATCCTCATTTTGAAACCGCTCGTGCGAAACTGAGTTATTGGTCTCCGAAGAAAAGGCCGCTACGGTTTGTGCCTTATCTGATGGCGCTGTATGGAGACCCATTCTTTTCAGCACGGCAGGTGGAACACTCCTTCGCACTTCTCATTGGCGGGGAGATTGCCCTTTTGGTGAGCAATAAGTAAATCAGTGTTTCTTTAAATAAGGGGAAAGCCTTAGAATCGAGGCAGAATTATGATATATATCTCACTTCCCCTTTTGAGACAGAACCTCTTCTCATACTTATTTAGAAAAAACCTCCAAACATCTTGGACACAAAAATATATAAACCACCACAAATATATGCCAAATTAATTGATAAAAAAAAGACGAAGCGATAGATAAACTTCCTGAATTAATGTATAATAACCAGCATAGTTGACTTTTAAAGTTTAGTTGCTTTTCTGAACAGTTCCGTGGGAGACAAAAAAAACCAAAACACGCTAAACACTTGGTTGACTTCAGTAGAACATTAAATATTAATCTTTTATTTCTGAAGCGTCCTGATATTGAGAAAAATGTTTTGACAAAGTTTTAAAGCATATTCGGATATCGAAACCAAGCCAGGTACGTCATCATCATAATCTGCTTTATTTCGGTCTATTCGAAGCCTATCCAAATCTGCCTCGATCTCTAATTCTATTTTGTCGGTAGAACCGCCAAATATATCTTTGACGATTTTGTGAGCTACAGCAGTGGAAGGGATTATTTCCTTTCTATGGTTTTTTAAAAAATTTCGCGAATTACAAAACGCGGCATAATAAGCGCGACTTATTGCAGATCGCAGCATTGCTTCATGCTTGGGGGAAGACGTTGAACCTTTGGTGAGTTCTTGTGCCAAGAATAAGTAATCTGTCCAATCAAAGCTCATTAAAACTCAACCGTGATATTCACCAATCCTTTTGTTTGTCTTTTTGCGTTGAGCCACCAGTATTGATCTAATTCTTTAAGCCTACTAAAAGCCTCATTTGCATTCAATTTTGCGGATATCGAAATAATTAATTGAATGTTTTCGTGGATTTCGGGGTCGGTTACCACATTTAATATTTTTTGACTATAAGGAAAAAATATGTCGACATAAGCATGAGCTTCAAAGAGAATAGACACTAAGAACGAATTTTCCTCCAGAAACCACTGTATATCATCCCAAATTCGAAAAATATAAAGATGTTCTAACAGTGGAAGCACTTTTTCTGAAATACTAACAGTTGAAGTATCTTGGTTGAATTCAATGAAGTCATCAATTTCCAATTCAGCAATGATTGGCATTATGAATTCTCCGGCTTAAATTTTTTCCTTAATTTTTCCATGATACATGCTTCGAAAGTATCATAAATCCGTAAATGAGCTTCCTCTACCCAATCGAATACGTCATCTGAGGATACTTGATCGGGCTGTAATAGAGAATAGTCAAAATCTAGAATGATTGAAATTTGGTTCGGCATTTTCGTCTTTTCTTTCCTCAAAA
This sequence comes from uncultured Deferribacteres bacterium, assembly GCA_964464595.1. GTDB lineage: Bacteria > Zhuqueibacterota > JdFR-76 > JdFR-76 > DREG01 > JADFJB01. Next base: position 8,577 of record CAYXGW010000033.1, read on the forward strand.
GTATCTTAAGGTTGTCGCGCATATCTTCAAACTTTTGTTCTGTATTCAAACTAAAAGAATGGTAGTCTTGATTCAGTCCCTGTCCCAGGTATGGCCGAAATTCAAAGTAATTTTCTAAGCCTACTTTGTTATCGCTACCAGTCTCGTTCTCTGCAAATTCAATCTTATTTATATATCGTAAACCAATTCTATTAAAACCCTTCGGTGCAGAGATTTGGCAATAAGCATCGAAACCCAATTTGATTAAAGGCAAAAAATTCGTCCAAGAGGAGTACGGCTTTAGAATATGTGCAGAAAGCACGTGAGGACTTACAGCTAAAAAGGTATTCCCGTCTTCATGCAAGAATCTTATCTGATCAACTGCGGTAACTTCCCGAGAAAAACTATCTATTACTGCCAATACTTTTACATCAATTCGCTTTAATTGTTCTCTTTTAGGAAATTGGTTTTTGACCTTTTCATAAATTAGACCAGGTATTGCCATATCCCAAGGGGAGCTTGCGTCAAATCTAAACTCACATACTGCTTCTGTTATCGGCGATTTCTTATACTTGTTTTTCATTTTGGATTATACTGAATATTAATCATACAAACGTTGATTACTAAGTGCGAATAGTGCTTTATTTGTTTTTATTTAGAATTTCTAATACAGAATCAAGTTTGAAGTCAAAGATTCTCTCTTTTGTTAGCGTATTGGTTTCTTAATAAGGCTGACCAAATGAAGAGACTATGAACAATATTCTAAACATTGTCCAAATTTTCAAGTGATTTGAGCCTTCCCTTTGTTTTTGGATTTTTTCATTACCTCGACAAAAGAAGAATTGTATTTCAAATTAATTATTAATATGTATGGGACTAATTCGACATCTCCAATCTATATTAAATAAATCGCCTCTTTTTCAATATAGACAATCTTAGGCTAGATTAAAAAGTTTAGCCAACAATTAAATTGATACTATTGCGTTACTTGTTGTAATAAACGTTATTATAATAACTTATTATAGGCATTTATCCTATTTAATATTTCCAATCACCCTAACAAAATAGCACCATACTGCAACTGAAGAATAGTAAGCCCCAACCCCGCCAATGATCCCATTAGCACTTCACCAAACGTATGAGCGCCAAGCTGCCAGCGCGCCCAGGCAACCACCGGCAAAATCAAAAATAAAGGGAGTATAATTAGTCCGAAGCTCCAGGATAGTACCACCAAAGGGCAGGCTACTCCCACTGCATGGGCGCTCACTTTCCAGGTAAAATTAATCAATAGTAAAAAAAACGCATTGACCAAATAAGCAGTCATTAGAAGAATTAAAATTGCAGGTGCATGCGCACTCTTAAGCAGAAAAATCGCGAGCAGAATACATAAAATCGCTGCGATATACGGCCTGGTTCTTTCACTTCTTATTGGCAGGTGCTTGTTGCTCACTTTGCCTTTTCTAAACAAATAAATGATGTAAATAATGGGTAGACAAGCCGGAACAATAAATAAGATAAACCACCAGAGCAATTTATCCGTAATTGTGCCTGGTGAGCTGATCAGGAAAATAGTTACCACAAAAATTAAAAATAATGGCGGAATACATATTTCAGAAATCCATTGAGCTAATTTTATTTTTTTTGAAATTTGCATATGATCAGGAGCCTGGGTTTTAAAAAATAAATAAATCTATAAACAAAAACAAACAAGCAATATTTTTGTCAAGTTTCAATTAAAGTAGAAATAATAATTTTGTAAAATGACTAATCCAAAAATAATTGAAAAATGGATCGTTGCTTGTTATACTAAAGGCTGTTTTTTTTAAATAGAGTCAGACTCCGATTCCTCGTAGTCGAAGTGAATGCACATTTTAACTCTTTTGTCTGACTCGTTACCTCGACTTCGTCCAAATGGTTTTGTAATGTAGAATTATAAAAAATTTTATGAAAAGGATCTTTCAACATTTTGTGATGTTCAGACATTTTCATATTATGCTGAATCCACACAAAATTTTGAAAAGCAAATTGACAATTATAAATCCGGAAAGGGTACAAGACAAACCAGGAAATAACTTCCAGTAAAAGTTGTTTTTGTTTCAGAATTTCCTAATTTTGATGCTTTGCTGTTTTACCCAAACTAGCAGAATATAGAATGAAAACCATTTTAGAATATGGAGAATGATTATTCGATCACGAATAATTTAATAGAATCGTGAAATGTCTAAATATAATTATCGTTGGCCTGGGCCGGGTAGGAATGCACCTGGCCAAAATACTCTCGAGTGATATTCACAATGTAATTGCGGTTGAAATCAACGAGACCAAGGTTAAACATGCACAAGAATCTTTTGATATGACCGTCATAAATGGTTATGGGGTGGACTATCATACCCTTGAAAACGCCGGTGTTAAAGACGCCGACATGTTTATTGCATTAACATCTCTTGATGAAATAAACATAGTAGCATGTCAAATTGCAGCAAGATATGGGGTTAAGCAAAAAATCGCGCGAATTCGTAACCCTCATTTTTATGAAAAAACGGATTCGTTTACCCTGCAAGAATGGGGGGTAGATACTGCGATTCAACCGGAACTCGAAACCGCAAAAGAAATTGTTTTACTGATCAAACGAAGCGCTGCGACAGACGTCATTCAGTTTGCGGACGGAAGAATTCAGGTGATTGGCATTCGCCTGGATCCGGAGTCGCCTGCACTTTATAAAACCATGGAAATTATTACACAGGATTTTCGGGAACATATTTTCCGTGTGGTCGCCATCGTTCGAAACAACCGTACGATTATTCCAACAGGATCTGACACATTTATGCCAAGGGATCAAATATTTATCATTGCCGAAACCACAGCCATTCCGGAAATTGTGGAATTTATGGGTAAGTCGAATGAAAAATTGGAACAAATTATTATTCTGGGTGGCGGCAAAGTGGGCCGGGCAACTGCCCATTTACTTGAACAAGAGAAAGATCTTGAGATTAAATTGATCGAATCGAATCCTGAAAAATCCTATCGCCTGGCTGAAGAATTGAAAAAAACACTTGTAATCCAGGGAGATGGGCGTGATTTCGATTTACTGGCCCAAGAAGGCGTTATGGATGCGGATGCCTTAATTAGTGTAACCAGTGACGAAGAAACCAACATTCTTACATGCCTTTTGGCAAAGCATTTGAAAGTGACTAAAACAATTTCTTTAATCAACCGCGACGAATACATGCCTATCATGGCGCCCATAGGCATCAATGCTGCGGTGAATACAAATGTGGTTACATCCAATACCATTTTAAGGCTCATTAGACGGGGTAACCTGGTTTCCTTAGTTACAATAGCTGGCGTCGAGGCAGAAATCATGGAGTATAAAGTTTCTGACAACAGCAAATTAATAAATAAATCTCTTAGCCAGGTTCACCTCCCCAAAAATACCATTGTCGGTGCTATTACTCGGAATTCGGAGGTCCTGGTTCCGGTTGGAAGCACAACCTTCCAATCAGGTGATTTGGTTGTCATCTTTACACTTCCGCAATCCATTCACGATATTGAAAAAATCTTTCATCATTAAGGTAGGTTGATGAAATTTCGACCGATATTTTATATCCAGGGGCTTCTTCTGATCTTCGTGGGCATTTCCATGATATTCCCGGCAGCATTTTCCTGGTATTACGGAGATGATGATATTGCAGCCTTACTCATATCAGCAGGAATTAGTATCGGCATTGGCCTTCTGCTTTATTTCCCACTGCGCTTCAAAGGTGAATTAAGAATTCGCGAGAGTTTTGCAATTGTTACACTAGGATGGATCGTCTGCTCCATAGCCGGTTCGCTGCCTTTTTATATTTCCGGTTACATCCCTTCTTTTACCGATGCTTTTTTCGAAACAATGTCAGGATTTACGACCACCGGTGCGAGTATCCTGAATAACATTGAAGCGTTGCCACACGGTTTGCTCTTTTGGAGAAGTTTAACTCAATGGCTTGGTGGTATGGGTATCATTGTCCTGTCCCTCGCAATTCTTCCGTTACTTGGTATTGGTGGAATGCAGCTTTTCAGGGCAGAAATTCCCGGACCGGTAGCAGACAAATTGACTCCAAGAATACAAAATACGGCTAAATTACTCTGGATAGTTTATGTAGTTATCTCAGTCGTAGAAGCAATTTTACTCATGTTTGGAGGCATGAATCTTTTCGATTCTCTTTGCCACACTTTTGGAACAATGGCTACCGGAGGATTTTCGACGAAAAATACCAGTATCACTGCTTTTGGCAGTGCTTATATCGACTATGTAATCATTTTTTTTATGATTTTAGCAGGGACGAATTTCAGCTTACATTACCATGGTATTCGTGGTAATGTGCTGGCGTATTGGAAGAATGAAGAAGTAAAATTCTACTTGGCTATTATTCTAATATGCAGCGTTATTGTAACGATTGATAATCTGACTTCTGTTTATCCCAATATTTCAGATTCTATCCGCTACTCATTATTCCAGGTCGTTTCGATCACAACTACAACTGGTTATGCGACTGCGGATTATGAACAATGGTCATCTACCGGCCAGTTCATTATGCTATTCCTCATGTTTATTGGCGGTAGTGCGGGATCAACCGGAGGTAGTATAAAAGTGCTGCGTATCATGATCTTATTAAAGCATGGTTTTGCAGAACTTAGAAGAATTATTCATCCTCACGCTGTTATCCCTGTTAGAGTTAATGGCCAGGTAATCTCACCTAATGTGGTGAATAATATATTTGGATTTATCTTTCTTTATTTCAGCGTCCTGGTTTTTGTAACCTGGTTAATGACAATGCTCGGTTTGGATCTTGTTAGTGCATTTGCCTCTGTTGCAGCCACATTGGGAAATATAGGCCCTGGGCTTGGCACAATTGGCCCAGCGGATAATTATTCACAAATCCCAGTCATCGGAAAATGGATACTTTCATTTTGTATGCTTGCCGGCCGGTTGGAGCTTTATACGGTTCTATTACTTCTCACTGGTGAGTTTTGGAAACACTAAAATGAAAATGAAATCATACATTACAAGTATCAAAAAATAAATAAATTCCAATATACAAATTTTTAAATCAAACTTCTCTTAGTCATTCATAATTTGAGTTTTATGATTTATTGGATATTTTGGCTATCTTTATTAAAATTTTCTCTCACCATGTTACTTGCTTGCTTTCAATTATTTGCGTTTGAAAATATTCATTTGTCAAATCAAAGAAAATAATATTTTTAGTTGCGTATTCTCTCAATTTGTTTTAGTTTTTTTTGATTAAATTTATTCCGGAATTTGAATTGCCATCTAAATATTTAATTTAAAAAACCTGCCCAAATAATCACAGAAAGATTCCATCATAATGAGATTCAACGAGAGGCTCCGTTCAACCTGTAGGAAAAAGGGAAGCTTTCTGACTATCGGTCTAGATCCTGATTTTGACAGGATACCGTCTTTCCTGAAAAAATTTGAGTCACCCATCCTAGAATTTAATAAATCAATTATTAATGCCACATCAGACCTGGTTTGCGCTTATAAACTCAACATGGCTTTTTATGAACAATTTGGGGTTAAAGGATGGCGAAGTCTCAAAAAATCAATTGAGATTATCCCTGAAGATACCTTAATCATTCTGGATGGCAAGCGGGCGGATATTGCCAGTACTTCCGGAAAATATGCGAAGTCTGTTTTTGAAGAATTGAAAGCCGACGCTGTTACGGTAAATCCATACATGGGTGGTGATAGTATCGCACCTTTTATCGAAGATGAATCGAAAGGTGCATTTGTATTATGCTTGACATCCAATCCCGGGGCAAAGGATTTTCAGCACCTATCGGTGAATGGCAAGCATGTATTTGAAAAAGTAGCTCATAAGGCAAACGAGTGGAATATAAATGATAATGTCGGGCTTGTTGTAGGTGCAACACAGTTTCAATCCATGAAGCAAATTAGAAATATTGCACCCAATCTTCCTTTTTTAATCCCCGGAGTGGGTGCGCAAGGAGGAGATTTGGAGGAAACCATTTCTGCCGGAAGAAATTCTGAAAACGAAGGAATGATTATAGCAGTCAGCAGAAGTATTCTGTATCAATCTGATGAAACAGATTTCGCCAGTAAATCGCGGGCGGCCGCTTTATCTTTGCGAGATCAAATGAACTCACACCTTTCATCGAAAAAGATAAACCATGGAACATAATGAAGTCATAGAGATTTTCGAAAAAACACAGGGTTTTTTAGAAGGCCACTTTTTGCTTTCTTCGGGTCTGCATAGTTCACAATATTTTCAATGTGCAAGGGTTTTGCAATATCCACAGTATGCTGAAGAACTGGCAGAGGACATTGCGGGTCATTTTACAAATAAAAACATCGATTTGGTTATTGCACCTGCAGTAGGCGGGTTAATTATCGGCCATGAAGTTGCAAGAGTTATGAAAACTCGATTTGTTTTTACCGAACGATCCAAAGAGACCGATGAAATGGTTCTAAGACGAGGATTCGATTTTGAGGAGGGTGAAAAGGCCTTGGTTATTGAAGATGTATTAACGACTGGGAGATCCATTCGAGAAATTCTAAAGCTAATTCAAAAAGAAGGTAGTGAAGTTGTCGGTATTGGCTTCATTATCGATCGTAGTAATAATAGTGTAAAATTTGGAATTCCCAAGTATGCCATTTTTGAATTGCCTGCAATCATTTACCAGCCAACAGAGTGCCCACTTTGTGAAAAAGGTTTACCAATAGACAAACCAGGAAGTCGGAAGAAAGATTAGGCTTTTAACGAACTCATGTTATACAGTTAGAATTTATTTTATTGTTGTTTATCCATACTAAAATCTGTCTACATATTGATCCTGTCTTATTATTTTTGAAGAATAAAGACACTTTATTCCTATTGGCCTTGTTTTTTTTTCTTAATAAATGAATCTTTCTTTGATGTTTTTAGTGGAATTCAATATCTTTTTCTTTGAAATATGAATGTCAACCATTTTTAAATTATTAGCAAACGGAAAGTTGCGTATGATTTCAAAAAAAATTGTTTTATGGATTGCTTGTATAGGTGCATTATTAACGACTACAATGATCGGATTTTCCAAAGCGGATGATTTAGAAAAAAAATACTGGATCTATTTTGTGGACAAAGGTCCAATTGCTACGGATCAACTGAATAAAATCGCACGACAGAACCTTTCCCCTCGCGCAATTTCAAGACGGATTAAAAGGGGCACTCCCGGCAAGAGTTTTGATAAATCGGATCTGCCGGTTTACAATAAATATATTCAACAAATTAAGGATGAAGGAATCAAAATTGTGAGACGATCTCGATGGCTAAATGCGATAAGTGTAATTGCCGGCAAATCGGAAATTGAAAAGCTATCGGCTCTGCCTTTCGTTAAGAAGACCAATCCGGTAGGAGTCTATAAAAGGAAATCAAATGATCCTAAATTGAAAAGCATCTCTATTCCAAAATCAAATGCAAAAAGCACCGGTTTAGATTACGGGCCGTCACTTAACCAAATCCAAATTTGTAATATCGACCCACTGCATGAGGAAGGACTGACAGGTAAGGATGTTTTAATCACTTTATTAGATAGTGGTTTCTTTTTTGATTTACATGAATCGCTTCAACATTTAGATATTTTAGCTGAACGAGATTTTATAAACGACGATGAAATCACTCACAACGAAGACGGACAGGACATTAGCAGTCAACACAATCATGGAACACAGGTGTTGTCTGTTATCGGTGGATTTATGCCAGGGAGCGTTATCGGACCGGCATATGGTGCAACTTATGCACTGGCAAAAACAGAGCACATCCCGACGGAAACAAGAACGGAGGAAGACAATTGGGTCGCAGCAGTCGAATGGGGCGATAGCTTGGGCACGGATATTATTTCGACCTCTTTGGGATATCTTATTTTTGACAATGGCTTTAGCTATCCCTACAGCGCTTTAGATGGACGTACCATGGTTGCTTCAATTGCCGCTTCAATAGCTGTAACCAAAGGCATCATTGTTGTGGTTTCCGCCGGAAATGAAGGGCAGGTTGCTGAATGGCCATATGTTTGGAGTCCTGCAGATGGTATTGGAGTCGTCACTGCTGGTGGAGTGAACTCAGATGGTTCACGCTATACTAGCAGCTCAATAGGGCCAACGGCTGATAACCGGATAAAACCCGATGTAATGGCCAAAGGAACTGGAGTTACAGTAGTTGACCCAAGGCACAATCAAAGAATCAGTTCCGCTTCGGGAACTTCTTTTTCAGCTCCATTAGTAGCCGGGATTTGTGCTCTCATTTTAGAAAAGCATCCTGAATTAAACCCAGACGATATGTTAACCGCTCTCACCTCAACAGCATCGCAATCGAACTCTCCCGATAATTTCATGGGATACGGTATTGCAGATGCTTTGGATGCCGCAAATTATTTTGGACCGGCTTCAACTGGTGGAACTAATTTAATTCCGGATGGATTTGCGTTTCACCCGCCTCAGACAAATTTTGCATCCAACTATACAAAATTTTTAGTTGATATGACAAAAACAGAACCCGTAACAATAACGATTTACAATATCAGAGGCCAGAAAGTAGATATCATTCGACAATCAATTGAAGCAGGAACACAAAGATCGGTGTTCTGGAATTGGCCTGGAAATGTTTCCGGGGGTATCTATTTTGCATACTTTCAAAGCCCAACAAAACAGGGTGTTGTAAAAACAATAATTGTTAGATAGAATCATAAATTAATGGATTGATCCCAGCAAAAACAAAATCCAAAAGTCAGCAATTCATTACAGCATCCAATCTCCTAATCTTCTTAAGATAATTTATCTTTAACTATTTAAAGTTTAGTTGAACTACACTTATTATTTGATTGATTTTCAATTTTGGCATAATTTAAATTGTCAAATCGGATTCCTTACAGAGATTAATAACCCATGAACGTCCAAAACATAAAAGAATCTCATGTATTTTATTTAGTCATAGCCGGTAACATTGGTGTTGGAAAAACCACTTTATCGGAATTCATTGGCCAAGAACTGGGCTGGAAAGTCTACCAAGAGCCGGTTAAGGAAAATCCTTATTTAGCGAAATTCTATAAAGATATGATGAGATGGAGTTTTCACTCTCAAATATTCTTCCTGACCCAGAGATTTAAATCCAACTTACAGATCGATAAAATGAATGTTCCGATTATCCAGGACAGGAGCATTTATGAAGATAGCGAAGTATTTGTAAATAACCTGTTTAATAGTAACCTGATTTCAATTGACGAGTATGAAATATACAGGGAGTTGTATATTTCAATGATCGAAACTTTAAAACCACCGGATTTAACCTTATATCTCCGCGCTTCACCCTGGACTTTATTAAGTAGAATTCGAAAGAGATGGAGAGATGTTGAGCGGGATATCGATAAAGAATATCTTTTCCAATTGAATTTGGCCTATGAGAAATGGATTGGAGCTTGGCAAAAGCAACATAAAGTTTTAACCATTGAAACTGATGGCCGGGATTTCGTTCAAGATTTACAATGGCGAAAAGAGATCATTTCAGTTGTTAACAACGAATATGAAAAGTCTATTCTAAAATAAAAGCCCTTCCTTAAATTTTTATTATTTTTTAAAATTTACCTTGAAAATCCTTATTTATGATGATAATTTTAATGGTTACTTAAAATGTATTACAATGTTTACTATTGAGATGTAACCTTATGAACAAAAAAATATTTCTATTAATTAAAATTGTAGCTTTTCTATTGCTTTTGGCAACCGTCTCACCTGCTCAAATATCACTCCATGGTGGGCGTGGTCTACTTCGGATTCAAGATGGTGAAATTTCCGAAACCGGCGATCTTTACCTGACTGTATTTGGGTCGACTTTTTTTGAAAAACCTACCGGTACCAGTACGTTAGTCAAAAATTCTCATCTCACTTTAAATTTTACATATGGATTAAGTCATTTTCTGGAGATTTATGGAAGATTGGTTCCTTACCAGGATGATCAAAATCATATATGGGGCCCAATTGGTGATACGGAGTTGGGATTTAAGTTAAGGGTACCATTTGGTAGTGATCGAAATGTACGCTTGAGTCTGAGAAATTATTTTATTTTACCGACGGGTGTAAACCATAATCTTGCATACGAACCTTATACCTCTGATAGTTTTGGTTGGAGTCCGGGAGCAACATTTTCTCTAAATTTAGAAGATAGTTTTATTGTCCCGTTAAAGCTTTACTTAAATGGCGGATATATAGACAGGGATCTCGGGGATAACATTTTCAGCGCCAGAGATGATCAAATCTATCTTGGTATCGGATTAAAATTCTTGGTTAGAAATACAATATTCTTTTGGGAATATTACACGGAACAATTCTCCAATCGCAAAGAAAAAATTGAATTCAAAGAAAACTACCAGGTTTCGACACAGGGAATTTCATTTCTAGGTCCTTACAATTTAATATTGACGACAGCATTTGATATAAGTCTTGCAGAACCAACGGAAAGGACTTTTTTTGTTGATAAAAAATTATCAGATTGGAAAATTTGGTTCGGTATTACTAAATATATTCCTTTAAAAAAAATATTTAATGAAATTTCCGATCGTAAGCGTCGGGAAAATGAATTAAAAGAAGAGTTAAAAAAACAACAAATGATTAAAAAAAAGCGCACGGAAGCCGATGAACAGATAAAGAAAATGCAGGAAGAATTGAAAAAAAAGAAAAAGAATAAAGATAAAAAAAGTAATGGCCAATAACCGTGCAAAGCTAATTATTACACTAAGTTGTTTATTTACAGTCCTTTTTAGTTTTTCTTTACTAGCTCAGGATATTTCTAATCAAGACAGACTTTTGCAGGAAAGAGCTGCAAAAAGATTGCTTGACCAGGCAATAAGTTTCAGAAATAAGGGAGAGTACAACAAAGCCGCCAAGGAATTAATAATAATCACAGATTATTACTCAGCTTTTAGTCAAATCGATTTTGTTTTTGTAGAGCTAGGCAATGTTTTAACGGATATGGAATTGTATTCTGCTGCCAGCAGGATCTTTAGGCATGTCATAAACAATTATGGAAATAGCATCAAGGTTCCCTATGTACTCTACGGACTTCAAAGAATAAATTATTTACAAGATAAGTACGACCGTTCCTTGGAATTTTATACGCGCCTGGAAAAATCATTTCCTAACGCTGATGTTGGTAGCGGGAAATATTACTATGCCGGACAAAATTTTCTAGCATTAGATGATCCTGACAAAGCAATTATAGCTTTTGAGAAAATTGAAAGGAATAGTGAATTTCAAGCATATGGCCTTTACTCAAAAGCAATGGCTAAGTTAAAAAAAAAAATATTCAACAGGCTCTGGATAATTTAAAAGAAATTCTCCGGCTGCCAAAGCTCTACACAAAATGGGAGTTGCTGACTCAAAGAAGTACTTTAGTAATAGGACTTACTTATTTTGAATTAGGCAATTACGATGTTTCAATAAACTATTTAAAGAGTGTTAATACGGATAATGAAAATTATCCTCATGCTTTAATGGGGTTGGGATGGTGTTATATAAAGAAGCAGCAATTTCAACATGTCATTTCTCCCCTTGAAAAATTTGTCAAAAATTTCCCGGATCATCATCTAATCCCTGAAATTTTCTTATTGCTTGGCCAGGCTCATTTGAAAATTCGTCTTTACGATAACGCAAGCAATTATTTCACTAATTTGCTAAACATGTTCCCGAAATCTTACGATAATATCAATATTAATAAGGAGATGGAAAATTCACTCAAAACATTTAAGAAGGGGGTCGAGAAGCAGCAGTTAGATTTATTACTTGTAGAAACCGATCTTTTGGATGCTTTTCAAATTGTTTCTAAGAAGTGGATACCAAAATTTATGCTTGAAGAAATGGAAATAGTTAAAGACCATAGTTCAAAATTGATAGACCAGATCAATAGTGAGAAAGCTAAAATTAGTAATATGCTGCAAATCGCTGAACAATTACAACTCAAACTTGAAGTTCGAACGAAAGATTGGCGAACATATGCTGAATATGGCATTTCTAGGGCTTTGTTTCTGAAGGGGCAAAATCGATGATTAAAGCTCGTATCCTTTTTCTTCTTGTCTTTTTTGCTTTATCTATCTCAATGAGTTCTGCCCAAGAAAGCAGGACTCAAACCCGGGAAGAATTAATTGAAGAAATTCGAGATCACGAAGAATTGATTTTAAAATATCCTAATAGTGAATATTCTCCCAGGTTATATTTTCAACTTTCCGATCTTTTCATTCGTAAGGCAAGACTGGATTTTGAAATATCTATGGTTTCGTATGAGTCTCAATTAGAAGATTATAAAAATAATAAAACAATCGACAAGCCGGTCCTTCCTGTAATCAGCAACATACCTGCAATTACGATATTAGAAAAACTTCTAACAAAATATCCAACCTCCGGATTTAATGATAAAACCACTTACCAGTTAGCTCTTTGCTACCAGGAGAGAGGCGATGAAGAAAAAAGTCGGGAGTATTTTGAATCTTTAATTAAATATTATCCATTAAGTAATCTCTATCCTGAAGCTTATTTTCGATTGGGGGAGCATTATTTTAACAAAAATGATGATGAAAAAGCAATTTCTTACTATAAACGGTTAGTTGATGCTGATATGTGGAGTAATCCGTTTTACGACATGTCTCTTTACAAGCTTGGCTGGTCCTATTACCGGATCAACAGGTACCCGGAAGCAATTAGTTCTTTTATGTTTTTGCTGAAAGATCTAAGAACATTAGAGCGGATTCAAACTCAAAAACTGGATCTTATTGCCTCTGATTTAAAAAATGAAGCGGTTACTTATATAGCAGTTAGCTTTACAGAATATGCGGAACCTGAGGATGCTTTCCGATTTCTAAGTTCATTTTCTGATAGTTCCAATAAATATCAAATATTAGAAAAGTTGGCCAGTGTCTATTTTCAGCATGACTTGTTGGATGAGGCAATTAAAACCTATAATTATTTAATTGCTGAATTTCCCAAAAACCAAAATGCTCCAGTCTTCTCACAAAAGATAATTGAGGTGTATGAAAAGAAATTTGATTTATCCAAGGCAAATAGTATGCGGGGGGAACTGATAGATTATTACAAGCCGGGTAGTGAATGGTTCACTGCTCAAAAAGATTCGGTAATCAAAGAAGAGACATTGTCTCTCATTAGAAACGATCTTTATACAAAAGGTGTTTACCATCAACAGCAAGCGAGAGAAAAAGCGGACAAGGACTTGAATTACCGTGTTGCCATTGATCAATACAAATATTTTTTAACCCTATTTCCACAGGATTCGCTAGCCTACAAAATCAATTATTACCTGGCTGAAGCGTACTATTCCACAGGAAATTATGAAGAAGCCGGTAACGAATACAAAAATTGTTACAAAAATTATCCGGCAAATGAATTTACCGAGAAAGCAGCTTTCAATTGTATTATCAGCTATAATAAGGCACTTGAAAATGAAATGGATTCTGAGCTTATACCAGTTACAATAAATCGTTTTTTTAACGTCGATTCGCTAGTTACAATTCAAGTTGGAAATATACCAACCAAAGAATTTCTATTAGGTTGTCATGAGTACGCTGAACGATATCCACTGGGAGGTAGAGTTGTGGAAGTACTAATGAAAGAAGCTGAAGTACTAAACAAACTTCAATACCCCAACCTCGCTCGGCATATTTTCCAAAAAATAATTGCAGAGCATCCGAATCATCCACAGAAATCAAAGGCAATGATTTTGGTTGCACAATCATTTTTTCAGGAGGAAAACTTTAAAGAAGCTGAAAAGTGGTATGGCACCGTTTCATCCAGTTTTGCGGATTCTCTTAAACTTGTTGACAGAGCAAGAACTATGATGTCCACTTCAGTTTTCAAAATTGCAGAAAATTACAAAAAAAATGGTGAATTTGCGTTAGCGGCAAAGGAGTTTCGAAACATTGCTCTAAAATATCCGGCAACCCAAATTACCAAGAATGCTTTAATCGAAGCCGGACAAATGTTTGAAGCTAACGGTCAAACTGTCAAATCAGCGGAGTTATTTGAGTCTTTTATAAAAGAGAATCCTAATTCGGAAATAACGACTCTTTGCGCACTTTATGCTGCTAAGTATCGTGAAAAAATTAGTGATTGGATAAATGCAGCTAAAGATTATCTGATTGCCAAACATTCAACATCTGGTTTACCGGCGTCCGCATCTCTTTTTTCTGCCGGAATTTGTTATACAAAAGCAAAAGATTGGAACTCTTCAATAAATATTTTTGAAGCATATGTACAAACTGGAGAAGATCAAAATAAAGTTCTGGAAGCTCAATGCCGGGTTGGACTAGCATGGTTTGAATTAGAACAATTAGAAAACGCAAAATCTGCATTTGAATTGACTGTCAACAAGTATAATTTAATAAAAGACGAATCGAAATTAAATACGTATTTTCCTGCCAATGCGCAATTTATGTTAGCAGAGTTTAGTTTAATTGAATTTTTAAAAATCGATCTCTCACCGCCATTTAAAGAGAGTTTAAATAAAAAATCCATTTCCCTAAGATCGGTGCTCAAAGCATATTCCGATGCAGCCAAATTTAGAATTTTCGAATGGACGACAGCCTCTTCATTTAAGATCGGGAAAGTATTTGAAAAATTTGCAAATGCCATACTGGTTTCAACGCTTCCTAAAGATCTTGCCACTTACCAGGAAATCATCTCATATGAAGCTCAGTTGTGGAAACTGGCTCGCCCTTTTCAGAAAAAAGCTTTGGAAGCACATCTATCGAATGTTAAACAGGCAAACGCCAATAACATTGAAAACACCTGGACCAAATTAAGCAGGGAGCGAATTGTTTTCTTAAATGATACTTTAAACAATAATAAAGTGAGTAATCCATAGAGGCACTATGAAATTAATATTAACTTTTGGATGTGTTCTTTTGTTTACTGTTTTTATGACAACATCTGCACACGCTCAAATTGTTCCTGACTCTGTAAAAACAGAAACTGTTCAAGACTCAACAAAAAAAGAACGTTCATTAAAGTTGCTTTTGGACCAAATTGAAATTCAAGGCTGGTTGGAGAAACCACAAATGGTATATGTTATTCCCGGTTTGAATCCCGCAATTGATGACATTATTTTAGAAAGATCATTTCTTGTTGAAATTTTGCGTCCCTTGCAAAAAGATAGATTTGAAAAGCAAAAAGTCTTAAGAAGAAAAAGAACTGTAATCCCATGGTGAATTTGAAATAATTTAGGAGAATTAATTTGGACACGATTATCACGTTTTTTCAACAGGGTGGAATATTTATGTACTTTATTTTAGCAATGGGGTTGTTTGGTTTAACCATTATTGTCGAACGGTTAATAGTCATCCTGATTAAGAATAAAGTAGATTCAATATCCCTGGTGAACCAGGTAGTGAATTATATAAAAGAAGGGAATATTGATTCGGCAAAAAAGTTATGCGACCAATCAAAAGCAGCACTTCCACAAATAATTAGCGCCGGCCTGGCTCAGAGTAAGGAGGGCTTGGAAGAAGTGCAAAATGCAATCGAATTGAAAGCAATGTCTGTAATTCCAAGGTTAGAAAAAAGAGTAGGCTATTTATCCATGATTGCAAATGTGGCCACTTTGGTTGGGTTGCTCGGAACCATCTGGGGATTGATCACTTCGTTTCAGGCTGTGGCACATGCGGATGCAGCGCAGAAAGCCACATTACTTTCAAGTGGTATTTCATTGGCCCTGAGCACAACTGCGTTTGGACTAATTGTAGCAATTCCTTGTATGCTTGCTTTCACATTTCTTTATGAGAGAACTAATGAATTAATAGATGAGATTAATGAAAATACTGCCAGAGTTTACCAATTTTTAGCCAGAACATTCAAATCAAAGAAAACAAATGAACCTAAAGAAACAGCTTGGGAAACATAGGAAAAACAGTGACAATGAATTAAACGTCACACCGGTGATGAATATATTTGTAATTCTCATCCCTTTCCTGCTCCTTACGGCAACATTTGCCAGAATTGCCATAATTGAATTAACATTACCCACACTGGAAAGTAGAGAAGATTCGAATCCGGAAGATCTTAAGGATTTAACACTTTTAATGGTTGTCATTAATTCCGAGGGATTCGAAATCAAAACTTCGGAAAACAATTTTCCTAAGGTTCTGAATACATCCGATGGATTTGATTTTGAGAAGCTTTCCGAACGGCTCAATAATATCAAACTGCAATATCCGAAATTGGAGGATGTATTGATTTCACCCGCTGACGATATTCAATACCAGGTAATTATCAAAGTATTGGATAGTTGCCGAGAGGTAGGATTCCCTAATTTTTCAATCACGGGATAAATATGTATAACCTGGTTCAACCTGACGATTCTCTACATCATCATTCGTTTACCCGGAAACCGCGAAGAAGAAACTACACTTTTACGCTTCGCCTGACATCCATGATCGATATTTTCACGATTCTTCTAATATTTCTTTTGAAGAATTATTCAACCGAAGGCCAGATTATGACAACTCCTAAAGAAATCAATCTTCCGGTTTCAACCGCTACGAAAGTTCCGTCTGGCTCTTCGATTATCTTAATCAGTTCCGAATGGATTATGGTAGATGGCAGGCCTTTGGAATCTATGAATAAAATTACAAGTGATAAAAAACTTTTGTTAAATAACCTTTATGAGGATTTAAAAGCCAAGCGCATCTTAGCTGAAAGCGTAGCCAAATTAGATGACCGCATGGCTTTCCGGGGTGAAATAACGGTGCAGGGTGATGAAAATATTCCTTTTCTAATCCTTAAACGAGTAATGTATACCTGCGGACAGGTGGGTTACAATAATATTTTATTGGCAGTCACATCAAACGCGGAATAATTTCAACTGAAAACTATGTCCAAACGATTAAAAATACTTCAAATTAAAGTAGAAAATTTAGGGGATGTTTCGGTTTATAACCTGGACAAAAAGAAACGATTCACGATAGGTTATGATCCGGATAATTCTATACAATTATTTGGTTCCGGAGTTCCAAAAAGGTTTGATCTCATTTCAGGAAATAAAAATATTTATTATCTCAAAGTTCAAGAAAATACAATAGGAGAAATCGTTATCGGGGATTCTTCATTGTCTATTCGGGATTTAATCAAACACAATTTTCTCAAACAGGTTAAAGATGGTTATTTGCTCGAACTTACCGATGAGAAAAAAGCTTCGCTAACGATTTATGATCATAGTTTTCAATTCGGTTTTAATGGCAAAGCTGAAGTGGGGAGCGAAGTTGTAGAATATTGGAAGTTTAGAAAAAGAATCATTCGGAGGTTTACCTCGGACTGGCTTTATAAATCGATTCTGGCAACCTCATTGCTTTTTGGATTTTCTTTTAGCTATTATGTATATGGTCGTCCAATTGTAGAAAACAACAAAATTAATCTTGAATCCTACACCCGGTATGTTGCAAAAGTAATTATTCGGCAGCCGCAAAAAGAGGAAGTTGAACCATCCAAATCTCTTCAGGACTTCAATCAGCCTTCCAATGAAACTTCCTCCACAAAGAAAGATACAAATAAGGAAACCGAATTGTCACCTCCCGCCAGGACATCAACACCACTTTCGAAACCAAAAGTAAGCCAAAAGGGACTGTTAGCGTTAATTGGAGGGAAAGGCACGAGCGACAACCCCGGGGTGGTAATCGAATCTTTAATGGATAAAGGATTGATTCAAGAAATCAACGATATTTTGAGTAGTGGGCAGAACCTGGTTATTGAGCTGCCTTCTTTAGATGATCTGGGCGATTTGGGTCTATTAATCCCAGAATCCGAAGTGGAAGTGGATAACCTTATTTCCGAAATGCGGGTAGATGAAAAAATTGAATTTGAAGATAAGGGAGAAGTAGAGCTCCAAAGTTTGGATGAAATTCAGGTAAGCGAAGCCGGCCTTGGGTATCGGGATGAAAAATCACTGCTGAATGTTATTAATTCCTACAGGGGCCGAATAACATATACTTATAACAAATACTTAAAACGATTTCCAAGATTAAGAGGAAAAATTACCCTGGAGATTACAGTCAATGCCAACGGTCAAGTAACTCTTTGTAAAGTTGTTTCGTCTTCACTAAGCAATACAGAACTTGAAAACGAGCTTGTTGAATTGATAAAAAATTTTCAATTTAAACCCATTGCCGAAGGTGATGTAACCTTCCAAAATCCTTTTGTGTTTTTCAGACAAGGCACTTAATTAGTTACCCCCTAGCTAATAATTTATATTCCCCTTTTTCAGGTTTAAAAACAAAGACAAATCTCATTTTTAGATTTGGGTTTTCATATACCCAAATTTCATGTTGATATTCTTCATTTTCGATGGAAGGATGAAATATTTCCGAGGGTGGCCCATTCAAAATGTAAACCCTTCCCTGGTCAGTTTGCCAACCCTGCTTTCCACTAAGAAGGCTATGAAAATTTTGATTTGCAAATCGCACCCTATGAACAAATTCTTCTTTTAATTCATTTTTTTCAGTTGAAGGTGATGGATCATGTTCATTCCAGAATTCTACGATCAATGAATCTCTTTGGTTGTTTTCGAATGAATTAATATACTCAAATTCATTTTTACTTAAAATATGCTGCAAAGGAGCAGTAAGATTAATATCACCTTTATCCTCAACGTTTATAGCAATTTCTTTTCTAAAATAAATTCGAATTTCTTTGCTTTGCTGCTCTGTTCCCCTTGTAACCAAAATGTCTAATATGTAGAGACCAGATTTTTGTTCAGACGGATCAAATTGAATGGTGTTTTGAAATTGGTTCTGTTGTGTTGAAAAAAAAGATTTATTGCTTTCCCAAACAATCTCCTGCTTTGTATTTTTCAGTTGATATCGAACATGCAATGAATCTTGACCTGGTTGCTGATAAAATTCGTTAAATACTTTGACGGGAGATTTTGCCTTGTAGTGGACTTTTTCTCCAATTAGAACCGGTGATAAAAGTCGAGAATTTAGAATGAGTTGAGAAATATTAGATTTCGGATGAACTTCGGTTAGCAATTCAATTTGAAAGAGCTTCTCCTCCGGTAAATCGGATGTCACTAATGGATCGCTGATTTCCAATGGATATTCAAATAAGTCCAGAATCTCAAATTCCTTTTTCCGGGTTAACGATTTTCTGATATCCAAATCTGTCAATTCTAACAGAAATTGATAATCTCCCGGCGGTAAATCAATGGCATAGTAGTATAAATGAACATTGGTCCGTGAATTGGTTTCATTGAAATTATCAACAGAAATACTCTTCCGAAAGGTTTGATCTGATATTAACTGGTTTGAAGACTCGGTTACCGTGAATGTTATTTCAAAGTTTGCCATGTACAAGGAATCCGATTCCTTAACAAATTGAAGAAGATCATTCACAATTGATACGATAATTGATAAGTGAGAAGAATCACCTTGTGCAGCGGCAAACTGGTAAAGATCATAGTTGAAATACAAACTCCGATTTACCTGGAATTGCCTTAATTGATTTTCTACATCTTTTAAATTTTGTGCGTTTGTGACTTGAATTAAACTGCAAAGAATAAGGAATGAGAAAAAAATGCGCATAATATTAACCATATTAAAAACTCCAATTAAATAATTTCTAAACTTGTTATAGACTTTCGTGTTTGATTAGATATTTTATCGAGTACTGTAACGGAAAGTTCAATAACTCCAGGAGGCAATTTGCCAACATCAAATGAAATATATTCCTTTTCAAAAGTTGAGTTTCCTTGCCGCTCATAAGTTGAAGTTACACTTGGTTTCTTGCCTCCACCAAATACTTTTCCAATTGATCTGAAAAACTTTTTAACTCCTCCCTCTTTTCTCGTTAAGGATTTAACTGTATAATCAATTGTATATTGAGTTTTACCATCAGGGTTTTTTCTCAAATTATAGATTTCATAATAAATAGTTACTGGATGTGTCCTGTCAAGTTTTGAAAAGGTGTATGGCAAAACCCATAAATTGTTTTTGTAAAACCTACCTTTTTTTTGCGCTGTTTCTACCTTTGCAGCCAATTCAATATCACTAATGAGCAGGGAATCCAGATTAAATGTTTTTATGGGCACATTCAAATTACCAATCCCAAGCATATTTCCTTCGGGATTTTTTAATTCCATAACAACTTTATAGGATTTATTTGGAGGCAGGTTAAATATTGCCTCGTCGATACTGGCTACATCTTTAATTTGATCTCGGGAGACACCGAGTAATTTTATTTCATTTTTTTGATGATCAATCCTTGAATAAAATTCATCGAAGATTCCGACATTACTAAGAATAGTCGCAAAATATTCATTTTCTTTTCTTTTTTCGATGCCCAGGTTTTCTCCCATGATGGTGTGATAAACTTCAAGCTTTGTTTTACCTCCGACGCCACGAAATTGAGCATATCGGACTGTAAATGGAAGCGGCTCTGCTTTATAATCATATTTAAAAACTTCTGCCGGAGCTTTATCAACCGCATTTGTTTTTTCGTTTGTAAAATCCATCAAATCCGTTAAACGGGTGCTCACACTAAATTTGTCATAAACCCCACCTAAATCGGGAGCTCGTTCACTGTATAATTGGTTCGCTAACAATTGCTTATAACTATATGCAATTCCAGCATTTGAAGCTGATGTCAAATCTTGAACCAATTGATAATGGGCGCCAAATTGAACAAAATCGAAGACCAGGCCTCTCCGTATGCTTCTTTCGTAAGACCAGGATTCGTTATCCTTTACATCTATAATTGACATGTTTGAAGAATATCTGGCATCCGGTTTACCATACTTCACGTAAATCCTTCCGCGGTCATCATAATAGGGCGACACGGTATACGAAAAGACATGGCGTGCATGTAGCACCCGGCGAAAATGTTCGGAATATCGCTCGTTCTCGTCCGTAAACGGAGTGGGGTCTCTTCTTTTCCAGAATTTCTGAAAAAACAATCCTCTCTTTTGGTAAGGAAGGCTTTCATATTCTTCTTTTTCACTTTTAGTTGAAAGATCCTCGATTTCCAGAAAAAGGGAGTGTAACATTTCCTTATCTCTTAATCTTACAATCCCCTGCATAAACAATCGGCTGGCGCTATCGGTTTTTCCCATTTCATTATGAATATCCGACATTCTTATAAATGGCCGTGCATCTTCCGGATGTTGCCCGGAATAATAATTTAAATTTTGAATTGCTTCCTGAAACTTCTTCAGCTTGTACAAAGCTATTGCCAATTCGTAATGTGTTTCATGATAATCGGGTTTTAAGGTCAACAAGGTATTATAGGTTTCTATGGCTTTGTTGTAATTTGAATCACCGCCTTTTGCAACATATGCTCTGCCAAGAAAATAACGGGCCTCCCAATAGTCATCCTTTAGTTTTATTGCCTGGTCAAATTCTCGGATCGCTTTGGAATTGCTGTCTCGTTTAAAAAGTTCTTTTAATCTTTCAAACGGGATAAGCGAACTTTCGCCCTTATACAAATGGATTCTCCCTCTCCAGAATTTTGTTTCCGGGTTATTATTATCGACTTTATCAGAAAGTTTGATCCAAAATTCAGCTGAATTCATGTCTTCCAACTGGAAATATAGGCTGCATATTTGATTCAGGATTTGTTGATCACGTAGGTTATTAAGGGTTTTTAGTTTATAATCTCGAATAAGTTGCCGGATGGAGTCTTTTTGGATTCTTGTTAGAGGAATGTCAAGTGAATATACTTGTAAGGGCAAAAAAATCACTAAAGATAAATACAAAAGGAACGTATGCTTAATTCGATTAATGAAGTCCACTTTGATTGCCTTGAAGATTGTTTAGCATTTCATTTATTTACAAATTTAGGGAAGCTGTTTAGTAAAGGCAAATTTAATAATGAAATTAACTATATGTACTAAAAGATGATCAAAATAAGTCTTGAATAATTTACAATGTTTCTTTAGTTTTAACACATTCCCGAACTGAGTAAATCTAATATTTATCTGCTCATCAAAATTTAATTAAATTAGAATTATCTTATGAAGCTCTATCAATTGTCCTCATCAGACCAGTTTGTTATCGGTGTTGAAATTGATCGAGGACTAATCAATTTTACTGAAGCATTTCAAGTTTACAATTTCATTAAAAAGAAACGTATGATGGTGAAGTTGAGTTCCATTCAAGACTTAATTTCTTTACCGGATTTTTCGGATGAGCTTATACTTCGAGTTTTTGATTACCTTGAAACTCATAATTTATGGGATCAGTTTGTTATTAAAGATGCATTTTCGATTAAAGCTCCCATATCTAATCCCGGGAAAATAATATGCGTTGGCTTAAATTACCTGGCTCATGTAGCCGAAGGTGGGCATGCAGTACCCGATGAACCATTATTCTTCGGAAAAGTCGGATCGATTGTTATTGGGCCGGATGAAGTAATTCGCACCCCGCCGGGTGTTGGGCGAGTTGATCATGAATTAGAATTGGCTGTTATCATTAGTAAAAAAGCTTACCGAGTAAAGCGGGATGATTTTGAAAATTATGTTGCGGGTTATACGGTTTTCAATGATATTACGGCTAGAGAAAAGCAAAGAGACTTTAAAAAAGCCGGGCAGCCGTGGTTCCTGTCAAAAAACATGGATACTTTTGCCCCGATGGGTCCTTGCATGGTTACAACCAAAGAACTAAACTTTCCTTTTGATCTGGATTTAGAGCTTAAAGTAAATGGCGAAATTAAGCAAAAATCGAATACCGGCCATATGATTGTTAAAATACCTCAACTGATCCAATCTATAACCCAATATCTCACACTCTATCCGGGGGATGTAATTTCTACAGGTACAGCAGAAGGGATTAGTCCGTTGAAGGATGGTGATCTGATAGAAGCTTCAATCGAAAAGATTGGTGTCTTGCGCAACACCGTTGAAGAAATTCATATTTAGATGAATTTTAATATCTTAAATATTGGATTAAAAGCTACTCAACCGTTTTGATGGATTACAGATGAAAGAGATATTTCCTGAGTGAATAAGCATATTATCTGGGGGTACATTCCACCCTTGATTCTAACCAAACCCTGGAAAAACTTTAATTTCGATTACGGTACAAAAAAGTAAAATTTCCTGTTACTAACCTAAGACAGTCAATAAAGAGTATAAAAAAACATGGTTTGGATTATTAGCAACGATGTAAAGCATCCAAAGCCATTTGAGAATTGCACTCAAATTACCCAATGGCAATTGTAATTGGCTGTGAAGGAAAGGCATACGCCGGCACGTTATAGAAATTGCAATTTCCTGATCAAAATTCCGATGTTTGGCAAAATTTCGTCTCTGAATGCTTCAGTAGTGCTGGATTGTTTTTTTACGAATCTCGCCGAAAACTACAAAATCAGTGATAAAAATTTATAATTTCTTTTGCAGAAGCAAAAATTATTGAGTACTGTTTAATACTATCTTAGATGCAAATTTAAATCATTTTACGAATAAACAGAATGTTAACTGATTTCAACAAAACTCGACCAACCGCCGTTGCCGGAATGTTTTACCCCGACGATCCTACTGAGCTAAAACAACAAATTGATTTTTATTTGAAGAACCTGGAGAAAAAGCCTGTCATTGGAGAATTGATGGCGATTGTAGTGCCTCACGCCGGGTATATGTATTCAGGCCAGGTTGCTGCTGCTGCATATACTCACCTGCTGGATCAAGAATTTGACTATGTCGTTGTTATCGCCCCCAGCCATAGGGAATATTTTAAAGGTATTTCTGTTTTACCAGCTCTCGGCTATTCAACGCCTTTAAGAGATGTGAAAATCGCAACGAGCTACTGTGAACGACTAATCCAACAAAATGATAATATAATAGCTTCGTGGGAAGGCCACAATGAAGAACATTCCCTGGAAGTTCAACTTCCGTTCATACAGAGAGTTTTGGGTGATTTTGAACTGATTCCAATTATTATGGGTGATCAAAATTATGATAATTGTGTTCTTCTCGGTGAAGCGTTAGCGAAAGTCTTTCGGCATCAAAAAACATTAATCGTTGCCAGCTCTGACCTTTCCCATTATTATCCTGCACTTGATGCCGAAATCAAAGATAAAAAAGTAGCCAAGCGTATAAATGATTTTGATTACGAAGGTCTCTGGGATGATATTGAATCTCAAGCCAGTGAAGCTTGTGGAGCAGGGCCTATAGTCGCGGCTATGTATACAGCAAAAAAGAGGGGCGCTAATAAATCCGAAGTTCTTCTTTATCAACATTCCGGACATATAACTGGAGACCATTCCGCTGTGGTAGGATACCTTTCTGCAGCGATTCATAAAGGATAACCTAGATACCAATTGTTGTTTTCTCGCTGTATGGGTGAGAAAGCTTTTGAATTTTAAAAAATTAAATCGTTGTAGTCATTTTGCCTTAAAAGGGTTTTATCTTCATGCAATTGACCCTTGAAGAGAAAAAAGAACTTTTAGATCTTGCACATGGCTCAATCGCAGCTAAATGTGAAAAAACGGAATTTGTTTTCGAAATACCGGAATCTGAAACTTTTTATAAAAAAGGAGGGGTATTTGTCTCTTTATACAACCAAAACCAGCTTGCGGGGTGTATCGGTTTTATGGAGTCAGATGATTTTTTATATAAATCTATAGTACAAGCAGCAGAATCAGCCGCCTTTAAAGATCCGCGTTTTCGCAATATTCAAAAAGAAGATTTACCGACTCTGAAGATTGAAATCTCCGTTTTATCTCCCATGGAATTAGTCGATGGTTCGAAGGATATTGAGATTGGACAACATGGGATTTACCTCAAAACCAAACTCCAGCAAGGCTTGCTTTTACCGCAAGTGGCGCCCCGATATAGTTGGAATGCAGAAACTTTTCTCGACCAAACTTGCATCAAAGCCGGCCTTCCTATTGGCGCATGGAAAGAATCGGAAACAAATATTTATCGATTCTCTGCAGAAATATTTGACGACGACGACGTTGCTTAAAGCCAAACCCCTTCAATTTCCTACTAAATGATAGCCTCAGTTAAACAGGATTAACAGGATTTTCACATGATATATCCTGGTTAATAATGATGACCATATTTCTCTCAAGGTGCTTTTTTTATAAAGATAATCTTATAGCTGTTCAATCAAAGCTTGTGTAAAGGCTGTAGTCGTCCCGGAACCACCCAGATCCGGAGTTAATGAAATCCCTTTATTGATCACTCGATTAACGGCTTTTTCTATTCTATTCGCAGCATATTCTTCACCGAGATAATTTAGCATTAAAGCCCCGCTTAGAATTAAGGCCGTCGGATTGGCTAAATTCTTTCCGGCGATGTCCGGCGCCGAGCCATGTACAGCTTCAAAAACCGCATATTTTTCACCAATATTAGCGCTGGGCGCCATTCCCATTCCACCGATTAATCCGCTGGTTAAATCGGAAATAATATCGCCGAATAAATTTTCCATGACCAGCACATCAAATTTGCCGGGATCCAGCACTAATCCCATTGCAGTCGCATCAACAATGGTTTCTTCATATTCAATATCTGGAAATTCCCTGGCAACTTTTCGAGCAACCTCAAGAAATAAGCCATCACTCAATTTTAAAATATTTGCTTTATGAACTGCCGTTACTTTTTTCCTCTTGTATTTTTGTGCTGTTTCAAAAGCGAATCGTACAATCCGATTGGATCCGGCTTCCGTAATGATGCGAAGACTTTCAACGACGCCAGGAATAACAATGTGCTCAAGCCCGCTGTACAAACCTTCCGTATTTTCACGAACTACTATTAGATCTACATCTTTATAACGAGACGGAATGCCTTTTACAGATTTTGCGGGGCGATAATTTGCGTACAAATCCAATGTTTTACGGAGTTCCACATTCACGGACTTAAACCCGGAACCGATGGGCGTCGCGGTCGGTCCTTTTAATGCAATTCCATTTTTTACAATGGATTCCACAGTTTCCCGAGGCAATGCCTTATTATATCGATTCATGATATCTGCACCTGCCTCTTGGATCTCCCAATTAATATCCACACCAACAGCCTCGATTACTTGTTGCGCAGCTTCAGTAACTTCCTTTCCGATTCCATCACCGAAAATCAGGGTTATCGTTGTTGCCATTTATTAAGTTCCTTATAATAATTTTATAGAGGAAAAGAGTACCAGAATCGACTTCTATTATTTTAGTAAAAGCCGGTTGTTTTATTCGGCAAAGTTAGAAAATATTTAATTGGAAATCCAATTAGATTTGGTTAGAAGATCATTAACTTTTTACTGTAGTATAGATTCCAACGCCTTACTCACTTCCCCATATTGAAAAGAAAAACCGGCTGCCAAAAGCCTTTTGGGATAACCTTTCTGACTTGTCAGAATGGTTTCATCCGCCATTTCTCTAAGAATTGTTTTCAAAATAAAAGCCGGAACCGGCAGCCACGATGGACGCCGCATGGCCTTGCCAAGATGCTTACAGAATTCACCCATAGTTACCGGATTTGGTGCAGTTAGATTGTAAATCCCGGAATACTGATCTTCTTCTAAAATCCGGAGAATACTATTAACCTCATCTTCAAGGTGGATCCAGGAAAGCCACTGCCTGCCGCTGCCGGCAGGCCCGCCGGCAAAAAATCGAAACGGCAGCATCATCTTTGGCAACACTCCACCTCCGAGACCCAGAACAAGCCCTGTGCGAATACAAACCCGGCGAACCCCAAGCTCTTCAATATCTTTGGATGAATTTTCCCATTCCTTTGTGAGCGCTGCCAAAAAACCCTCACCCATTGAAGAATCTTCTGTAAGTTCCTCATCTTCTCTTGAACCATAATATCCAATCGCAGAAGCCTGCACCAAAACCTGTGGCTTTTGTTTTGCATCCTTTATTGCATTGCTAACAGCCAAGCCTGCATCTAACCGGCTTTGCAGCAAATTTTCTTTTACCGATTTGGTCCATAAACTTTTACCGATATTCCGTCCGGCAAGATTGACGATTGCATCTGTTTTATCAGCATGGGTTTGCCAACCGGTTGTGGACTTGCCGTCCCATTCAACTGTGAGCACTTGCGGATCGAAAAGTTTTTTGGCGCTTTTGAGGTTTCTGGTGAGAGCAACCACTTCATGGGAATGAAGAAGAAGACATTCTGTGAGAGCACGCCCAATGAAACCTGTTGCACCTGTGATGAGTACACGCATGATCGATTTGCCTCCAAGTGCTCAACGCTAATTCAGAAATTATTCCAATAGCAGCATTTTACGGGTTAAGATCCTGCCGCCTGCCTGCAACCTGGCAAAATAGATTCCGGATGGCCAATTTTCAGCATTTATTTCGACACGATAACGGCCAGCCGGCTTTTGTTTTTCGAACGCGGTTGTCATAAATTGGCCGGCAAGATTATAAACATTTAATTTGACGGGCCCATCAGCGGCTAACTCGAATTCCAGGGTAGTCGTGGGATTAAAAGGATTGGGGTAGTTTTGCAATAGTTCAAAATCTGTTGGTAGTGCAAGGATCACTTCTATTTCATCGGAATACGAGAAGGAGCCATTATTGTCAATTTGTTTGAGCTGGTAAAAATATTTTCCTCCCGAAACTTCAAAATCCGTAAAAGAATAATCATGTGGCTCAGTAATGGTTCCTTGCCCTGTAATAAAAGCGATTTCAATATAAGAAGCGCCTTCGGATTTCCTTTGCAATTCAAACCCAAAGTTGTTGGTCTCGCTCAGGGTGCGCCAATGGAGTTGGATATCCCGCTTGGCTGCAACGGCATAAAAATCGGCAAGCTCAACCGCCAGTGGTATTTGTTCTGTTATAATATTCACCGCTGGTGGATTTGCAACATTGGCTTGTAAAGTTTCGCCAAGCTCCATGGGTGTAGCTAAAAATGAGCCCTTGTTTTTAGGTAAAACGATGTTTTCAACCGGCGGCAAAAAGTACGTCGTTATACCAAGAGTAAACGATCCGGTAATGTTGTTTCCACTAATCAATATCCCGGAATCACCCAGGGTTCTGATTTTATCTCCGTTTCCTGCAACACCATCCATCCTTCCACCGGGAATGCTATCCCAAAAATAGAGTTCCCGGTTATCGCCAATATCAGATACAAAATCTAAATTGAGCACAGTTCCCGGTGCCCCGGTTACCATCATCCAATTATAGCCAGGCAGGAGTGTCCTGTCTAATCCAGTGTTGGTACCAACCCCATTGATTAGATTTGCAGTTTGCTGGCTCGAATTGAAGAAATTATAAAAATACATGCCGATTGAATTGATACCATAATCGTTTGAGGTACGCATTGATTTAACCTTTGGATTTACATTGATTGGCGCATCATCAAAATTTAGCGGAATTTCAAAAACACCTTGCATGCAATACGGGTAATAATCGATTGGGAATTCATAAGGGCCAAATTCGATTGTAATTGGAATGCCTAAAATTATCACCTTTATTTCAATTTTAACAACCATGTTGCGGCGGAACCGGACTTTCGAATTAAAAAATGGCAGGATTTCCTGTCTCTTAATATTATCTTCGTTCACAGGAATCTTACCGATATCACTATCAACCAATATCCGAACTTTAAAGCGATCGAGGATATCTACATTCGTGCCTCCCCCCATTTCCGTAATCGTATAATTTGTCGGTAGCCCGAAACCCGGATCAAAACCGACTTCATAATATTTTGATAAAACTTTGTCATCCTCCGCATCATAAGCCAGGTAATCTTCAAAAATAAAATCATCTATTGATTCAGAATGATAAAGGTAAACCCAACCCTTCTGGTTGCGCAGCGTGTCTACCACTTCGATGCAAATCCGGGTCAGATCGGTATCTTGCCGCCATAAATCAACCGGAACTTTGTCTCCCAATGATTTCAACATAAAAACGATTTCTTCATTTGAATCCAAAAACCCATCATCCGCTTCATGATAGGAGCCGGTGGCATTATTGCGTTCATCGATTTGAAATGGGACGATCTGCCAGGCAGCCAGGTCCGCATCATAAGCATATAGGAAAAGTTGAGAAATAGGAAGCCCCCACAAGGCCTGCATGGAGTTCGCTTTTACAATGATGGGTTCATACTTTCGGTTGACCAAATCTTTGGGGATAATATCGGCATGCGATTGGGCAGCAACGGAAAGTGTGAAAACCCAAAACAATATTCTTAAGTATTTCATAAAACAGTTCTTTTTATGAGCTGCAAGCTTTTGTTCGAAGTTCATTCGAACATTACATATGGGCTATCATAAAAACGCATATTTTGAATAGAATATCCTCTTTATTTTGCCCTTGACTTAACGTAAACAAATTCAAATGTGTTCATCAAATTATATATCAGGATGCTTTGTTTTTTGCGACAACAAAGGTTGACATTATGAATATGGTCACAAGAATTATTAAGTATTCCAAAGACCTCATCCCATCTTATGCATCTCTTGAAAAAAAAGTGGAACATTAACGCAAGATAGTTGTATACTTCATTACTTGAGTAGTTAACTAGATTACTAAGCTGGTTTTTATAACTAAAATTCACATCAAGTCAAGACAGGTAAAGAATAGAAATGAAACCGGAATTTGATACGGATAAAGCGATCTACTTGCAGATAGCAGAGAGTATTGAGGATGATATTCTGCAAAAACTTATTGAAGAAGAGACGCAAGTACCATCAACCAATCAGTTGGCGGTAATGTACCGCATCAATCCCGCCACCGCCGCAAAGGGAATCAATGCGTTGGTAAATGAAGGAGTTTTATACAAAAAGAGAGGAATTGGTATGTTTGTCTCGAATGGGGCGGCTGAAAAAATCCGTAGCAAAAGAAAAACAGCATTTTACAATAAATATATTGTCCCCTTATTGGATGAAGCCTCCAACCTTGACATTTCGAAAAATGAAATTACAGAGATGATCAAAAAAGTAAGGAAGAAGTAAACATGGAACAAGCAGCTGATATTATTTTGGAAACAAATAAATTATGCAAATCCTATGGATCCATCGTTGCGCTTAAAGACGCCAACCTGCGTTTTACAGAGAAAAAAATCTATGGATTGTTTGGTCGAAATGGTGCTGGAAAAACAACTCTTTTAAACATTATCTCGTCCAGAATCTTTGCTGACCACGGAAACGTTACCTGTTTCGGGGAAGACATTTCCGAACATCCTAGGATCATTGCAGAAAACTGTTGTTATATGCCGGAGAAGCATTATTTCCCGGCGCAGTTCAAAGTTAAAAAACTGCTGTCCCATGGAAAAATGTCTTTCCCGAATTACAGCGAGCAGTATGCGGAAAGATTGTGCCGGTATTTCAATTTGAATATTGAGCAGAAATACAATCAGTTATCGAGAGGCCATCAATCGATATTTCGAATCGTCCTTGGGCTGGCTACCAAAGCCGCCATAACCATTTTTGATGAACCGGTTCTCGGGTTGGACGCCGTAGCCAGGGACAGGTTTTATTTGGAGTTGATTGAAGAATTTTCCAGAAATCCGCGGCTTTTCATTATCTCGACTCATTTGATCGAAGAGTCTGCGGACTTGTTTAATGAAGCTATCATTATCAAGAACGGCAAAGTGATCCGGCAGGCACCGGTGGAAGAATTGCTTGCAAACGTATTTTATGTTTCAGGAAAATCCGCCCAGGTTGATGAATTCATACAAAACCGAACAGTCTTAGGTTACCAGGCCGTCAATGACTTGAAGACGGCTGTAGTAGAGGGAGACATGAACGCTGAAAAACGGTCGCCCGGCTTGCGTTTTTCTCCTTTAACTATTCAGAAACTGTTTATTCATCTGACCAAAAACTAAAGCTAACAGGAGCAATGGAAATGAACAAAATCGTATCGAATATAAGATACAAAATGAGCTATCAATTTACCTGGGTAGCCTGGTATCTGGCTATTTATGTGATTACTATATCTTTGGTTTACTTTGGCCTCATTAAAACTTCCTTAATCAATAACAGTACAGGAAGTCTATTTTACCGTCTTTGGGGATCGGTAATATTTCTGTTTGCCATAACGCTGAGATTCAAGGAGGATTTTGATTTCCTACTTACCCTGAGCAATACCCGCAATGATATTTCTCAATCATTGCTAGGGGTCGCGTTTGGTTTCAGTGCATTCTTTAGCGGCTTAATTATTGTGGAAGGACTGATAGTTGATACTTTAAATGATTTCTTTGAATACCATAATATTACGGATCCTTTTCATTTCTTCGCGCCGTATAGCACGGATAATCTTTTCTTGCAATTTGTCTTTTTCCTCATGTTATGTGCTTGCTGTTCAATATTCGGACTGATGATGGGATCGTTGTTTTATCGTTTCGGGAAAAAATTCATTTTGGCTTTCTGGATTATTTTTTCCGCTATCCCAATTGTGTTTTTTCCATTACTTTCACGGACCTTCTATCAGAACAACCCCTTATCAAAATCCATTAAAGCCATGGGAGAGTTTCTAAGAAATTTCGATGTCCTGGCTGGTTCCGGGGTTCTATTGATTCTAACACTCGTTTTCAGTTTAGCTGCATATCTGAATATCCGGAGGCTGCCGCAGAAATAGATAAATGTGTTGGGTGGGTCGGAAACCAGGATTTTCCACCAACCCTAAACCAAATTAACCGCAATGATTCAAAATCAGGTGATATCAAAAAATGATTTATAAAGAAGACACAATCAAAGGAAATAGGATTTATTTTTTAGACAATCTACGAATTTTCATGATTTTCTTAGTGGTTTTAATACATGCCGGAGGTGTTTATGAGAGCACTGGTTTTTGGGGCTTCTTTTGGATTGTTGACGATCCTTCAACGAATAAATTGCCGGGCATTCTATTCTTGATACTAGATATTTTCGTTATGCCGACTATATTTCTTATTTCAGGATTTTTTACGCCACTATCGTTGAAAAATAAGAGCGGGTGGGAATTTCTGAAATCTAAATTTAAAAGGTTGATGATTCCATGGATTATCGCTGTTTTGACATTAATGCCACTTTACAAATTCATTTTTTTATACTCCCGAAATTTACCTCAAGAAAGTTGGACTACCTACTTTCATTGGAGCAACGGAATTTGGGGTCAAAATTGGCTATGGTTTCTACCTGTTCTTTTTTTATTTGATATCCTGTATTTATTCTTCTCAAGAGTAAAAATTGAACTTCCACAGTTCTCCTTGAAGAAAGCTATCGGGGCAATCTTTCTAGTGGGTTTTATTTTTAGTTTTTGTATGGACTTGCTTAATGGGCAGGGCTGGACCAATACAATTTTGATCGATTTTCAAAATGAAAGACTCTTAATCTACTTTATGATTTTTCTGCTGGGTTCTCTGTGCTATAAACGAAAGGCATTTGAATCAAAATTGAAAAGCAAAAATCTTTATTTAATCATTGTTTGTACTGCATGGATACCGATCATACTATATCGTTTTTTATTCATTCAATCCTTTATGGGGCCGGGCAATACTCTTTTTTCTGAAAGGGTCGACACACTGCTCATCTGGTTTAATTTTCATCTTTCATTATTATGCTTGTTATATGTGATGATAAATACTTTCAGAATTTATCTGAATAAACAAGGAAGAATCAGCCAAGAGCTCAACAAAAATTCTTTTAATGTTTATATTATTCACACGATAGTTTTGGGTGGACTCGCGTTAACGATGCTTAACACTGCAATTCCCTCGCTATTAAAGTTTTTTATTTTGACAGTTTCAACCTATGCAGCAAGTAATTTGATCATAACTTTTTATAGAAAAGTCATCAAATCGAAAATAATCATTAAAAGAAAGGAAGTAGCAATGAAAACAGTAACGACAGCAATGCTGGTAGTCGCACTGCTCACCGGCGCCGGTTGCGGAAACCAGGAAAACTCAGCTCCGAGTGTGGGGCTGCACATGGCAGCCATTCAGGGAAATCTTGCAGCCGTGAACCAGCACATTGTGGCCGGTTCGAACTTGAATGAAAAGGAACCGTCTCGAGCATCCAGTCCCCTGATCACGGCAGCGGTATTTGGTGAGACTGAAATTGCCCTGGCGTTGATTGAGGCTGGCGCTGATGTGAACTACAAAAACAACGATGGATCAACTGCACTTATCACCGCCGCTTTTTTCTGCCGTACCGAAATCGTAATGATCCTGCTGGAAAATGGCGCTGACAAAAATGCAATAAATAATGACGGACGCACTGCGTTGGAATCCGTTGCAGGTCCTTTCGATGCTGTAAAAGGTTTCTACGATGGCATAGGAGCTGCCCTTAAGCCGTTGGGATTGAAACTGGATTACGAGCAAATTAAAATGACTCGCCCAAAGATTGCGGAATTGCTGCGAGATGGTACTTCATCATGAGGTTGGTTTTATAAATCTCGCCTAACAAGTTGACGAACCGGAGTGGCGGTTGAAGCGCAAAATATGAAATGGATAACCCAGCCGCCACCCGGTTAGCTCAATCCTTTTATGCATTTACCATTTACCACACTCACAAAAAGCGGGGATACGCAAAAACATTAAACCACACATGTTTAGCCACAGTTTTGCAATACAATACTTGAACAAGGTACAGACTTAAGGTATATTCAGGAGTTGCTTGGGTATAACAGCTCAAAATCACGAGATTTTTACTCATGTTTCTTAAAAGGCTATTAAAGAACGGAACTCAAATATGAATAAAAAAATAATATTATCAATCGTTTTTGGAACGGTTATCCTGTTTATGTGGAATGCAGTTTCCTGGATGGCATTACCCTTTCATTCTAATACCCTGAACAATATTCCTGAAAATGCTATTAATACGGAATTATTAAAAAACACATTAACAGAAGATGGCGTTTATCATTTTCCAGGTCTTCCGGCTGACAATTCGGCTGAAAGCTTAAAAGCTTTTGAAAACAAATTTGAAACCGGACCAAGAATTCCATTGATGGTTTTTATAAGTGGTTCAACAGAACTATTCAACCCCATGCAATTCCTGGGGAGCTTCCTGATTAATTTATTGACAGTATTTCTAACCATTTATTTAATTATCAAACTAAAATCTAAAACGCTGACTTCAATCCTTTCAGCCTGTATTGTCATTGGATTAATTGTAGGAGTAGTCAGCGATTTTGGACAAATGAATTGGTTTATGTTTCCTTTGGAATATACTCTGGTAAATCTATTTGACCGGATAATTTCATTTGCGCTTTTAGGACTATTATTTGGATTATTTACATTTAAGGGTTTGCAATATGAAAAATGAAGAAAAAATAATGACATTACATCCGCAAGGGAAAAAAGGTGTTAATATTCTTAAAAGAAGATATGACCAAATAAAGGTTTTTATACTAAAAACAATTGAGGAACATAAAGAAATCTCCTTTGAATATTTAACAAATTTAGCAGTTGATAGATTGACAAACAAGTTTGACGGAAAAGTTCTTTGGTACTTAGTTACTATTAAACTTGATTTAGAAGCAAGACAGATAATTGAACGAATACCTAAAACAAGTCCTCACAAACTGAGAATGAAAACGCTATGAGAGA
Organism: uncultured Deferribacteres bacterium; assembly: GCA_964464595.1. Classification (GTDB taxonomy): domain Bacteria; phylum Zhuqueibacterota; class JdFR-76; order JdFR-76; family DREG01; genus JADFJB01. The sequence goes on from CAYXGW010000033.1 coordinate 43,064, forward strand.
AAGCGTGAGAGAAGCAATCGGGGAAACAGTTCAAGATCTCATTCTATGTGGGGCAAAGACATCATTTTCTGAGAAGGAATTGAAGAAATTAGGAATCATTATTCCTGAAGTAGAAATCAATGCCTTGGATATTCAAAAAATAAGAGAAACAACAAAGTTAAGCCAAAGTGTGTTTGCAAAATTACTCAATGTAAGTCCATCTTCTGTACGGCAATGGGAGCAGGGGAAAAGAAAGCCCTCCGGCTCAACAATGGTATTATTGGAACTACTTCGTGTACAACCATCCATTCTTAACTATCGAATTAAAGCGACGAGTCCAAGTAAATAAAATAAGACCATTGTTAATTGTTAATTGATCACTGTTCATTGCTCATTGTTTATTGTTCATTGATTTTCCCCTTGACTTTTCACATCTTGCTAAGTATCTTTTATTTATTCAAAATTAAACAAGGCTTTGGGGCTCCATGGGCACTTTGCACCACACAATTTCAGATTCTCAAAAAGCTAAAATTGCTAGATCAGGTTCGCGTGGCGATCTGGACCGAACCGGTTTAGATCAGTCGCCTATACCGGAAAGAGAACAAGAAATGTATTTAAGTAATTGTTTTTATGATAGTAAAAGCCATTCTAATTAATTCGGATGGACGACTGGATATGTCGTCTATAAATAGTATAAGCGACTCGTTCTTACCTATGTTAGATGCCCCGTAGTGCGACACGACGCAAAGCGGACGTATGGGAAGCCAGACCTGAACGGTTCGCCGAACGAAAACAGTGAATACCAAGGACATGGATAATGACAAGCAGCCACAACCCGACGAAGCTAAACAGGTCGTGATTACGGGTCAGAGAAAGAGTAGTCTACACCGGCGGTGGCTGGTAGCCTCGATGGTTCTGCCCTCAATCGTGGTCATTGGGATATGGCTTTATTCGACAAGATCTCCGGCGGCGGACTATGCTCCGTTGGCCCTAGTGTTTGTGTCGGCAATTAATGGAATCGCTGGAAAGAGCTGGGACGCCACACAGAAAGGCTTAGCGCGCCTCACACTCAAAGGTCGCGTCCTCATCTTGCTAGCAGTTCTTGGTCTCGTCGTTGGGATACGGACCACTAGAGACAATCACACCAAACTCGCCGAGGTGGAAGAGGTACGCAATATGGCTTACTCTCAGCTCATGAAGGGAGTCAGTATGATGCTCTATCCGGTTACTTCATGCTGGAAGGAGCCACCCAAGAACGACCTAGCCTTACTTGAAAGGGCCGCAGATGCTACCACGGTTGAAGTGCTAGCGAAGACACGTCTCGTGCCTTTCGCAGATCCTGTTGAAGACGTAATGGCAAACATCGAAGCCCCGCGACTCTACTTGGTGGGAGTGAACGGTACGCGAGTCGTCGCCAGAGGAGGTCCCCCTCATCGAGGCTTTCGAGCACTCTATGAGTTGTTCGACTTCTTAGTCGATGCTGGTGATGCGAAAGTGCGCGATACCGAGAAGACATTCTTCACCAGTCTCGAACCCAAGACGATCAGACTGCTCCACGATGTCCTTGAGGACAAGTTCTATGAGTCCAACTATCGCAATCTCTCACAGCACGAGGATTTATATTTTCAGGGACTTCTTGATGAAGCGGGAAACAGCAAGAATCCAACGACCTCTAACCGGACGTGGCTAGCGTTGCTCGCCGTTCAGCGAGCCCTGCTACCGAGTGAAGACGAAACTCCGAAGCAGAACCACGGACCCTCTCCAAGCCTTTACCTCGGGACCTATTACTTTGGCGGGACTTCTGATTTAGCAGCCTATCACGTTTTTCTTGCAAAGGTTGGGGAGTTGGTCAGGCATGTTGGGGGTTTATTGAAGTCAGACCAGCTCATCGAAACCTTTTGACGAGGTATGGCGCCTATTACCAGCAATCAACGCAGTCTATGTCCGATAAGATAAGAAAGGCAACGAAATGTCTAACTATTTCGAGCTCGAAAATCAACTAGTTCTAATGATTCAAGGGTTTATAGGTAATGAGTTGAGACATCAACTTGGGAATACATTTAGTTTTCTCTACCTGAAATTCCATCACATTCTTGACAGCATTGATGATCTTGGTTTGCCCCTGGAGGCAAGTAGGAGGCTCGAGAACCAAATCGGTGCAGTCGCAGACGTAGCAAATTTGGGTCAAAAACATCTATACGTGTATGAACGCTTCTATAAAGAGCATTGGCTACCACCCGAAGAAAAACCAACAAAGATTGTCATCACTGATCTATTGCAGGATACTATAGAACTAATTGTCCCTATTGTTCGTGTCAATCGCTTCCACATCAAAGTGATTAAAAGTACTTTACAGTGGTCAATAACAACCCTTAGCCGACGATTGAAGCTAATCATTCTCAGTATATTGTTATTCGCCATATGGTCTCAAACAGAAAAGGAAATTGTTATTTTCAGTTCAATTCCGAACACCTTGCTAATTACTTCCGATGATCGAGAACTTCGCAAGAAGTATTTTTCCATACTTGGTCATGCGGCAGATAAGAATTCACCACACATGTATGGTGAAGAGATCTTACTACTAGCCTTGAGGCTAGCTCAAGATTTAGGTATTGGTATCGTAGTCTTAAATGAAGATATAAAGGCTACACTTGCTATCGAAATTCCAGCGATTGGAGATTTAGATAATGAAGGAAAGATAGGCGAATAAGCATCCTATTAGTGGATGATGAGGATAGTTACAGAACTCCTGTGGCAAATCACTTACGACAAAAAGGATATCTCGTTGATACAGCAGCCGACGCGAAACAATGTATGAGCATATTAAATTACGCACATGGCAAATATGATATAGTTTTTGTTGACCAAGTACTCTACGGGCAGGAGATGGATGGGATTCAGCTTATTAGATCAATAAGCGAGTCCTTCCCCGACTTACTCATAGTTGTGATAACAGGCTGGGGCTCTCATGAGAGGGGACTTGAGGCACTGCGCAGTGGCGCATACCGTTATATTAGTAAGTCGGCGGGTGTACATGAGTTAGAAATATTAATCCAAATTGCATCCGAGATTAAGCAGCAATCTGAGAGTGAACTTTTGGGAAAACATATAACAAATAAAAGGGAAAATGTGATTCGTAATAGTATTCTTGCTGTGTTCGCGAATCCTCACGGAAGTGATCCATTACGGTTGGGCGCCGAAGATAAAGTAATCCGTGAATGTTTGAAACTAAGCAAATATCGTGACAACATCAATTTGGATGTTCTACATGCTGTTACAATACATGACGTGAGACGTGCCCTGCTTGATAAGTATTACCGCATAGTTCACTTCTCAGGGCATGGAACTGGTAAAGGGCTTGCTTTTGAGAATGAACTTGGACAAATGCAAATAATCCCACAAGATGCATTTGCTGAATTTGTGTCGGCATACAGCCCACCCATTGAATGCGTCATCCTGAATGCCTGCTACACCATTCTGCAAGGTGAACTTATTTCTTTTAGTGTTCCCCATGCTATCGGTATGGATGGGGCTATATCAGATGAAGGAGCAACAGAATTCACACGGGGTTTCTATGATGCTATTGGAGCTGGTAAAGATATTGATTTCGCGTACCAAGAAGGTTGTCGTACAATAAAACTGATGGGTCTTTCTGATAGCTCCATCCCGATTCTATTCAAGTGAAACAATGAAAAATTAAATGAGAGGTATGCCAGCTAACACAAGCATGCAAGGGATTTAATCGCATGATGATTTTTGGAGAGTTTTAGAGATTGATTGAAAGTTTATTTCAGTTCGGGATGTGTACACTCGGCGGTTAACCCATGATGCTAATCGTTATGCAAATTGTAGAAAGTATGACCACATGATTAGGGATGCATTTGTAGGTCGAGAGCGAGAGCTTGAGTTGCTCCGCGATTCACTTATAGGCGAACAATCTACGGCTGTTGTTATATCGGGTATTGGGGGAATAGGGAAAACTGCACTTGGATACGTATTTTCTGAGATACACGAAAAAAATTTTCCCGGTGGGATTAGCCGGCTTCACGCAAACTCAATGGAGTCTTTAGAACAGCTGACTGCCTCTATCTTCGTTGATCCTGATGAATATTCACTTGTGATAATCGATGATGTTCATCAGCGCCCACATCAAACAGTGAGGATGGAATTAGCTAGAGTAAGGAAGTTATTGCCAAAAGCTAGATTTATCCTAACTACACGAGCAGACCCTACTTTACTAGGTGCGGAGAAAGTTATAGAGCTGTCCGGATTATCACGTGAGCAAATGAAGGGCATGATTGAGCACCGAGCTGCCCTCGCAGACCAAGCTAGTATTCCTGAAGAATTAATCGATTTACTTGGTGGTCATACGCTAGCCGGACAGATAGCAGCTGCTACGATTAAGGCTGGAAAGTTAACGCCTCGACAAGTGCTCAAAAGACTGCACGATTTCACTGCGCCCGGAATCTATGACCCATACGGTTCCCCACTTCAAGCTGGTGAATCTCAAAAGCACATTATTTCGGATGTAACGACAGTTTCAGACGAGTTTCTAAAAAAGCTTCATGATAAACCAAATCTTCTTTACGAACTTTCCCCTCGGGGTTTTGAGGAGTTGGTAGCCGAAATTTTACACAAACTTGGATATGATATTACATTAACCCCGGCATCCAAAGACGGAGGGAAAGATATTTACGCTGCAAAAAAGAGTAGCCTTGGTTCCTTTCTCTATATCGTTGAATGCAAAAGTTATGCACCTGATAATACAGTAGGTGTTGGACTAATACGTCAACTCAATGGTGTAGTAGAAGCGGAAAGAGCTACGGCAGGCATCTTGGCAACTACGTCTTTCTTTTCAAAGGATGCAAAGGAATTTCAGACCACTATTGCCAATCGGATGAGTTTAAAGGATTACTTGGGAATACAGGAATGGCTGGCAAAACTGACAATATCAAATTCATAACAAGGCAAATACACCTTCCATTTACCATACTCACCGCCATTCCCCAACAAACCTGTTGAAACATAAATCCTGATTCATTAAATTAACGTATATAATTACCCTGTGAAATCTATGAAACTACAAGAAGAATTCCATATCAGCACTGACAAATCATTACTCGACCTTGAGCTAATCCATCATTATTTACAAGATGCATATTGGTCCAAAAATATCCCGATTAAACTTGTTGAAAAATCCATCGAAAATTCTGTTTGCTTTGGCGTCTACAAGGCGGCCGAGCAAGTTGGGTTTGCCAGGGTGGTTACGGATTATACAACATTTGCCTACCTGGGAGATGTCTTCATTCTTGCGCCATTTCAGGGGTTGGGTTTGGCAAAATGGCTTATGGAAACCATCATGGCTTATCCCGAATTGTCGGGATTGCGCAGGTGGTTGTTGGCGACCAAAGATGCACAATTGTTTTATGAAAAATTTGGCTTTGTGCAATTAAAGGTTCCGGATAACCTGATGGAAATCAGCCATCCGGATATTTATTCTCGATTAAATATTTAGCCTCGAAGTCTCTAAGACTCAAAGGAGAAAACTATGAACGAATATATTCCAAGTCTGTTTTTGCAATGAATTAAATAAGAGAAAACTCAAATACTGAGTCATTTGAAATTAACCTGGATAACCTGATCTAATTCAAAAACCCTTATCACTGTAATCCCGTCGTGCAGGCTGTCGCAGAATAGCCTTCAGCCCGATGAGTCATTCATGG
>CAYXGW010000034.1:0-48288 GCA_964464595.1 uncultured Deferribacteres bacterium
CAAGCCGCGCTTCCAATCGTTCACTTTTGCTTTGAGCCATATCTCCACCTCCTTCTGAATCTGCTCCAAAAAGTTGTTTCAATTCCTACGGAATGAAAGATGAATATGGCATGATTAAACCCAAAATACAAGGACAAAAAAAATATCCGTACTCCATTTTTGTGAAACAAAACTTACCACAGTTTCAATCGGCCTTATCTTGAATTTTCCTGGTTACTTTAACGACTAATGATCTTGGCGAAAAACGAACAGAAAATGACATAAGGAAATGCATAAAGCCGTGTACAGCAACAGCCTTACCTTTCATCATTGCTTTATAACCGCACAGCGCAACTTCTCTTGATCCGGGTAATTTTTTCCCTTTTACCAAATTACTTTCTTCCATAGCTGCAGCAGTTTGAAACCCGCTTTCCGTTGCACCGGGACAGAAAGCCGTTATCGTTACGCCTGTTCCTTTAACTTCATTGTTTATTGCTTCGGAAAAGTGCAATACATAGGCCTTTGTTGCATAGTACACTGCCATAGTTGGGCCGGGTTGGAAAGCTGCTGTCTATGCAACATTCATTATTTTTCCATCTCCGCGTTGGATCATATCTTTTAAATACAACTTACAAAATTGTGTTAATGTTGTAATGTTAAGGTGTATCATTTGGTTTTCTTTATCCCCGTCTGTTTCATTAAACATACCAAAGACACCAAAGCCGGCATTATTAATAAGGTAGTCTATTTGAATGTTCTGCTGTTTTATCTCAGTATATATTTCCAGGGCGGAACCAGGGTTTGATAAATCCTTGTAAATGGAATAAACTGAACTATCGTATTTTTTTTCTAATTCCAATTTCAGTTCGTCTAATTTGTTTTTACTTCTCGCTACCAATACCAAATTGTCGCCTTTAGAAGCGTGTATTTTTGCCAGTTCTAATCCAATACCGCTGGATGCTCCGGTTATTAATGCTGTAGAATTCATTTTTTACTCTCTGTGTTTCTTCTCAACATTCGGGTGAATTATAGTTTTAAGCTTGAAGCTTCCAAAGTTGTCAAATTAAAAAAGCTTACTGCAAGTATCAAATAGTTGCAAAATAGATCTCCTTCATCAAGCTCAGGACGCAGCCTCCTGGATGACAGTGAAAATGAGTCATGAGTTTCTTTTTCAACCCATTGAATTCTTATTTGGAATATTTGCACAGTATTCATTCCACCCATTTAATCCAACCCTTTTCCTTGTAGCCGAAATCAAAACTATCCGGATGAATAATCTCAGCCAAAATTTTTAATGAGTCCAGCAGCCTGGGTCCCGGTCGATTAAAGTATTGATTGCCATCCGCGATGTACACATGCCCATCTTTCACGGCCCTTAAGTTTTTCCACTCAGGATGCGTAACAAGCGGACTCATTTCCTCCCGAGCCTTGGGGATGTTATATCCACAGGGGGCAATAATCATAATCTCCGCATCCGTATCCCGAAGCGAATGAAAATTTATCGTATGGGAATGATCTCCTTTTTTACCCAAGCAATCGATACCTCCGGCGTATTCTACTAATTCAGGCAGCCAACTGCCGCTGGTCCATATGGGATCGATCCATTCAAGGAAAGCGACCCTGGGTTTTTTGGTTAAAGATTGCGCCTTTTCTACAATCTGATCCATGCCTTCCTGCATTCGGGCAATCAATTGATCGCCACTTTCTTCTGCTTCGAAAGCGGAACTGATCTTCCTGAATCCCTGGTACATGTCTGCCAGCGTATTGGGAGCCAGTGAAACAATCCGGGGGCGAGACGAAAGCACTTCACAAGCGGCTTCTTCAACATCTTTTAAATGTACTGCGCACACCTCACAGTGGTCCTGGGTAACAATTACGGTAGGATTTAATTCTTTGAGTTTTTCTACATCGACTTTGTAAACCGACAATGCGTTTTGGAGGATATCCCGTACTCGCTTATCGATCTCTAAACTGGAGCCCTCGATGTCGAATTTAGGCCGGGAGCATTGCGGGAGTGCCAAAACGGACGGCGGGTAGTCGCATTCGTGTGAACGACCGACCAGTTCCTTTTCAAAACCCAAAGCGCAAATGGTCTCTGTACTGCTGGCGATGAGGCTGATTATCCTGAGTTCTTTCATTTTATTTATTTTATTTCTTCACTGTTTTGTTGTTTCCTAATTCTATCCTTAAGGCAATCCGGGCAATAACAGCTTTGATTTAAATCGGCGGATTTGAGAATCGGGAATTCCGCACACCAGCATTTTCCATTTCCGTTATTAGAACCACAGCCAAAAGCTTTTCCACATTGGATGCAATTTTTTGAAATATATTTGAGGGCTTTGGCTTCCACAATTTTATCCTTCATTTTTCGGTTTCAATATCCGTACGAACTTGAGTATCCTTTTATGGCGATCGAGACAACTTGTAATTGCATAAAAATTTTTATTAAGCCCGGTGTGTTAGCGAAGTTTTTCCAGTTCAATTTCAACTTCTTTCTTCAAATTCACATTCTCTTTCAGAATTTTTTGATATGTATTTTTCTTTGCTATCGAATATTTAAAAAGCTCGAATATAATATTTTGTAATTGATCGCTATAGAAAGATTGTTTATCAATTACTTCTTTTTTATAAAAATTGTAATGGATTGACAAAAACGGAAAGAGCTTGTTCTTTTTTACTGCACTAAAATCATCATGTCTTGCCGACAGTGTTTCATAGTAAGAATAATAGGCATCCAGGCGGTTTCTCAGTTGAATATTTGAGATTTTTAAGACCTCTCCGTTTTGAGTAAGAGACTGGTAGGTTTGAAGATCCGGATGATAGTTGGAAGTATATGATAGTTTAACTGCAGGATTGACAATTGAATCAAGCAAGTCCGGGTTTTTATCTCTGATATGATTTCCCAGGTTTTGTATGGTTTTCAACTCTTCATTAATCAGATCAATAATTGTATGAATCTCGGCTTCATCTTCCATTAAATCATTTTTGATATTTGTTAAATAGAACTTTTCTTTTTGCAAAGATTTTCTAATGTCAGCTTGTTTATTAACATAAAAGGCGAGAGATATTCCAAAAAAAACAATAAAGAGTTCTATTAAATAGTTAATCCAGTTTAGTTCTTTAATATTTTGGAATATTTTTCTCATTCTTAAATATCGCCACCTTAGTTTAAACAAGTCGACATGGCATTTCTAATTGTCCTGAGTTTGTTTTCTTCTACTAATAAATATCATCGATTAAGAAGGCAATTCAATACTTTGAGAGTATTTGAAATAATCTTTAGGGTCGTACTTTTGTTTTATCTGTTGTAATTTGGCGTAGTTATTAGCGTAGTATTTATACTGCCAATCGCTCAAAGTCACGTCACCATAGTTTCTATAACAAGCATCTTCCATAAACTCGGTTCGTATTTCCTTAGAGAAGTTATCAACCCAGTCTTCGTGTTTCTTTTGATCATCTGGGGAATCCCAATATGCCTGAAATTGGTAAATAAAATTCATATTTCGATGAGGAAAGGCAGTTGCAGAAGGAGATAAATTATTAATAGCTCCGCCAAAGCTATCCATTTGCAATAAACAATTAGCAGAAGGCGCGTTGGACAGCCATTTGTAAATTTCCTTTACGGCATTAGAATTTAATGCACTTTTCGTATAACCCGAAGTATCTTTAAAACTGGATTGCCCGGGCTCACCATCATTGTATCGAACGGCTGAAACAAAGGGCATATAGGCATAAAAATTGGGCTGAATGCTCGGGGGAGTATTATCAATCAATTTCTGTACTATTGTTTTTGTTTCGGCCACGGTTCCAAAATATTGTCCGGCAATTGAAAAGGTAGTATTTTGAGGGGTAGAAGTACAAGGAAAAATTGAAAACATATTTTCATCAATAGAGCTTAATACCCAATACTGCCAGGCCTCTATTACATCTATAATCTGTTCAGTGTATTTCCATGTTAGTTTAAAGACAGTAACTTGTTTAGGAGCTGGAACCAAATTAAAATACATTTCAGTTACTATTCCGAAATTTCCACCGCCGGCGCCCTGGCAAGCCCACAGTAAGGAAGGGTCATTATCTGAGTCTACGATTGTTCCATCATAAGTAACCATTTTTACTCGATACAAGTGGTCACATGTCATACCATACTTACGAGAAAATAATCCGTACCCCCCACCTAACGTCAAACCGGCAACGGCAACCGTTCCACAAGAACCGCCGGGAATCATCCCATCCATATATTTTGCCAGGTTAGTGTAGGCGTCTATTAAATGAGTAGCGGGTCCTAGCCGGGCTTTATTAGGACTTACTTGAAATACCCGGCACATTGGACTCACATCAATGACCATACCATCATCGATTAAAGAAAAACCCTCGTAAGAATGAGCGCCGCTGCGAACCGCCATTTTCCAACCCTTGCTAACGGCATGATTTACCGCATATTGAACATCCTTCGTTGTATAACAAATAGCTATTGCAGCAGGCTTAAAGTTTAATGCATGATTAATGTTCTGCCGTGCTTGATCATAAGCGGGATCGCCGGGAAGAATTAAGATCGTTGCATTTACCTCGGCACTACAGTTCAAACCTAATGTCGAAAATCCCAGGGCGCCGCCGGCGAGGCCAGCTGTAGTAAGAAAATCACGTCGATTTACAAGGCTTTTCTTCATTTTCGTTCTCCTCATTCTATCCTAATTTCTTAAATCAATCATACATTGTGTTAAACAAGTGTATTCATCCTGCTAAATCGGATAGATAGACTCAATGCGTTTATTTCTAACTATATCTCGCATTTATTCCTCAGACACATATCGGTGGCGATAACCGTCAAAGACGCTTTGCTGGAATTCCGATATAGTAAAAACCAGTAACCTGATGTTGTTCCGAGTTACTACTATTCTCCAGGTTTACTTTTGTTCTTTTTGGAAAGCCCTAATCCAATAACCAGGAATACGAGCCAAACCAGATAGAATGGAAACCAAGCCGACCACCAGGATTCACCCCCAACATCTAGCACGTATTGCATAAATAGGTTGAGAACAAGAATTATGGAAAACCCTATTAAACCTATTTTTACAAAAGGATGTTTTTTATTCATCAGGAACTCCCTGTGATTTACATAATTATAATAATGTTTAATTATTGTTTGTGATGCACATAACGGATTGCACAAATTTAAAGGTAAGTCAATGACTCATAAATGTCAACTGGGTATTTTCCACAAGAATTTGAATGACAATAGGCTCATTTTTACTGTATGAGCAAACTGGGATGAAAGTTGTGAAGCTTTTTTATAAATGTCGTTTCACGGAATGTAGTGACGTGGCAATCACCTCGAGAAAAAGAAGGAGTTTGCTTCGTCGTATTTTAGTGTATTGAGGTAAATAAGCTTAAAGACAAGCTCGTCGCAATGACACCGACTGGTATGAATAATTCTAAAATGAGTCGATGATTGACAAACCTTATGTCGAACTTACGTTAAAATAAAAGCGATTAAATGTTTAATCTTTAATCATTCGTTTCAACAAATATTAGAGATAAAGTCTTCATGGGTTGACTCTATTATCTGCGGTATGAAGGCAATCTACAACTTTTTTGTTTAATTGATCTTTTTCTGTTAGCAACAGCATGTGTGAAATCCTTGGCATTGCCCCCAAAGACTTCGAAGCAGTTATTTCTTCATTAAAAGCCATATCGCCTAAATCCATCCCCAGTCTGATTTCTTTCGACTTGATTGCAATGGCAGCAAATTCACGTTTGCCTGAGATGGAGACGTATGTTTTTTTGGGAATAATCGTCACACCATCAAATTCATTCCGAATCATCTCAATGAGATAATCGAACAAGCCTCTGAGTTGTTCTTTGTTTTTGAACTGATTATCCAACAGCTCATTGGAATCTGCATAAACCGGCCTGCCGTTGTTGACAAAGACACCACCCAGTAACGAGGCATTGACATGCCCGAAACCATGCTCTGTTTTCAGCCAATACAAGACTTCATTGCGTTTAGAAAATCCTCTGTTATTGAAAATCTCCATCCACTCTTGTAGTGATTTCCCAGTCGTTTCTTGTATTTTTTCGAGAAATTCTTTTTCAAATTCATAAGATGATTTTGCCATTTTGCTTACCTCCAAATGCCTAAAATAAAACCGATCAGAGTAAAGTAGATAACAATGTAGCCACCGTTGATGAAAATGTATTTCCACGAGCGTTGTTCAAATAAAGCGATTACCGTGAAAATCATAGCGGCCCAACCAAAACCGGCAAGGAAACCGGCGGAAGCGCCCCAAATCCAATCGGTTTTGTCATCGCTGAGAAAGAAGGCTAAATTGTAGGAAATAATCAGAGCGATGATGAAAGTAATTGTATACAGCTTGGGAAAGTTGACTTTTGCCAGGTCTTCGTCCGATAGACTATTTTCTCTTTGCCAGGCCTTATAGAACAATGCAGGTGAGTACCAGATTGCGCCAACGACTAGGTTAGCCACGGCACAAGTAAAAACCGCCCAATGATTGATAAACATGTTTTCCATAATGACTCCTTTCTTAAAATGTTAAATGAGAGCAACAAGATAAGAAATGAGAGCTAATATAGATTGGAAAAAATTTACCTTTTATCAAAAATCGGGATATAGTTGAGAAATTCCCCTTTTTCGATCAAATAGTCGGTAGGATTAATTCCGGAAAAATATTTGAATTCATTTATAAAGTGTGCCTGGTCGTAATAACCGCAATCATAACTGATACTGGACCAATCGATTTTATTGAATTTCTCGATTTCCTGCAGCGCCTTATTAAAACGGATGATTCTCTGATATTTTTTGGGCGCTATCCCAACATGGTTTTTGAAAATATGGATGAACTGTTTTTGAGAATAGCCGGTTTTCTGTGATATGGATTTCACATCATTTAATGTCGGCCTGGTAATAATATTTGTAACGGCAAAATCAACAACGACTTCCGGCAGTGTTGATTGCCGGGCTCGTTTGATTAACCAGCTTTCCACAAGCGGGAACATGGCTTCTTGAGTGTGAGCGCTCACTAACTTTTCCCTGAGAATGTAAATTTCATTGCCGAATATCAGTTCGGCGTCAATTACCAAATCATTCAATTCAGTTAATGGAATATGGAAAAAAGGGAAGCTGCCGCCAGTTCTGAATTTAATAACAAACATGCAAGAATGTTTTTCAGTACTGATTGATATAAATGAGGTTTGCATACCGGAGACCCAGGCATTGATGTATTTATGTTTTGTGGCGAATGTGTCATTTTCAAATGTATACCTTGGAATTTCATCTAATTCAATAACGATGTTTACCGATGTGTCAGGCAATAACTTTTCTATTGAATGTTCAGGATTATAACCTTTGGAATATGTAAATGACTCAACATATTTATTCAGCGGTTCGGAAGGTATATGAGTTTTTAGAATCATGCTTGTTTATGATTGGCTAATTTTAATTTTTTCCTAATGAGCAATTTAAATGTAATATATCAGCAAATATGATAATTATCAAAATTTTGATATGTAAATCCTTAGGCATATTACGCATAGGTTCACTCGCCCGAAGAGTGTAGAGAAGAGTTCACATCAAACCAAAGTTAGAACCCTGTAGGATTAATTATCCGTGTTGGTTATTTCATCTAAGCGAAATTTTATTTCATGGATTTTTAGTTTGATTTCCAATTGTAGGCCCCTAACCTGTTTTGTTTCATCTAATTAATATTTTTCGTACCAACTACTAATTATGTTTATTGCAGATTTATTTTGAGGAGAAAAGGAAGTTGGTCCGCCATTGCCGGCGTAATACCATTTCCATATAAAAATTCCCTTGAACCATTTTTTGTGCCAAAAAGTGTTGAACGTTGCCTGATATAGATTTGCCTGCGCATTATAGTCTACTTTGTTATCAGTATAATCCAACCACGGCTTACTGCCGGCATATTCGGTGCTTTTATAACCTAACTCTGCAAAAAGAACAGGTTTAAGATATTTTTTCTGAAAATTTTCTAACTCCGTTGCATGCGGTTTCCATCCTGTCATTGCATTTTTGTATGAAGGTGATTTTTTATCGCTTAAAGGGAAGTATGCACTTATTCCTATATAGTCCAGATCATCCCAAAACCTGATATCTTTATAATTATCCCAATTGGCACAATAAGTTAGCTGGCCTTTATAAACACTTCTTATTTTTTTTATCAGGTTTCTCCAGAAATCTGAGCGCTGGATAGCAACTTTATCCAATTCAGTTCCGATACAGAATAAATCTATTTGAACGGAGTCGGTAAGATGTACAAAGTCTAAAATGAATTTCTCATATTGTTTTTCCCATACTATCCAATCATCCGGATTATTAACTTCAAAGTCACCTCTCCATGAGCCTTTGGTTTTGTTATCTAAAGTAGAAATATATTTTTTGCGCTGGTCAACATATTTTTTTCTATCAGCATCTATGTTAAAATCTATATCTTTTGGTTTATCCCATCCGGATAGGTCCCATATTATTCCCATGTGTGGTTTAAGCATTACTTTAAATCCCAGCTCTTTAGCAAAACGCACCGCTTTAAAACTACCCTCGATGGTCTCACCATACCACTGCCCGGTACGTAAGAATGATTTTACTTTTAGAGTATTTTTATAAGTAAAAGCCTCCGGAATGACGGCTATCCATTTAGCATTCGAAGGCAAAATATTTTCAACCATTTCCTTTGTGATTGGTGGATTACCCGGTCCGTCAAAAATGACTCCTGTTATTTTACTTGTAGCTTTACCTTTTAATGAATCATCTATTGTAGTGCTCGGACAATTAGTTGAAATAAAAACCAGGGTTAATAAAATCGTAATATTTAAACTTTTCATTTTGTTGACTCTTTCTAACGTTGTATCCAACTCTCGTCTTCTATTCTTTGCCGAGAAACTATGCATTAATGAATTTATGTTTTGCCGCGAATGTGTCATTTTCAAATGTGTACCTTGGAATTTCATCTAATTCAATAACGATGTTTACCGAAGCGTCAGGCAATAATTTTTCTATTTAATGTTCAGGATTATAACCTTTGTAATATGTAAATGACTCAACATATTTATTCAGCGGTTCGGACGGTATATGAATTTTTAGAATCATGCTTGTAACTGATTGACTAAATTTAACTTTTGCCTAATGAGCTATTAAATATAATATATCAGGAAATATGATGATTATCAAAATTTTGATATGTAACGCCTTATGCTGATTGGTAATTGGTGTAAGGAGATGTAGAGATAACAAAATCTTCTAACGAGTCATTAACAAAACCAATATTTTCCCCTCCCCTTTTTCCAGACCTTCCAGGGCTTTACCTATCATCTGTCCTTCACAAACCTTAACCTCACTGCATCGCATGGCATAACCGGCTTTGCCGGAAACCGTCAGCAGATCTCCTGCGAATATTCGTCCATTTTGGGTTGTGGCTTTCACAGGCACTCGTCCCACAAGAGCAAGCAATGATCGATTTGATATCCCCGGATTTAATGTTGTTTCACCCGCTAAAGCCGCGTTTGGCTCCAATCCTTCCCGAATATTGCCTATTGTAAATCCTGGTTCCGTAGTGATTACACCTGATACGGATTGGCTATAAGCCCGGGCTTTTCTATACTGTTTTGGTTTTGAAGGATCCAGTTCAACGATATCGCCGGGTTCCACCAATTCGGAAACATGAATATATTCTGCAAGATCTGCGCCATTTCCTATAAAGGAACCTACGGCAAACACATTACCGGATGAGCGTTCTACACTGAATATTAAATCTTGGACTTCATCTACGATATGAGTCACAGAGTCTGCAGTGCCTGTCACAGTGATCTGAACACCACTCGTAGTTCCCGTAACATCAGTCATATTTTCAGCTGGTAATGACACGTTGAGTTCATCTCCTCCTACCAAATTATTTATATCTGCCGTAAAGATATAACCAACAGTCCCAACCGGCACAAAAAAATCAGAAAATGTGATTCCATCATTGATGTTTAAGGGATTTTCCAAAGTACCTACTTGATTTTCTCCCGAATCTACAACCCCGTTATTATTGGTATCCTCTATGAGTTGTAGATTAGCAAAATCTCCGCTATCAACTCCGGAAGAGGATATGCCTAAAGTTAAGCTTGATCCCATATTAACTACCTCAACTGACGCTGCTAAACTCAACCGAAATAGTTGTACTGAAGTGACTGAACCGGAAAAACCCAGCGCATCTGTGGCCTGTCCTCCTCCATTTTCAGCTAAAATAAGTTGAGCTGTCCTGGGAGGTTTATTAATATATCCGGCGGGAGAATAATAATTCCAATTTTGCTTGAATCGCTTGTAAAGTGGATCATTCCATTTTCTCGATTCAGGCTGGTTCAAATTCTCGGCTTGATTCCAATATATTTCTAATTTTCCACTTGTATCATAAATGATGACTTCTTCCCTGCTGTCACCTGCAATATCCACAGCATAAACCAGGGTTGCGCTTGTCGCTGGAAAATCCTCCGGCGTATGCCAAATTGCTTCCCCGGTTAATGCATCAAAAACCGCTACGTTGCCATTAATATGCCTGGCTTTGGCTGCGATATAATGTTTCTCACCACCTTCCCAGTCAATCGTCGAGATCATATCAATCCCTTCGCTATTGCCATTTTCATGAGTATTAAAACCCGGCGGTAAAACAACCTGCATATCATAATTCTGGAACTCATTGTCAAAAGCATCAAAGATCCAGGGATGTTGTGAATCTATTGGCCCTTCAAATCTGGATCGAACCCAGACTTCATTAAATGACAGATTCAGATCAAAATTGCCGGCAGCCACATTTTGGGGTTCTTTACCTTGTCCGGAGAAAAGCTGGGTTTCCTTGCGCCAAATAATGCCATTTGCCGACAACATTGTGGTATGCCAATCTGTTTTTCCCTGGTGATCTTCTTCCGTTACAATCCATTCCAGGCCCGACAGATCAGGCCGAAAATCTCCGATACTTACACAATCCAAATGATCGACAAAGCCTCCCGGGGATATCCCAACCCAATTTGTCGGATAACCTAAGTCAACAAGCGTTCCATCATGATCGACCATATTTCCGCCCACAACCTCATCCAAGCCATCACCATCCACATCGGCTACCTGGAATGATCCATGTGAAGGCCCCCAATAGCCATCGTATATCCCATTAGATTCGTCATAGTCATATACTACCCGCCATATTTCCTGGTTATTTTCCATATCCCAGGCGAGCAAGTTTCGATTGACAAAAAACGATACCGTTTTTGTGTCATTTTCCAGGATATCCAGAGTTTGGAGAATAACATCTCGATCTCCTTTACCTCTCAGATTAACAACAGCTATATGTTCCCATTGGTTATTGGGACCGATGATCGGCAATGAAATCGTTTGTTTGAGCTGGCCATTCAACCCATTAAATACCAGGATTTGATTGGAATCATCCAAGGCAAGGATTTCGATAACATTATCGCCGTCAATATCTGCTGCAGAATGCTTTGTTCCACCGTTTTGTCCATCGGGATTTGCAATCGAAGCTTGCCACATTAGGTTGCCATAGTGATCAATCGCAAAAAGTTTGGATTCAGATCGGTATGTAAAATCCAACAAGCCATCTTGATTCAGATCGATTACAAAGAATTGTTTATCTTTCACAGGCTCTGGTACTGATATCGAAAAAGGGTTACTGGCATAATTGGGAAAATCATCCTGGGTTGCCGCTTCGGTTTTCATTTGCTGTATTTGATTAAAGTTTATCATTACAACAATAAATACGTACATCACGATTTTTTTCTTAGAGTTATTCACAATATTATTCTTCGAACGATTTAGACATCATTCATTATCTTGGAAATACTATAGGAGCCCCTGTCTTAACAGAAGGATTCGGTGAGAAGAAAGACAAAAGCCACCCAAAGAACATGAGATTAGTCAATTTGACATCCATGTCCAAAAAAATGACTATTGCCAGGCCTTTTCAAAATGAAAGATTATACTAAATTTGTACCTATTAGATTAAAGGCCTATTATTAATAATAAGTTAACACTTAATTATTGAATTTATCAAGCATTTAATTTTCTTGAATATGTAAATATGTTATGTATCCCCGGAAGGAAGGATCTAGATGTTAAAAAATTTTACTGTAAATTCATGATCTTTGTCAATAACGATCTTAGCAAAGGAAATGGGTAATTTGAAACGCCTGGGACCAATACTGCCCGGATTGAGATAAATAACGCCATTCTTTGTGTATTTTTCCGGTTTATGAGAATGGCCAAAAATGACAAAGTCAAAAATTCCTTTAGGATTTACATTCAACTTGTCAATTTCGTGGATGATGTAAAAGTCGTGTCCGGCGATGGAGAGAACGTTATTTTCAGGGATATCCGGGTGCTCTTGATCGCGATCGATATTGCCCCGCACAAAAATGATATTGGAATTGAGGTTCTGAAAATCCATATAAGTTTTATGATCGCCGATATCACCGGCATGAATGACGTAATCTGCAGTCTGAATTGGCTTACAAACTTCGGGCCGTATTAGTTTATGGGAATCGCTAATGACAGTGATTGTGTACAATTTCTTAATTCAAAGGTAGGAATTGGTTTTTAGGTTCATTTGAATACTATTCATTTTTTCTCTCAACTATTGAAACAGGATCAACAAGATTCGACTTATTTGTCAGAATAATATAAATATAATCCATTCATTCAAAATAACAATCCGATTACCATGATAAAATTTAAACGCTCATTTTCAATTTCTCTTATTTTATATTGGAACAGGTTTTGATATTCGGGTTGCTCTATTTCGCATGTCGCTAGTTCGCCAGTCCCAAAGCTCAGTGAAAAGGACTGGTAGCTGAGGTATTTGTGAGTTAAAGACAAAGATTCGGATTACTTGGCATCGCAGATGCCATCCTGTATGTACAGACCTGAGTGTGACATAAGTATATGATGTGGACGCAGCTTTGACGTACACACCGAACGGAGAGTGATCCAATAGGATGCCGAGCTGGCTTCCCGATGATTATCGAGCTACCGCTGGCTGAAAATCAAAGGTGAAAATTCCAATTTTAAATTATCTGAATATTTATCATTATTTTTTGACTTTTATGATGTAACTAACTTATAATTACTATCAATTATGAATAAAATTCAAAAATCAAGGCACTAATGGATAAAATCGATCATAAAATTTTATTTCTTCTCCAGAAGAATGCCAGAATATCGAATACCGAAATTGCTCGTCAAATCGATATGGTTCCATCTGGTATACTTGAGCGTATTAAGAAACTCGAACTGAACGGCTATATTAAAGAATATACAGCTCGAATAGAACCGGAGTCGTTGAATTTAGGACTTTTAGCCTTCATTTTTGTTCGCGCCGAGGAGCCCGCCGATAGTATTGATACAGCCAAGAAATTAGCGGAATTTCCTGAAATACTGGAAGTACATCGTGTGGCCGGAGAGGATTGTTA
This sequence comes from uncultured Deferribacteres bacterium, assembly GCA_964464595.1. Taxonomy (GTDB): domain Bacteria; phylum Zhuqueibacterota; class JdFR-76; order JdFR-76; family DREG01; genus JADFJB01. The sequence continues at coordinate 13,468 of CAYXGW010000034.1, forward strand.
TCTGGTGAAAATACGACTAAAGGATATTAAATCATTAGCTGTTTTTTCAAGAGAGAAAATAGGTGCACTTCCTTCAGTTGTTTCGACTCGCACAATTATAGTTTTAGAATCTATTAAAGAAACGGCGCAACTTTGTATCCCTAATATTGAATAGTAGACCTAATAGAAGTTTAAATTTCATTCGGGAACTTCAGAGGACTCTTCAAAACAACTCAGCCTCCTCTTCATTTAAAAATCCTTTCTAAAAATTTGAACAGAGAGTTTGATTAATAGTCTAGGGTCGATCCCTGCTTCTTAATAGATATTTCCGTTAATTTGACAATTGCTAATTTATCATAAAAATGATGATTTTTGCGACTTTTATAGTATATTATAAAATATATTATGATTAATATTCTTTAAAATACGACTTAAATTGAATATCGTAATTCCATATTTTTTTCTGAATCAAAAAAAATGAACACAAATAATACCCAAGACAAAGAAGAACAAATCTCTCATAATCAAAATCATTGAAGACGGTTTTGTGTTAAGCGTAAAAGTGGTGTACATCATTTTTACGCTTGTATATGAGTTTCTTTCAACGTTGGAAAAAGCAGCAATAACATTTACGAGGAGGTTCAAATTATGACTCTTGCAGAAATTACGTATGGCGAGTGGAAAACTCGCGCGAAATCCTTACAGATGCCAACTAAAGCGCTGATCGATGGTCGCGATGTCGAAGCACAGTCCGGCGAAACTTTGGCTTGCATCAATCCGGCGACCGACGAACCCGTCACTCAGGTTGCCGCTTGCAGTCAGGTGGATATCGACAATGCTGTGGCGTCTGCCTGCAAGTCATTTCAAAGCGGTGTTTGGTCCGGCGCATCTCCTGCGGATCGCAGACGGGTGCTGCTTCGTTTTGCTGAATTGGTTGAGGAAAACGCGGCGGATCTGGCGCTAATGGACAGTATCAGCATGGGCAGACCTGTGCACCAAATATATGCCGGTGACGTCCAGGGTGTTGCGTCTTTTTTCACTTGGTATGCTGAGGCCATTGACAAAGTTTACGATGAAATTGCTGCGACAGACAGATCTACTGTGGCGATGATAACCCGCGAGCCGGTCGGTGTGGTCGGACTAATAGTGCCATGGAACTATCCGACGGAGGAGGCTGGGGTTAGATTGGCTCCAGTGCTTGCCGCAGGGAACAGCGTGGTGGTGAAACCGTCCGAGCAATCTCCCTTTTCTGCGCTTCTTCTTGGTGAGTTGGCGCTCGAGGCGGGTTTACCCAAAGGTGTGATGAATGTCGTCCCCGGTTTGGGTGAAACAGCAGGTCAAGCACTCGGCCGTCACAACGATGTCGATTGTGTTGCCTTTACAGGGTCAACTGAAGTCGGCAAACTTTTGCTTCGCTACTCTGGCGAAAGCAATATGAAGGCTGTTTGGCTCGAGTGCGGCGGAAAGAGTCCTAACATTATCTTTCCTGACTATTCCGATCTCAAACATGCCGCATCTGAAGCAGTGAGAAGTATTCTCCGAAACCAGGGTCAAGTGTGTTCTGGGGCCTCTCGCGTGCTTGTTAGCGCTAAGATTAGAGATGAATTTCTCGATCTCGCGATTTCGGCTGCAAAGCAATATGCGCCCGGCGATCCTCTGGACCCAGCGACCACGATGGGTCCGATGGCTTTTGCTGAACATTGCAAAAGAGTATTGAACTATATCGAGAAGGGCAAAAATGAGGGCGCTGTTCTCGTATTCGGCGGAAACAAAGTACAAGTTAATGGAGCAGGTGGCTTTATTGAACCGACTATTTTTGGTTCAGTTGACAATTCAATGACAATCGCACAAGACGAAATCTTTGGACCGGTGCTGTCGGTGATAGAGTTTGAGAACGAAGCAGAAGCGCTGCAGATAGCTAACGATTCTAAGTACGGGCTGGTCGGCTCCGTATGGACAAACGATCTTAACCGCGCGCACAGGCTGGCTCGTACGCTTCAAGTGGGTACAGTCACAATCAACGGCATCGATGGCCAGAGCGAGACCGTTCCATTCGGTGGTTACAAGCAATCAGGAATCGGGCGCGAGCATTCATTGCATGCATTTGAGCAGTACACAAATTTGAAAACCATCTGGATATGCCTCGAGCATGATTGATCTTGACGAATGTTTCGTCGACCGACAACTCTGATTGACGAAAGTCGTGTGATTCAAAATGATAATCTGCTTAAGCTCGAAGTGAAAAAATCGTAATAAAAAAGGAGATTTGACATGAGATTAGCCAACAAAATTGCTCTTATTACAGGTGCTGGAAGTGGGATTGGACGAGAATCCGCTTTGCTATTTGCGAAAGAGGGTGCTAAAGTTGTGGTGGCGGACATCCAAACCGATGCAGGTGAAGAGACCGTTTCTCTCATACAAACCGAAGGTGGGAATGCCAGCTTTTGTCATGCAGACGTTTCAAAAGCCTCTGATGTCGAGCAAATGATCGAGTTTGCTGAGAAATCTTATGGCAAGCTAAATGTACTTTTTAACAATGCCGGCATTTTCCATCCTAAAGATGTCTCTGTGTTGGAAATAGATGAAGATATTTGGGAGACTGTTATCAATGTAAATTTGAAAGGAGTTTTGCTTGGTTGTAAGTATGGCATTCCGGCCCTTTTGCGGGCGGGCGGTGGTTCCATCGTTAATACGGCGTCTTTTGTTGCTCTAATCGGTGCGGCGGTTTCTCAGATTGCTTACACAGCAAGTAAAGGCGGTGTGCTCGCTATGACGCGGGACATGGCTGTAGAATTTGCCCGACAGAATATCCGAGTAAACACTCTTTGTCCTGGATCTGTGGAAACACCTCTACTAGCTGATCTACTCGACGATGCAGAATGGCGTCAGCGACGCTTTGCCCATATACCTATGGGCAGATTTGGCAAAGTCAAAGAGGTGGCCTTAGCAGCGCTCTTCCTTGCAAGTGATGAATCATCTTATGTTACCGGCACTAATTTTACAGTTGATGGTGGAATTACATCGGCATATATCACTGCGGAATAAAAGCATGGAACTCGGGAGGCTGGCAAGTAAGGCGCCTTCATGCTCAAAATGAAACGTAGGTATAAAGACATGTTATCGTACTTCTATTTCTTATTTCTTAGTCCTTCCAGCACTCGGCGAAGCCTGGATCTGGACCCCAGGGATACGAAATGAGAAGCTTTACCAGTGATAATAATTCAAGTGTGCATCCCGAAATTATAGATGCCATCAATCGAGCGAACTCAGACCATGCAGTTGGCTATGGGAACGACGTTTGGACTGAGAGAGCTCTAATCAAGCTTCGGGAAATATTTGGAACTGACATCGACGCGTACCTGGTTTTTGGTGGTACCGCAGCAAATGTTTTGTCAGTCTCCCCTTTGTTGCGATCTTTCCAATCGATCATATGCTCTTCTTTCTCACACATTTATTTGGACGAATGTGGAACCATTGAAAATTTTACAGGATGTAAGCTTGTTCCCGTTGAGGCAGAGAACGCTAAGTTGACAATTGAATCAATACAGCCCCACCTTGCCAGACTGGGAGAGGTACATGCCACCCAGCCAAGGGTCTTGTCGATAACTCAGGCCAATGAATATGGTGTTCTTTATTCACCTGACGAAGTGCGAAATTTGTGTGATCTCGCGCATGACCACGGCTTACTTGTACATATGGATGGTGCCAGACTATCGAATGCAGCGGCCGCGCTTGAGCTTGGGTTAGGCGCAGCCAGTCGAGACCTTGGTGTAGACGTATTATCATTCGGTGGAACCAAAAACGGTCTTATGTTCGGTGAGGCGGTTGTGTTTTTCAACAGAGAGTACTCAGAGAGTTTCCGTTTTTTCAGAAAGCAATTAGGTCAACTCGCATCCAAGATGCGGTTTATTTCGGTCCAATTTGAGGCGTACTTGACCGATGATCTGTGGCTGAAAAATGCTCGCCATGCAAATGAGATGGCACGAGAGCTTGCTCACTGCATTGAATATTTATCCGGCATGGAGATTTCACGTCCGGTTCATACGAATATGGTGTATGCGAAAGTAGATTCATTTTTGCTTAGACACCTTCGGAAGAAGTATAAGCTCTCCCTGCTTGACCCCCAGACAAATGAAACAAGATTCGTTACCTCGTTCGACACGAGACGAGAAGATATCGATAGATTTGTTGAAACTGTAAAGGAAGGTTTCGCGGGTTAATAAAATCTGCCGAATTCTGATTCGTGGCCACATTGGCTTCTATCGCAACCCGGCACGCGTGCAAACCGTTGGGCTGTAATTACATAATTTTTAAAAAGAGAGGTATGTATGAACAAACTTGCTATCATTGGTGTTCCATCGAGCGCTGGTGCCCGATTAACCGGACAAGAACGAGCGCCTCAGGCCTTTCGACAAGCGGGCTTCATTGAAAATCTTCAATCGGCGGGACTTGAAGTGATTGACTTCGGTGACCTGCCTCTAGTTACTTTCAAACCCGATCAACAGCACCCTAAAGCGCAAAATCTTCAACTTGTTGCCGATGTAGCAAAGAGCGTCAATAAACAGATAGAACGTGCTGTACGCGACAAAGCCGTGCCCATTGTTCTCGGTGGTGATTGCTCGATTGCCCTGGGTGTTGTTTCCGGGCTGATAGGTCAGTCGCCGAACCTTGGTTTAATGTACTTCGATGGCGATCTCGATTTAAACACGCCTGAAACAACATTTTCAGGCATCTTTGATGGCATGGTCATCGCACATATGACCGGTAATGGCGTTGATGCACTTACGCGTTTAGGGCGGAGATATCCACTCATGGCCGAAGAGGATATCGTACTGTTTGGTTACAATATTGACGCTGTCGGGATAGATGCCGTGGAGATTGAGGGCTTGCAACAGCGCCAAATGGCGAAATATCCTGTATCCCAAATTCAGGGCAAAGCCGTGGAATCTGCTAGTGAAGCCCTGGCTCAACTTGAAAACAGGACAGATTCCATTCTTGTCCATTTCGATGTGGACGTGATTGACTACGACGATTTCCCTGTGGGAGACCTACCACACGAGAACGGGTTGAGTTTCGACGACACTATTCGTGCACTTGATGTATTTGTAGCCAGCCTGAAGTTTGCAGGACTAATTATCACCGAATTCAATGCAGAACGTGATCCGGACGGTGAGCATGCCCGGCGGTTAGTAGAAGCTGTTACCAAAGTACTTGGAAAAAAAGGTAATTAACTTAATCGGGTTAAGGAAGTGTTTGTTCACAACCCTGACTATCCAGTCAGAATTGAAAACTAAATGGACTGAGCCTAAATGAAAAAGTCTTTACAATCACTATCCGTCGGTTTGTCTATCGAATCCGTGGATACTCCGGCGCTGCTTTTGGACCTGGACGCGTTGGAGCACAACCTCGATCGTATGTCCGAGCTGCTTGGACCATTCGACGTGCGCCTGCGCACGCATGCCAAGACACATAAGTGTCCGACTATTGCGCACTTGCAAATTGCCCATGGCGCGGTGGGAGTGTGTTGTCAGACCGTTAGAGAAGCAGAAACCATGGCCCATGCCGGTATCGACGACATCTTATTGACAAACCAGATTGCAGATCCTTCAAAAGCAAACCGATTGGCTGCTCTTGCACGATTTGCGACAATTCAGGTGTGTGTCGATCATCCTATACAAATAGAAATGCTAAACAAATCAGCGGTTAGTTATGGAACGAGGATAGCTGTCTTGGTAGAGATTGACGTGGGCACTGGGCGCTGCGGCGTTCAATCCGGCATACAGGCATTACAATTAGCACAAGATTTGGCTCGAGCCAAATCTCTTACCTTTGCTGGTTTGCAGGCTTACAATGGCAAAGCGCAAGGAATCCGGGACTATTCATTACGTCAATCAACTACAGCAACAATGGTTCGCAAGGTAGAAGACACGGTTTTACAGTTAGAGAAAGAAGGCCTTCCCTGTCAGCTGGTCACCGGCGGCGGCACGGGTACATTTTTGTTCGAGGCAGATAGCGGCGTTTTCAATGAAATTCAGACCGGTTCATATATTTTTATGGATGCTGACTATATGCAGAATTCTGTCGAAAGCGGCAAGCTGAGTGACATTTTTGAAAACAGTCTTTTTGTGTATGGCACCGTCATCAGTCGCCCCAAATCGGAACGTGGGGTCATCGATGCAGGTCTGAAAGCCCTGGCAATTGACAGTGGTTTTCCTTTGGTCGCTGATCGCGAAGGTGTTCACTATTATGCCGCCGATGACGAGCACGGCAGACTTTCAGTTGCTGGCAACGCTCAATCGATTACTGTGGGTGATAAGCTTCATCTCATTCCCGGCCACTGCGATCCGACAGTAAACCTGCATGACTATTTTATTTGCATTCGCAAGAACCGGGTTGAGGCGCTTTGGCCGATTGCTGCACGTGGATACTAAATGTACAGATTTCGCTAACGCGAGAAACACACCATGAATTCCCAACAATACGACATAATGGTTATCAGAGGCGGCGCTATAGAATTGTCCGCCGCTTCCCATTGCGCCCAGGCCCAAAAACGTGTACTGCTTCTTGAACAATTTAAGTTTATAAATGACAAGTCACAGTTTCAAAGGAATTGCATGTTTTTCGCCTCATCTATTTTACCAGAGAAAAATATAAGTCACCTGAGGACTGCTCATTTGAGTCCGATTTAGCTTTTTAATTGGCTCACAAACTTCAGGCCGAATTAATTTATGGGAATCGCTTATGACTGTGATAACGGACAATTTCTTAATTCTGAATGTAGGAATTGGTTTTGGGGTGCATTTGAATAATGTTCATTTTTTCTCTCAATTTTTAAGACAGAATTAACAAGATTCGATTATTATGTCAGAATAATATAAATATAATCCATTAATTCACAATAACAATCCGATTACCATGCTAAATATAAAAGGCCCATTTCAATTTCTCTTAATGCGTTCGGATTTCGAGGCGATACTGAACGACTACAAAGACGCGCCGGAGATAGTAACCCTGACAATCAAAATGTGGCTGAATCAATAAATTTAGAGGTCAAGAACATGATGCGATATTTTATTTTCTGTTTTTTGAGTTTTATTCTGATTGCACTAGACACACTGAGCGCACAGCAAACAACGAGTTCGAAACAAACAGATATTTCCAGCAAAGGGCTTCACACAGATGCCCCGCCAGAAACACAGATACTCAGCCAGCTTTTTGGCATATGGGATGCTTACCAGGTGAAAAGAAATCGTGACGGCAGTTGGTCAAGCGACACCACACATTCTGAATGGCGCTGGTATTCTGTTCTCGAAGGCCATGCAATTCAGGATGATTGGATCAAACTTGAAGCTATTGGCGATTCCACCCAAACATTGCAAGTTGTGGGAACAAATATCCGGATCTACAATGCCAGTGAAAATCAGTGGCACATGGCCTGGATTGACAAAACCAACCGCAGGCTGGCGACCTTCACCGCAAAAAATGAAAACAATACGGTCATCATGAGTGGGAAGAATGCCCTGGGAAGAGAGGTTAGAAACACATTTTTTAATTTTTCCGAAGATGCATTCGACTGGAAATAGGAGTGGACATTTGACGGAGGCAATAACTGGGTTGAAGTATCCAGAATCCACTGCAAACGGAAACAATAGCCCATGAACTACACAATGATAGAAATAGCGTAAGGTTCATTACAATAATAGAATATGAATAGCAGCAGAACATACACGAAGCTTTTTAAGATAATTGTTCTTCTTATATAGACAATAAATTGTTGATGAAGGCGCTGCAAGCAACTATATTTTAAGCGTTTTATTTATCCACGATGCGCCCGTAGCTCAGCTGGATAGAGCAACGGACTTCTAATCCGTAGGTCGCAGGTTCGAATCCTGCCGGGCGTACAGCTTAAACCCTGTAATATTAATTTGTTACAGGGTTTCTTGTTTCTTGCCAATTTGACTGGTTTTGACTCATTTTAAATTATTATCATAAGCGTACTTTGTCTTGATTTCATTCTTTCATTTTTTAACACATAATGTTCATGATAACTGGCATTGAAATGTGTCCACATTTTGGATTCCGTATTCTTGCCATTATTAGAGTGTTTTTCAGTAGAAATGCACGTTATTATTCCCACAAATCGGTGCTGAGATATTTCAATCCGGAATCGTTGATCATGGTTGCGACAACTTTACCTTTTAAAGGACCTCTAAGCAGCTGAATGGCCGCAGCAATATTTGCTCCTGAAGAAAACCCCGCGAAAATCCCTTCTTGTTGAGCTAGTTGTCTTGCCGTTTTAATGGCATTTTCGTCAGACACCTCTATAAAACCATCAACATATTCTGACCTCAAATATTGAAGGTCCGTCTTTGAATATCCGCCACCCTGTAAACGATGATTAGAATTGGTAACGGTTTTGCCAGCTAATACCGCGGAGCCTTTTGGTTCAACTATGAAACATTTAATGGAGGAGTCATGCTCTTTGAATGCCGCCGCACATCCCGCGAAAGTACCCCCTGATCCGACAAAATCACAAAAGCCCTGAACCATCCCCTTTGATTGTTTTATAAATTCTTGACCTGTATGAAAATAATGTGCCCTGAAATTGCCTTCTAATTGAAATTGATCTGCACGAAAAGCCTTTCTTTCTTTTACCAGTTCCTGAGTTCTAATCTCGACAAGTTCCAAATCACACCCTGATACCTGACCTGGGATGGAATTAGATGACTGCTTAACAAGAATAACCTCAGTTCCTAAAGCAGCCATCATGCGAGCCCTCTCACTTGAATTTCCTTTAGACATCACAGCCACAAAAGGATACCCTTTTATTCCGCACACTATCGCTAAACCAGTACCGGTATTACCACTGGTCAATTCCACAACGGTTTGGCCTGAGTTAAGTTTACCATTATTTTCCGCGTCCTTTATGATTTGACGAGCAATCCTATCTTTTTTGGAAAGTCCGGGATTCAAATAATCAAGCTTTGCCAAAAGCCTTCCATCCAGGTCTCTGGTTATTCTACTTAATTCAACCAAAGGGGTGGAACCAATTGCTTCTATGGCTGATGGAATAAGAAAATTTTCTCTACTCACTTAATACTCATTAAAGTTAACAATTACGTGACGATAAACTGGTTGTATGTAACAAATAAATTATAATTAACTAAAGTATTTTGATAATTCCCACACTATTAATTAAACCAGCATCAGTAATGACGAGCAATCCTATCTTTGAGGGAGAGTCCAGGATTCAAATAATCAAGCTTTGTCAGAAACCTGCCCTCTAAGGTTTTTCGAAGCTAATTTTTAGGGTTTTCCCTGATTGCGCCATCCTAATAATAGTAGTATATTTTTTTTGTAAAAAAATAGTAGGGATAGTATTATGACATTACTCAGTTCTTTCTTTAAAGGGAATTATTATTCTAACACCTTTGAAAGAATTCTCATTAGTCTTGTAGGAAATGTGTAATACTAATATTATTGCTTTCATAACCTTATTAATCTCGTTTAATAAATGAACAACGAAATATTTGAATAAAACTCAAAGGTGATCATGAAACAAGGAAACCCAAGTTATCAATAATCAGTAATTAAACAGTCAGAATACTTACATATACAAATAATAAAGGAGATTATTGAAAGAGTTAGTAATGAATAGCAGGAGCACGATTATTTCAAATTTTCTAGTGTTGATTAGGACACTGAATTATTTAAACAAGCAGCTTTTAACAGAGGAGCTAAACTAAAATTCTTTTCATAACTTTATGAACTAATTTATTGCTAACTAACAACTTATGAAAAAACTCCCACCAATAAATATAGACCCGCAAACATTTTTATATAAGCATTGTACCTTACCTGCGTTACCTGCTGTGTTAACCAAAATTCAAGAAAATTTGTATTCTGAAGACGTGGATTTAGATAAAATATCGGATTTGATTATGAAGGATGCAGCATTAACAACGCAAATGTTAAAAATCGTAAATTCGGCATATTACAGTTTACCTATGGAAATTAATAAAATAAAAGTGGCTGTTGCTTATTTGGGCATAAATGAAATTCATCATATAGTTCTTAGTTTTTCTGTTATAAATACTTTGGTAAGTAAAGATCAAAAAGCGTTTAATGAAATCTGGTTTCATTCTTTGTATACTGCCATTTGTGCGAGGGAATTGACTAGATTATATGAACCACTATTGGATACAGCTGAAGTCTGGACATCAGCGTTATTACACGATATTGGTAAATTAGTTTATCTTAAGTTTTTTCCTGAGCATTATATATTGTTAAGGCAATATGCTGAGAAAAATGGCTGTCTGTTTAGTAAAGCGGAAAAAGAACTCTCTTATCCCACTAGTTCTTATTTAGGAAGTCTATTGTGTAATAGATGGGGGTTGCCCCATAGAATTAAAGACTCTTGTCTTCATCATACCCTTGAAGATTTAAAGCCTTATTCTGCAGGAAAAAGTGAAGCAGATTCATTTATCCGAATCATAATATTGAGTAATCTTATTGCAACAGTTACAACAAATAGATTAAAACAAGAAAAGGTTGAAGAAATAAACGACGCTTTAAAAGATGCTTTGGCACTAAATGAAGCTGATTTGCTTATCCTACTTAACGAAGTTTCAAAATTAAAAGACGAAGCTACAATATTGTTATAAACCATAGAATCATACGGATGTGCGATTAGGGAGTCATTGCTTTGGCTCCCTATTTTTTTGATTACAACAAGCATAGGGTGTTATCTGACTCTATATATCTTTCAATATATCCTTCCAAATATGCATCCTTTTAACTCAAGAATGCATTACATTAATAATGACAAGGTTTCTTTCATAGGTTATAAATTCGAACGGATTTTGGGCACTAGTGACACTCGAAGAAGAAAAACGAATTATTCAAAAAGCCAAGAAAGATCCGGAATTATTTGGAATACTATTCGATGAGTATTATCCGAAAATCTTTGGCTATATCCATAGAAGAGTTTTAGATTTTGAGTTGGCAAAAGATATATCATCTGAAGTTTTTTTTAAGGCATTCAAACATTTGGGGAAATTTCGCTGGAAGGGTATTTCAATTTCATCATGGTTATATCGTATTGCCGGTAATGAAATCAACTATTATTTTCGACGAAACCATTATAATGTTCGCTATTTTAGCGAGCTCATAGAAGAATATGGGCTCGACTGGATTGATTCTCAAACGGCCAATTCAGAAAAAAAAGCAGTACTGCAGCAAATGGAAAATTATCAGGATTTTCAACTCATTCAGTCAAAAATGAAATTGCTGCAAGTTAAATATCAAGAAGTTATAGCGCTCAGGTATTTTGAGGATAAAAGCATCAAGAAGATTTGTGAAATACTTGGAAAAAAGGAAGGTACAATAAAATCTTTGCTCTCCCGTGGTTTGGAAAAATTGCGCAACTTAATGGAATAGTGCAACCATTTTGGTCAAATTAGCATTTTGTATTTAAGAAAGAGGTTGAAATAAAATGAACAAAAAGGAGTTTATCAATAAAATGGAAAATTTAGCAAAGCCAAGTATCGTTAGTAAAACCCATGGGCAAAAATTGAAACTTACCCTGATGAATACACAAAAATCTGCTGTCTTCGGTGTTTTCCTGGTCATAGCCCCTTTTCTATTCGCCTCAGGTGCAATTTTTAAGCACGAATTGGGCATGGATTTCAAAATATTCACATGGTTCTTCGATTTGATCGGGGCAATCGATCCCGACTCCGATTCTTCACTGATTAGCTGGGGTATTCGCTTTTTACTGCTTGGCGGTCCGGTGATCGCGGTAATTATTAACCTGCTTGCCATTCTGCATTTTCAATTCGATAGTATCGCTAAAGAATTTCAGGTGACGATGAAATTAAAATGGGGTAATATCGCTGTCATTTTATTTTGTTCATTCATATTTATGATCTTTATTGTCTACCTGCTTATCGAAAACCTGAATCAGGCTTAAATAGTTTGAGCAAAAGAATAGAGTTTTTTTATTCAAACTTTTATTTGAATTAGACATAGGGGTGATTTACAGCATTATTTTTATGTTATATATGGTTTGGGGCTTACAATCATAAAGAAGTTTTTGCTAAAAAAAGAACCCACATTTTATCAATTCTAAACCTGAGAATAGAATGATTCAATACAAAAATATAATTCACACAAGTGTAATATATATTACCATATTTATATGGAATCATATGCGTTGCATTTCTATTTTATGATCAAATCAAATTGATTAAATCTTTACGTGATTGGAATTCTCCTGAGAACATAAGGTAGAATCGGATTTCAATTGGTTCTTAAATATTAATTATAAGTTGGTACACATAATTATATGAATGTGAACCACCTTGTCGCACAGGATTAAGGCCTGCAAGTCGAAGGCTCAATCATCACACTTCCATTATGGCAGTGTGATGATTGTGCCTTTTTTTGTTGATGATGTTAAAGCTTGTCTGAGAGTAAGTATTAGGATATAAAATTCATTATAAATGGAATTATAAGATGACCAGGTGATTTATTGGAGGTATGAATTTTGGATAAAAATTCAACAGTAGCCGATATAAGTAATTATGAAGACAAAAATGGTTTGAATAAAAATTTGCATAGATCATCCAGTCACACATTTTCTCAGGAACGAAAATACTATATAATATTACTGGGTGTAATCGTACTACTGAGTTGTATTTATCCCCTCTTGGGAAATTCTGCCTACTCAGGAAGTTCAGACCTTCATGCTACTATTGAAGTAATAGGATCATTATTTGGTTTAATTGTTGGTCTAACATTAGTGACTCGATTTTATGTTCTTGGGAATCGTTTTCTTTTGTTAATTGGTTTAGCATATTTTGTAAATGGGGCCGAGGACCTGATACATGGTCTTTTATCGTTTAGTTACTTACACAAATGGATAGGTTTACCGTCTTCTTCACTTTCACAATTCATACCCGGTACATATGTCACCGGAAGATTATTGATGGGATTGCTTCTTCTTTTCACACCCTTATTGTCAAAATTGGAATTACGCAGTTTAAATCCTAAACAAGAAACCAGGCTTTTTTCTTTGACAGCATTAATCGTAACAATGGTATTCACTGCTATTGCTTTCCAGCTTCCATTACCAAAATTTATGATGCCGGAGTGGTTTATTTCTCGTCCTGTAGATTTCGTTTCAGCAATTATTCTTTTAGGTGCATTAATTACATTTCTCTTTGAATATCACAAAAAGCGAGATATTCTGATCTGTGGATTTCTCTTTCTATTGGCGTAAATATTGTTGGACAAGTCATCATGTCTTTTTCTAAAACATTATATGATGACAATTTAAAATTAATCCCGGTTGTTGTTTTAACAACATCGCAGTCTGAAGAGGACATCCTAAAATCATATTCTCTGCATGCAAACTGTTATATTTCCAAACCAGTGGATTTTGAGCAATTCATGAAAATAATTAAAACCATAGAGGATTTTTGGCTAACGGCTGTAAAATTGCCATCCATAAATTGAGGGAACTGCAAGATGGAGCATAATACAATAAAAGTACTTTTGGTTGAAGACAACATCGATGACGCTGAATTACTTGACGAACATATATCCGATATCGATTCTGTTAATATCTCTTTAAAACACGTGGAAAGAATTAATGATGCTTTGCATGCGATGGAAGAGGATCTATTTGATGTAATCTTATTAGATCTGTCATTACCGGATAGTCATGGTTTAGAAACCTTGCATAAAATCCATTCACAATCGAAGGAAATCCCTATCGTAGTATTAACAGGTCTCAATGATGAAACAATTGCCATGCAAGCAATTCAACAAGGAGCGCAAGATTACATTTTCAAGAATCAAATTGATGGCCAAATATTACATCGATCTCTTATTTATGCCATCGAACGCCGTAAAATGATACAAGAATTAAAAAGCGCAAATCAAAAAATTATCGAACAACAAAAGTCTGTAATTGAAGAAGAACGGCTTAAAGTTCTATTGGAGATGGCCGGGGCCACGGCGCATGAGTTAAATCAACCTCTTACAATACTTCTTGGTAATATTACTTTGTTAGAGACAGCAAAACATGATTATGAGAAAGTAGCAAAGATCATAACTGAAATTGAAAAAGCAGGCACAAGAATATCTGATATCACTTCAAAGATTCAACAAGTGAAAAATTATAAGACCAGGAAATATAGTGAAACCCTCGATATTATCGAATTAAATGATACAAAAAATGTGCTGGTACTTGAAGACTCGCCAGTCGATTTCGAAAATTTATTGTCTTTTTTTAAGGAATTGAAAAATTATAATATTTTGAAAGCAGTAAATCTAAATGAGGCTTACGATAAAATTGAAAATGAACAAATTGATGTTGTTTTGTCGGATTATATCCTGCCTGATGGCAATGGAATTGATTTTATTAAAACGCTTACCAGCAAAGATAGTGCTATACCTGTTATATTGATTACCGGCTACGGGAGTGAAATTGTGGCTTCACAAGCTATCCAGGCCGGCGCCTATGATTATCTTCCTAAAAAAAATATAAATGAAAACTCTATTCTGAGAAGTATTAATAATGCCCTGGAAAAAGCTCAACTAAAAAAAGAAATTAAAATGACCAAGAAGAAATTAATAGAAATCTCCGTTATGTCTATTAGAGATGAGCTAACCGGGCTTTATAACAGGCGCTACTTGAATGAACACTTGGCTAAAGAAATTAAACGCGCAAAAAGATACCAGACGGATCTTTCATGCATGATGATAGATCTGGATCATTTTAAAAAAATAAATGATTCATTGGGGCACAATTTTGGCGATTTTGTTTTGAAAGAATTTGCAAAAAGCATAGAAAGCAATATAAGAGCTTCTGATATCTCAATACGATATGGTGGAGAAGAATTTATAATCATACTTCCCAATACAAATAAAGAAGGTGCACTGCAATCTGCTGAAAATATCAGGAAATTTTATGAACAAAAAATTTATGAAAATAATGGCGATAAAAAAACCGTAACTGTCAGTATTGGTGTGGTTTCTTCTAATAGCGCTCACCATTTACAAGCAGACTATCTCATTGCTCAAGCAGATAAGGCGCTCTATTTGGCTAAATCAAATGGCAGAAATCGTGTTGAGTGTTTTCAAAATGAATTGCTCGAGTCCACAATAATAATGAATTAGTTTCAAAGCTTTTTAAATTAAACATCCCCTCATTTACTCCTCTATTTTTGTCTTCATGTAAGTACCAATATCCCCCTATGTATTAGAAAAAGCTCGCAGAACGATTAAACGATTATTACAATTCAGCATCGTACGATTAGGTTTTTGATGGCTCCCGATTACCAGGCGTACTATATTGTTATGAATTGGAAGCCGGATAATTTAGCGATGGTTTAAGAATGCTCCTTTTGAAATAAGAATCTCTACTTTGAATACGGAACAAATTTTAAAATTTATTCTGCGGCTCATGGGAAGTTTTTCTTTGTTAGCATTGATTTTTGTTGCAGTACCTTTTTCGTGGATGGATGCCATCAATTTAAGATTGGGCCTGGGTAACCTTCCCGATGAACCCATAGTCGGGTATCTGGCAAGGTCACTCTCGGCCTTTTGGGCGTTACTGGGCGGGTTGTTTTGGGTTGTTTCTTTTCATCTTGGCCGCTATCGCCAGGTATTGATCTACCTGGGTTGTGCGGTGACTTTTTTAGGCGTGGTGCTACTTAGTATCGATTGGTCGGTGGGGATGCCGCTTTTCTGGAAAATTTGGGAAGGCCCTTTTCTCATCGTATTTGGACTTGTTCTGCTGAGGCTGAGCCGGGAAATCGAATCAAAGGGGTATGAAAAAGAAGCACTACATGAATAGGATCAGCCAATGTGTAATCCGGGCTGATGGTTGGATATTCGCTTGTTTGAAAAAATAAGGACAATTCTAAAGCAAAATTCCATCTATAAATCCATCAAGGAATTTTGCTCATTTTACTTTGGCGGTTTGCTGAATAGAATGAGTGCCCATCATGTTTTTTTGATGAGCGGCGTCCTGGCCTTTTCGATTTTCACCTGTATCATTCCGTTTGTGCTGGTTCTGTTTTCTGTCCTGGGAACCTTGCTGGAAATACCCTCGGTGGAGGGTCAGATCAGATTGTTCATAAATAATGCCATACCTTACCCGGAAACCTCGAAATTGATCCAGGATTTCGTATTCGAGCGAATAAGCGAGTTTACAATACTAAAGACACTGGCCGGTTATTTGGGCGCGATCATACTTTTAATCGCCGCAAGCGGACTATTTAGCAGTCTGCGCACCATTCTCAATTCACTGTACGGATTTGCGCGGGTCAAATCGGCGCTTGTCGGAAAACTCAGAGACATCGGCATGGTGTTTTTTGTCATTCTGTTTGTTCTGCTCACGACGATTCTCCTACCCATTTTAGACATTTTAGATAATTCAATCGAGAGTCTCCCCTTTCTAACCACTTTTCAGGTTGGTATCATCCAAAGCTTTTTCCTTTCATCGCTGGCAATATTCATTGTGTTTTTTATCCTGAGCCTGGTATATTATTTTGTACCGGATTCCAGGTTAGAAAAAAAGGTTGTCTTCTTATCCGCCTTTTGGTTTTCCCTGCTTTGGATCGCGGCCAACAAGTTCTTTGGCTACTACATTACAAATTTTGCTACTTTAAAAAATATTTATGGGGCTTATGTTTTCCTGATTGTCGGCATTTTCTGGATTTACTACTCTTCGGCGATTTTTATCATTGCGGCTGAAATCGGCCAATTGTTTAGAGAACGCCGGGCTAAACGCTAGCCTTGATCTTTACACATCCATTTAGGCTGGTGAAATTCTAGTGCAGTACATTTTATGTTTTAATTATTTTTTGAGTTAAGTTTGATTGTTTTTGTGATTTCATTATTATCTCTTAATAATAAGATATTGACAGACTGACCATGATATTTAGCAATAGATTCTTGAAAACTATCTAAGTCAAATATGTCAATGTTTCCTATTTTTTTTATTATGTCACTTTTAAAAATATCAGCGCGAAATGCTGGAGAGCCAATCACTACAGCGTTGATAAGCATTCCTTTATTGCTTCCAATCTGTCGTCTTAATTCATTTGTAAGGGTTAGGACGTGAATCCCTAACACTGGTTTTTTAAACTTAACCCAATAAGTAGCCAAATAATCTGATCTATGAATATTATATGGGATATAAGTTGTTTTTGTACCACGGGTAGTTGTTGTAGCAGTACCAGAGTAGGTTGCAGAGCCTTTAGAACCAGTAACGGTACCATAAATATTTGTATTTGAAGTCTTATTATCTGGAAATGTTAAAGGCAATAAACCTGATACGGTATTTGTATACTTTGAATATAAAAGAACTAAAGACGCATGAACCTTTTTTGCTTGATAGTACGCACCATTCTCATTAACATTTCCGGCATTAAACGAAGAATAACCTACAAGAGCATAACCATTTTCAAGCATGGTTTGGTAGTCTTCTTCCTGGTTGTTACCACGGTATAGTTTTGGCTTACCTACTGTAATCTCAAATCTTGGATTATTTGTAATATCGATGCCACCTGTTTGGTCATAATAAAATTTTGAGAATGGTAGAGCACAACTATTTAAAAAAATTGCCAATAAAACTGTTATTGGAATAATTTTTTTCATTTGCTATCTCCTTATAAAAGCATAACATGTTATTCTATAGTTTCGGATAAACATCCCATTGTTATTAGTTACTAACTCACAAGAAAAACTTAACTGCTTGGACAGGAATAACTCCCCATAGTTGGTTTAAATGGTGCCACCATAACAAGGAACTGTGGCAACAAGAGGATATTTTGTGGAAACTCTCATTTCAAGCCTGCCAAATTCTCCCGTACTTTTACGGTGCTGGGGTGGTCTTCTCCCAAAAACAGCCGGAAAATCTCCAGGGCTCTCCCAATGTTTTCCTTCGCTCCCTGGAGTTCTCCCATCTCCTTTAAGACCAATCCCAGGTTGTTAAGGTCAAAAGCCACGTTGGGATGGTTGGGGCCATATGCCTTTTCATCAATTTTCAGTGCGCGTTCAAAGTATTCCTTCGCGCCCTGGAAATCTCCCATCTTACTTAAGACAGATCCCAGGTTATTGAGATAAATGGCTACTTGGGGATGGTTGGGACCATATTCCTTTTCACCAATAATCAATGCGCGTTCATAGTGCTCCTTCACGCCCTGGAAATCTCCCATTTTCTCTAAAACACCTCCCAGGTTGTTGACTCGAATGGCTACTTTGAGATTGTCGGGACCATATGCGTTTTCATCAATGCGCAATGCCCGTTCAAAATGTTCCTTCTCTCCCTGGAGATCTCCCATCTGCTGTAAAACCCTTCCAAGGTTGTTGAGGCAAACATCTACCTCAGGATGGTGGGGACTATATTCTTTTTCATAAATGAGCAATTCGTGTTCATAATATTCCTTCGCTCCCCGGAAATCTGCCATTACATTCAAGAGAAATCCCAAGTTGTTGAGACGATTCGCGACAGTGGGATGGTTGGAACCATATTCTACTTCAGCAATGCGCAATGCCCGTTCAAAAAGGGTTTTTGCCTCAGAATACTCGGCTTTAGCTAGTAAATATTTGCCGGATTTATCCAATAAATCGGATGTTACCGCCGGAGCGATGCCAAGTGTTTCCGCATGATTTGCCGTGATCAAGGCGTGGGAAATCAGCCGGACACATTCCGGCCAGTTTCGAACATCATCACTTTCATCAGGAAAAGCCTCTTCCACCAGTGTCACCGCCGCTTTGGCCCAGGTGGCTTGTTCTTGTTCGGATAAGCGGTCCCGGATCACGGTTTGCACCAGGCGGTGCAGGGAAAGAAGTTCCCCGGTCACTTCGAGCAGGGAGTATTGGCGCAGAAATTTGATCGCTTTGTTGAACTCTAAGGAGTCTGCTAGCACTTCGGCGAGGGGAGAAGGAATGTGTTCGGTCCCCTCGGTCAACAGGGATTTGGGGATGTTGTCAGGAGCTAAAAAGGCGCAGAGGTTGAGGATTTCGATGCTGCCGGGGGAGGCTTGCTCTATTTTTTTGAAAGAAAGATTCCAGGTCGTGGCGACCGTAGCATGATAGTCGTCAGGCGGTTCGGTTTGTTGCCAGAGGTCTTTTCTGTGTTGAGTAAACAATGCAAGGTAATCTGCCAGGGAGATGCCGGTTTCGTCAATGTAGTCTCCTGACTGCTCCAGGGCGAGGGGCAAACAACCAGTGGTTTCTGCTAAAGCAGCGGCGGAGGATGAGTCGGTTTGCCCGGTTTTTTTGAGGAGAAAGTCGATGGCCTCTTCGGGTTCCAGAACCTTGATTTCCAGGGCAGTAGCCACATTTCTCCAATCACGGCTGCGGGACGTGATCAGGGTGTGTCCGCTTCTCAGGCGCGGGAGATAATCCTGCAAACCCGACGGATCTTCGGCGTTGTCGAAAATCAGCAGCCATTTGGGGTTGTGCTCCAACCACTCTCTGACGGCTGCCACGGTTATGCGTTGTTCGGTTTGTTCGGCTTCAGGCAGGCCAAGTTTGTTTGCCAATTGGGCGTAATCGCCTGCCAGTGTTTCGGAATTTTCGGAACGTATCCACCAAACGACGTCGTATTGCTCCATGTGGCGGTAAGCGTATTCCAGGGAAAGTTGGGTTTTTCCCACCCCTCCCAATCCTGAAATGGCCTGAGTCACAGCAGTGGGTTTCCCGGAGGCCAGACCTTCGCGAAGGCTGGTCAGGAGCGACTCCCTGCCGGTGAAATGAGGGTTTTGTAGGTGCGGAATATTCCAAATGGCGGGGATTTTTATTTCCGGAAAATCCGGTTTTACGGAAACTGAACGATCTCCGGGAGGGAAAGGAGGCTCCGTCTCGGGTTTGACGCGCTCCGTCTCGGGTTTGACGCGCTCCGTCTCGATTCCGTCAAACAATGTCTGTTTTGCCTCGTTTTCTTTCTTTCCAACCAAATCGATATAAACGATTGTCCGGAGCAAACCTTTCGGCTCACATTTGCGGACTCGAACCGGGAGCAACAACCCTTTTTCTCCTGTCGGATCACGTGCAAAGGCTTGTTCCCATTCCGATTGTGTGAATTTGGAGGTCAGATAATCCGGCGAGAACACCGCAATGGTCCGTTCGGCCTCCGATGCGGCTTTTTGCATGTCATGGACGAAGCTTGATCCGGGGCGGAAATCCCAGGCTTGCAGCACGGTTGTGTGCCCGGCTTCTTCGAGATGCCAGGCGATCCACTCGGCCCAGGTTTTGTCAGCCTGGTTGTAGCTGATGAAAAAATCTTTCATTGGGTTTTGCCATCAATTGGGTTTGAGTTCGTCCTTTGGGACTGCAAGTTTCCTCCTTCATTCTGAGTATGTATTTCTATAATTTATTGTAACTCGACATTCATGTCGAGGCTGCGCGATAGTTTATTGTAACTCGACATTTCATGTCGAGACCGCGCGAGATAAATCTCGCGTTACAAAGTTAACGAATTCTAGTTGGCCTCGCAAGATAAACTTAACCACATACACGGATTACATTGCATAACTCCCCATAGTTGGTTTAATTAAATCAAAGATAAACAACTCATTTGAAGAAAATCATATGGCATCTATTTTCGGTCATTGGCTGGCGGCCGGCACATTGAAATTTGCATTTTTACCCAATGCTAAAAACGGCAAGCTTTGGATTCTTGGTTACCTGTGCTCCATTTTACCGGATATGGATATCATCATGTTTGCTTTTGGTTTTGGGTATTCGCACATGTTTGGCCATCGCGGCATTACGCACTCATTATTATTTGCGTTTATTGTGGGCATTTCTGTGACCGTTGTTTTCTTTCGTCAAACTTCATCAAGCTCAAAGCAATTTTGGGCTTTAACCTTCTTTTTCTTTTTGATTACAGCCTCACACGGCATCCTGGATGCAATGACAAACGGTGGATCAGGAATTGCTTTTTTTGCCCCTTTCGACAATACCCGCTACTTTTTGCCAGTCCGACCCATTCAAGTTTCCCCAATCGGAATAGCTAGCTTTTTCTCAGGTTGGGGTGTGAGAGTTATTGTTAGTGAAATAATTTGGGTTGGGTTGCCATGTGTGGTTTTGGTTTTGCTATCGATGTTATTTCGGCTGCTACTAAAAACAAAAACATGAGCATATGTAGTCGACGAAGCAACCTCCACCCACATCCCGAGAAGATCGCCACGCTGCGCTAAAGCAATTCTCCTTTAACTATTCTTCAACAAATTGGCAATATCCGTTACAATCTTCTTGGCGTCACCGAAGACCATCATGGTTTTTTCATCGTAAAACAACTCGTTGTCTTCTCCGGCAAAACCAGGGCTCAAGCTTCTCTTCATAATCATAACCGTTCGCGCGTAGTCCACATTGAGAATCTTCATACCGTATAGCACGCTCTCTTTTTTGGATTGAGATGAATCTCATTCCAAAAGGAGCCGACCGCAATTGGTGTTTTATCTAAAGGGAATTATTAGGGTGTTTAAATTAAAAAACTTGGAGAATAATAATCAAAAACTAAACTCTCTTAAAATTTAAAAGAGTATAACAATTGATCAATTTCTATTGTCGCTTCTCTAACTTTTTTATCCAATTTATCATCGTCTAAATGATCAATAAAAACTCTTTTTTGGAGGTCGAATCCCAAACTAACTTCTTTCTTATTACCTGGCACTCGACACCAAAATATAGCAAAAGGACTATTATTATCTTTTGGTATTTCTACTCTTGTAAATGAAATTACAGAATTATCTATTCTTTCTTTAATATCAATCTCAAGATAATTTTCTTGAGTAATAACTTTCTCAATTTGTTGTTCCTCAATAATCGCATTCGCAAGGAATTTGCTAGGTGGAGGAGGATCGTTAGTTAATTTAGTCATTTCAATTATTAGCTTCCCTGCCCTTATTAGGGATTTCAGATCAATTCCAGTTTCAACGCCTATTCCATTAAACATATTGACAAGTTCATCGGTCGCTATATTTCCTACCGAATATTTAACCGCTTTATTACCTCCAATCCCAGCTACGGCAGCATCAAAAATCCTAACTCCAATATCGTATGCAACATGGGCATTCACAAGGCCCATACCATATCTATCATGCAAGTGAACCCCGATGCCAGTTAAATCAATTTTGCCGCCTACATAAGAAAGAACTCTCTTAATATCATCTTGTGTCGCCCTTCCATCTGTATCTGCAAGACTGATAACATCACAACCCATATCACGAAGTTGGATGCACATTTTCAAAACGTCTTTTTCTGATGTAGGAAGATTTTCTTCTGTAAGGTCTCGAAATGCAGCTGATAAATGTGCTCGTAGATGATAATTTTTCCCCTTCGCAGCCTTAGTTATCTTCTCTGAATCTTTTAAATCTTCTTTAATTGTCTTGTTTTTATTTTTTTTAGTGTATTCTTCAGAAGCTGCTAAAAATAGAGCAACTGTATCAATGTTAGGAGATACTGAAAATTTTTCGTAGTATTTTGCTGTGGGCACAAGAGCCGCCAATTGACCATTGTAAGGCCGAATTAATCTAACAAACTCTTCAATATCTGCCATAGCAGGCATTATTTTGGGGCTTACAAAAGATCCGACTTCAATATATGGGAAGCCTGCCTGTTGAAGTATTTCAAGCAAAGCCAATCTCATTACTATTGGGATTTTCTGGTCTCGATTAAGCACTTGCATTCCGTCTCGAGCAGACATCTCATGTAAAAAAACTCTATCTTTCATAAGTGTATATTCTCTTATAATCTATTTAATTCCGCAAATTTTAGTTTCCAATATTAATAATCGGATAAAAATCAAATAACTTCATAATATTAACATTTTTTATTTAATGTCTGTTCCATTTCAGCACGTATAATCTTTATTTTTAATATATAATCCAATCCAGCGATTAATAAACTTCATACCGTTTAAAAACCCATTCTTTGGGAATCTCACCCTTTACCAAAACCTCGGCATCTCTTAGACAAAAAACTATGGTTTTCAATTTCTTTGTTGTAGTTACAACGGAACCTAATCTCTCAGGACCGTCAAAAGGTAATTTACGCTGTAGATTTAGTAAATTCCGATAATTTCGGGGATCAATAATTCCTATAAGCAATCTTGAATCACCCTCGTAGTGATAATCAACATCCAGTGTGCGGTTTAATTCATTACATATCATCATCTTAATCGGAAAAATTATTTCAACACTTTTGGGAAGCGGATCTGGGAGATCAATCTCATAAACGAATCCGGGTTTTGTAGGACTTGCTATTTTCCTTGTAGCATATTCTCGGGCAATTCCAAAAGATTTAGTAAAAGAAATGAATGGACTATGTGTAATACTTTCAGTAATATGATTCATTACTCTATCAACAGTCGACTTAGTACTTAACGGTTCAACTGGACTAAACCCTCTTATTCTTGCATCATACTTATGCCAATATGTACTGACTGGCGCTCCTCGATAATAGATTGACATGAAATCGATTCCCTCCTTTATCAATTCCTTTGCTGGTTTGAATTAAAATCAACAAATTAATAGTGATTAATTATAACAGATTGATATTCATACCAAAGTACTGGATCAATATAACTTTTCTTACAAAAAAATACAGTATTTTTATAATTGATAATTTGATTTGATATATTTTGTCTAACTTCCATAATTGTTAATATTTACGAGAATTCTGGTTTATTGTCAATTTTATTTAACTCTACCGTGATTGTAATAATATTTTAACAGTTGATACCGCGCTATCGCCAAAACCACAATAGATCCATCAATATTTTCCGATCCTCCAAACGCTTCTTTTCTACCGTAATAGTATTAAATTCTAATGGATATCAACCATCAACACCCGCTTTTCCGGTAAAAATGAAGATTCCGATTAATACAAATTATAAAGTGCATGAAAAAAAATCCTTTCCAATAAAACTACAAATTTGTCGAATTAAGCTAGCAATGACACTGACACCCAACCCGTAAACAATCCCTTTAGCTATTCTTCAACAAATTGGCAATTTCCGTTACAATCTTCTTGGCGTCACCAAATACCATCATGGTTTTTTCATCGTAAAACAGTTCGTTGTCTTCTCCGGCAAAGCCGGGGCTCAGGCTTCTCTTCACAATCATAACCGTTCGTGCGTGGTCCACATTGAGAATTGGCATACCGTAGAGCACACTCTCTTTTTTAGATCGCGCCGCAGGATTGACAACATCATTTGCACCTATGACTAACGCCACATCCGTATTTTTAAAATCATCATTGATGGCATCCATTTCAAGAAGATCGTCATAAGGAACATTTGCTTCAGCTAATAAAACATTCATGTGGCCGGGCATCCTGCCCGCTACCGGATGGATCGCATATCGTACTTGCGTGCCGTTATTGTTTAGCAGTGTTGCCATTTCGTGCATTACATGCTGGGCTTGGGCAACCGCCAGTCCATAACCCGGGACAATAATAACGGAGCTGGCATTCTCCATAATGATCACTGCATCATCCGGGGTATACCGTGTAACTTGTCTTTTTGTTGCCGGGCCGGTTCCCTCGGCAACACCAACTTTACCGAACAATACATTTCCCAGTCTTCGATTCATGGCAACACACATGATTTTCGTAAGAATGATACCCGAAGCGCCAACCAACGCGCCGCTGATGATCAGAACATTGTTCGATAAAACAAATCCGGTCATTGCCGCCGCAATTCCGGAATATGAATTCAGCAGCGAGATCACAACCGGCATATCGGCGGCGCCAATGGGTATAGTCAGTAATATTCCAAGAACTGCAGCGATAGCTATCACAATTAACAATGGATTTGCATCGGTGGGATCCAGGGCAAAAAATACACCTAAAGCCACCACACTAAGCAGCAAAACGGCATTAATGGTTTGATGTAAAGGAAATGAAACAGGGGCACCGCTCAAGAAACCCTGGAGTTTACCAAAAGCGATAAAACTGCCTGTAAAGGTTATTGTGCCAATGAGCAAACTGAGGACAAGCGTAATACTTACATTTAGCTCCGGTTGGTTTACCAATCGATAAAATTCAGCCATTGCCACAAGTGTTGATGCGCCGCCGCCTAATCCGTTGAAAATTGCCACCATTTGCGGCACAGATGTCATTTGCACTTTTCTTGCAACCACCGCCCCGATTGCGCCGCCGATAAGTATTCCTGCGATTATGTAGGTAAAATCAATAATTTGTTTATCGAATAAGGTAACGATAATAGCGATAAACATTGCGAGACTTGCTAATCTATTTCCCTTTCTCGCTGTCTTTGCCGAACTAAGTAATTTCAAACCAAAAATAAAAAAAACAGCCGAAATTAAATAAGCGATATGTGTAAAAATTTCCATTTACCTGGCCTTACTTTCCGTCTTTTTTGAACATTTCCAACATCCGATCTGTTACAAGAAAACCACCCACAACATTAACGGTGGCAAAGATAACAGCAACTAAACCAAGAATAACACTCAACCGTGTCTCACCTGCCCCGGCGCTGATTAGCGCACCCACAACCGTAATCCCGGAAATTGCATTCGACCCGGACATCAGGGGTGTATGCAACAGGGGCGGCACTTTTGTGATCACTTCAAAGCCGACCAATATAGCTAATACAAAAATATACAACGAAACAAGAATCGGTCCTAACATTATGATTTTCCTCCATTTGCCATCAATTTCTTAATCAATTCGTTCATCAATTCACCGTTGGTGCATATGCAAGAACCTCTGGTAATTTCATCTTCAAAGTCCAGTTTTTTGTCTTCGGCCTGGTAGACATGTTTAACGAAATTCACAACATTTCTCGAGAACATTTGGCTGGCATGTGTCGGCATCTTAGCAGCTAAATTAACCGGCCCGGCGATCACGACTCCATATTTCCTGATCGCTTTGCCTGCCACAGTTAATTCGCAGTTCCCGCCTTGTTCTGCTGCAAGGTCGATAATCACCGAACCCTCTTTCATGGTCTTAACCATTTCTTCAGTCAAAAGAATCGGCGCTTTTTTTCCAAAAACCTGGGCGGTAGAAATTACGATATCTATCTTGGGCAACCGCGAACCAATCGCTTCCAATTCCTTTTTAATAAAGTCAGCGGAAATCTCTTTTGCATATCCATCTTTCGTTTCCACGTCATCCGGCAATTCCATTTCAACAAATCGCGCCCCAAGGCTTTCAATTTGTTCTTTTACGGAAGGACGTACATCGAATGCTTCCACTTTTGCGCCCAGGCGTTTAGCGGTTGCAATGGCTTGTAAACCGGCGACACCGGCACCCAAAATAAATACACCGGCCGGTGGAATAGTCCCGGCGGCTGTCATTAACAATGGAAAAAACTTGCCAAAATATTGTGTTGCCAACAAAACTGCTTTATAACCGGCAACCGTGCTCATGGAACTCAAAACATCCATACTTTGGGCGCGACTGATTCGTGGCACGAATTCTAAAGAAAATGCGGTGATTTTCTTTTGCAGCATCTTTTCAACTAAATCTAAATTAGTTACCGGGGAAAGCATACCAATCAAAGATGAACCTTCACGCAGCATTTTAATCTCCGAAGATCCGTTTATACCCGGAGGTTGTATTTTCAATACAAGATCAGCTTCTTGATAAACTTTCTTGGCGTCAGAAACTATTTCGGCGCCGGCTATTTCATAGGCTTCATTTGAAAAAGCTGCCTTCAATCCGGCATCTTTTTCAACAAGGACCGTAGCACCAATTTTGCTAATTTCAGAAACCATAGTTGGGATTAACGCAACGCGAGTCTCATTCTCTAATATCTCGCGAAGTAAACCAATTTTCATGCAGATTTCTCCTTATAATCTTGATTTATATTGTATTAGGATTCCAGTTGAAAAATAATAATGAATAGTACTTTTCACATCATTCTGAAAAAAATACAAGAAGAAATATAACCGGTGCTTTTACCTATTACCATAGGAAAGCACTCCGTTTAATGAAGGTGAAAAATAATTTTTCACAAACGGCTGATTTGCATTAAAAATAATCAAAACTGAGAATGATTTAAGGGGATTCTCAAAGTGATAATTTCAATATCAAAGGGTTGTGGAGCTATTCCGAAGTGATTTTTATTACGCATCAATGTGGTTCGTCTGACCGTTTCTCCATGTGACATCGCTTTTCTGGCAGTTCACTTCCTGAAGAAATACTCTCAAAAACAAAAGAAAGCGGTTACTAGCATATCGGATCAGGCGATACAAATGATCATGGAATACCATTGGCCGGGAATGTTCGGAAATTGGAAAATGTGGTGGAGCTTTCAGTGGCCATAGCATTCGTGTAGGAGGCGTAATCGTAGCGAAGCCCCTTTCAAGAAATAAAAATCTTCGAGGGATATCATAAGCATCTTGGGCCCAAAGCAGAGCCTGGAAAAGACCAGCATAGCGTTTTGAACCGTTGCTCTTAGTAACTTTATTTTTTTCAAATCGTGTTTACTATTGTTTCTGCTAGAACTTGTACCACAACATTAACTGAAAAACGTGATTCTTAATGCCGAAAGTCGGATCATTTTTACGGAGAAGACCCATGTTATACCGAACAGAAAGACTTATTGACCCCACCAGGTTGTATTCCATACCAGAGACGATACTACCCGCAAAACCGGGTGTGCGGGCGTTTCCATCCTCATCGTCGATGCCGTCCTCATCGTCCATTCCATTATCATCATCGATTCTATCTTCATCTTCGATGCCATCCTCGTCGTCCATTCCATCTTCGTCGTCGTCATGACTACTAGCTGTTCTATTCAAGTTGGTACCCAATGACGGTCCGGCAAAGACCTGGAGTCTCTTGTTTAGCCTGTATGTCATGAAGGCATTCAAGTTCATATAATCAGGCAGGGCTGATGCGCTTAGCGAAAGAGCCCCGCTGATTCCCTTCACCAGATCGCGTTGGTAGCCACGCTGGCTGAAGATTACCTCTTGCTGGAAAGCAACCTTGGGACTGATCTGATAGTTTAGATAGCCACTAACTGAGGGGCCAACTGCAACCCAATTTGCAGTGGTGCCGGCAAGATTTGGACCTAGTTTGATACCTCCCCCAAGCTGTCCAACTATGGGTGTCTTGTCACCTGGAAGCTCCTGGGCAAACGTACTGCTAAGCGCTACGCAAACACCTATCAGAACGGCTGCTATTCTTTTTATGTTGATCATGGCAAACCTCCTTGAAATTATGTTATTATTAGTTCAATCCAACATGCTGGTCTCTTCCAGGCTCTGCATTTGGATTGGTTCATTTTTAGGTCGTTAAAAGATATCATGTTGTTTTTATTTTATTGGTAATCTCTTTTCTGGCATAACCGATAAAATCAAATAACAAGGTGTATGTCCCGGTTTCTATCTCTGAAATCGTAAACTCTCCGTTGCGATTCGTCGTTGTCCCCCGTCTCGTACCTTCCACAATAACATTTACACCGGTTAAGGGTTGTCGTGTCTCGTTATCCAAAACCAAACCGGTAATCGATCCATCAGTTCTCTGCTTTGCTGATGTATTTTTGTTGTATTCTGTTGCCATGGAACTATAACTGCCGAAAAAGCAGATCATCAGAAAAAGGACAAGAGGTTTCATTTTAACCTCCTTTTTTTAGTTGAATGTTTAAGATTTCTATCATCTCATATTTTGTCTTCATACTTAAAATCTTCATCTGAACGCTTTCCTGCCTCTCCGAAACGATAGATAAAACCGAGATAGATAATTTGTGAATTCCGCTTGTGAGTCACATTTTGATACAAAAGCGACGTATCGATTCTGCGAGTCCAATTCAATGAATTGAATATATCCGACACAGTAAGTGTGAGTGACGCTTTCTTTTTAAACAAATCATGCCGCATGCCTAAATTCATAAGGAATGAGGGGAGTATATTTCCTTGCGGTGTCAGGCGGGCGGATCGGTAATGAGTATTCAGCTGCATCATTGTTGAACTGGACAGGCGGAGATTAGTGGATAACTTTGCATCCCAGGAGATTGTGGTTTTGTCATCTTCATAGCCCAAATTGGAAGCGTTTATGACATGATAAAATACATTGGTACTTAAATTAATTGATAATTTGTCTTTGATGATACCTGTAGAGATGATTTCTAAACCGGCCGATTCGTCTGTCGAAAGATTTGCAAAAGTGGTAAGCAGTGTGGAGTCGTTTGTGAATTGATGAATTTCAGTAAAAGCATCAAAATTTATATCTATAATAAAAACTTGGTATGAAAGAAAAATCCTCGTTTCTCAAATGATAGCCAAATTCTACCGAATGAACTTTCTCAGGTTTAATTTTGGGATTTCCTGCTTCCGCATTTCTTGGATCTGTGTATTCCGCGAAAGGGTTGTGTTCATCACTGTCAGCGCGATTCACCCGGCGACTGTAGTTTAGCTGAAACTGTTGCTTGTCGTTTAGTTCATATGCCAGGTGCAATGTCGGATAAAGTCTGAAATAGTTATTTGGAATTTTTGATGTAGAGGTGACGAGATTAGAAGTAATCAAAGCTTGTTCGGCTCGCAAACCCGCCAAAAAACTTAGTTTTTCAATGGAGCGACCAAAAGTGAGATAAAGTGCATGGATATCCTGGTTAAAGAGAAAGCGGTTTGATTTACTAATATCCTTTATCCAATTCCCCTGCTGCAAATCCTGGTTCTCCCCCAAGTAACGAATGTCATCTCTCAGAAACTCGCCGACATAACCGGCTTCAAATTCTGTGTCTTCATTTATAGGATGGGTATATTCGGCATAAAACTCGGAAAGATGTCCGCCTTTTCTAACCAGGAAATGGCGCAGCGCATTCGTAAATGCAGGGATGCTGTATTTTTCGTCATAAAAATTGTCTTCTTTCTCATCATAACCGGACAAGTTAAGTTCAAATTGCAGGGTGTGACCTTCCTCGTCAAAACTCCGTTTATAATTGGCGCTGATCTCATACTCCTTTTCAAATTCATCATTTGTTCTGTCCGTAGTAAAACTAGAGGTAGTTTGTCGCTTTTCATCACTCATAGTCGTTGCAAAACTTTGCGTATGATATGAATCCTGAAAATAATAATTTCCTGATATTTCCAAACTGTTTTTGTCGTCAATAGAATAGTCTAATCCCATAGAGGCGATATGGGAAAGAGGCCGAACAAATGATGAAATGTTGCGATCGTAATAACTTTGGATGTCATCCAGGGAAGTTCTCTTGACCCTTGAATCGGTTGAAGTCCGTGGATTGTCGGTTCGGCGCAGCCCATAACTTCCGAACAGGTTTACTTTTTCCGGGAAGTAGTTTATGGTCATATTAACATTGTATCGTTCCCTGTTTCCGGCATTTGAGATGATAGTCTGGTTGAAACCACGGCGGGACTCTTTCTTCAGGACAATATTGATAATCCCGCCAACCCCATCCGGTTTGAACCTGGCGGAAGGATTTGTCATCACTTCAATCCGATCGATGGAATTAGCAGCCATCTGCTGCAAAGCAGCAGCGCTGTTTTTCATCATTAATAATGAAGGCTTTCCATTGATGAAAAATGTGACATTCGAGTTACCCCTTAAGCTTACCTGGCCGTCCACATCAACCGATACCCCGGGAATATTCTGTAAAACTTCGCTAACGGAACCAGACTGTCCTATCAAGTCTTTTGCCGGATGATACACTTTGCGATCAATGGAATACTGATACATTGATTTTTCTGCAGTTATTTCGACGCCTTCTAATACAATGGGACTCACATCGATTTCAATCTTGCCCAAATCAATCGTTTCCGTATTGTTTTCAATCCGGATAATTGGTGTTTTTAATGTCTTAAACCCTATAAAATCAACCTGCACGTAGTAAACGCCATTCGGTAGATCGATAAATTGAAATTCTCCATCTTCATCTGTGGTCGTGCCGGTTACTTGAGAATGATCGTTTGCATTGAATAAAACAACATTTGCATCTGGCATCGGAACCTGCGTTTCTTTTTCCACAATCTTTCCAGCGAGAATACCCTTTGCGGGTGATATTACCGGATTGACAAAGGCGGAAAACACGTTGAAAAATATCAGACCGATACCAAAATATCTCATTATCAAGTTTATCTTATTCTATTACCCAGGTTGATCATTCTTTGAATTCAACAAATCATAACATGTCAACCTGAATTGTAGCTGAAATTCCACCAATTATTTTTAGAAATATTTTGTTTGGATTGAACCATCCAATTAATTTTTACGTTGCACAAATAACCCTTGACTTTTTAGAACCCGCTTGGTAATTTTGTTTGTTCACATAAAATAAACCATTGGGGAACCCATGGAAATGTTGCACCACACAACTTCAAACCCTCAAAAACCAAAATTATTGGAGCAGGTTCGGGTTGCGATCCGAATAAAACATTATAGCAGTCGTACGGAAGAAGCCTATGTAAATTGGATTAAGCGATATATTATCTTTCACAATAAACGCCATCCGCAGGATATGAGTGAAATTCAAATTCGCGAATTCATAAGTCACCTGGCTGTCCGTAGGCATGTTGCAGCATCGACTCAAAATCAGGCTTTATGCGCCATAATTTTTTTATATCGGGAAATTTTACACAAAAAGATTGGAGAGATTGAAGGACTTTGCTGGGCAAAAAAAGCATCACGGCTTCCCATTGTATTTTCACGCAAGGAAATAAAAGCTATTCTGGCAAATCTTTTTGGGGTAAAATGGTTAATGATTAACTTGATGTACGGTTCAAGGCTCCGACTTCGAGAATGTCTGCGGTTAAGAATAAAGGACATCGATTTTGATTATAAACAAATCGTAGTATGTTCAGCTAAAGGCAATAAAGATCGAAAAACGGTCTTACCGGAAAGGCTTATATTCCATCTTAAAAATCATATTATTAAAGTCAAAAAACTTCACGATCAGGATTTGAAAGATGGATTTGGTTCGGTTGAGATGCCAAACGCTTTAGATCGGAAATACCCAAATGCACAATATGAATTCAGCTGGCAATGGGTATTTCCAGCGCCGCAAATTTCTATAGATCCTGTGACAGATGTCCGGCGTAGACATCATCAGGGTACTTGGGGATTACAACGTGAAGTAAAGCAAGCGAAGATAAAAGCTGGAATTGTAAAACATGCCAGTTGTCATAATTTTCGTCATTCATTTGCAACACATCTTCTTGAGGATGGATATGACATTAGAACAATACAAGAATTACTTGGTCACAAAGATGTTAGAACTACTATGATTTATACTCATGTTCTTAATAGAGGGCGTTTAGGTGTTAGAAGCCCAACAGATAATTTATAGGTTATGTAGTTATGAAACGGTGTTACGCAACATGCAATATTGTCGCATAATACACAATTAGGAAACGACTAAATGTATAGCTTACTTTTTAAAAACCAACTGGTTATACGATAAATGAGGACCGGTATTATGTGACAAAGTGTGTTGCATAATACTTTAATTATTTGTCACATATTATTATGTTATACAAAAAGAGGAGAATGATAAATGTCTAAATTCGATCGTGTTATTCCATTGTTAGTGTATCGTGACATCCAATCGGCCCATGACTTTTTGGTTAAAGCATTTGGATTCGAATCCGGTGGTGTTGATTGCGGACCTGATGGTCAGGTAATTCATGCAGAAATTTGTGTCGGTGGAACAACCATTTGGCTTCATCGCGTCACTGAAGAGCACAAGCTAAGTTCACCAAAAACCGTTGATTTGGCTGGGGCAGGGTTAGTTATTCATGTTTCTGACGTAGACGCCCACTTTGCTAGAGCTCGGGACGCTGGTGCGCAGATTGATAGTAACCCGACTGATCAACCTTATGGCCAGCGCGAATATGGAGCACGTGATCCAGAGGGTCATCGATGGTGGTTTGGGACGCCAATTTCAGTTCCTCAAACTTCATGATTGAAAGGTATAACCATGGCATCAACCGGACTGTCAATTCCGCTTCGCTCCATTGCCAACCGGTTATGCAAATCGTTAGGCAGCACGACAACCTACAAGTACTGAGGACAAGGCTATGATCGATCAACTCGTCGCACTCATCGTGGACGAAAGTAAATGGCTGACGGCGTCAATGGGTTTTGCCCTTCTGGCCTTCACGATTCTGCTCTACCGGCACCGCCATTTGGATCTCCCCGTCCGACGTCGGGTTTTGGCAGCGATGAATCTGTTCTTCGGGGTCACGATCGGGACCATGGCCTTTGGTCACCTCTTGGCCGTGACTACCAAGCTCGCATTGGGGACGTTGGAAGGCTCTATTCTGGTGTTCTACGTGATCGGCACCGTCTTGGCTGTACCCTCTTGGTGGATCATCCGGCACACGCGGAGGGTGCTCGCCTCCGATGATTATGGGCGGACAACGCTGGTTCTCAACGCCTGGCTGGCGATCACGCTTCTGGCGTTTGGGATTCACAACCTGCCCCTTGCCGCGCCAGCCTTCTTCAACATCGGCTACCACCTGCATTCTCGCAGGGTGGTGGGTTGGGCGATTGTAAGCCTGGCGGTCGCCGTCAATGTGGGCCTGTTCATTGGCTCGTTGATATTCCTAGCGAGCGGTCAGAGTTTCGAGCAGTTCAGAGGGATTGAGTAAGCGGGAGTCAACAGAATTCCGGTTGGGCTCTGGGTGGTGAGTCGGTTGCACTGCGAGGTGCTGCCTAACCAGGCAATCGTACTGACGCCAAACAATTGTCGTGATTTCGACGTTCGGAGTCACGCTCAATTTTCATTTTTATTCTATTTTGTGTGATGTCTTGCGTTTGGCGCAACACATTGCCAAGTCGTTAGACATCAATATAGCAAAAAGGAAAACAGTAAGCAGCTAAACTAAACGATGATATATATTTTCAAGGCAATGAACCACTAAACACATGGAGAGTTGAAATGAGTAAATTTCACGATAAGCAATTTCCAGGAGAAAGTGATGAATATCGAAAAGCGCGCGATGAATTACTTCAGGCAGAAATAGGGTTGAGAAGAAGGTTAGAGAGCGTCGCTGCGCTTAGGAGAAGTCTACCGGTAGGAGGAAAGCTGAAGGTAGATTATGTCTTTGAGGATGGTGCTCCCGATTTATCTGATCGAGAAACAATTAGGCAGACCAAATTTTCTGAACTCTTCGAGAAGGGAAAGGACAGTCTAATAATATATAGTTTTATGTTTGCGCCTGATGCGGATAAGCCTTGTCCCATGTGCACATCAATTCTAGATGGTTTAAACGGAAATGTTCCCCATGTTCAGGACCGAGTTAATCTTGTAGTCATCGCCAAAGCGCCGATTCAAAAGATTAGAAATTGGGCTCTACAAAGGGGTTGGAACAACCTTCGTCTATTGTCTTCTGGAAGTAATACCTACAATACGGATTACTTTGCGGAAACGCCGGAGGGCGATCAGTTACCGGCTATTAACGTTTTTAGGAAAACGGACAAAGGCATTTATCATTTCTATAACGCGGAACTTCTCTACGCTCCTTCAGAGGAAGGGCAAAACCCAAGACACGCGGACTTGATCTGGCCATTATGGAATCTGTTTGACTTAACCCCAGAGGAACGAGGAATTGACTGGTTTCCAAAATTTTCATATTAAGGAAATTTAGAATGATGTCTAACCAGCGCATCAACCTGACCCGAGACAGCAAACTGCTTTTTTAGTTAGGCTAGGGTTAACTCAAGTTAATTTGCATTCTTTAAGTTTAGTCGCTTCTGTCTCGGGCAGGTTATGCGCAAAATCGTTAGATGGCTCAGTGACCAAAGACATACACAATAGGACGAATTCTGGAAATGATACATACACGGCGGTTTCTGCGAGGCTGTATGTGTTGACATAATAACTTTGGA
>CAYXGW010000035.1:0-48212 GCA_964464595.1 uncultured Deferribacteres bacterium
CAGAATCCCGTGGAATCATTGCGGTACGAGTGATTAGGACCTGCTTGAAGACCATGAATAAACACCCGATGTGTTGGCGTAAAGAAAGAGAACCATACAATGCATACGGAACTCGCTACGATCGTCCGATGATTGCCAGGCAGTTAGCGTCTAAATCCCGACGGGATTTCATTCTGAAAGCAAGTAATGGTTGGACGCTGAAAAATTTTTGTAAAAACCGTATCTCCTGTTTTTTCAGTATCTTACTTAAGTTTATATAACCTTACTTACTTAGAAGGCGAGTGCACGTGACTCAGTAGGATTTGCAGTCATGCGCCGAACCACGGTCGTGTGTGTGCGACACTACTGATGTGGCTGGTGCCGGCTTCTCAGGCTCTATCAAACGTCGCAGTTCCCGACTTCCTGCATCTGGAGCAGGTTTGGAATAACGCTCATCTGCAAGGGATTGTGAATGCGCCACCCTCTATTGAAAGTGAACCCCCGCTCGCTGTGAAGTTGTCAACGCCCTAGAGGTGTTTGATAGGGATTTGGAGACGGGTTCGGTCGAGAGATACAAGAAGAGCGACGCGATTTGGTAGTATTTTCACATCAGTTCAAAGAAAGGAGTGTCATCATGGCAACCACCCATGATCAACACAGCGGATTGCAGTTTACATCGGGGGGAGTGGATTACGTTGGTTTAGAGCTTCTAGAGCATAAAGACGGTGTCGGTTCGATTTGGCTCGCTATACCTAAGGATCACGATTTGGAAACGGGCCCGGTTACTCCCGTAATCGTCCTGGTACAGGGTGCTGTCATTACTGCTGATGTATTGGGTGAAGCATAAAACCATAAGGCTCGTGGTGGATGAACGGCTTGGTCGGCGACTTCACGTTCGCTGCGCGTTTGAAAGATCGACCCGAGCCACTGGCTTACTCCGAGAGGATACTCTTGCCAGAATGTTTCCCTGGTCATCGTGAAACATGTAAAAACAATGGAGGAATACCAATGAGTAGTGTCTGGGATGATTTACATCATGTGGTCAATAGCGTGGGGACTGTAGTTAATAAAGTTATTAAGCCCGTCGGAGCAGCCTTGACCGGTCTAACAAATCCTGTTGCAACCGTCTTCGGAACGTTAGGGTCAGTGGCTACGACAGATATTAAGAAGACGCAAAATTTGTTAGGACAAGTCGCTAAAACTGCGCTCTATATAACCAAGAAGAAAGACGCGCAAGAGATTGTGAAGAAGTACGAAGGCCTCATCGGTCAATTTGTAGCCGAGGCCAACATGTTTGCTGGTCTTGAAGATGTCCTCGGAAGTTGTGCTGCAAAAAGAGATTCAGCAACTGCTCAAAAGGCAATTAAGGCGGCGCTTGGAGAAGCGAACGGGGTGATGAGTGAAATAGAGAAACTTTCGTCTGCAGATCTGTTAACGCTCACGTTTGAGGTGAGTGGGCAGGCCGATCTGATCGTGGGTGCCGATGGTTCGGTCGGCTATGCCGTTGCCGTGCCCGATTTCCTGGTGGCCAAACCTTATGCTTCGGTCGGTATAACGCTGGGCGCGGAAGAAGGGGGAGAGGCAGGGATTGTGGTCGGGATGTCGCCGCAAAAACCTGATGATCAATCCGGACCGTTTGTCGGCATTAGTGTTGAAGTCGATGCGGCTTTGGGGGGCGGACTGGCCGTTTCTTTTAATCTTCCCGATTTGTCATTTGGCGGCGTCTCTGTTGACATAAAGGCGGGAGAGGAAGTCCAGGTTGCGGGCAGTGGCGGGTATACGTGGGCCTTATGAGAATGCGGGGAGCGGCATAACCATCGTCTATTCAGTTGCCCATTCATCCTTAAATTTAGAAAATATAATTGCCATCTTTCCTTGCTCAAGACTCTAATTATTTTTACATTCAGGTTCGTTTTTTTGGGTTTACTTTTTTCGGATCTCTTTTATGATTTGTCAGTTGAATAATTCTCTGAAAGTCATGATTAATAATCGCATGGGATAATTAATGAAAACAAAAACGGTTCTCAACCTTTTACTAGCTACTTTTTTTCTAATTTCCATCTTCCCGGTTTTGGGACAAGATCCAAAGAGTGATGATATCTGGCTGCTCACCAAAACCATTTTAAGCGATGGTGTTACATTAGGGAAGAAGAAAAAATTGGATCGAGCCAGGGAGAAATTTAATGAGGCTTCCGGATATTGGCAATCCAATCATATAACATCGTTGTATACAATTATTCTCGATGACGTTAAAGCGGAAAAATTAAAAAAAAATACAGCGAGGGATATTTTTAAAGCCATTGAGCAAGTCAATAAAGATGAATCGAAAAAGGCTTCCAAGACAATCAGTAAGGTCGTTAAAAAGAACAAAGCCTATTTTCCCGCTTTCATTATTCAGGGAGACATCTTATCCAACAGGGATAAAAATGAAGAGGCCGAAGAAGCTTTCACAAAGGCAATCTCTCTGGAGGTTAATTCAGCCTTGCCTAATGTTTTCCGTGGTAAGTTCTACGCAAAAACAGATCGAGCAGATCTGGCTATCCTGGATTTTACCGAAGCCATAAGTCGGGATTCTTCCTATGCCCTCAGTTTTTTTGAAAGGGGATTCATCAATACCTTAAATAGAAATTATGATGAAGCCATCCAGGATTTTGATGTAGTCAATCAACTTAATCCGGAATGGGCAAAGAGCACTATTATCTTCGAAGCCTTTCACAATCGTGGTATCGAAAGAATGCAGAAAAAAGCCTATCGCAAAGCTGTGGAAGATTTCACTCGAGCCATTGAAATCAATCCGGATTACCTGAACGCATATTTGAATCGTGGCCGTGCCTATAAAAATCTAAAGAAATATTCTATAGCTCTTAAAGATTTTAGCTACATTATAAAAACCAACCCAAAATCTATGGAAGCTTTCTATCAACGTGCCATGATCCACTATGGCCGCAGAAACTACGTTAAAGCTGAACAAGACCTGCTATCGGCATTAACATTAGATCCGGGTGATAAGGATTTA
Source organism: uncultured Deferribacteres bacterium (assembly GCA_964464595.1). Taxonomy (GTDB): domain Bacteria; phylum Zhuqueibacterota; class JdFR-76; order JdFR-76; family DREG01; genus JADFJB01. The sequence continues at coordinate 2,996 of CAYXGW010000035.1, forward strand.
CACTTCAAATTAGGTGAGAGCTATTTCTATTCGGGAAAGTACAGTAAGGCAATTCAACAGTTTGATAAGGTTATAAAAATTGATAACCTGGATCTCTGGGCATATTATCGAAAAGGTTTTAGCCATAAAAGCTTGCGCCAACCCAAACAGGCAATTCGAGCTTTTGAGGTTTTTTTGAACCTCGCCCCCAAGCAACACAGAAGGCAAATTTTAAGTGTAAAAACAGAGATCAAAAAACTCAAAAAACAAATTTAGCGCTCTCCTGTTCTCCAGGAAGACATTTTAAGAAATTTTCCGCATTAGACCAGCTTGCCACAGGCATTGGCTGCCAGTAGTTGGGCTGTGGACAGTTATATATTTTGGTGGTGAGTATGGGTAGCTTTATGGTATTTTTTAATAAACTTATATTCTTCTTAAAACAATTTAAAAATAATATTTTGAAATTCACTTCAATTTAAATTCTATTTTACTCTCTTTTGTCTTACCTGTATTAACATCTGTCACCTTGACGATTAGATCGTATTGGTCCTGTTCTAATTGGCTGAAATCTAATTGAATCCAAAATACTTCTTCGGTATCAACCCCTTCTCGTAAATCAGTAATGGATATAGAGCCTCTATTTCGCTTAAATGGATTTAATCTTGACACTAGTGCCAGCACTCCTTTTTTCTTTCTTGGATGCACTGAGTATTCGATCCGATAATGAGTTTTACCATCCGGTCCTTTCTCCAAATGATAGATTTCGAAATACACGAAAACCGCCTTTGCGCGATTTAGGGTAGAGAAAGGATACATGTCGATTGCAAGATTATTGCGAATAATTGCACTTGTCGACTGCTGGTCTTTATCAGAAGAAGAACCCCTCATTGGCATAACATTCTTAGCGAAAATAACACTGCTCAGACGAAACTGACCATCACGAAAGTGTGGTACCTTGATAGAAAAGTCTTTGATTCCCCTTTGTTTTCCGGCCGGATTATCTGCTTCGATGAGAACATAGTAAGCGTTGGCGTCATTGGTCATTTGCAGGGTAGTTGTGAATTCCTCATTCTCATCAAAATCTTGCGGTTCGATGGTAATTTGATCTTCCTGGGAAACAATATTCACGAGTTCAGGGTTGCGAATTACCGTACGAACCAAGATGTCTGATCGATTGCCTTTTTTAGATTGTTTCAATTGATCTTTCTTAAACCCATAGGCCAAAGCCAGCTCATGCGCATTGGAATTGTTCCCGAAAACAGCGGTTTGTACGACAAAATCGAGTTCTGAGAAGCCTTTAAATATCCTACTGATGCCGAGAGGAAAATTTTCATTATCTACAAACCGCTCTTGGTCAAATTCTGTTAGTGAACGTTCCAGATCACGCAAAGCTGATTCAGGTCCAATCGAGTCTTCTCCCCCCATATCATCTTGCAGTCGAAGAAACTTACTATAAAGATTACTATATCTTAAAGTAAGCCCATTACGCTGACGCAAGAATTCGCCAATCGCTAGAAGTTTTACTTTAGGTCTCACCATTACAACCCCTTCGCCAATTCTATATGACAGGCCATAACCATAGCCGCCTCTGTCTAAGAATTCGAAAGTGATTTGTTTGCCTATTTCATAGAGCCAGGTCTCCGTGGGTTTGCTTGCAGACGATATACCCTCGGCGACTTTGTCGTCGGGTGCTCCGTATTTGATATATATCTTTCCGCGGTCATCGTAACCGGTTGATTTAAAAGCGCTAGAAGCGTTGTAAAAGGACCTGGCGAACCGTAAGCGGTCGTAGTGTTCGTTCAACCGTTCATTGGCTTTGCTACCGTAAGACAGATCACGAATCAACCAAAAACGCCTGAGATAATCGGCTTTCTCTTTGTTGGTTTTCATCTGTTTCCATTTTTGTTTCTCGGTTTTGACGGCAATATCGAAAATGTCTTTATAAAGTTGGTCGATGATCTTCTTGTGATCATTATCTTCGAAGCATAATTCATCCAATACATCATTGATCAAGCTGCCGCTAATTTCCTGTAACGATTGTGCTTGCAGCAGTTTTTCCAAAGAATCAATGGCCGGTGTAGAAACCGTATTGAAGGATTTACTTACTTCAGGGATGTAATCTGTCGGCAGTAAATCACCAACCCGCTTCCAGGCCCAGTAGCCGTGGGTTTTAATGACGTTGCGATATAGAAGATTGCCCCGTGAATCAACACTTACCGATGGATTGGGTAATTCAATCCATGAGATTTGAGGATAACCTCTCATATTCGCTATGTCTTGAGAGAATATGGAATGAAGATAGCCTTCTTCTGCCGGTTCTTTGCTGAATTCTACTTGTAAACATCCCCGGAATGAAAGGGTCATTTCAGAGGGTTGGCTCCCCGGTTCGATTTGGATTGTTGTTTCAAAGACCGGAAAGGAAGGTTTTTTCTCCCTCTTTTCCCCGTTTTGCCAACTTGGACATTGGGAAAACGCTAATATGGTAAAGCTTTCAGTGCCAGTCTCGGATAATAATTCCGCCAAAAAGTGTCGCATAGAACCAGTATAAGCGTTCAGGCGGTTGGCTTGCCATATTAGTTTTTCTTTTTCGTCCCTGGGCTCCAATTCGGTGAAACGGGTTCCGTTTGAATAGTTCAATTCTACTCGAGTGGCGCTAAAATATTCCAAGGTAAACTCAATTTTATAGCCCAAAGCCTTGTTGATCAGAACAATAGGTTTTTGTGCCCTTGCGCCAAAGACTCCTTGCGTTCCTTTTGAAAAACTAACGATTTCAGGATTGATTATCTCACATTCTCGAGCAAATGCAGAGGTCCCTACAAAGAGCCTTTTAAATTCTTGAAAATCTTTTTCCCATTGTGCCGGCTTATTCGCCGTGATTTCCAAAGCCTGGAATTCGAAGATTTTAGGTTTAAGTTTGAAATGATGCGTTGCGGTTTTTCCCACCGACACAGTAATCTCCATTTTCCGAAGCTCATATCCCATCATCGCAACCATTAGAACGTACTTGTCTGGTGGTATTTTAGGAATGATATATTTTCCAGTTTGATCCGTAACGTCGCCTCTGGTGGTGTTGTCCAGAAAAACATTTACATGATTTATCGGTACACCGGATTCTTGGTCATGAATGAAGCCAGTGACAGATCCGTAGCGTATTTCTTGTGCCTGAGTCGGAATGTTAAAAAGCAATACTGTGAAACCTATTAGCAAAGATTTCTTGTGGCTGAATTGAATGGTTGACATAACAATTCCTTAATTTTATTAGAATCTCGTTTCTAAAGTAAGGTTCATTGTATTTGCATAATAAGAGACGATAAATCTTATCTTTTATTTGAGGGATAATTTGGGTCTGCAGTTTGATGGGGCAGACCGGTAATCATCTTTTTTCAAACCTCGCTAATATTAAATAGTTCGAAAACCACGAGAGATCAAAAGGAATCATACTTAAATCATTTGGATCACCGTAAAAATTGATAACGAGTTTCGTCGTATAACCAGGATTGTAACAAGCTATTAAATCCAATAGGGATGAACTGTTTATAGCTAAGAAAATCTCTTAGCATAATTTAACGCCTTTTCAAGTGACAGGTGGAATTCTCCATATTGTAAACCTACAAAAAACGGAATATGCTTGTCAAAAAAAAATAAAATGATTACTTTTTGAATGCAGCATCTGTGATGCTGTTCCGATTCAATTCTTTTACATCAACACGGTTGATGCATTCAATAAATTTTATTCAATATTCGTTCCGCAATAGCATCCCATGTATATTGTTTTTCAACGCGTAGTCGCCCCTGCTTTCCCAGTTTATTTGCCAGATTGGCATCTTCCAACAGAAGAATAATTTTTTCTGCAATCTCATCCGAATCCTCCGGGTTGACGAGAAAACCTGTTTCCCCATCTAAAATCGCATCGCCCACACCGCCGGAAGCGCCGCCAATCACAGGCTTGCCGCAGGCATTGGCTTCCAGGAAAGTGATGCCAAATCCTTCAGAATCACCAGTCGATTCAATTAACCGGTTGGGCATAATATACACATCGCAGAGGTTGTAGATTTTGCTTAATTCATCAGCAGCAACATAACCGGTAAACTCAACGACATTCTGCAATCCCAAAGTCTGTATTTGATTCTGCAATTGGTTGTAATAGGACTCCTCGTATGGACCGCAAATGATATATTTAACATTCGGTATCTTTTCTAACACTTTTGGCAACGCTTCGATAACCTTATCGTGACCCTTTCGTTCGATCACCCGGGCTAAAGTCAAAATGACCTTTTCATCATTCAAACCAAAGCGTTTTCGTAATTTGCTGGAATCATTCGAAGGAGAAAATTCAACGGGGTCCACACCATTGGCTATAAACACTACTTTTTCCTTATCGAGTGTAAAGTTATTGATGAGATAATTGCGGGTAAATTGACTCACAGCAATGACGGCGTCGGAACCATTCAGGCTTGATTTCAACCATCGCTTTTTCAAATTTGTCATTTTCCTGGTGACTTCCAAGCCATGGACCACCGTTATCAATTTCGAGCCATTTTTATTTGCCAGCGAAAGGATACCTCTGGAAAAATTCCAGGTCGTAGCCAGGATCAAGTCTGCCTGATTCCCCTCTTCATAAAATTTTTTCATTGCTCGATAACAATACATTGTACGGAATTGTTTCCATCTTTTCCCCTTGATGTTTACAATGTAAAATGATTTCTCAATATCCGATTTATGAAAATCATCATATTCAGGTCGAAATCGCGTAAGAACATGGATTTCATGGTTCAGCCGATTCAGAGCTATTGCCATGCCATAAGCCCACTGCGCAATACCACCGGGGTATGGCGGAAAATCTTCAGAGAAAATGACGATTCGTTTCTTGTCCATTTTCAGGCGGATTGCGTCTTTAATTGTAGCTCCCGGATAGCCTGCAAAACATCACTCACTGGAATATCTTCATTTTTATCAGTAGTGGTAATGAGTCTCTTATAAGGAATTCCATAGGGTGCAAAACGATGTAATCCAATATTTCTCAGGTACATTGCAACTACTGGAACTCCATAACAAGATGCTACGTGGATTAACGAAGTATCCGGAGTAATCAGTAACTGCACTTGACTAATAATTTTTCCAGCCTCATAAATTGAAGCCGTCTTAGGCGATGGAATGATGTTGGGGAATTGTTCCTCTAATTTTAATTTATCGTTATAATGATGCGGCATGGCCAGGAGAACGAAAGTGTGATCTAATTGCGAGATCAACTCCCGCCATTTTCCCAACGACCATTCCCGATCTCTACCGCCCGAACTTAAGTTGATGCCAAATATAGGTTTGTCTTTTACTTCCCGGCAGAATTTTTCAATTTCCGGGGATATTTCGGTTTCAGGCAGATAAGGCTTTAGATCTTCCTGAGAATAGAGGATGCCGAGGTAATCAAGCAAAGCGCAATTTTTCTCGACGATGTGTTTGTGGAGATCGATATCCAACAAATGGTGGAAAAATCCCTGGTGATACGAATGTGCTATACCAATTTTGTACTCTGCCCGGATGAAACGTGTGTGGAGAATAAAATTAAATGAAGGATGATCCTTGGTGCAATAAAGCACATCATAGCGGATTGAGAGCATTTGCCGTGCATAGGATATATATTTCTTTTTAGCACGAATTACCTTATTTACATTTTTATCATTTTCAAATATATAACCCTCATCGCTAAAAATAACCAAATGAATGATAAGATTGGGATGAGTTAACCGCAGGATTTTTAATAACGGTGTCAATAATATTGTATCGCCAGACCTCTCCTGGACAAGAATTGCGATTGACCTGAAAGGGCCATCAAATTTGGGTTTGGCCTGGTAATCCGGCAAAAAAAAACGCATAAGCCTCACTAAAATGCGTTTCGATTTCTGGTCAACCCTTTTTATTGTTTTAGGTACGGCCATTTAACATTGACTTAAAATATAATTCTAAATTCCGAATCATTTTATCAACCGTAAAATATCGCTTCACGCGTTGCATCCCTTTCTCTCCAAATGACTGTAATAGGTTTTCATCATCAATCAAATTTTCAATTGCTTTAGACAAAGATTCCGGATCCCTGGGAGGAACAATAATGCCGGTTTGATTATCTTCCATCAATTCCCGGTTACCGTTTACGTCTGTTGCAACCACAGCTTTTCCAACCGCCATGGCTTCCATAACCGCATTTGGCATGCCTTCAAATAAAGAAGGCAGAACAAACAGATGGCAGCCTTTTGTGTATGATTCTACATTTTCTTTAAAACCACAGAATATAAATGTATCATTCAATTTCTTCTGAGCGACCTGGTGCTTTAAATCATTCAGTAGACTCCCTTTTCCGGCGACAAGAAATACAAGGTCATTTCGCTTCCTTGATAATATTGCTGCCGCTTCGATTAAATACGTGTAACCTTTTTGCTTGCTTAACCTGCCGGCGCTAAAAATGATCTTCTTGCCTGGGTATTCTTTTGAAAAGTCATAAGTTTCAACCGCGTCTTTATCCTCTATCCCATTATAAACGACTTGGATAAAACCCTCTTGAAACCAGCCATATTCCAAATATGAACTTTTTATGGTATTTGTATTTGTTAAAATTCCATCGACTAGATTGGTCAATGTTATTTTGTGTTTCCACTTTTTACCACACAACAAAACGCCATGCCTGGCAATCACAGCCGGTGTTTTTGCAATTCGAGCAGCCAATCCGGCAACCCGAACATCTTTATTTAAATTACATATCAAAATATCAACTTCATTCTTTTTAAGAAACCTGGAAATCTTATATGTATTGAATGGACTAAAATCACCTCGCACATTAAAAACCCGGGTTTGGACGCCAAGCTGTTTGGCATACTTTAAGATCTCCGCTCCCTTTTTGCTGGCCAGGAAAACGGTATGACCGGATTCATGTAATCCTCTGGCAGCTTTCACCATCCATTTTTCGCCACCACCGAATTTGTTTTTACTGATAGAATTAATAAACAGAATGTTCATGTGAATTTATTAATTAGACCTGGTCGCAAAATTGTTCAATTTCACGAATCATTCTTTCCATCGAAAAAATTTGATTGACTGAGCGAAATCCTTCCAGAGCCATTTTTCTTCTATTATTTTGGTTTATATGCATTTCTGTTAAATGATCAGCTAATTCAGCGGGATTCCCTTGGTCAAGCAAACAACCATTCACTCCGTTTTGAATAACTTCTTTAGCAGCGCCAAACGTAGTTGTAATAATCGGCCGTTTTAATGCCATAGCTTCCAACATGGCATTGGGTATTCCTTCGGTTCTTGATGTTTGTACAAAAACATCACTCTCGCCAATTAATGGATAAGGATTTTCCATGAAACCGGTAAAAGCTATATTTTCCTTTATTTCCAGATTTTGAGCCATTTCCTGTAAATACCGTTTTTCTGGGCCAGATCCAATAATGGCTACACCACAATCAAAACTTGGTTTTAAGCTTTTCTTGAAAATCGAAAAAGCCTTCAGCAAAAAATCAAATTCCTTGCGTTTAGTTAGTTCGCCCATTGCAGTAATGGTAAAATCAAAAGGTTTTACAAAGCCGTTCTTCTCTTCGGCTTTTTCATGAATAGCCGGAAAGTCTACACCGTTATAAATTACACGTATTTTTTCGGGTTTGATGAAACCACTTTGCAATAGTTTGTTTTGTATCGATTTCGCATTCACAATGATGCCATCGCACAGTGAATTGTAAACAAAGCGATTAACCCTGGTATTTTCAAGTTGGCGTTCAATCCCCAATCGAAAGACATTCTTTACTCCTGTGGCTTTGGCTGCAAACCCAGCCAGAACATAGTCTTTACGTTTGGTTGGAATTAAGGTGTCTATTTTCCATTTTTTAATCAGAATGATTAGCTGGAAAAGTGTAATTAAATCGAATTCATTTAAAAATGGCAAACGGTATTTGCGCACAAAAAATCTTTCTGCAATACTTTTACCACGATAGGCCAAATACACTTCATTTCGAACAGCAAGCCCATTTGCAGCTAAAGCGGTCCAATGTTCGTTTCCACCCCATCTTTTTGAGGAATTTAGGAAAAGGATATTCATTTCTAAATCCCTGCCTCCGGTTTGGTTTTCCATCTTCGATGTAGCCAAAAATACTGTTCCGGATATTTTCGTATGTCATTCTCCAGTTTTTTAGAAAACCAATGCGTAATTTTATAAATATTCTCCCGCGAAAATTTCAAATGGGAGTTGTCATCGAATCGTTCAAAGTGAAAATGATATTTATTATTTTTGAAATATGACATGCCATAGACTAACGGAACTTTATGCCGAAGCGCATACACTGCAGCCCCGGTATGAGTAGAAGCAGGCCGTCCTAAAAATGGTATAAAAATCCCATTTTTTCCTGCATCTTGATCGGCAACTAGGCCCACAATTGCATTCTGCTTTAATCCTTTTGAGATCATTCGTCTTGCATCTTTAATTCGAATTACTGACATTCCGGAATCAGTGCGAAATTGGTATACAAACTGATCTACAAGTTTATTACGGATATCTGCCGCCAATGTCCAAAGAGGTAAACCTCGCAATCCAATAGCAGTACCTAATATTTCCCAATTACCGATATGTCCTACCACAAAAATAACACCTTTCCCTTGGGCATGCGCTTCCTCCAGAACTTCCCAATTACTATCACCAATAAAATGATCCAGGCCATATTTGATCATGTTTGATAATTGAACTACCTCAACTAAAAAGCGACTAAAGTGAAAAAAAACTGCTTTCCCTAATTTCTCAATCTCTTTCTCGCTTCGTTCCGGAAATGCCTGGCGCAAATTGTCCAGGGTTTCTTTTTTTCTAATTTTTAAATATTCGGACCAAAGTATTCCTAAAGTTTTATATTTGTTTATTGCACCAGGTAACGGTTTTGATTTTATCCATCCACAAACTGCACGAAGTAAAAAAAATTGAATGTAATGCTTAAAGCTATGTTTATTCATCTAATTCTAAATTATTATTTGTTAACTCTTCTTCGGCTGACCATTTTTTATAAATTCTAAAATTTCTCAACCTGATGATTAAGTAAATGAAAACAACGGAAATCGGGATCAAAACCCATATAACATAATCCGATTGATACAAAAAGTTCCACCGATAATGGGTTTCAATGTACTCCAATAAATACAATTCGTATGCTTCCTCATCCATTTCCAGGACTGAGTAGAACGCTTCATCCCATTGTTTTGATTGTCGTCCATTCGCCAATATTTTCCGGATTGCCTCCCATCCAATAGAATCAATAATTAATTTTACGCCAACATAACTTTGAGCATAAGCTAAATTAGCCTTCGCTTTTTTGAAATTCAAAACATCATCGATTTCTGCCAATGGAATAAGGGATTTGGAAACATTCGCCATGGACAAAGACAAGCTAAATTCAGAAATATCCTGATTAGAACACAAAGTGGCCAATCCTTCTTCGAACCATCTTGGGATAATGTTAGGCCAAAAGTTTTTACCCAAGATCAAATGCATTAATTCATGTCTTATAATCGGAAGTATTTGTGAAGCATTTCTATAAATTCGAATATACGTAATTCCCTTTTGGGATTTCGCTACTCCCCCACTCCACTCAGGAACTGTACCCCGTGTAAGCTCATTCCAGGTTTCTTCATTCGAGACCAGAAACACAAATACTTCACCCTCATAAGTTATTCCAAGCACCTGGCTAAATTCTGACAAAGTTTCTGTGCTTTTAATCAACAATTTATTTGCCATATTTTCGTAGCCATCGGAATAGTAAATCCGAACTGAATCATTTCGAACAACCTGCCATTTTTCGTTAGAAAAACCAGGCAATGTCATATTATGATAAAACAACAAACCGATTACTAGATGCAACATTTGACTAAAGTAATATAGTCAAAACTGCCTTTCAAGCAATTTAACAGTAAGGCAGTCTATAAAAAAGATGTTTGGGAATTAAATGGAATTAAAAATATGGATGGAATTGCTTTACCGGATTATTGGCAAGCCGTATTTTTTTGCCTTTCTGTATATTGTTGCCCTACCGATGCCCAACTTCCTGGCAGTCAAGGAAACATTCCCTTCACATTCTAAAAGCGCTTTGCGCAGGGCTTCCTCTTCAAGTTTTTCAATCCAGGAATTTAAGGTCTTACTGGTATCAACAACGCGCCGTTCACCGATCACTCGAACATTCGCAGGTAAATCGTTTACAACGATTTCTGAAGTTGTGACCAGAACCACAGCCCGTTCGATTGCATTTTCCAACTCACGGACATTTCCCGGCCAATGATATGACATCATCAATTCAATAGCATCTGAGGACATTGAGTTAATCGTCTTTTCCTCACGAACGGTATATTTCTCGATGAAATATTGAATAAGAAGTGGAATGTCATCTTTACGTTCCCTCAATGGAGGCAGTTTAATAGGGAAAACGCTTAAACGGTAAAATAAATCTTCCCTAAATTCGCTCTTACGAACCGCTTCTTCTAAATCCTTATTCGTCGCAGAGATCAGCCTAATATCAACTTTAACAAGTTCATTTCCACCTACACGTTCAAATTCCCTTTCTTGAAGTACACGTAAAACTTTAACTTGAGTAGATGGCGCCATTTCGCCGACTTCGTCTAAGAAAACCGTTCCTCCATCAGCTTGTTCGAATTTTCCAATTCTTCTTTGGCTGGCTCCTGTAAAAGCACCTTTTTCATGACCGAATAATTCACTTTCCAAAAGAGAATCCGGTAAAGCCGAACAGTTTACTGCTATAAATGGTTTGTTTCTGCGTTTTTGTCCTTCATAGTGAATTGCACGTGCTACTATTTCCTTACCTGATCCACTTTCACCGTAAAGTAAAACGGTCACGCTACTATCTATAACTTTCGATACGGAACGAAATACATTTTGAATCGCCCCGCTTTGACCAATTATATTTTTGAACTGGTATTTTTCTTGTAATTCCCTTCGAAGCTGTTCAACTTCACCCCGAAGTTCATTGCTTTCAATTGCGTTCCTTACTGTAATATTGAGACGATCCCCTGAAAATGGTTTTGTAATAAAATCGTATGCACCCAATTTCATCGAGCGAACAGCGATATCTATGGTCCCGTGAGCTGACATCATGATAATTGGTATGCGGGAATATTGCTGTTTTATTAGTTCTAAAGTTTCAATTCCATCAATACCGGGCATCTGGATATCAAGTAAAATTAAATCAGGTACTTCATCTTGTAGTATTTTCAAACATGATTCACCGTTAGAAGCATGAATGGTCTCATAGACTTTATCCTTCTTAAGGTGAACTTCAATCATTCGACGGATATTTTTGTCGTCATCTACAATAAAAACTTTGTACTGTTTTTTCACTTATATAATCTCCGCATACCTGAAACTTAATATTATTTTAACAATACTCCTTATTCTTTTATCGAACTATTTCCGAAAAGTTTTACTAACTTGTTCATAAATTTTAACTTATAGCCTAAAAACGCCTAAATTATGCGCTTGATTGATTTCAGCTGAAAAGAAATCGTTTTAGGCAGTTTTACAATGCCAAATAAACTGAATGCAGGTTAGGTCATTGAAACTGCATCAAATTGTTACAATTTACTGTAAAAATTCAATATTTTTCAAGATTTTTTTCAATTCTTCTTTTCCGTCAAGGAGTTGGATACCCACTTGCAATACATGAAGATTGGGAATATGTTGCAGAATCTCACCAGAAAAACGAACTGCATCTTTCTCTGTAGTAATAAGAATTTCAGCATTACAGCCGTTTAACGTATTTGCTAGTAATTCAATTTCCTTTGGGGTGTACATAAAGTGATCTTTAAAGTTTTGGAATTTTATAACGTTTGCACCTAATTTATTTAACGTTTCAAGAAATGAATTGGGATTTGCAATTCCGGCAAAAGCAATTATTTTTCGATTTTTGAGAAATTCGATGGGTAGTTTTGATTTACTGGCAAAATCAATTACTCTGATAGGCTCATGGTTTGAAAAGACTGCAGGCTTATTGATAATATCCCTCATTCGACTTTTTATTTCTTCTTCAGAAAAACTTGATTGACTTACCCGGGTAATCCATAATAAATTCGCTCTTTTTATATTTTTTATGGATTCCCTTAATGGACCGGATGGAAGTAGTTGTCTATTTCCAAATGGAAGTTTTGCATCCAATGTAACGATATCAAGTTCTCTGAATAATCGCCTGTGTTGGAAACCATCATCTAATATAAACACATCAGGATTGAAATCATTTATAGCAACGGTTCCGCCATGAAATCGATTGTGATCAATAACAACTGCGCCATTATCCACATAATTTACTAGAACTCTCGCTTCATCTCCTGTTTCATGAAAAGGAAATTGAGCAAGATTATCCTGATTTAAAATAACCGTCTTTGAGGTTTCCCTTTTATATCCCCTGGTAAGTACTGCCACTTTCAAGCCATGTTGATTTAGATATTTTGCCAAATAAGCCACAACTGGCGTTTTACCTGTCCCCCCTACTGTTAAATTACCGACACTTATAACCGGCCTAGGCAATTTTTGAATTGGAAGTAATCCTGAATCGAATCCACGGTTTCGCAGCTCGATTCCAGCTCCATATATTTTTGAAAAGGGCCAAGTTAAGATTGCTACCGGTTTAGGCGGAGAAAAAGGCATCGGCATCTAACTCCTGGTCTACCATTTTCTGCTGGATTTTTCTTGTCCAAACAGCCAATTCACGGTTCGAACATTTTTTCGGAATTTCAATGGGTGAACCAATTTTTATCAATACAGAAGAAAACGGTTTAGGCACCAAAAAGCGATCCCAACTATTTAAAACGTAAGCCGATTTTGCTGAAAAAGTCATTGGAATGATCGGAACACCGGCTACCATTGCCATGTACACAACCCCCATTTTTAATTGATGCCGGGGGCCTGTCGGTCCATCCGGTATGATAACCCCACTATTGCCATTTCTCATTGTTTTCACAATTTTTTGAAAAGCTTCGGAACCACCACGGGTGCTGCTTCCCCTGATTGTGCGATAACCCAACCGATGAATGTTTCTCGCAATCATTTCTCCATCCAAATGCTGGCTGACAAGAACAACCAGTTTTTTATGGCGGAAGTGAAATAAGGGCATTAAAAAACGGCCGTGCCATGTGGAAATCAAATAAGGAGTATCATGGTTTTCAAGATTAAGTAGATGATGTAAGCCATGGCATTTTAGCTTAACGGTTTTCCCAAGAAGCAAAATAATTACCCATCCAAAAGCAACAATAAGATTAAACTCAATTTTTTTTCTGAGCGGTAAATCAGAAAAAGAACTCACGAACCCTCACTCAGTATTGAGGCCGCCAATTTTGCCACGCGGCCAGAAGCTCCTGGGGTACCTAATTTTTGGCGAACCACTTCAAATCCTGCGCACATCTCGTTACGTACTTTTTCATCTTTCATAATATCATTCAGAACGGGAGCTATTTTTTCGGCCTTGAAGTCATATTGAATAAACTCAGGTACTACCAATTTTCCGGCAACAATATTTACTAACGAGATGTTTTCAATTCTTATGAATATTTTTTTAATAATCCAATATGTAATCGGTGAGACTCGATACACAACAACAAATGGAGTATTTAGAATTACGGATTCCAGCGTTGAGGTACCTGAAGCAACAATAGACAGAGCAGAATATCTCATTAATGCCTGGTTGTCTAAAACATTCGTTATGGAAGTGTCTTCCAAATGCTTTGCGTAAATTTCAACAGGCAAATTATCTGCTAAACTTAATCCAATTTTGAAATTGGGATTGCTTTGTACAAAGAGATTAGCCGTTTTGACCATTTCAGGTAGATTTCGCTGAATCTCCTGCTCACGGCTGCCTGGAAATAATCCTAAAATCAGGTTATCACGGGGAAGATTATATTTCGCCAGAAACTCTTCTCTACCTAACTTGACTTCCACATTTTCTAAAATCGGATGACCAACAAAGGTAGAATGGACTCCATGTTTTGAAAATAATGATTGTTCAAAATCAAAAATAACGGCCATGTGGTCCACACATCTCGCAATTTTTTTGATTCGCCCTGAACCCCAGGCCCAAACCTGTGGGCTAATATAATACAAAACCTTTATTCCTTTTGAGTGTGCATATTGAGCAATTTTCAAATTGAATCCCGGATAATCAATCAAAATGACCAATTTTGGATTTTTTGATTCTATCAGTTCTTTCAAATGATTGATTGTTTTATGAATAAATGGTAAATGTTTGACAACTTCCCAAACACCTATGATTCCCATCTGTGAAATGTCATATACAGTGTCTACACCTGCATCACGCATGGAAGGTCCACCAATGCCAAAAACATTTATGGCAGAATCTATCTTCAAAAGCTCCCTCACAAGCGCAGAGCCATGGTGATCTCCGGACTTTTCCCCGGCAATGATTAAAACCGTATCCATTATAATTCCTATGGTACCGGGTAAGAGTTTTTATGATTATTGATTTTGATTTGTTGCAGTATTTGGTCAGCAATTTCTAAAGCTCGCAGTCCATCTTCTCCGGTGACAATAGGTTTATTCCCATTTTGGATGGCATCTACAAAAGCAATTAATTCTGCTTTTAGAGCATTTTTCTCTTCATTCATTTTTTTTTCATAAGTGATTTGTTTACGAAGCCCATCTTTTTCGATTACACCCCAGGGGATTGGTGTGGTCGCTTTCATATTTTGAGGCAGTTCTTTTAATGCATACACTTCCGTAAGGCCAATCAGAAAATCCATTGAAATGTAAGAATTTTGTTGAAAAAGGCGCATTTTCCGCATCTTTTTTAATGAGATTCGACTAGCTGTTAAGTTAGCGACACAGCCATTTTCGAATTGGATTCTGGCATTGGCAATATCTTCAGAATCTGAAATAACAGACACACCACTGGCATCTATACTCTTAACAGGGCTATTAACGATTGTCAATACCAAATCAATATCATGAATCATTAAATCCAATACCACAGCAACATCAGACCCACGAAGATCAAAAGAAGCCAGCCTATGGGCTTCTATAAACATAGGATTGGTGTCCTCCAGGACTAAACAACTAAAGGCAGGATTGAATCTTTCGATGTGGCCAATCTGTATTGGGATTAAATTCTTAGATGAATATTCAACCATTTGTTTGGCTTCCCGGATAGTCGCCGCTATTGGCTTTTCAATAAAGACAGCCTTTCCATACTGCAAAGCCATAAGCCCAACTTCAAAATGACTTATGGTAGGCACCGCAATGGTTACGGCATCTACCTGTTCTAATAGGTCCGTACAATTCTTAAAATACTCAATATCATATTCCGCTGCGATTTTTGCTCCATGGTTGAAATCGATATCATGAACTCCTATAATTTCCGCATTAAGAATCTGCATAAGATTTTGTATATGGAAAGTCCCGAGTTTACCAACTCCAATAACGCCAAGTTTTAACCTAATCAAAAATTCTCCTGCATAACATTGTGGTTATCAGATTTAATAAGTAAACAATTTTGAAAGTGTAAACCTTCTTATTTCCGGCTAGTACTTTTACTTTTAAGTTTTTCAATCTCATCCCGGATTTCAGCCGCTAATTCAAATTCAAGTTTAACAGCAGCCGTATTCATTTCTTTTTCTAAAAATTCTACCGTTTCTTCAATAGCCATATTTTCATGAGGTAAACTGATGGATAAAGCTTTCTCCCATTTCACGGTTTTCGCATCAGCGACACGGGTTGTTTCCATAACATCATCAATGGATTTGTAAATCGTTGTAGGTGTCAAATCATTATCGACATTGCTTTGATGTTGAATAGCTCGGCGGCGATTAGTCTCATCAATTACCTTTTTCATTGAATCAGTAATCACATCAGCATAAAAAATTACCTTGCCATTAACATTGCGTGCAGCTCTTCCGGCTGTCTGTAAAAGAGATCTTTCTGATCTTAAAAATCCTTCTTTATCTGCATCAAGAATAGCTACAAGGGAAACTTCCGGTAGATCAAGTCCTTCTCGTAACAGATTTATTCCGACAAGTACATCAAATTCTGCCAATCTTAAATCACGCAATATCTGGACCCGATCAAGAGCATTGATTTCAGAATGAAGATATCGTACACGCACCCCAGAATCTGCAAGATAATCGGTTAAGTCTTCGGCCATTCTTTTCGTCAAAGTGGTAATCAAAGTTCTTTCTTTGGTTTCTGCTCTTTCTTTTGTCTCTGCAATCAAATCATCAATTTGGCCTTTGGTTGGCCTAATTTCAATTTCAGGATCTATTAATCCGGTAGGCCGAATGATTTGTTCTACGACAACTCCTTTGGATTTTTCCAATTCAAATTCTGCTGGTGTGGCAGAGACAAAAAGAACTTTATCAACCATGGATTCAAATTCCTCAAACATCAAAGGCCGATTATCTAACGCGGAAGGTAATCTGAAACCATGTTCAACCAGTACCTCTTTTCTGGAGCGATCACCACTATACATTGCACCAATTTGTGGAACTGTTGCATGGGATTCATCTATGATGGTTAAGAGATCCTTAGGGAAGAAATTGAAAAGAGTAAATGGGCGTTCACCCGGCTGGCGATCTGTTAAATGTCTCGAATAGTTTTCGATTCCCGAACAATACCCTAACTCTTCCATCATTTCAATGTCATAATTGGTTCGCATTTCCAATCTCTGCGCCTCAAGTAATTTATTCTGAGTGCGCAGCTCTGTCAATCGTTCTTGCAATTCAAGACGAATCGATTCAATTGCTTTCTCCATCCGAGGTTGGCTGGTAACATAATGTTTTGCAGGATAGAGTGCAAGCCGCGGCATGTCACTTATAATCTCACCGGTCAATTGATTCACATTGTAAATCGAATCCACTTCATCGCCAAATAATTCAATGCGAATTGGTATTTCATCATAAGCTGGAAAAACTTCAATTACGTCTCCTCTTACGCGAAATGTTCCTCGGTGAAAATCAAAATCATTCCTGGTGTAATGAATATCCACTAATTTTCGGAGGATGGCATCTCTTTCAATGTTTTGTCCGCATTCCAAATACAGCATCAGGTTTTTGTACTCATCCGGCGAACCCAGTCCATAAATACAGGAAACCGAAGCTATAATAATCACATCTTCCCGCTCCAATAAAGCGCTTGTGGCTTTCAATCGCAATCGATCAATATCATCATTAACTGATGAATCCTTTTCGATATATGTATCAGTAGTCACCATATAAGCTTCAGGTTGATAATAATCAAAATAACTTATAAAAAAACCAACTGCATTATTAGGGAAAAAGGTCTTGAACTCGCCATATAATTGTGCAGCCAGGGTTTTATTGTGAGAAATGATTAATGTTGGCCGGCCTAGATTTGCGATTACGTTGGCCATCGTGAATGTCTTTCCCGATCCGGTAACTCCTAATAATGTTTGAAATTTATCTCCTCGCTGGAAACCTTCTGACAATTCTTGAATAGCTTTTCCTTGATCACCTTGGGGAGTAAAATGTGTCTTCAGTATAAATTTGTCCATAATATCAATAATTTCTCATTTATCACTATTTGAAAGAATATTTAATATAGAAGTGAACTTATGTAAAATCAAGGACGATTGGGCTGTTACAATTCATTCAACCAAAACAAGTACGGTTTTAAATTGACTGTTTGCAACTTTGCCAGTATAATTTAAGTCACTATTTTTTAGATTGTGAATATAATCAGCTCTAATGGAGAATGTATGCAAGCTATTATGATGGTTGCAGGAAAAAGCACTAGAACCTACCCTCTAACCCTCACTAAACCAAAGCCACTTTTACCCGTACTTAACAAACTTTCGATTTATTATAACCTCGATCAATTGGTAAATGTTGTTCAAGAAGTTATTTTGATCGTTGGTTATCGTAAAGATATGATTCAAGAAACACTGGGTTCAAATTATAAAAGCATTAAACTGACGTATGTTGAACAAAAAGAACAATTGGGCACCGGACATGCTGTTTTGCAAGCAGCACCTTATGTAAGTGATAGATGTATCGTGATGAATGGCGATGATTTATTCGCAAAAAGCGATATTATGGAATTGTTGAATTTTCGCTTTGCTGCATTGGCTATGATCGTTGAAGATCCCTCGCTGTATGGCGTGTACCAAGTAAATGATGAAGGTATAGTTCTTAATTTGGTTGAAAAACCAAAAGAAAATATTGGTAACCTTGCGAACGTTGGCTGCTATCTTTTTGATTCTTTTATTTTTAATGAACTTGAGAAAACACCGTTTAGTGAACGGGGAGAGATTGAACTTACTTCAGCAGTACTCAGTATTGCCAAACAACAACCATTTCAAGTAATCTCTTTGAAAGAACATTGGTTGCCAACTGGATATCCATGGGATTTATTAAAGACACAAACCTATTTTTTTGAACATAATTTTGACCACAGAATTGATGGTCATTTAGAAAATTCTGTGAAATTAAATGGTACACTCCAACTTGGTCATGATAGTGTCATCCATGAAAATGTAACTATTGAAGGTCCGGTTTGCATAGGTTCCAATTGTGTAATCGGCAAATCCTCCAAAATCGGGCCATACACAACGATTGGCAACCATACCGAGATTGGATCTGGATGCCAAATAGAGAATTCAATAATCATGGGTTCAGGCAATATTGGCAATTTATGTAAAATTTCACATTCCGTTCTCGGAGAAAGAGTCAATCTCGGTGAGAGTTGTATTCTAAAACACACTTCTAAGGATCATCTAACCATAAAAAGTAAAATTAAAAACCAGGTAATCGATACAGGACTTACAAACCTGGGTGCAACTCTGGGTGATGATGTTCATTTAGCAGACCAAAACCAAATAGAACCCGGTAACAAAATTTGGCCAAAAATTAAGACGAAAGAGGGTCAGCATATTGTGAATGATTTAATGGAAAATTAGACTCATTTATTTTCATTTTTTATTATTGTAAATTCGTTGGATGGATGGCAAATTCCATCGTAAATTAAATCTCATTAAAATTGAAAATTTTAACTAAATTTAGTTTTTTGTTTCAACCAAATAAGGAATTTATAACATGGTAATGCAAAAATTAAGAGGATCCATTGCCAAAATAGTCTTGTGGGTCATAATCTTCTCTTTTGGCGGCTTAATCATATTCGAATGGGGTATGGATCTTACCGGGTTGCGAACCCCAAGTGGTGTGATGGGTGAAGTTGATGGCGAAAAAATTATGGCCGACCAATATTACCAAAGTGTTCGGAATCAAATTAATATTAGAAGAAGCCAGGGAAGCGGAGAAATTTCCGACCAGGAAATGGATCTGATAGAAAACCAGGTTTGGGAAGGTATGATACAGGAAATATTAATGCGAAAAGAAATTGAGCGCAGAGGAATAGCTGCGACAGATAGCGAAGTAGTATCCATTATTAAAGATAATCCACCTGACATCATAAGGACAAATGAAACCTTCCAGACAGATGGTAATTTCGATATGGTAAAATATCGTCAGGCCCTTTCAGACCCCAGAAATGATTGGTTGCCTGTTGAACAATATATCAGATCAACGCTACCTTACCAAAAATTACAAAACTTCGTTGCTGCTGCTACGATTATAACTCCCGAACAAATTAGGTGGGAGTATGTAAAGAGAAATGAAAAAGCAAATGTGAAATATATTTTCTTTAATCCTAATGATTACCTTTCTGAAGATATTCAAATTGACGAAAGTGATGTAGAAACCTACTATAATGAAAATCAAGAGAAATATAGGGAAGTAGAAAAACGAAGAATAGAATATGTTTTATTCCCTTTAATTCCAACAGCCTATGATTCTCTGGCCGTATTTAACGACGCACAGGATTTGCTTGTCAAGATTAACAATGGCGAAGATTTTGCCTCCCTCGCAGAAATCTTTTCTGAAGATCCTACTGCACAAGGAACAGGCGGTAGCCTCGGTTTTTTTGGAAGAAACGCCATGGTAAAACCGTTTGAAGATGCAGCGTTTAATGCAGATGTCGGAGAAGTCGTCGGTCCGATTGAAACACAGTTTGGGCTCCACCTGGTAAAAATAGAAGAGAAAAAAACTGAAGATGGTGAAGAAAAAGTACGTGCCAGTCATATTCTTTTGAAATTTGAACCTGGGAGTCAAACAAAAGGAGATTTACAAACCAAAGCAATGATATTCGCAATGGATGCAATTGAATTAGAGGATAATGACTTAAACGCCTTAATTGCCAATGACTCCACATTAACCATCATTAGTTCTGCTTTTTTTAATGCAGGTGGCTTTATACCCGGCATCGGATTTTCGAACGACATCAGTCAATTTGTGTTTAATTCTGAGATAGGCGGTATCCGTGAGGAGCCATTTGAAACCGATCAAGGGTTTATTGTTGCCTCTGTTAGTGAAATTCAAGAAGAAAGAATTAAGCCAATCGATGAGGTTCAAATTAATATTCGTAATATTCTTCAAGCTGATAGGCGAAGAGAAATAGCTCACCAAAAAGCAGCAAGAATTAGATCACTAATGACAATTTCGGATGATTTTGAACGAATTGCGTCCGAAGATTCCTTGGAAATCAAAACCACTACTTCCTTTACAAGGGATGAAACCATTCCTTCAGTTGGTAGGGACCCCGAATTCGTAGGAACGACATTTTCTTTGAATGATAATGAAATTTCAGAACCGGTTAAGGGGATTCGAGGATATTACCTGATTAAGCTAGTCAATAAACGAGCCATTGATGAAGCAGGTTTCGAGACACAAAAAAGTTTGCTTTATCAACAATTATTGAATCAAAAACGGCAACAATCATTTACAAATTGGTATGCTCATCTAAAGGAACAAGCTGAAATAAAAGATTTGCGACCAAACAGATCTTAAAGGAACAGGCTGTTAACATTCCAAGTTTAATCTCTCACTGCATAGGCCATTCAACCTGCTGTTAAGAATTCTCAATATATTTAATCGATATTTGGATGGTCTTTTTCCTGTTTGAATTTTTTAATTATCTTTATCAAATTACAATCCCCTTTTGAAAAAACATCTCAATTAAAGATGATTTGATATCACCCTGCTACTTTTGCAGGCGTTTAAGTTCTCCTAAAAATTCGTCTTTACTTTCATATTTATGATAAACAGACGCGAATCGAATGTAGGCAACGTCATCAATTTTTCGTAAATGTTTCATTACACAATCGCCTACTATACGAGCCTCAATTTCCCTGGTTTTTAAGTCTTGTAACTCCCCTTCAATTTGACCCACAATTTGATCTATTTGCTCTGCCGAAATTGGCCGTTTATTACAAGCTCTTACAATTCCCTCGTGTAATTTTTTCCGATCAAAAGCTTCCCGAATCCCCCCATGCTTAATAATGACAATAGGTAGATCCACAACAAATTCTTTCGTAGTGAATTTTCTACTACAATTTAAACAACTACGTCTTCGTCTTATGCTGTATCCATTTGTTACTTCTCGGGAGTCAATGACTTTATCGGAATTTACGCCGCAATATGGACATTTCATATTTAAATCCTAACTTTAGTTAGGCAATGTATACAATGGAAATTGTTCACACAAATTTTGGACTTCACCTTGAACTTCCCTTGTAATATCTTCATCTTCAGGAGAAGTTAATACCTTATCAATGAGCGATGCAATGATTCGCATTTGTTCTTCCTTCATTCCTCTTGTGGTCAGCGCCGGTGTACCAACACGAATTCCACTGGTTACAAAAGGGCTTTGGGTATCAAATGGAACCATATTTTTATTTGCCGTTATTCCCGAATTTTCCAATGCACGTTCTGCTGCTTTACCCGTAATTCCTCTGTTGCTTAAATCAACAAGAAACACATGTGTATCAGTTCCCCCGGAAGCAATATCATAGCCTTTTTCCAATAACTCGGCAGCCATCGTTTTCGCATTTTGAATAACCTGCTTTGAATAGTCAATAAAACCACTTTGAAGGGCTTCTTTAAAGGCAACTGCTTTTGCGGCAATCACATGCATTAGGGGACCACCCTGAATACCCGGGAACACAGCACTATCGATCAACTCTGACCATTTTCTAACCTTGCCTTTGGGCGTGGTTATACCCATATCATTTTCACCATCTCTGCCAACCATTATCATTCCGCCGCGTGGCCCTCGTAATGTTTTATGGGTCGTAGTTGTTACCACATGAGTGTAAGGTATGGGACTTTTTATGAGTCCGGATGCTATTAAGCCCGCCGGATGTGCGATATCTGCCATTAATTTTGCCCCGGTTTTGTCTGCTATAACACGAAATGCTTCATAATCAATTTCTCTTGAATAAGCGCTTGCACCTGTGAGAATCAACTTTGGTTGCTCTTTCTTAGCCAGCGATTCTACTTCATCCATATCAATATAACCTGTATCTCTACGAACCCCATAAGGAATAATTTTAAAATATTTCCCAGAAATATTAACCGGGCTACCATGAGTTAAGTGTCCACCGTGTGCTAAATTCATCCCCATAATTTTATCACCAGGTTTTAGAAATGCCAGGAAAGCAGCCATGTTTGCTTGAGCGCCAGAATGCGGCTGAACATTTACATGATCTGCATCAAATAATTGTTTTGCACGTTCGCGTGCGAGATTCTCGGCAATATCCACAAACTCACAACCACCATAATATCTTTTAGATGGTAATCCCTCGGCATATTTATTAGTCATTAAATTTCCAAGCGCCTGGGCTACAGCTGAACTAACAAAATTCTCCGAAGCGATTAACTCAAGCACAGTGTTTTGCCGACGAATTTCTCCTACTATGGAATCATATACTTCAACGTCAGTATCTCTCAATTCATCATATCGAAACATGCTTAATCCTTTAGGACTTTATAAAAAAAATTGGCGTCATATAGACGCCAATTTTCATTAAACTAATATAAACTTTCAAAAGAACAGTGTGAAATTATTCTCCATTTAAATCCATTTGTAGCAAGCTTCTTTAGGTTCTGTATGAGTATTCATGAATTTATCTTCTGCCGTCGGCAAATTGCCTTCAATACCTTTCATATGTCTTTCAGCTTGTCCTTTCATAAATGGATCACGGGAGGCTTTTTTAAATTCATTGTAAGCTTTTTGATACACCAATCGATCATCATATTTGAATGAACCCTTTTTGTCAACGCAAGCTCTAGCTGCTTCTTGATATGTTTTACCAATTGAAATAAAGGCGAGCCCACTGCTTCTATCGATATTAAACGCCCTCCTGGCCCAATTTCTGGATGTAGTATAACGATTTTGATTCCGGTAAACGTCGGAAATTTGGATTATGACATCAATATTATTCTTATCCATATCTAGAATCTTTTGAAAGACATTCACTGCACTGCTATAATTCTCTGTGTTGAGATGAGCTTCCGCAACTTTATTCAAAGCATCAGTGTTGTTGGGTTCTTTTTGCAACAAACGATTAAACATAGTTATTGCTTTAGGATAATTACCCTCATCAAAATAAACTATCGCCAATTCGTACATTAAACCAGTATCATCGGGGTTTTCATCTAACATTTTTTCTTTACTAGCTACTGCATCAGCATTTCTTCCGGTAGCGCTGTACATCCCGGTCAATGTGTCCTTGGCATCTCTATCATTAGGCTCCAATTTAGTATAATTCTCATATTGCTCAATTGCGAGATCAATTTGTTGCGTACGTCGATATAAATCACCAAGTATTTTATAAATTTCAGATTTGTCTGTTTGTAATTCAGAAACTTTTTTATAATGCTCTATCGCACCATCAAATTGATTCCTCTTGCGAAACATAAAACCTAAACTCTCGTGCAAGTAAATATTATCCGGAAAGTATTTTAAGCCCTGTTCAAGAGCAATTTGGGCGATATCCGGCATATTGGCTTTGACATAGCAATTTGACAGGCGCGCATAAATATCATTGTAATGAATTTTATCAGCTAATTGCATTTCAGGATCTAATTGGATGACTTTCATTATATAACGTTTTGCATCTGTGTAGTTTTCGTTTTTATAGTACTCGAAAGCCGTACTCCAACTTTTAGTAATCTCAAATTCTTTGACTTTTTGAAGAGAATCTTCAATCGCCTTTTTTCTCTCCGGACTCATAGCCTGGTTGGTTCCTGCAGACTGTGTACAACCAATCGTATAAATAAGATAGAGAAGAAATGGCCCCAATAATATGCTCCAAACAGGAAACGTTTTCCGATTTAGTTTAAGTTCTTTCTTCAATTGATAACCTCCGATTTTTTTAAAATTAAAATTCTAATGGAATTCTAAACATCAATTCAGAATTAAATAAATAATAGCTCTAATGTCAAGGTATTTTTGAAGGAATTATGACAAGAATGTCATGTTTTAATTTTGGCTTATTAACGCTGGAACCACAACTCACTGCCGGTAATGTAAAAGCTAAGTCGAAATATCTGTTCCTCAAAATTATTATCAGAAATGCTGCCTCGTTTACCATACTCAATTGCAAGATCAATTGATCCGCTACGGCGGGCAAAAGGTATTCCTAACCCGGCAGTCACAAAAATTGTTGATAATTCTCTTCCCGAATAATCAAGCACATATGGTTGCTCCATGGCGAAACCAATTCTGTATTTGCTTCTCTGAAAAAACTTGGCGAATTTATCTACTGATGGAGTAAATTCAAAACCGAAGGAAATCCGCTCAAAATTAGTAAATTCCGAAATACTACTTTGAGTACTGGTCGGGTATGTACTCCAATCTTGATTTACATAATCAAACGCCAAAATAAATTTCTGCTTCATTTGATAAGAGATTCCAACTCCCCACAAACCTGGAAAATCAAAATCAGAGGTGCTGGTTATAGTTGTTTGCGGACCGAATATTATTAGCCCACCAAGACTAGTTGTATGAACTTCTACAAAATTTTGACTCATATTATATTTAGTTTCATAAACTCCACCGATGGTTAATCCTTTTAAGGGATTTAGTACAGCACCAAACCTTGAGCTAAATCCCTTAAGTTTTGAACTAAATTGGTAAAGTGGTTCTCTTAAGCCTCCACTTTCATAATTAACACGCCAATCTTCATCGGCTTTCCCAAACACATAGCTTAAACTGAATCCCAATTGAAATCTGGAATGAATCTTAAATCCGCTTGCAATAAAAGCACGATTAAGACCTCCAATGCTGTTCACAGACGTAGTGTAGTTGTAAACATCTATTGTATTTAACGTTTCGAAACTATAATTTATTTTGGTAATCGGTTGCAAACCAAAGCCAATTCCAATTCCGGAAGATATTGGAAATGCTCCCATAAATCCGTTAAAATTAGCATAATTTGTTTTATGTTTTAGGTTGCTATTTTCTATATTAAGGTTTTGCATAATTAAATGGGAAGAAAACCTAACCTGGTTAATTCCCGCCAATGCTGCAGGGTTTAACCAATTTATATCGTTTGGATCTAAGATTGCAATAATCGCTCCGCCCATTCCTGTTGCTCGACTCCCATAATAATGATACTGAAGCCCAATCCCCCGTAAAGAATAAATCGAACCATCTGCAAAGGAAATTGTTGAGCATGAAATGGAAAAAACTAAAAAAACTAAAACTTTATTTAACCTCTGAAACATGAAGCCTCCGATTAATTGCTTTGGGAAACTGGTGGAAGAGTATAGAGTATTTCGGCACTCGGTTTATTGGTTGAATCCGCTTCACTCGTATATATCAGGGTTCTGAAGATACTTTGTGTGGGATCTAAAGGAGCTATTCGAAATCCGAAATCTTCCTTTTTTTCATTAATTGCAAACTGGAGCATTCCGCTAATATTAACGGTTAACTCCGTGCTATTAGTGTAAACTGATGCTCCGAAAAATGTTGAATCTACTTCACCTGTAAATTGATCTTCACTGATAAGAGCCAGCATATTCACTAACCGGAATTGGTCTACAATAGCTGGAAATATTGAATTTTCTTGATCAACATGAAATACCAGGTTAGCAAAATTGATGGTTGCATCTTCCGGAATATCCGGAATTGAAAAATGAACAAAAATGTCAGATTCTATTCCTGTAGCTATAGCTAGCCGATCGTTTGGTGTCTCGGTAAAAGCGAATACCGAAGCAGCGTCAGATTCCAAAATATTCCTATTTTTTGTGCTATCATCTTCAAAATAGGTCAAAGCTAAGATAGGCCCAAGAACTGTTTCATCAGATGAATATACGAATATATCTTCTGCATCCGGAGCCAAAACCAGGACACCATTGTTAGATCCTGGCTGGTCTAACCAACGTTGTACAATCTCCTCGGAAATACGAATCGTATCCGGGCCAACACTATCTATAGCAAATGTTACACTTCCTAAAAGCTCTGTTCCGGATGACATTAAAATTGCCTCTGGATCGAGGTTTTCAGTTGACCAGGAAGTTGCCACATCATGAACTTCAACAGAAATGCTGTTTGTAGAATCACCGGATATATTACCAATTTGATTAAAAATCAAAAAGGCTTCTTGAATAGTGCCGGCTATGTCATCACTTATAGACTCAAATTTAATGACCATCCCACTTTCTACTCCTCTATATTTTCCGACCATGATTTGGATGCTTGTCCCTATTTCAGGAACCGCCTTATCTACTGTGGTCTCATTCTGAGTGCCAACCAATTCTACTCTCAGAACGGAAATAAAATCACTTTTTTCAACATCAATTAAACCGAAGGGATTATCAGAAGATGAACAGGAAATAGAAAAGGAAAGTAATAGCCATAAAAGGTTTTGGGGGGTAATTATTTTTCTCAAAAAACTTGCTCCTTCTTACATCAAATAAATAATGAATACCATTTTTTTACTGGAGTTCAATTGTAAAGTTCCTCTGATATAACAGTACCTTTGGCAAACACTGTCCGGCCATTCTTTATGATTATTTCAGCCAGGTTAACTCCATAATAATATGGGAGTTGGCGATAATCATCTGCATTCCATAATACAATATCTGCTTGGTAGCCCGGCAATAGATTTCCAATAGAATCTGCTTTTCCCAATGCAGTTGCTCCATAAATTGTCGCAGACATTAAAGCTTCCGCGGGAGTCATTTTCATAAAGAGACAGCCAAGTGTCATCATAAGAGGTAAAGATTGAGTCATACTGGAACCTGGATTAAAATCTGTCGCCAAAAAGACACTGGCGCCGGCATCCAACAATTTACGAGCTGGTGGATATGTATTTGATCCCAGAAAAAACACCGCGCCGGGAAGAAGTCCAGCCATCGTATTGGAAGATGCAATTTTCTGAATTCCAACATCGTCTAGTTGTTCCAAATGGTCAACGGTTATCGCACCTAATTCTATTCCCAATTGGGTTGCCCCGGTTAAATGTAATTGGTCAGCATGCAGTTTAATTTTTAAACCGCAAATGTCAGCTGCATTTAAAATTTTTCTGGCTTCATCTATGGAATAAACATTCTTCTCACAAAAAATATCACAAAATTCAGCAAGGTTGTGCTGCGCAACATAAGGAATCATATCGTCAATCAATAGCTGAATGTATGCCTCTCTATCCTGGCGAAATTCTGTTGGCACTTCGTGGGCTCCCAGAAAAGTAGGGACCAGATCTAAATCATGTTCTTTGTTTAATTCATTGATTATTTCCAGAGATTTAACCTCATCTTCAAGGGTCAGCCCATAACCACTTTTTGCTTCAATGGTTGTTGTGCCGAGTTCGATGAATCTATCTAATTTTTTTCGCACAACTTCTTTCAGATTGTCTTTGGAAGCAGATCGGACACCTTGTACACTACTACGAATTCCTCCACCGCTTTGAGAAATTTCTTCATATGTTTTCCCTTGCACACGCATTTCAAATTCATGCTCCCGAGTTTGATAGAAAACCGGGTGGGTATGTGCATCAACCAGACCAGGGGTTACAACAAAATCATGAGCTGGAATCGTCTCACAATCCGGTTCAACCAGAACTTTGGCAAATACTTCTTCTTTTGTTCCGATTGCAGCTACACGTTGATCGGAAATTGCCACATAACCATCCTTAACCGTTTGCAACTGCCATTCAGGTTTGCTACGGTTGGATTCTTGCTGTATGGAATAGACCAATTGTTTAGCGTTTGCAATTAATAAATCAATTTTCATAAACTTTTCATATCTTAAGCTGATTCCAATATGTACAAAGGTTTAAGTGTAGCACAAAATCGGGGTGGATTCAAGAAATATCGATGAGTTTGGAGGAGTTCGGTGAAGAAAAAAAATAAACCCGAACAAATGAAACACCTGTGTTAACACCGCATTTTATCGATTTTCTATTTAGTCATTTGGATTTGGTTCTGTACGCTCATTTAAATACTCTATATAAACATTTAGATCATCACAAATTTTATACCATCAAATCACCCCCATCACCCACATCACATATACAACAACAAATGAAGCAACCCCGCCAACCAATGTGGCACCGCCATAACTGAAAATCGCATCATTAACACTCAACTTACTAAGTGATGTACACACCCAGAAATAGCTGCTGTTTACATATTTGATGATTACTGATCCGGAAGCACCTGCCAGCATCGCAGCTTCCGGAGATAAATTCAAAGTACCCAACATGGGAGCGACTAACGACCCTGCAGTAATCACCCCGACAGTCGTTGATCCGGTAATCATATTTCCAATAATGCCCAATACAAAAGGAAAAAATATGGCAGGCAATCCATAATTCGCAAATAATTCAGCAATTGTTGTAACAGCCGGTGTTCCTTTTAGAATCGCGCTTAAAGAGCCACCCAAGCCTGTTACGACCAATATCATTGCTGAAACTTTTAATGCATCCGCCACCCATTTGTCCTTCGCGTTAGCTTTATCATCTTCATTTCTGATATTCCTATAAGCCAGCCAAACCCCGACGGAAAGAGCCACAACAGGCCAGCCGATATAAGAGAGAACGGTTCGAGCCGGGTTTCCCTCATCCAGAAACAGTTTTCCAATACTTTGAGCAGAGATCAATAGTATTGGAATAACGATTGGAGCATAGGAACTTAAAGTCCCAGGTCCCACTGATTCGACCAAATTAGTTTTTTCCGTAAATTCTTCGGAAGGGGGAGTTTTAACTTTATGGACCACCACATATTGTCCCCAAAGCCAGCTTGCCATGGCGCCAAATAAACAAGCAATACCACCGAAAATGATGGTCTTTCCGATATCGGCACCGACAAGAGCTGCGGCGGCCAACGGTCCTGGTGTCGGCGGCACTATGGCATGTGTGAGTTGCAGCGCTCCCACAAGACCTGTGGACATAACAGCGATGCCAACCCCCATTGTTTTTGCAGCCGAGTGCACTAATGGATTTAAGATCACATAAGCCACGTCGGAAAAGATCGCAATCCCGAGAATGAAGCCGGTCAAAGTTAAAGCCAATGGCATCCGCCTCGCACCAACCAGACGAACCATGGACCTCGTGATAACCTGAATAGCGCCGGTATGTTTTAGCGCTTCTGCAATGATGGAACCCAGCACAATGACCACGCCAATTTTTCCGAGGGTTTTCCCAAACCCGGTTTCAAAAGCTTGAATAAAGTTATTTTGCTGAACACCGGGAATAATACCGAATAAAATTATTGGGATCAGCAGGGCCAAAAAAACATGCCATTTCCATTTTGCGATGAGAAATAACAATAGTCCGATGACCATCAAAAATCCAACGAGGGATACGACTGGATTCGAAATTACAGCGTTAGCAGGATCCATGAAAATTCAGGAGTTTTGTAAGTAATTTAAAGCGGCATCGATGCCACCCTTTTTATGAGGAACTCCTACCAGACTCAACCCCATTTCTATTCCGCTTAAGGTCCCAGCCAGCATCAATTCATTCATATCCCCAAGGTGGCCGATGCGGAACACCTTTCCTTTAACCTTGCCGAGACCGGTGCCCAGTGACATATTAAAACGCTCGAGAATGATTTGACGAAGCTCATCGGCGTTGCAGCTGTCAGGCATTAAAACGGCTGTGGTTGAATTGGAATACTCTTCGGAATTAAGGCAAAGATTTTGCAAATCCCAGGCATCTACGGCACAACGGGTTGTAGCAGCCAGGCGATTGTGACGTTCAAACACATTCTCCAGACCTTCTTCGAATAACATGGTAAGCGCCTCATCCAAACCAAAAAGCAAATTCGTTGCGGGTGTGTATGGAAAGAATCCTTTTTCATTATTTGCAAGTATGGGCGCCCAGTCCCAGTAAGATTTTGGGAATTTTGATTTTTTGGCAGCCTCCAAAGCATTGTTGCTGACAGCGTGAAATCCTAAACCAGGCGGCAACATCAATCCCTTTTGTGATGCGCTTATCGTCACATCCACTCTCCATTCATCGTGACTATAATCTGCACAACCCAGGGATGAAATGGCATCGACCAACAGAAGCGCAGGATGATTTGCCCGGTCCATCGCTTGCCGGATTTCCTGAATACGGCTGGTGATTCCCGTGGAGGTTTCATTGTGCACAATCTGAATGGCTTTGATTTGCCTCTCCGTATCTTGCAAAAGCTTCCCTTCTACCACCTGTGGATTGACACCGCTGCGCCAATCGCCCGCTACAAATTCAACTTCCAAGCCAAGGTTGACAGCGACATTTTTCCAAAGCGTGGCAAAATGACCGGTTTCGAAGGCGAGTATCTTGTCGCCTGGAGAAAGTATATTTACCAGTGCAGCTTCCCACACACCCGTCCCTGACGATGGATAGATAATTACATGGCTTGAAGTCTTAAGTATTTGTTTCAATCGTTTGAGGAGACTAAATGTAAGTTCCGCAAACTCAGGGCCACGATGATCGATGATCGGTTTTGAGATAGCTCGCAAGATACGGTCCGGAATATTCGTCGGTCCGGGGATTTGAAGAAAATGGGTGCCCGGTTGATATTTATTGAAATGTGACATTGTATTTTACAGCGAGTTTTCCTAATGAAAGCAACGATTTAGTTGTCTTGAATAAGCTTTGGAAAGATAAGAATCGGTTAGAAAAAAGTCAAGGAAACTAAAGCAGTTAGGGCCTGGTTAAAGCAACTACAAATATTTTGGTGAAGGTGGATCCTTCCTTTTGAATACGGTAAGGTGCCTCTATCTACGTTTGTAATTAATACTCCAATGCGTAGAAAAACTCGATAAATTGGCACGCTTTGTCCTTAAAACTTAAACAAGGACTTTCTCCAAGTCATTCAAAATCTTGGTAGGGTTTGACTGTAAATAGGAAATTTGTTTGGTTCAACATAGTTTATTTTAAAATATTATAAACCGAATAGATAAAAAGAGTAAAATATGGTATACATAAAATAATAGGAATAAATTTTTCAATACGTGTCAGTTGCAAGTATTTTTTTGCTTTTTCACCATTACCTAAAATAGCCCATTCATCTTTATAACATTATATCGGCAGCTTACTTTCCATGTTATGTATAACTTCAAATTTCCCAGAATTCAACTGTCTGAAAGATGCAATGTTTATTATCCAAACAATATTTAACGAAACCCCAAGAAATGATACTAACATGAATATAAATCCATGATACTAAATTAGTATTTTTTTATCAACCACTAAAGTTAATATTGCTAATAATGCCGTTAATAAAGTTATATAAAATTTATTTGTTTCGATGCGTCTTGCACTTACTCTGTCAGCCATTTCTACGTAAAGTTTATATTCTTCTAAAATTATTTCTTTTTCACTCATCATTTGTCAGTCTCCGCTTTTGTGATTTTATATCCTAAAAATAGAATCGCCTTTATGGTATCTTCTGCAATTATAATGTCATATTTTTTTTCTTCTTCTGGAAGGGCCTCAAAAGGAACTAAACATGGATTTGTTTTTTCATCATCATCTCTTTTTGGACCATATCTCCAACCGTCTAATTTTCTTTCTAAAGCCCAAGTATCGTGAATGTTTTTAGATATTTTTTCTACTAAATATTTTAACTCGTCTGGTATTGCTACTGATATTACATCAAAAGGGTTTGGAGTGTATTTCATCAGTAACCTATGATTTTTTTCTTAAAGCATTATCAACGTCCTCAACAATAGTCTTTACAAGATCATCGCGGCTCATATCATATACTTCCCTGCCTTCAATTTTTTCAAGTGCGGTAGGTATTGTTTTGGTTAAAAAATATGGAAGAATTCGTATTTTATTTTCTGTGTCAAGATTTTCCGCTATATTCATTTCAAACGTGCACCACTCTTTATTTAAATAGTTATGATCAATTAAAGCTACGAATATTTTCGATTCATTTAACTTTGTTTCAAGTTCTTCTTGCCATTTCTTACCTATCTGAATTGCATCTTTTTCTTTATATTGAAAGAAATTAATATTCTCTATTTTTAATGCATTCGATAACCTTGTAACAATTTCTTTTGTTTCATCTGCGAAGCTTATAAAAACAAGTGTATCCTCTCTACCGATACTTTTAAAATACCTATCACCAACTTGACGTTTATCAAGAATAACCCGCTGTTGCTCTAATTTATTCAAATGAGGAGAAATTGAATTAAGTAAAGTTGCTGGTCGGTCCCAATGAATGACTGATTCAAAAACACTTTTCGAGATTAGAACTGAATATTTCATTAACAAAGGCGTTAATCTTGCTTCATCTCTTGTTTGCAAATCACCGATATAACAAGCCCTAATTGAAGGAACTGCCCTAGCATGAATAAATGAAGTAATCCAAGGGGATATTAAATCAATCCTTTGTTCAATAATTATGAAATCAGCATCATTCAATTCTTGACAAAATTCATGAGTATTATTGAATTCGGGTATATATACTTTTAGTTCGTAACCCAGATCTTCTAATTCATTTTCTATTAATTTAATTATTTTTTTCGTATAAATATTCTTAATATGTGTTTCTTTGTCTAATATAAACAACACTTTACTATGTAATTGTGCTTCAAAATCGGTATTCCCTTTAGCTTTTTTAACTAATTCTGATATTGCAAATATAAATTTATGTTCTTTAGCATGAAGGTTATATCTATTAAAAACAAGTATTTCAGTATTATTATATCCAAAATATTTCTCACTAATTCTACTTTCTAATAAAATAAGCTTAGGTTTGTTTTGATGTATTGCAATTCCATTTTCAAAAAGAATAAACGGTGAACAACGAGTTTTTTTTTGTTCGGGTCTAAAAGGAATTATTGCGACAAAACAACTACTATTTTGCATCATTTTTTCGAGGTATGGTATTGAAAGAAAGTCTGATTTTGGATCAACTGAGAACATGATCCCTTGTTCACTGAATAAATTCCAGAAATATAAATTTACTGGAATATCATTTTCTTTATAACTATGACTACAGTAAGCTGTTATAAATCCTATCGAATTCTTATTTCTGTTTTGCATACTATTTCCTTATGTTTGGTAAAATTGTTCTATATCGCGCAAACTATTAACTAGACTCGCGAAAACAAATGTTATAACATTTATAATTATGAAAACTTATTGTCCGCTGAAAAAACCATATAAAACCGTTCGATTTGTGGTGCAGAATTTTGTCCTGGTTAATTGTCATTAATGTAAAATATTTTTCCCAAAAAACAACCGAAGAATGAAAGTTTTCAAAATAATGGCGCCTGGTTTTCTGCTGCATTCGTTTTATTAATTCTTATTTCATATAGATTGGGTAGGAATGATATTTTTGTGAATAAAAATCAAAATCAAGGTCAACGGTAAATGAGTTGGCTGCGAGAAACAGCCAACTCAATTGTCATTTCGGATGTAAAGCGTGGGGGTTTTTTGCAGACCGCCGGGCGAAGGTATTGTTAGACTTTAAAGCCCAGGATGTTCCAATAATTCAACAGCCAGATAAAGGTGAGCGAAGCGGTTGTCATCGATAGGTAATAAAAACGTTTTACGGCAGAGAAACCCTTGTTTCCGAATATCTTGATATTGTAAAAGATCATCAAAACAGTGAGTACGGTTGTGATCAACGGAATTATGAGCAACATATAAATTGTTACGGGTAAATGATAAACCAGCGCGTCACGTTGTGTCATCATTATCGCAGAAAATCCGATGATGAAAAAGGTGTTTAACGCACATATCAAAAAGACAACCGCATTTGCCCTTTGTCTAATCCGGTCGAAACTTTCGTTTTTCTTTTTTGTTTCTCTCTTTCTTTTTATAGCGTTTGAAGCAAACTTTATTGACCAGCCGATTGTCACATAAAGAAAAACAAGCGTTGGAAAGATGAAAAAAATGAGTTGAAAAATTCCGGTTTCATACCACCGCAGTTTTTCGTAAGCGCCGCCATCATAAAACAGATGGGTGATATTTCCATCCTGGTCTTCACGGAAGGCAATTTCTCTTGCACTGGCTTTGATATTTTTGTCTTGCCACTGAAAAAGTTGCGGTTTCACCTGTACAGCGGAAGTACCCCATATTTCCAGCGTGTTTTCTCCAATCATCCTGACCCGGGCTTTGTTCATAAACAGAATATTGATTTTCTCGATCAACTTCCTGGCATGCCGGGTCGAAACATAAGACCCTGTAAAACGTGCAAGGTTCGAATCTAAAATTTTCATCGGCTGCGGTTCAGCATATTCATAAGGGAAAAGATGATCAAGAAGCTTGGTAATGATCTGCTTTGCAAAATATTCTCCGTCCCCGTTATGCGCGACGAAAATGCCCAGTTTTTTTTCGGGGATCAGGTATAGATAACTTCCGAACCCAGCCGTGGTGCCGCCATGATCCAACAGACGCAGGCCATTTCGGAAACTCTCATGAAATCCAAATGCTGTTCCCGAAATGCCGGGAGAATGTGTAAACTGCTGTGTGTGCATCTTCCGCAAGGTTACTTCGCCAATAATACGTCGTTCGAGGAAAGGTCTGTCTTCCAGGTGAGCCCGCATAAAACGGGCGACATCTGTTACTGTGCTCATCATCATTGAAGCAGGTACGGTTTGTATATATTCAAAGGGCTGCGCAAGATAGACGCCGTCTTCATGTTTATAACCAGTTGCCAGATTGGTAACGATGTTATGCCGCTCAAAACTGGAAGAATTCATATCGAGAGGTCGAAAAATATACTCATCCATATAAGTTGCAAACGATTCCTCCCCTATCTCCTCAATGAGATAGCCGGCAAGCGCCATACCGTGATTGGAATAGCTGAACACCTCTCCGGGAGGCATGGAACGGGGAGGCATTCGGCTTGCAAGATATTTGCCGAGAGGTAAGACGTCTGACTCCTCGAGTTTTTTCCTTTCAATGTGCCGGTCGTCAAAACCGGCAGTGTGGGTCAACAGATTTGCGACTGTCACCGGTCTGTTGTAAGCATTTTCGATCTTGAATTTTTTGAGATATGTATTGACGTCTTCCTCAAGGTTAATCAAACCCCGTTCATAAAGTTGCATAACTCCTGTAGCGGTGAAAACTTTGGAGACCGAGGCAATTCTAAAAACCGTGGTGTCAGCAGATACGGGGATGCGTTTCTCTATATCGGCGTATCCATATTCTTTTTTTGAGAAGATCTCGCCATCTTTCACGATAGCATAAGCAACACCCGGCGAAGGCCAGCTTGCCATTTGTGCGGCAATGACAGAATCCATGAAAGCTTGTATATTTTCTTTGGCTGTGAAGGTTTCCTGTGCCACGCCAGGCAAAAATCTTGAAAAGAAAAATAGTATTAAAAGTAACATTTTAACTGTGGTTTTAAAAATCGTGGTTGGTGCTGACATCAAGCCTCCAATTCAGAAAGTATATCATTGTTTTTGCTTTACTGAGCAATCATTACTCACATTTTGGAGAAAAGTTTTCTGCTAAAGGTTCGACTTTATCATTTCGAACCTTTTCTAGACTCAAACGCTGTTTTTTTCCTGTATTGTGAGGGCGTCATACCGTCGGTGTGTTTTTTAAATGCAGTATTGAAGGTTGATTTTGAGTTATAGCCGGCATCGTAAGCAATCGTCATTATGGCATCATTGCTCCTATCGGGTTTAGCCATCAGTCTTTTGACTTCTGAAATTCGATAGCTGTTAACATAATCGAAAAAGTTCTGATTTAATTTCTCATTAATGATCTGAGAAAGATGAGGAGGAGAAATTTCTAGTTTTCTGGCGAGTTTCTGCAACGTCAAATTGCTGTCTGTATAAGGTTTCTCAGCTTTCATCAAATGAATAAGTTTGCCAAGGTATTTCTCTGCATCTTCCGGTGTCAGTGTTGATCTCTGATATTTCTGCACTGGCTTCTCTTCAACCCCTGTAAAGATCTCTGGCCTCCGCAGCCCCATGTAGCCCACGATGTATATAATTATTGATAGTACCGAAGGGACAATATAGATCGTTTCAAAACGAAAATCTACGAGATAAATGAAGATAGAGATCAATAAGACAATTAAAAACATGATCATCAAATTTCTCAACCAATTGAGGTTCACCCTTTCAATCGAAAAGAAATCGCTCTTCATCTTACGTGAATACTTTATCAGCAGGCGCAGGGTTAACAGAAGATAGATAAGATTATACAGACGTTTTAAGCCATTGATGATATACCATTCTAACGGATAGGCGTCAAATACAGCCATCAGGTAGGCTATTTTTTCGTCGCCGCTTTGTAGATAAAAAGGAACAAGGTAGATAATATTTATCACAAAAGGGATTATGTGAAACCCATGGTATTTTCTAAAACGAAAACCTCTTGTCGTCAGAAACTTTACATAGAAGAAAAATAAGGGACCAATGAGGACGTTGATTGGCGAGTGTATACGCGCCATGTGAGGAAAAGAGAAAATGTATCCTGTGTAATATAAATTGATGTTGATGATGACAATAGATGTTCCCAGCAGCAGGGAGCCGAGCAGGAAGTTTGCGGCGGAATTGCCACGTTTTATTGTAAAAAGGGCAAAAGCAAGAAACCCTCCTTGAATTGCTCCCAAAAAATTCAAAATGGCAAATATATCGAGAGAAGGTTCCATTTATATATTCTATTTTACAAAATAATTTCCATGCAAAGTCAATTCGCCTTATAGTTTTCCTGCATCTTTTTTTTTAGGGGTTTTGGAAAGAAAATCAATTCGAACAGATAAAAAAGTTTCGCCAGCCAGGTTTTACACAAAAAATAAGCGAAGACATATGAAATAATATAGCGACAGGTCTGTATTAAAATGTTCTTCAAATATTGTTTTATCTGCAAAGTAATTTAACAATTTTAATCAAGATCTTGCATTCTATTCTAATTCAACAGGCGAGATGAATCTCGCTTTACAGTGTAACTCAACATTCATGTCGAGACCACGAGATAAATCTCGTGCTACAAAACCAATCACTTCATCATCGGCACATTTACCCCTCGTTCTTTGGCCGTTAGTTCAGCTTCATCGTAGCCGGCATCTACATGCCGGGCAACACCGATTCCCGGGTCGTTAGTGAGAACCCGTTTTATTTTTGCAGCAGCTTCGATCGTGCCATCTGCGAGGGTTACCTGGCCGGCATGTATAGACAAGCCAATTCCAACGCCACCGCCATGATGTACTGAAACCCAGGTTGCACCGGAAACCGCATTCAGCAATGCATTTAATATTGGCCAGTCGGCTATAGCATCGCTGCCATCCTTCATGCCTTCGGTTTCCCGGTTTGGTGAAGCGACTGAACCGGTATCCAGGTGATCCCTTCCGATCACGATTGGAGCAGAAACCTTGCCTGATTTTACCAACTCATTAAATGCCAGACCTGCCTTATCGCGTTCGCCATAACCCAACCAGCAAATCCTTGACGGCAAACCCTGGAATGCAACCCGCTCCCGGGCAAGGGTAATCCAGCGGTGCAGCATTTTATCCTGAGGAAAAAGTTCAAGGATCGTTTCGTCCGTTTTATACAGATCCTCGGGATCGCCGGATAAAACAACCCAACGGAATGGTCCTTTACCCTCACAAAAAAGCGGCCGGATATATGCCGGCACAAATCCCGGGAAAACGAATGCATTTTCTACCCCGGCTTTCTTTGCTTGGCCGCGGATATTGTTGCCATAATCAAATGTAATCGCACCCCGACGCTGCAACTCCAACATTGCCTTTACGTGTGTTGCAATAGACCGGTAGCTTAAACTGATATATTTTTCAGGATCGGACTTTCTTAAGGCCAGTGCTTCTTGATATGGCAGGCCGGCAGGTACATAACCCTGTAGCTCATCATGGGCAGACGTCTGATCGGTCAGCACATCAGGGATGACATTCCTCCTTATTAATTCCGGCAAAATATCGGCTGCATTTCCTAACAGGCCAACGGATAAGGGAGTTTTAGATTCTTTTGCAGACAACACCCATTGGATCGCCTCATCCAAATCCTCGGTTTTTTGGTCAAGATATTTGGTTTGAATTCGGCGATTAATACGGTCCGGATCTACATCTACAGCCAGTATCACCCCGTTATTCATAGTTGCAGCCAACGGTTGTGCGCCACCCATGCCTCCCAATCCTGCAGTTACTACCAGCTTTCCAGTCAAATCACCGCCAAAATGCCGTTCAGCCACTGCGGCGAAAGTTTCATAAGTACCCTGCAATATTCCCTGGGTGCCAATATAAATCCAACTACCCGCAGTCATCTGGCCGAACATGGTTAGGCCCAATGCATCCAGTTTGCGGAATTCATCCCATGTCGCCCAATACGGAACCAGCATTGCATTGGAGATTAAAACTCGTGGTGCATCGAGATGAGTTTTGAAAACGGCCACCGCTTTGCCGGATTGAACCAACAGTGTTTCGTCATTTTCGAGTTCTTTTAAGCTTTTTACAATAGCGTGATAACATTGCCAATTCCTCGCCGCTTTGCCGGATCCGCCATAGATAATGAGCTCCTCAGGAAGCTCGGCCACCTCCGGATCGAGGTTGTTCATCAGCATTCGCAATGCAGCTTCTTGCTGCCAGCCTTTGCAGGAGATTTCACTTCCCCGGGGTGCCCTGACTGGCACATATGTTGATTGCGACATGTTCATCCCTTTCATGAAATTTTTAAAACGGGTTAGTTTAACACGAAAATATTAAATGGGTTAAATAACTTCAATGGTTTTAATAAAGATAAGATTTAGAAACTTTGGTTAATCAAATTGCTTCTTTTCGACTAATTCTTTAAACTCGGTTTCGGTTAAAATTTGAATGCCAAGTTCTTTTGCTTTTTGTAATTTCGATCCGGCATCTTTTCCAGCTACTACAAAATCCGTCTTTGATGAAACGCTACCGGCTGCCTTGCCGCCAAAATTCATAACAATTTCTTTTGCTTGATCGCGCGTTATTATTTCTAATCCACCTGTGAATACAAAAGTCTTTCCGGCAAGAAAATGATTGTCTGATATTTGATCTTTTTGGGAATATTGAATCTCAACTCCGGAATCGAACAATCGTCTGAGGGTTTCCTGGTTTTCCTCGCGATGAAAAAATTCCAATATCGAATGAGCGACTATCGGACCAATACCGTTGATCTCCTTTAAGTTCTCTTCATCTGTGTCGATTAATGCTTGTAAATCAGAAAAGTTTTCACACAATATTCTAGTAACATATTCACCAACGCCATGAATACCTAACGAATAAAGAAATCGTCTAAAATCAATCTTTTTATTTTTTTCAACCTGATCAATAAGATTTTGAGCAGATTTGTCGCCCCAACGTTCGAGACCGACAAGTTGCTCCTTTTTCAAAAAAAACACATCCGCCGGTGTTTTAACAAGGTTTTCCGCCATCAATTGATCGATGTTTTCTTCTCCAAATCCATCTATATTAAATGCCCTTTTACTAAGCATATGCCATAACCGGCCTTTAAGCTGTGCCGGACAGGAAAAATTCATACAATAATAATAAGCCCCTTCCATTTCTAATTCGGTAGAACAACTTGGACAGCGATCGGGCATGACAATTTCCGTTTCATCGCCTGTCCTTTGCTCTACAATTGGTTTAACGACTTTAGGGATTACATCTCCTGCCCGTTCTACCAGAACCCGGTCGCCGATTTTTAGATCAATTTGTTGGATTATTTCTTCGGTATGCAATGTGGCCCGGGAAACTGTAACCCCACCAATGTTAACAGGTTCGAGAACAGCAACCGGTGTAATAATACCGGTACGTCCTACCTGGAACTTTACGTCCAGCAGGCGAGTTGTTTCTTGCCTGGCAGGGAATTTATAAGCTACTAACCAACGAGGATGGCGTGTTTTTGTCCCTAATCGATTTTGTTCTGCGAGTGAATTTACTTTAAACACTACGCCATCAATTTCAAATGGCAGATCTTCACGCACCGAAAGAATGCCCTTGTAATATGCAATGGCTTCTTCAACACCTTTACATATTCTAATGTTCTCAAAAACCTGGAATCCCCAATCACGCAATGTATTCAAAACATCCCATTGATAGGAAAAATCAGCCCCTTGGAATCCACCAAATCCCCAGCTAAAATAATTCAACAACCTTTTAGCTGTTTTAGCGGGATCTAATTGCCGTACTGCACCTGAGGTCATATTTCTTGGATTGGCGAATAGCGCTTCGTCATTTTTTGCCCGTTCTTCATTTAGCTTACGAAAATCATCTGTTGCGATAATCACTTCTCCTCTGATTTCAACTAATGGCAGAACAGAACGCTTATCTGTTAATAATTTGAGAGGAATGGTATTTATGGTTCTAATATTGTCAGTTACGTCGTCTCCGATAGAACCATCCCCCCGGGTTACCCCGCGAACCAGCATGCCATTTTCATAAGTAAGGGACATGCTTATACCGTCAAACTTTGGTTCTCCTGTGTATTCTACTACTTCAACTCCTAATCCATCACGGACTCGCCGGTCGAAATCAAGGAATTCAGTTTCGTTAAATGCATCTTCCATACTTAGCATTTGTACAATATGGGTCGCAGATTTGAAGCCAGTCCCTGTTTCCCGCGGTGCACCAACTCTTTGCGTAGGTGAATCCGGCTTGATCAGTCCGGGGAAGAGAATTTCGAGTTCTCCTAATTCCCGCAATAAGCGGTCATACTCGGAATCTGATATAACAGGATCAGAAAGTATGTAATAACGATGGTTATGTAAATGCAATTGCTCCCGTAGCTGAACTATCTTCTCTTCTGCAGTTTGTTTATTCATTCTAACCAGTAATTATTAAGATTGAATACTAAGAGTGAAATATTTTTGAAATTTGTTTGAGAATTAGAATTTGTATTTGTGATTTATATAATATTCACAAATACCGTTTTGGGGTTAAGGATAATACAGAAAAGGAAATTGTCCTATTAAAAATAAAAATTGGATGGCTTATAAATCCGATTTGAATAATTTTGGATCCACAATAATTCGAATTTCATCACGAAGTTTAGCAGCAAGTTCAAAATTTTCCGTTTGAACAGCTTCATTCATTTCCCGTTCTAACTTTTCCAGTGGATCTTCTGGTTTTAGTCCATTAATCTCTTTCATCCAACGCTGTAGAAAAATCAATTCATGATTCGTACTTGCTGCTTCATTGGCATCTTCAGACCTTAGCCTTTCAATCTGATCGACACCCTTTTTTACATGGGCTATTGCCAAATCAAAATTTTTATCTTTCAACGCAATTGATGCCTTTGCCCTTGTGTACATCATTAACACGAAAGGGCGAAATTGATCGAATATAAATTTATCTTTTGGATCCAGAGCATAGCGCTCGACAAAATCAAAGGCTTTAATATTTCGATTCGTATCCCGAACCACACTTTCAAAATCACCAAGGTAAAATAGGCTTAGATAACGATGGTAGTATTGAACCGCTTCTTGTTGAAGATTCAGGCAGTCCTCTCTGCTTAATTCAAATCCCTCGTCTGTCTTTTTATTAAGATTATGTTGCTTAAGATTGTCCAGATAATGATCGAGCAGGGATTCTTTTCCAAAAGGCCGTTTCCCATCTGGGCGTCCATCCAATTCCATTTGTAAGATACCGAGGTCAACCCTTAGCTGAATTTTTTCTCTACCGTCCTCGCCAATAATTCGCCTGACATTTACTTTGGCAGGATCGTGAGGCCATTCACGCAATAAACGATTAATGTCTTTACCACTTGATAGCATGTAACAAATTCTTTATCAATTCAATTTACTAATATGTACTAAAATTAGGCTCATATTTCAATTTAATTCAGACGGAGCTTTGAAAGGCTATCTAAGCCATAATCCATAATCGGATCAATCTGAAATTAACACGATAGTCATATTCCAATAAACCAGCATTTTTAGAACCAAAGCCTAAAAAGAAACCAAATTTATGAATTTGAGTTTGTAAGTAACAAATCAGCAACCCTGACTACAACCATAGTCATGTCGTCATGTTGGGGGGTATCGCCAGTGAAATGTTTTACTTTTACCTGAACATCCTCTAAGATTTCAGAAGCGCTTTTTTCCATTGATGTTTTAATAGCTTCAAGCAATCTATTTTCGCCAAACTCCTGGCGGGAATTATCCATAGCTTCTGAGAAACCATCGGTGTAAAACACGAAGACATCTCCCGGGTTAACTTTAACAGAAACTTCCTCTAGTGTATCAGCAAAAATAGGTCCTTTATCTAACCCAAGGGCCATACCATTAGGACATAACTCTTTAGCATCTTCTTTGAGATGATTGTGAACGATGACCGGATTGTGTCCTGCTCGAGCATATGTAAAAGTACCCTGTAATCGATCGAACACGCCATAAATCACACTAATGAAAACACCTCGCTGTGCATTATCATAAAAAAGATCATTCATCTGAACCAAAACATCGCGGGGAGATTGAGTATGACGGGTTTGGGAGACGAGAATTCCTTTTAGTAAAGTCATGAAA
The DNA here is from genome assembly GCA_964464595.1 of uncultured Deferribacteres bacterium. Taxonomy (GTDB): domain Bacteria; phylum Zhuqueibacterota; class JdFR-76; order JdFR-76; family DREG01; genus JADFJB01. The sequence goes on from CAYXGW010000035.1 coordinate 45,763, forward strand.
AAAGCTGCAGAAACACCTTTTCCCGAGACATCGCCAACAACCACGCCAAGACGGTTATGATCCAATTCAAGGAAATCGTAATAATCTCCTCCCACTTCATAAGCAGGAACACATGTACTAGCGACATCCAGCCAATCGCTCTGAGGTTGGTAGTCCGGTAAAAATTTCAATTGTACTGTTCGAGCGATTTCTAACTCTCGTTGAAAGCGCTCTCTTTCACTGATCCGGCGTAAATAAGCCGGGGTATATTCTGTTTTTTGATCTGTACTTTCCGGCATATTTAAAGAAATTAAGCCTAGCACCAAAAATCCGATTGGAAAGAGACAAGTGACTAATCCATTTGTAACAAAGCTAAATGAGCCTTGAGAAAAATATGGCATTGCATGAAGTATTGAAACATATGACAACAAGGCAACCAAAACAGCCAGGAAATCATACCGAAACAATGCAATAGTAATTATGATACCGAATATAAATTGAGTTATGTTTGGAATTGGCGTTGGATTGATGATAACAAATTGTAGCGGGATAAGCGCGAAAATCAAACTGCAAAGCACATATAATAGCCAAACTTTATTCAACACACTTCGCAATAACGAAAATATCAGAACAATAAAACCAAAATAAATAAATACTGTTGACAGCCAAATCTCACCAAGGTTGCCAATCCATGCACTTGCGCTAATGAAATTTTCCGGATCATCATGATTGGTCCATACTGGTACTATTTTTTCACTCAATACTACCGAAACTAAAAAAACACCAAGCATGATACCAGCAAATCCCAACCCACTCAACAACGCGTGTCCATTTCTATTAGATAATAATTTTCCACGCACTAGGTTGTCTAGAGTGAAGAGTTTTTCGTTCCAAATATCCCTTGCAACAGATTCGGAAACACCAGTAAGAATAAATCCAGCAAAGCCGACAAATGCTGCCGAAACCCCTGTGCCAAGCAGCAATTGCCATAAAGCAGCTCCGTTCATTGAAGGGAACATCAACATAGCCATCATAACCGCTGTTATAATAGCCATGACCAAACTCATTCTAAAATCTATTTTATCCTGGCGTAATCTTCGGATTAAAACCACAATTGCGAAAATAATCATTACCATAATAAAGATAGCTTCGATGGCTTCAAATAAATCTCCGATATCAAATTCATCATCCTGTCTTTTTGGAAGTAAAGGTTCCAGGGTCAACTTCCCGAGGCTCTTCCCTTGCATCTCAATATTGGCCATCAATGTATCTGTCCAGTCGACTGAACTAGTGAACCATGAAAATCGATAAATACTATCTTTTTCGCTTAACTCAAATTCTCGATTCTTAAGTGTCCATTTGGATGAATCATAAGGGGTAAATTGTTGTAAGAAATACCGAGAACTTTCTTCGTGGGAATTTCCAAATTCATCCGCATTTTGACTATCGGCTAACTGGTTATTGATTGAAATTAACTGCCCGGTCGTCGAAATTTCAAACGACAACGATTTTTGATTATCATCCGCCGCTTGCGTTGTCGAAACTGAATCCGGATTTACATTTAAGTCTGAATAGCTGATGCGCCAATAATAGCCCGGCAGGTTCTCATTTATTTTTTTTGCAGTTTCTTTCAAACCATATTTTTTTTGATGATCTTCTAAAAGATTGTCCTGGCGTCGCAACGATACAGACGGATCTTTATCTGTAACATCTATATTCAATTTGCTTGCTAGTATTTTAGACTTTTCAATAGCAGCAGATTGATCTACAGTTAGTTTGAGGGAAGAAAAATCATCATATGGAGGATAAAACATGATGAATAAACCAAGGCCAAGAATTCCGACAACAAGAATAAATAAAAGGTGTTTTACAGAATTCGTTTTACTCATATGATATTCAAGTTTAAAATAATACGGTTAAAAGAAATTATAAGTGCTATTTGAAAACTAAGTATAAACTAATAAAAAATAAAACCATTGCAAAAAAAAACTCCCAATCCTCAAAATTAAGGATTGGGAGTTAATGATAAGTAATTAAACAGGGTGCTACATAGTAAACATTAAACGACCCATTATAAGTCTTCCGATTTTTGGCGCCCCGATAAATTCACGATGTTTATTGTTGAGTGCATTATTGATGGATAAATCAATTCGAAAACCGTGAAGAAAATCTTTTAGGTCATAGCCAAAGTTAATATCCAGTAAGAAATAGTCCTCGACACCATTTTTTCCGTCCCCGTAGGGTGCGGGGAGACCACCTACATAGGGTCCTGAAAAAACCGGGAATCCCTTTATAAACCGGCCTGATGCTCCAAATGTAATACCAGAAGGGGTATTGGTTGCAAAACCACCCTTTACCTTTAAGGACGGAGCGTTTAAAGCCAGCTTTATATCAACATTTGCTTCATCCAATTCTTTGTTATCGAAAAAATCATCACTCACTATAGAAATGTTGCCAAAAAGTCGTGTATT
>CAYXGW010000036.1:0-47875 GCA_964464595.1 uncultured Deferribacteres bacterium
ATTGAGATTCCATGAATGACTCATCGGGCTGAAGGCTATTCTGCGACAGCCTGTGTGACGGGATGACATTTAGAAACTTTCAGCTTAAATTTACAATTATGAATGATCCATGTTAATAGTCATTGAATAATATACAAAACCTAAAATTAATTAACAAACATGTTATAGTAAATTTTCCACGATTAATAATCGACACTTTCAACTCACCATGATGAATATTCTTTGGAACCAAAATCATCATATTTTTCCTGCAACTTTGCTTAAATAATCGACATATATGGTTTATAAAGAAAAAAATCACTGAACGAACCTCCCATTTATTTAGTGATGGTTTTCAACCCAAGGCAGAGCTGTAGCGACTCTGCCTTTTTTTTGGTCTTAACAATCTGAATATCAGTGAAAATTTGGAAATTCATTCATTAAATAAAACATTGCTTAAAATTTCTTAGAAAGAGACATTGTAACCAATTTAACTTTCAGATCGTCTTAAATTATAAATGAGTTAACCAGGTTGGTAAATCCCACCTTAAAATCCAGCCTGGATTAGCTTTCTTAAAGATCAGCCAGGTTAGGAATTAAACCCCAATTTTTTACCTGGCAGGAGAAACCGGCTTTCTAAAGGAAAGTCGGTTTCTAACTTTATTCCTCACACGAAATATTCATTTAGAGTATGCTTCTATAAAGTCATTTTGAATTTTTTCCGCAATGCGATTCGCTACATAATCTATTGGTTGTGAAAATCCTGCGATCATTTCTTCTTTGGAATTCTTAGCCAAAGCTACAGCTGTAATGATTTCCCTGGTAGTATATCCATGTCAAACATCCTCCGTGTAACCGAATGTTTCTCTTTAAAACCTTTGTTCCATATCTTAATATTTTTTTGATTGTCCATGAAGCGCACTTTAACATCCAATCTAAAGTAGACGATTCATAAAATTGAGTGGTGAATTATTGATTACTATTCTACAAAATAATTTTTTTGTAAAAAAAAGTAACACCTTGGAATATAACAGTCAGGATCAAAACCTATATTTTGTAATCAAAAAAAACCGGAAGTCTGCAATTTTAGAAATTACAAATCTTCCGGAATTAAATTAAAATATTTATTTCTTAAAATAATTTCCCAATACCAATATTGTATATTAAACCATCAAAATATTTTTCGCCAAATACTACATTAGGGAATCGCAAAAATTGGTAGCGAATGTCAAAACTAACCGCCCATGAATTGATACGATATTCCATTCCAACTCCACCATATGCGGAATATCCCCCTAGTGCATAAGCATGTAACATACTCCCGGGCCATTGTTTTGTTATATCACTTTCAATTCCTAAAACCGGGCCACCTCCAAAAACAGCATATGGGTTCATATTTGGTTCATTCTTCATAAATGGTAGATTGTATTTACCGCCAATATACAAAATCATCATTGACCCTTCATTCCTTTGTACAAATTGGTAATAATAAGGGTCAAAGTATAGCTGATCACTGGGAATAGGATAATAATAAAAGCTAACTGCAATCCCAAAATTCGTATGCCTATTCATTTCATATGATGCACCGAAACCCAGATATTGATTGGAGATGACGCCAAAGTTCATCCCTCCAAACTTGGTTGGAGGCTTGCTGTGTAGTTTAGTTCTCTTTATCTGGTTCCGTTTTACAAACTGAGTTCCTTTGATCACACCAGCCTTGCCGGTTTCTTCTTCCTCTGGCTTTGGTTTGGGTGGTTTACGAGTTTGCGCATGAATGGAAGTAGCAAAAATTCCTATGAGGATAAAGGGAATGATCATTTTTTTCATAATATGCTTCCTTTATGATTTAACATAAATGTATAATATATTTTAAATGATTGCAACAATTGAAAATAATATAATATTTCCAATAATTTACTTCCTTCTCATTATTTACTTTTGAGCTGGTTAATTTCCTGAATTTTATTCATCGCTGTCCTTCCAAATACACTTTCAAGGCCTTCCTGGTCAACGATTTTTTCCAAAATTGATTTAGCCGGATCCCATTCCTGTAACTTCATATATGCAATTGCAGCTTCATATTCTGCCGTTACATGCCAAGGTAATTTTGTCGGCTTCGTATAGTATGGTACTTTGAAAAATTCTGAAATTGATTTTCGGAATTGTCCCTTGCTTGAATAACATTTTGCTATATAAAAACGGATTTCAGCTTCTTTTTCATTATTTGCTAGAGGTAGCAAACTTCTAAATTGGTCAATGGCACGATCATACTCATATAAATTCATTAAATTAAGGCCTAATTGTATTTTCTTGTTAAAACTATCTTCAGCATTGGGGTATTTATCCAAATAGGCACGAATTGCCAACAATGCTGCATCGTTTATTCCACTTTCTGTATATAACTTAATTAAGTATCGTCTCACTGTGAGATCAACTGAAGATTTCGGATTCAATTCTAAACAATGCTGAAATGCAGAAAGCGCATTATTGAATAGTTTGTTCTTATAATAAAAATCACCCAATGTTAGGTACAGATTTGGAAGTACATCCGATTCCGGATATTTATCAATAATCTCGGTTAATATTTCCAGGCCATCGTCCGTTAAATTAGTAATTATTTTTAGTTTACCCAGACCATATGCTCCATAAGGCCCAAAACGGGTTTTTTTATATTTATCCTTGACTCTCTTAAAGATTTTTTCGGCGCCTTCAAAATATTTTTTACCGAGATAATGGTTGCCTAGCTCGTATTCGATTTCAGCCAAGTCTTCATCAACATTCTTGTAATCCTTATCAAATTGAGCTTCAGCCACCTGCGCCGCTGATACATTGCCCAATCGTATCATACAAATGATCTTCTTTCGTTCTAAAACGCGCTGCTCTTCGGGATCAACAGAAGTAGCCAATAATTCTTTGTATTGCTCCAAAGAGGAACTATACTCGCCGTTTTTAAACCGATTATCCGCCAATTCCAGCAATATATCACGGCCGCGTTGATCTGTAGGGAATCGAATCAAAAACCTGTCATAGTTCAGGAGGAACTCTTGTGGCTGGTTGGTTTTTTTGCCAATATCTGCCAACTGCAAATATACATCCGGAACGAATATACCATTGGGATAGTATTGTAAATACTCCTGAAAAACCTGCCTGGATAGAAAAAAATTAGAAACACCTTTTAAGGCTACCCCGTGTAAAAACAGCTTTTTCTCATGGTTGATATCAAAATCTTCATCCAGATTGGCCAAAATTGTCAAAGCATCTTCAAATCGATTTTGAGTAATCATTATTTCAGCTAGCTGTAATTTTGCAGATCTTACCGTAGAAGCGTAATAGTAATTTTTTATAAGAGTAGATAAGTATTTTTCCGCTGATTCCCAATCTTTCTTTTGAATACTAACCTGACTGAGCTGTTCTAGCACGAATAGAATATACGCCCCTTTGGGGAATTGTGAAATATACGAAGATAAGATAGACACTGCAGATGAAGTGTCGTTTAGAGCTAAATGGGCCATGCCTTTTCGATATAAAGCTATTTCTTCAATTGTTGCAGGAAGATTTTCCGAATCCAGATGACTCCAGCCACCGCCATTTGCTGCGATAGTATTGCTGCTATCATCCAATATCTCATCATAAAGCCGAATTGCAGATTTTATGGAATCGCTATCAACATCTTTCCCTATTTGAAAAAGAAAGTCTGCCAATTCCAATTTCACTTGTTTTACTTCATCTAAATTTTTGAATCTATCAATAACAACTTTATAGTAGTTATAATCCGATTTTACATTGTTCGAATCCCTGTCTGATCTTAGCATTTCAATTTTCCGGATGTTTAACGCTACCCGCAATTGCTCTTTTAACGCTGGGGGAGAGGCTAAATATTTAAGAAAATAAATGCGGGCATTATCGAGCAAAGATTCCTTTTTATCATTATCTTCTTCCTGTAATGCAAGCCGATAATAAGAATCTGCCACCATTTGATCTAGTTGGTCTGTGTAGTTTTTTAGGAGATTTTCACTTCTAATGCTTTTATTAGTTTCGATTACATCCCGATAGGCTCTTAGCTGCCCAAACATTTGCTTGACAATGGCAAATATTGACTCTTCCCGTTGGCCGGTCAATAGCAGATTACTAAACATGGATGACATACGGCTGAGTTCGTTTGAAGGATCGGCAGGTCTATAATATCTAAACCAGTTTAAGCGATTATAGATTAGTGGCAGAATTGGACTTCCCGGAAAATTCTGACTGAAATTTTCAAGAATTTGGATCTCCTGATTAGAATCATTTAGTTTTTCAAAGCACAATGCCACTTGATAATAAGCATCATCGGCCAATTCACTTTTATGGGATGGCTCCAATATTTGCTCAAAATAGAATAGTCCTTTTCGGGGCTGATTCAATGTTTCCATATAAATCCGGCCCATATTATATTTTATTTGATCTAAGAGGAATAAATCACCGCCGAATCGATTTATAGCAACCTGGCCTATTTCAAGTGCAGATGCCGGTCTGCCAATTAGGTTATAGGTTTTGAGCAAATCGAGATAAGTATTTTTTAAAAGTGGGATTTCTAATTCGATATCCTTTTCAAGTTCTATCAATCTTTCGAGATAATCCACTAGCACCAATTTACCATCTGAATTTTTCGCTGCTCTAATACCATACTCCATTGATTCCTGCATTATGGATTTATTATTTGTGGCGTGAATAATCTGGTTTACAACCGCAATTACAGATGAATCATTACCCGCCTGTGAGTTATAGGATATCCATTGCAGAAGCACTGAGTCACGCAAAGTCGTAGTTGATTCAGATTCAACAAGAGGTATTAGAATCTCTTCTACTTTATCCAATTGTCCCAATTTCTGTAAGAATTCAGCATAGGCCAATTGAACTCTTTTATCCCAGCGATTGCTAAATGAAGTATTTTGTAGTGCTGAATAGAGAGCTTCAGCTTCATCAAGTCGATATTTATGAGCTAAGATTTTTGCCTTTAGAAGGGCAAGACGAACAAATGGCACCCCTTCCGAAGTGAACTCTAGCAACCGATTAATTTGTGTTTCAGCTTGATCAAATTTTCTCTGTTTGAAATAAAGTTCGGCAAGATGGTACCTGGTTGTTTCAATCCAGGTTGATGTCGTGAACTCATTCAAAATGCGTCGCCAGTCCTCTTCAGCTTTCGCAAAATTAGATCGCTCCAGGTTTAATTCTCCTGCTTTGAACAATGCTTGCGCGGCCAATGGGCTTTTTGGATAAAAAAGCGGGAACCTCTCAAAACTACTAATAGCTTTTTCAGGTTCTAGAAGGTTAAAATAATTTTCGGTGATCGTGTAAAGAGCTACATCGCAACGAGGATAATCGGGATATTTAAACAAAAGTTCACGATATTTTTCAGAAGCTCCTTCCCACTTTTCTTGTTTTTGCAGGCATTGCGCCCAGTAGAAAAGGGCTTCTGTCACTCGCGGGCTATCCGGATAATATTTTAGGAATTCATCGAATTGTGAGGAAGCCAGGTCCAAAAAGCCATCTTCCATCAGTTTTTGGGCATATTGAAATTGACGAACCGCCTCGGATTCCTGGGCTATAACCGGTTGGATTAACCAAACTCCAATAACAGAGAGAAACAGAAATTGAATAATGGAACCGAAATTTGGTTCCCTACATAATTTCCAATTGAGCATATTTATAAAGAAGTTTTTTAGTGCCAATTCCTTCAAAGAGAACAGCTAATTTGAGATCCTGCCCTGTTCCTTCCATGGCTTGAATTTTACCAGTACCAAACAAATCATGTTTTACTAAACACCCAACATATAGAGATTGTTCCTGGCTTTCGTTTTCATAATCGGGTATTGGCTCATATTCCAAACCTTGATAAACAGGTTTGTGAATGGAAACGGTTTTGGGTACAAGTCTTTCAATATACTCAGGATCAATCTCATCTACGAATGATGAAATACTATTTATAGCTCCTTCTATAAATCTCCGACGGTTTTGTGCCCATGATAGATAGACTTTTTCCTTGGCTCTCGTAAGCCCCACATAAAAAAGCCGTCTTTCCTCTTCAAAATCATCCGGATCCTCCTTACTCCGAGAAAGCGGGAAAAGCCCTTCTTCGAGCCCTGAAATAAAAACTACCGGAAATTCCAGCCCCTTTGCACTGTGGATAGTCATTAGTGTTACAGCATTTGATTGTTCGTTCCAATTGTCTAACTCCGTCACTAGCGCAACTTCTTCTAAAAATCCATCTAAATTTGGCTCTTCACGGTTTTCGCAATATTCTGAAATCGCCGAAAGAAGCTCTTGAAGATTGTCGAACCGGTTCATTGCTTCCAATGAACCATCCTCTTTGAACATTCTCAGAAAACCGATTTCATCATTCATTACTCGAGCAAACTCATCAAAACCCAGCGTATCTTTGAGCGAAAAATATTTTTCGAAGAAAACGCCTAGCTCTTTTAGTCTATCTCGAGCTTTAGGAGAAATACCTGAGGTCTCATCAACTTTTCCTAGTGAATTTATTAATGAAATGTTTTCGTTTTCAGAATAATCCTGTAATTTATTTATGGTGGCAGCGCCAATTCCTCTAACCGGTACGTTGATAATCCTTCGTAAACTCAATTCATCCTTGGGATTTGCTACAATCCGAAGATATGCTAGAAAATCTTTGATCTCTTTGCGATCGTAGAATTTTGTTCCTCCGACAATTTCATAGGAAATGGCATTCCTGCGTAAAGCATCTTCTATGGCTCTTGATTGAGAATTTGTCCTGTATAAGACGACAAAATCCTGGAAATTCCGTTTATAATTGCTAATTTCGTGGCGAATTCGATTTAGAATTTTACTTGCTTCATCAGATTCGTTATAAGAATCCATTAAAACAAGGGGATCCCCATGGCTCCCTTCCGTCCATAATCGTTTTTCTGTGCGATGATAATTATTCTTAACCACTGAATATGCTGCAGCTAAGATCGTTTTTGTAGAGCGGTAATTTTGCTCAAGACGAAAAACTTCACAATTGGGAAATGACTTTTCAAAATTCAAGATGTTTTGTACTTCCGCTCCTCTCCACCTGTAAATAGACTGGTCATCATCACCTACTACAAACACATTTTTATTTTTGAGACCTAATAATTTAATCAATTCATTCTGGGAAACATTCGTATCCTGGTATTCATCTACCAGGATATGCTGAAAACGATCCTGGTATTTTTCTAATACTTTAGGATTCTCCTTAAAGAGATTCACCGGAAGTGTAATTAGATCATCAAAATCCATGGCATTATTTGATTTTAACAACCCCTTGTATTGAGAATAAACTTTGAAAAGGACCTCATCAAATCGATCAGCAATAGCACTACCCACTTGTTCGGGAGTCTTCATTTCATTTTTGTAACGGCTAATCAATCCACGAACCAGTTTAGGAGAATAATCTTTAATAGAGATACTCAAATCTTTCATTATCCGCTTGATTGTCTGCAACTGATCATCAGAATCAAAAATAGAAAAATTTCTTCCGTAACCGATGTATACGCTTTCTCTTCGCAAAATTCGAGCAAACACAGAATGGAATGTCCCGACCCATAAGGTCGAAAAATCGGCATTCACCATCGCCCTGAGCCTGGTTTTCATTTCTTTAGCAGATTTATTCGTAAAAGTAACCGAGAGAATTTCATGGGGTTGAACATTGAATCTTGAAAGTAATAGAGCAATCCGGCTTGTTAAAACTCTTGTCTTGCCACTTCCTGCTCCTGCAAGAACAAGTACTGGCCCTGGCGGACATTCCACTGCGGCGAGCTGGACTTCGTTTAAGTCCATCAATATCTTTTTCAATTTACCAAGGTTTTGTGCAGTCATTAATTTGTTTTTTCCAATCTCTGTTTTCTGTAAACTTCCCTTCTAATTTTATCAAACTTGCGTTTCGCATTTAAATGTTCATTAAAAGTACGACTAAAAGTATGGGTCCCATCCCCATTAGCAACAAAATAAAGGTAGGGTACTTTTCCCGGATTTACGGCAGAAATTATAGCCTTTAATCCCGGGTTGTTAATGGGTCCGGGTGGTAATCCCGGGTATAGATATGTATTATAAGGTGATTGAATTTTTTTATCTTTATTTGTTAACCGTCTCGGTCCATCTTCAATAATGTATTGTAAAGTGGGGTCGGCCTGAAGCCGCATTCTACGTTTCAATCTATTCGTATAGACTCCCGAAATAATAGGCATTTCTTCAGCAACGATTGCCTCTCCTTGTATAATGGACGCCAAAGTTATAATCTCATGAAATTGTTTAGGGTTAATTTTTGATATTCTTAAAATTGAATCAGGAATTACATCAATAAATTGATTTACCATTCGTTTTATAACAGACTCTTCATCTTGTCCCCAATAAAAGTCATAAGTTTCCGGGAATAAGTATCCTTCAAGAGAAATGCCTGGAAGATTCATCGAATGAATAAAAACTGAATCTTCCACATAATTTATTAATTTCAAAGAATCGATTCCCAGGTTATGTGCCAGCAAGGACGAAATTTTTCGAGAATCTATTCCTTCCGGAATTACAACGCGAATACTACTGATTTTTCCCAGATCAAGCAATTTTATAATCTGGTAATTATTTTTTCCTTTTGGAATTTCATATCGTCCTGCCTTAAGTTTGTTGGCTTTTCCCATTAACTTTGCTCCCCAAATAAAATCCTTGGTCTTGTCGATCAAGTTTTTATCATGGAGCAAATTAGCAATCTGGCCAACAGACATTCCGGATTTAACGATAACTGTAATATTTTGTCCATTATGCAAACTCTTTTGGGAATCAAATAGAATATAGTAAACCCAAATTCCAAAAAAAAGCAAAATAAACAAAAATAATGAAAAAAATATGATTAATTTATTTTTCAACGGTTTACTTAGTTTTTAAGTTTAAATGGCACTTCGATTATATTATAATATTCTTCCAGGGATTGTTTTAATTTAACATCCGGTATTATTTCTTCAGTTAAATAGAGCCTTTTAACATTGAAAAATAGTTTACCTTTATCACTCTTGGATACCTCAACAAGCTCCAGGCTTTCACCATCGGTCCCACTCGGAACAATTACAGGTTTTGAGCTTTCTTGCCATGAATCGATAAGGTTACCGGGTTCATGTCCAATCAACCATATGGCGATCTCACTAAACTCTTTTTTTAAGTCTTCGAATATCCAATGGTCTCCATGATAAATCACAATATTTAAAAATGAATAATCGTTTACCTTATTTAACTCTGCTCTCAAATGACGCTTTACATCTTCAAATTGCAACGAAGGGATTTTATTATCCGGAAAATACAAAAACGCATTTTTTTGCAGCAAAGCAAAAATATTCAATTTATAACCATTTTTTATAACTTGTATTTTTCGAATAATCCTGCCTTTAGTTTGGTCTTTCACATTGCTATCAATATTAGTGCAAACGAATGATTGTTTTCTGCCAAGGATTTCTTTTTCAAAAAATGAGTCTTCATTCCAAAATTCTTGCTCTCCTAATGCAATCCCATCATACTTAAATAAATCGTAAGCATCCATGACAAACTTGTTTTGCAAGACCACATCGGTAGTTCCCAGAAAATCACCGCCTTCCCAATAGTAAAATCTCACCATATTCTTTTCGAAGGTTGTTAATTGCTGTTAACCTGCGTGGTAATCCTCCGGGATATTCAGTACTACAACCGCAATCCAATAATTGGCCATTGTTATTTGCTGTAAAAACAATTAATAATTTTTCTGATTTAGCAGAAACAACGAGGCTCCCAGGGATTGCAAAAAGCAAAATGGTAATAAAAGAGAAATGATGTAAAGGTGTTTTTCTAAGATTTTCTATAAAAATCATAAATAAAATGATTAAACCAGTTTAATTAAACGCAGGACATTTAAGATTAAATTTCAAATAAAAACATTCAATGTTTTTTCAAGAAATTTCAACATTTTAATAAAATATTTTACTAAATAATTGAATATTTATCCGGACGACTAAAGAATTGAGTAGTGAAGTTTCCAATAAATAAAATTATCGATTTGATGATGTGCTTTCATAATAGTCTTGCAAGATTTTTTCATGGTCAAAAGCCAGATTTAAAGGAAGATCACTCCTTTTAAATACTGACAATTTTTTTGCATCATCACCGGCAACAGGTATGCCTGCGGACTTTGCAATAAAAACTGTGGATATGGTATGTTTTCTGTTATCTCGGTTTGGATTTGAATAGACACCTAACAGACGAATGAGTGTTATATCAAGATTTGTTTCTTCTTTGGCTTCTCTTATAGCAGCATCTTCAACACTTTCACCATAATCAACAAAGCCACCTGGAATTGCCCAGCCAAATGGTTCATTTTTTCTTTCAATCAGAACAATACCGTCTGTTTTACCGTTTCCTGATACCTCAATAATGATGTCAACAGCCGGAACAGGATTTTTAAATATTTTGATATTTTGACCACATGAGGGACAAGAATAAAACAGGGTCTTAGACATATGACAAAATGTTAAAGGCTAATTTTCTACTGAAGTATTCAGCTTGGATAACATGTTTTCTAACCTGGCTAAGCGAATTTTCCATTCTTTTTCAAATTGAAGTCTTAATTTTTCGCCAGGTATAAATTGATGTTTAACAATTAATTCTGACCCATCTGATTTCTGAACAAATTCAACGATTACAACGCTTTTTTTTTGCTGAGTTCCACCACCACCGACACTCCAGGTAAATGCTAACAATTCATTGGGGATTATTCGTTTAATAATCCCGCCAATTATTCGTAAATTTCCATCAGGGTATTTGATTCCAATACGATATTTTGCCCCAGCACGCAGGTCAAATTCTATAATCGGAATCGAATGAGAATCTTCCAGAGCAAACCAATTCTGAAATTCCAAAGGGTCTGTCCATACTTTAAATAGCTTTTCTGCAGATACATTTAGAGTAAGCTTAAATTCCAAATTTCTAACTTCGAATTCGCGCGTTCCGGCCATTCAAAAGTACCTCCGTTTTGGTATACAATTATTGAGTAAAAATTTAATTAATGATTTAATATAGTGTATTCAAAAGAAAAATCTCAATAGTATTTGACCATTATTCCGTACTGATTAAGATGATTTAGTGAACAATTCCTGCAATCTTTCCACTACTTTTTTGTTTGCCCTGGGAAAAGGATAATTGTCCAATTCATTAAGCCTGACCCAGCGAAAATCCACACATTCTTTACAGACCGGTTCTCCCGCAGTCCATTTGCAGTTATAGATCTGCAAAGTTATGCGAAAATGGGTATAGGCATGCTTGATAATCGCAAAAGAATCTTCAACATCTACCTGAATACCTAATTCCTCTTCAATCTCTCTTTTTACGCACGTTGAAATATTTTCACCAAGCTCTTGCTTTCCCCCTGGGAACTCCCAAAATCCTCCCAATAATCCATTCTCTTTTCTCTTTGTTATTAACAACAAATCGTTTTTCCAAATCAAACCTGCGCCAATATCATAATGGGGTATGGGCAACTTCCTCTTCCGAATAGGAAATTCTTCCTGACGGTTTGACAACTTAGCCATACAATCTGATCGAACGGGACAAACCTCGCATTCTGGATTCTTCGGAGTACAAACAAGTGCTCCCAGCTCCATTAGAGCTTCATTAAAAGCTCCTGGTTGTTTGGTAGGCATTAACATTTCAGCTGCACACCATAATTGTTTTTTGCCATCTGTTGTTGTAACATCCGTTTCAATGCCCAAATATCGAGCTAAAACGCGAATTACATTTCCATCTACAACTGGTCTTGCCTGGTTAAATACAATACTGCAGATCGCTCCGGCTGTATATGGCCCTATTCCCGGTAATTTTAGTATTTGTGAATATTCATCCGGGAAATTACCGTCATATGTTTCGACAATAATTTTGGCCGCTTTTTGCATATTTCTAATTCGTGAGTAATATCCCAAACCTTCCCATGTTTTCAAAACCCCTTGAAGATCAGCCTTCGCGAAGGACGCGATAGTTGGATATTTCTTAAGGAATTTTTGATAATATGGAATTACAGTATCAACCCTAGTCTGCTGGAGCATAATTTCAGATAACCAGATTTTGTAGGGAGACTTAATGTCTCTCCAGGGAAGCTTACGCTTATTGTTAGCAAACCAGCAAAGTAAAGACCTCTGAAACCTTTCAGAAATGTTGGGGTCGATATCTTTCATATTTATGCAGTTCAGTTTGAATTGAAATCCAGTATCTTCTGAAACCCTGAAGCTATTTGATTTTTATCTGTAACTAACCAGAAACGTTTAATTAGACTAATTTTAAGAAAAAATAAGGAAGGTTTAGAAAAAAGCCTAATTGAAAATTCAGTTTATAATGACCAGAATTTTTCTCTATTTAAAATTCTTTCCTCTAAATAGCCAGTTAACATTGAAAATGCTTCATCAACCGAATCTGCAATTTGGATTAGTTTTAGATCTTCTTCATCAATGGTTCCCCATTCAACAAATTTTTGAAAATTGATGATGCTTTCCCAATACTCACGTCCATAGATCACTACAGAGATTTCCTTATGCAGTTTTTTGGTTTGCACCAATGTTAACACTTCAAACATTTCATCCATGGTACCAAATCCGCCTGGAAAGATTACCAAAGCTTTAGATAAATAAACGAACCAGAACTTACGCATAAAAAAATAATGAAAATCAAAATTTAAATAGGGAGTTATATATGGATTCGAATCTTGTTCGGTTGGTATACTGATGTTAAATCCAATGGACTTCCCTCCTGCTTCGGTTGCTCCCTTGTTTGCAGCCTCCATCATCCCAGGTCCTCCGCCTGAACAGACAATAAACCTTGAGCCCTGCCCAAGGCTGTCACTCCACTCTGTTAATCGGCGTGCTAGTTCTCTGGCATCATCGTAATATTTTGCCAATCGTAATTTGGCTTTTGCTTGGCGAAGCTCAAGTGTATTTTTTTCACCATTTTTATTGATAATTTCATCGTAAGTTTTTTGTGCTTCACTTATTGACACTGATCTTGCCGAGCCAAAAAAAACAATTGTATCCCTTACCTTTTCCCGATGTAATCTTTGTTTGGGTTCAAGGTACTCAGAAATAATTCGAATGATTCTGGCGTCTGCACTTTCTAAGAAATGATCATTTTTGTAAGCTTTCTCAATTTTTTTCTTCTTCATTTTTTCTCCAATAATTCCATCGACAGTATTATGATCGTCGTTTCTATTATTTTAGATTAGAATTCCAATTAGTGGGATTCAGGAAATAGTATAGAGTTAATTAAAACAACAAACTGCAATCTACCGAAGAAACACAAATATCAATACAATTTTATTACGGTTAAAGATTTTTCCTTTTCCATGTTTAATCCAATTGTTTCTAAAACATCTATTTCTCAGCTATTTCCGTTGAAACCGGCTCTAAGCCCAGCGTTTTTCCTTTCTTAATTGCCGGCACGCCTTCCTCTAGCCAAACCGGAGCGGGTGCGCCTTTTAAGTAAAAGTCAAAATATTGCTGCATGCGAATTGCAAAATCTCTTTTGTTCTGGTATTTCCGCAATCCATGTGGTTCGCCATTGTAGTTGAGCATCCATACTGGTTTGCCCAATCGCCGTAAAGCGACGAAAAACTCGATTCCCTGGTACCACGGCACCGCAGTATCTTTATCATTATGCATCATTAAAACAGGTGTTTGAATTTTATCAGCCCAGAATATTGGAGAATTTTCGAAATATCGCATCGGGTATTCCCACAAAGAACCACCGATCCGGCTCTGTGTTCTTTCGTATTGAAACATGAGGATCATTCCGGTTCCCCAGCGTATGCCGCCATAAGCGCTGGTCATATTGGAAACCGGGGCGCCAGCCTCAGCTGCTTTAAATATATTCGTTCGCGTTACCATGTATGCAATCTGGTAACCACCCCAACTGTGTCCTTGTACTCCAATATTTTCTTCATCAACAAAACCAAGACTTGTAACATGCAGAACACCTGGAACGACCGCGTTAAGGGCGCTCTCACCTGGGTAACCGATTTTGTACGGAATGTCCGGTACAAAAACCACATACCCGCGACTCACATAAAAACTGAAGCTAATACTGGAACGCGCAGTAGCCGGTGGTCTATGCCTGTGTATACTGTTGGACGACTTCTCGTAAAAATAGACCATCATCGGGTATTTTTTTGTCGGATCGAAATTTTCAGGCTTATATAAAATGCCTTGCAGCGGGATGCCGTCTAATGAGCTCCATTCTACAAGCCCAGCTGTACCCCACAAGTATTCAGATTGTTGGGGATTGACATCGCTTATTTTTTTCATATTGGATAGTTTCAAATCACTGGTCCACAAATCAGGAAAATCGACATAGCTTGAACGAGTGAAGAGTAATTTATCCCCATTCTTGGCTTTTTTAGGTCGTGAAAAAGCCTTGGCCATCATGGTTAGTTTTGCCGGTTTTTGATTTCCCTGCATTTGCAGCCGGTAAAATCCAGCATCTTTAGTATTATACTGAAACGCAGAAAGCAAAATAGCTTCCTTTGGATTAATGGCCTCTTCATCCAGATTAAGCTTGGAATAACGAAATTGTATATTTTCCGAACGGCCCAGGCCTTTTGTGATAGAACGAGGCGCTTTTTTCCCGGCAGGATCAACAGCCCATAAATCATGCTTGTCATAAATCACAAATTCCTGATCATTATTCGTCCAGCCAGCGTTTCTATAAGAATTAGCTTTATAGGGCCAATCATGGATTTCATTGTATACCGGGTAAGGAATTTTTTTTGATAAATTAACTTGGCTATTCTTTTTTATATCCATGGCAAACCAGGCCAACTCATCGCGATCCCACCATGTAATATATTTTGCACCAGGCGATAATGATGCCTGGGATTGCACTTTTTCCAAAACCAAACTGCGTTGTCCTGTCAACAAATCAACCAGGTAAACATCATAATACCTGGGCGATTCCCAGGATATTTGCTGGCGATATGGCATATTCGAATTACCAATCGCAATGTCGGCATTGCCTTTACCACCCACCGTTATCGATGGTATATCTTTTGTTGCCAATTGAACGATTTTGCTATTATTCAAATGAACTACGGCCTGGTAGGATCTTTTTAGCTCATTTTTGGCTTGCAGCAATTGCATGGGTTGTAAAAGCGGATCCTTCCAATTCCAGATATCAATTTTGACTTTTTCATCCTCGGATTCCTCTTCATCCGGCTCAGGTTCCGGTCGCGGCGCCGTTGCAAAAAACAGCCGTTTGCCATTTTTCGAAAATGAAACTTTGCCATTTTCACTGACCCACCAGCCAGTTTCTATGCCAGTCGTTCCTTCTTTAGCGATAAGCTTTGGAAATCCTGAACCAATACGCCATTGATATAACGAAAAAGAGGGTTGCTTGGCGGAAATATTATCCCTGTTTGTTAGAAATGCGACTTGCTTACCATTCTCATCAATTGCAACTTGTTTGTAATCTCCTTTTCCAGTTAGGATTTCTACCGTCTCTGCTGTTTCTGTCATAACGGCAATGATCCCATCCGCCGTACTATCCTTATTCGAAGCTGTGTAAACCAACCATTTACCATCTTGAGAAAAATAATATTCGGTTACATCTGAATATCGATTTTCAGAACCTGTTTCTAAATTTCGTAAAACCAAATCCGTCCCTTCGGTTTTCTTTTTCTTATCCGATTTTGGCTTTTCCTTTTTTACTTTTTCTTTTTTCTTCTCTTTTTCTTCTTCCTTTGGTTTTTCTTTATCTCCGGCATCTTCCTCCTTTTTAACTGATTTTTCCAAAAGATAGGCTAGCATTCCACCCGCTTCTTTCGGCATTTTAAAGGATTTAACACGCGCTATTTTGACAACTTCACCTGAACTTAAATTGTAAATTGCCAGGCTATCTTTCGGCAAATCCGGACCTTTTTTCTTTTCACGCTTTGCTGCCTTTACAGAATCTTTGAATGCTTTTATCTTAAAAACTGCAAATTCAGAATCATAAGAAAAAATACCAGAGTCGCCACGCTTGGCCAGGTACGATAAATTGCCATTCGAATCTTTAATACGCAATTCAGCATCTTTATCTTCCGGAGCAAGTGTAAACATGATCCAATTGCCGTTATTAGAAATAGCGTTTTGCGTAATCCTGTTCCAGATATCATATGCATCATGATCGAGCGGTTTTTTCTGCTGGCCAAAGACATCCAAAGAACAAATAAACATCATTCCGAGAAAACATAAGCCAAACAACAATTTACTCCGTTGCATTATAACCTCCTTCGATTAATTGATCTATTAATCCATTGATAATCTACTATTCAAATATTCAAAAACTTCACCACGCTGAGTTAAAATTAATAAAAGTAACAGGTCGCCTTCCTGCGCCCAATCGATTGCTTCTTTTACACCATCCAAGGGGTTTTTAGTTAATATAATAGATGCAGCGCTCGATCCCAAACGAATTAATTCGCGCTGTATGATCATAGGAACTTCATCTTCTTCCCGACCCCGCAAGTAAACAGGAAGGTCCGTCAGGACAATTTTATCGGGATGAATCTGCCAGGAAATTTGTGTTGTTGCCCGAATTTCCTCATCAGTTCGATCGCCTGCCTGCCCCATTAGCAACAAGCGCCGATGAGCAGGTATGGATGAAACTGTATCCACGATTGCCAACATCCCATGAACGTTGTGGGCAAAATCTATCATTATTTTGGCACCATTTATTTCAAATAAATTACCCCTTCCTGGGTTGTCAATTAAGTCTCCTCGGAATGATGTTAACCCTTCTACAATTGCAGAAGGGTTTATTTGCATCGATTTGGCAAGACCTATAGCGCCGAGGCAATTGGCTGTATTGTGCTTAGCAGCGCCATTCATAGTAATAGGGACATCGCTTATAGGGACGAGGTTTTCTTGCCCATGGATTGAATGATAGATCAACTGATTATCTTTAATAGTACACACACAGCCGCTATTTTTGAGATGATCTTTAATTACGGGATTATTCTCATCTAAACTAAACCAGCAGATCGGTGTTTTTACTGCTCCAGCATGCCGAACTAGTCCTTCATCATCAGCATTTAATACTAATTTTCCACTTGAATTCAAAGAACGATTAACCACCAGCTTAGCCTGGATCAGATCATCTAAAGTGTCAATGCCATATTGTCCCAAATGGTCGACGGCTACATTGGTTACAATAGCAGTATCAGCTTTTGGAACACCTAACCCACGCCGCAAAATTCCACCTCGTGCGACTTCCAAAACGCCAACTTCTACACGATCATCCCGTAGCAGCGTGCGAGACCCGCCAGGACCTGAGTAATCGCCAGAATCGATAATTTCCTCTCCGGCTCGAATATAATCTGTCGAAGTAATGCCAGCTGTCTTTCCTGCTGATTTAAACATGGACGCCAGCAATCTGACTGTGGTAGATTTTCCATTCGTTCCGGTTACTAGTGCCAAAGGCATGTTATGAATTTTATGCCATGAGATTTTATCAGGATGCGGTATTTCATCCACTTCCCATGTTTTAGAACCTGTTCCCATTCCAACAGATACAGTTTCATCATCCGATAAAAAACACACACCTCTTTCCCGTGACGCTTCCATTAGCCGAATCAATTCAGGATTCTTTTCTTCGTCGATTGTCTTTATTAGTTGATTTAAAGCTAAATTAGAATCAACGACATCCTTATCCTGCAAGTAAGCAATCGTAGCGTTCCAGGCCGCCTCATTCACTTCTGTGGCAGCGTAAAGTGCATCCACGGGAGCACTTAATGCTAGACTGGCGCCTTGATTAAATACGCGAAAAAATGTCTGTTCCTTACTCCAACCCACACCTTTAAGTATATTAAGCATATGGTGTTTCCATAGATGGACAACTTCATATATGGGATAACCAATAATGGTTACATCCAAAATAGCCCCCGCTTTATCGGACAGCAAATTTGGACCAGTCAAACGACGGCTGTCTTGGATTTCCAGCATTTTAGCAGTTTCGGTCAATCAGCTTCTTCCTTTGCCAAACGAACGCCTCTATCATCACGAACCAGGCGTTGGTCTTTATCTATAACAAATCCTTCTGTCGGAGTTTGATGATCCTTAGATATTGCAGATGCAGGTTTTTCAACATCTCCAACTGGATTAAAATTAATAATTTGCTTCCAGCACCTGGTGATTTCATCGCCAAAAATAATGAGAAGATCATCTTGGCCGGCATTATGTAAAGACTTGTCAACAGCTTCGAATTCATCCGGAATCATTTCAATATTCGAAGAAGTTATGCCTTCTGCCAGGAGAGATTTCTGCAGCATTTTCGGTACCTCATCAGCGCCTCTTTTTCGTCGATTGTCATCCGCTTTACAAATAAATTCATCAAAATGTTTGGAAGCGATTCTGGCAATTTCCTGAATGTCTTCATCCCTTCGGTCGCCAGGAGCGGAGAGTACGCACATCTTTTTTCCTTTTATCTCCAGTTTATCTACCAACTGGCACATTTTTTCCATTGCAGCTGGATTGTGCGCATAATCAAGAATGACTTTAAAAGGATGACCATCGAATACGTTCATTCGACCTGGAGATTGAAAGAAAGATGCGGAGTATGTGCGCAAGCCATGTCGAATATCTTCGAGAGATTTACCCAGGAAATAGGCCAATCCGGCAGCAAACATGGCATTTTGCACATTGTGAATTGCAATTCCTTCCATGGTTGCCGGAATTAAATGGGTCCATAAAAGTGGAATATGGGCATTGTTGTCAAAAAGTGTAATCATATCCCCGTTAATGCCTTTTTCAAGAACAACTGCTCTACCACCAGATCGAATATGTTCTCGCACCAACTTGTGTTCCGGATTCATCGTTACGTAACAAATGTGTTCTGCCTTGGTAAAATCCGCCATTTTAAGACAAAAAGAATCGTCGGCATTTAGGATAGCAGTGTCCTTTGCCACTTCGATCACAATTCTCTTGAGTTCAGCAAGCTGTTCCAGAGTATCAATTCCTTTGATACCAAGATGATCTTCGGTGACATTCAGACAGGCAGCTACGTTGCAGCGACGATATCCCATCCCGTTGCGAAGCAAGCCTCCACGAGCAGTTTCCATAACAGCAATATCGACAGATGGATCGCGTAAAACCATCTGCGCCGATACCGGACCTGTCATATCGCCTTTAACAGTAAGGTGGCCATCGATATAAACACCATCGCTTGAGGTCATACCCACAACATGTCCCGCGGTTTTAAGAATATGGGCCAACATCCTGGATGTAGTTGTTTTTCCATTTGTACCTGTAATTGCGGCTATCGGGATTCTTGCAGGAGTACCGGGTTGAAACAGCATATCCATCACGGGGCCCGCCACATCTCGTGGTTTCCCTTCGCTAGGTGCAACATGCATGCGAAATCCCGGGGCAGCGTTGACTTCCACTATTGCACCGCCAATATCTTTATATGATTGGGTAATATCATCAGTCAGAAAATCTACGCCGGCTACATCGAGGCCAATTGCCTGTACTGTACGAACAGCCATATCTCGATTGTCCGGATGAACCACATCCGTCAAATCTATTGCGGTTCCACCAGTTGACAGGTTGGCGGTTGAACGCAAATAGACAATCTCGTCTTTCTTTAGGATGGTATCCTTTGTATAGCCTTTTTCTTGCAAATGCCGTTCAGCCTGGCGATCGAATTTTAATTTGGTTAGAACCTTCTCATGTCCTATACCACGTCTGGGATCTTGATTTACTTCATCAACTAATTCTGTAACTTTTTTTACGCCGTCACCCACGACATGACCAGGTACTCGTTTTGATACTGCCACAAGCCCGTCATTAACAACCAGCATGCGATGATCAAAACCAGTGATATAACTTTCAACCACAACGGACCGGCTGGAGCCAAAGTCTTTTGCAACAGTAAAAGCCGTCTTTACTTCTTCATCATCAGAAATATTGATTGTAACCCCTCGTCCATGATTCGCATTTAATGGTTTTACAACAACCGGGTAGCCGATATGCAAAGCAGCTCTAACAGCTTGTTTTTCGTTATACACTAACCTCTGCTTTGGAACCGGTAATCCCAGGTCACTGAGCAAATTATGCGTATCTTCTTTATCACAAGCAATCTCGACGGCGATGTGTCGCGTTTCGCTGGTAATAGTTGCCTGTATTCTGCGCTGGTATTTACCGTGGCCAAATTGCACTAAACTATATTTATTAAGCCTTAAAAAAGGGATATCTCGCTCCATGGCTGCTTTAACCAATGAAGCGGTACTAGGCCCCAACTCTTTTCTCTGGGCAAATTGAATAAAAGCGTCACGGTCCTCATCGAAATTAAATTCAGGATCAATTTCAGATTCGAACTGTACCTTTAAGTCTTCCGGAAGCAAATGGTTTATCAATTGGCTTCCAAGACGACTGGCTTCTAATCCAACCTCACGATGCTTATATTCGAATACCATATTATATTGACCGGGATTTTCCGTTGAACGAGTTTTGCCAAAGGTTACATCAGATCCGGCTTCGTTTTGTAATTCGATAATTACGTGTTCCCAAACATGCCCGAGCCAGGTCCCTTCATCTTCCGTCATCCTACGGATAAATCCGCCTGGTTCACCATAGGAACAGCCATGCTCCTGAAGACCCGGCAGTTTTTCCAGCAAACCATCGATGAATTCTTTTCCGAGTCGTTTTGTCGGCCAATCTTCCAGAATGCCAATATCAATAACATGTCGGATTACCGGAAAATGAGCGTAGAGATTGGGTCCTAAATAAACATTACTTGATAATATTTTCATAACAAAATTCCTGTAAAATTATTTAACCTGGGCTATTCATGAACCCTTTTCACTGTCATCCAGTAGGGATCTATTTTGCAACTATTTTATACTTACAATTATGCTTTTTCAATTCTATGGAAATAGATTCTTTCAGAATGACAGTTTTGGAAACTTCATGCTTAAAACTATAATTCATGAATTATCCAAGTTAATAAACAAAAAAGAAATTTCACTTCATCAATCACATTATTTCGAAGTGATTTGTTTATCGTCTTTATCATCGATAATCGCTTTACGCGAATGAGTATCATACCGTCCTCCGCTGGCTAGAATATGCAAACGAAGTCCAATCAAGCTAACCGGTTGTCCGGCGCTAACGGATCCCATCGATGAGTATTTCAGTTTGCTTGGATCGACAATTGTTACCGCGCCACTGCCAACTACTTCCAAAACACCTTTTGGATTTATGAAAACGGCAGTATCCTCGTCAAGACCAATTCCGGACATGAAAGGATTGTAAGATAATGCGGCCAATAAGCGGCCCAAACGATCTCGCTGGCGAAAATGCTGATCGATAATTAAGCTGTTGGTTAAACCTAAACCAGGCGCAAGTGTAACACCATCCGGCGTCGGCGTTGCCCCACTTGCGCCGCCGGCGATCATATGTTCGGACAGGATAGCTGCACCAGCCGAGGTGCCCGCAACATGAACTCCTTCCGCATTTAATTTACGAATTAATCGGGCAACGGAAGTGCCGCCCATGACGGTGGATAACCGTAACTGGTTCCCGCCTGTTATAAAAATGGCGGAAGCGCACTTTAGTTTTTCGATGTAATCAGGTTTCTCACTATCCGATCTTGTTTTAATGGGAATGGATAGCACTTCTTTACTAACACCCAGTTTACTAAAGATACTTACGTATCGGGGTCCGGCTTCTTCGGTTTCGGAGGCGGTCGGTATGACCACAATTTGGCCGCCATTTGAATTGGTTAATTCAGCAAACTTTTGTAGAATTATGGCTTGGGTAGAATGCTTTTCGGCACCGCCAACTGCGACAATATAACCTCTTGCTTTTCCTTCAACGCCTATGGATGGACTCATATTTCTTTTCTTACATCGGTTTTAAATCTAATCGTTAAATTAATTATGTAAGAAAATGCACAACAAGGAAGCAAAGTTCAAGGAATATATTTCATTTTAGATTGCAAGCAGGAATTTGCATGATTCAATTAATGTTCTTGCATATAATAATCATACCTATTATGTTGCATCAACCTTCAAAAATAAGGAAGAAATAATGGCTTCATTAAAAGACAAAGGTATTACAGCAGTTAACCAAGATTTCAGCAAATATGACCAGGTTAAAAAGGAACAAACCTATCATTTGGCCGAAGGTGAAACGCATGAAGAATTTGACAACGAAACGGTCATTAAAACCTGCAATATAGGCCAGTTTTTTCACAATGGTGAACAAGGCAAGAAGCAGTTTGCCCGGGAATTAGGAGAAGCCCTGGAGCGTTTGGGATTTGCCATTCTCACCGGGCATGGGATCTATGCCGGATTATATGAAGAAGGCAAAAAGAAAACATGCGATTTCTTTGAGCAAAGCACCAGGGAAGAAAGAATGAAATATAAATCAGAGAGATTTGGGTCGGTTAACCAAGGTTACTTTCCGATGAAGG
Source organism: uncultured Deferribacteres bacterium (assembly GCA_964464595.1). Classification (GTDB taxonomy): domain Bacteria; phylum Zhuqueibacterota; class JdFR-76; order JdFR-76; family DREG01; genus JADFJB01. The sequence goes on from CAYXGW010000036.1 coordinate 22,453, forward strand.
AAACCACAATTATTCACCCGGATCTTGTGGAAGGATGGGTATTTTGCCGACGCGCATTTGATATAGATAACGACCCTGATTATGATGAATCAACTTTTTGGCCAAAACCCGGCTATGAACCCTTTTTCAGACAGATTTGTTTGCAGCATGAAAAGCTGATTTTACCCTTAATGCAAAGCGTTCTCACCTATCTGGGTTGCGATCCACATCTCTATGACCAGAAATTCACAAATACAAATTTTGGTTTCCGATTGAATTACTATCCACCAATCGGTAAGGAAGATGACGAATCCGGTGCCGGCCGCATGCTCGGGCATGAAGACGTCGATTTTTTTACCATATTACCAGCGCAAGAGGTTGATGGGCTGCAGGTATTGAATCGGGAGAACATGAAATGGATTCGGTTAAATCCACCTAAGGGCAGCATCATTTTGAATACCGGCGATTATATGCAGCGAATAACGAACGATAGACTTCCCTCGACGACACATCGTGTGGGAAAACCGATCGAAAGAAGACTTTATGACGAGCCTCGCGTGACTTTTCCCATGGCCATTTATGTCTGGGAGGAAGAGATCCTTGAAGTGCTTCCAGGGCTCGGTGAACCAAAGTATGAACCTATTTCAGAGATTAAATTTCATACCAAAACAACCAGCAAGTATTATGGGGATGATTATGCGGTAGATAGTAGCAAAGTGACAAAGTGACAAAGAAACAGAGTAACAGAGTTACAAAGTTACAAAGTTACAGAGTTACAGAGTAAACGAAGCGACTAAATAAAGTAAAAATAACTCTAGTAAATTAGGGGGCAAAGATGAAAACATATAAGGACTTATTGGTTTGGCAAAAGGCTATGAGTTTTGTAACAAAAATATATGAAACAACCAGATCATTTCCAAAAGAAGAATCTTATGGGCTAACTTCGCAAATTAGACGGTGTGCAATCTCTATTCCTAGTAATATTGCAGAAGGATTTGGAAGAAATTCTAAAAATGAATTTGTTAGATTTTTACAGATAGCAATGGGATCTTTATTTGAAATTCAGACGCAATTGGAAATCTCAACAAATCTTGAATATTTGAAGAAGATTGAATTCAAAGAGATTTATAGCCAAAGCAGAGAAATTGAAAGGATGGTAAGCAGCTTGATTAAAACTATTCGAATGAAATCAGAATAACTTTTAATATTCAATTTTTTTGTGCTTTTACGTTTTACCGCTTTGTCTCTTTGTTTCTTTGTTACTTTGTCACTTTGTAACTTTGTCGCTTTTTAATATTAAAATCGGAGTAAGAAATGTCCCAACAAGCAGAAACCCTCGAGGGAATTTCCGTCATTCGGGGTGGTGGAAATTCTCGTGAATGGAATAATATTCGCTATAAACAAGGTATGTCCGCTAAAAATGTCGGTGCCAAGGAATTGTCGGTGAACGTCGCTACAATCCCACCTGGTGGAGTAGCATATGCTCATATTCACGTGGACTTTGAGGTGATGCTGTATATTGTCGAAGGAAAAGTTCGCCATGAATTTGGCCCGGGGCTTTCAAAAACTGTTGAAAATGAAGCCGGTGATTTCATCTTTATCCAACCCGGCGTACCCCACGAAGTTTTTAATATGAGTGATACCGAACCAGTCGTTGCCTTTGTTGCGCGTTCCAGCGCCGCTGAGTGGGACAATATAATCACGTATAATAAGGATGACTTTAAATAACACTCTTTTACAACTCTGTGCCTCTGTGCCTTTGATCCTTTGTCACTTTGCAACTTTGTCACTTTGTCACTTTGTCACTTTAAACTTCACGAACTAACCAAAAATAAATAATTTTGACCTCCAACTCCCGAGAAACTTTCACATCATCCAGATTTGGTCTCCTTGCTACAATGATTGGCGTTGCCGTTGGACTAGGAAACGTCTGGCGATTTCCATACATGGCAGGAAAATTTGGCGGGGCGCCATTTGTACTTTTCTATGTATTTATCGTTGTGATTATCGGTATCCCTGCTCTTATGGCAGAATGGACCCTGGGACGACACACCAGGCAGGGACCCGTAGGCGCTTTTTACAAGGCCGGATTGCCATTTGGCAAGTATGTGGGCTGGTTTTTCTTTTTGATTATATTTGCAGCGGTGGGCTATTACACCAACGCTGTTGGCTGGGTGCTCTTCCATGCGGTTACCGAACTGTTACAGGGGATTGGGCTTTCTATTGACGGATCTCAAATTCTGCCGCCAAATGAGGGATTTGTTTTCAAATCATTTTTTTTGCAAATATGCTGTACAATGTTAGTCATATTGGCATGCGTATTTGTCCTACTCAAAGGCATCCGCAGCGGTATTGAAAAATCGAGTAAATTTATTATGCCCATGCTGCTAATTATTTTACTCATCTTAATCGGTCGATCGCTAACACTGCCCGGCGCTTTTGAGGGTGTTCAGTGGTACATCTTGAAGTTCGAAATGAGTGACCTGACCGGCAAAGTGATGCTTGGTGCACTGGGCCAAGCCGTTTTTTCACTATCACTGGGTGGAACTTTCATGGTGGTTTATGGATCGTACCTGAACCAAAATGACGACTTAAAATCCAATGCCATTTGGACCGCATCCGGTGACGTGATCGCAGGATTACTGGCTGGTCTGGCAATCATTCCCGCGGTTTTTGCATTGGGTCTGGAACCAAGCAGTGGACCCGGCTTAATTTTTTCCACACTGCCCGGCGTATTTGACCAAATTCCTTTGGGGTGGTTATTCGGCTTTTTCTTTTTCGCCGGCTTATTCGGCGCGGCCTACTTATCAAATGTTGCCGGTTATGAAGTGCTGATAGCCGGGCTTACGGACAACACCAGCATAAAGCGCAAAAAAGCAGTATGGCTTATAGCCGGAATTGTCTTTTTTGTTTCAATCCCGCCAATGATAAACATGAAGATATTCGTCCCCTGGGATCTTACGTTCGGTTCAGGTATGCAAACGATAGGTTCGCTGTTAACCGTAATAACGGTTGGCTGGGTCATAAAACGGGCAAATACATTAAAAGAGCTCGGTTTAGAATCCAATGGTTGGTTGTATTATTGGCTTAAGTTTGTCATTCCCATAGCCATTTTGGCGGTTGGTATCTGGTGGGTATTGACAGATTTACTGGGGGTTTTTGCACACTAATTTTGATTAATTAAAGTCTGGAACTATTTAGAATAAATCTTATTTTTATTAGATTATTTCTTTAATTGCGTGTAGGGGTGATGAATACTATATTTAAAATTAGCTAAAAATATGATTGCAAGAATTTACATAGATACTTCGGTAATTGGCGGCTGTTTTGATGATGAGTTTAGTGAATGGTCGAATTTGTTGATGAATGAAATTTGTAAAGGTAAGAAAATAGCGGTTGTATCTGATATTACATATAGAGAAATTGAATTAGCTCCCGAATTTGTTCAACAAGAACTATTTAAATTGCCTGAAGAGTTTATTGAAAATAGTAATTCTGATGCCGAAACGGAATTCCTTGCTGAACAATACATAAAGGCAAAAACTGTGACTCGAGAGTATTATGAAGATGCTTTGCATATTGCAAATGCAACTATTAAAAAAGTGGATGTCGTTGCAAGCTGGAATTTTAAACATCTTGTTAATCTGGAAAAAATTAGAAAATATAATGCGGTGAATCTTACTGAAGGATATTCAATAATTGAAATTAGAACTCCTCGAGAAATTGTAGGATAAAATATTATGAAGAAAGAGAATAAAAAAATTGATGCGGTAAAAATGATGCGGGATATCAGAGACAAATTGCACGAAGAATACGAAAAAGATCCGGGCAAAAGAAAAAGGGATTTAAAAAGTGTCCGCAGAAAATATATGAAAACAAAAACAGAATTGGCTTAAAATTTAATTGGATATTGACAGTTTTATTGGGGGGTTTTGCACAATAATTTACAATAGTTTCATAACATAAAAGTTTTTTGCCGAATTAGTTGGCCCAAAAGCACCCCAAAATTAGTATCAAGTGAGCCGCGCGGAAAATTTGTACTTCCACAACTATTGACTAATTGCTGTAAACACAGTATCTTTTATAATGTAAATAAACGGCTTAAAATAGATAAAAGCGGCCGTTCGAGCAAATGACCGATTAATAACAATTTACATAGTGAGCACAATTGGAGTTGCATGACGAGCGCTCTGCACATAATACTGATTTTCGAATTCCTACTTTTCACACTCACATTCAACGAAGCCTCCGCCCAACCTTCCTATAAGGCCCAAATTTCCGGGCGTGTGGTAAACCATAATAATGGGGAACCACTTTCGTATGTCAATGTTTTTTTTACAAATACGACGAAGGGCTCTACGACCGACAAAGATGGATTCTATTGGATTAAAGGCATTCCTTTTGGATATTACGAGCTTGTGGTCTCGATGATGGGTTTTGAGATTCAATCTAAACCAATTAAGCTGACAAAACCGGGTATGGAAATCATCAATTTTAGACTGCGCCCAAAGGTCATAGAAATGGAAGAAGTAATAGTGGAAGCGCCTGATGCCAAAGAATGGCGCAAAAATCTCCGAACATTTGAGAGTGAATTGTTTGGCAAGACCGATAATGCTTATTATTGCAAAATTCTAAATCCTCTGATCCTGGATTTTGAAGTTCGTGAAAGTCCATACTTGTTCAAAGCTACCACAAAAACGCCTCTGGAGATTATTAATTTGGCGCTTGGCTATAGAATCTATGTTGTATCGGCTTCATTGAGTCTCACAAGTTATCGATACAAGTTTAAAGGTAATTTACTATTTAAAGAACTGGAACCAAAGAACGAGAAAGAGAAGAAAACGTGGACCAGGGAACGCTTGCGGTCCTACAGGGGCTCATTCAGGCACTTTCTTAATTCACTGGTAGATTTGCGCAGCAATGATGAAGGATTCGATGTTTGGAAAAACGACAAGGATCGCTTGATTGAGCCTAATTTATATAAGGAGTGGATGTGGGATAAGTTCGAGGAGCCTCGGCGTCTGCTGTCTATCTTCTCCTCTGAACAATCTTCTTTCGAAATGAAATTGCACTTCATGGGTCCGATCAGAGTGGTCTATATGATGGAAAGGAATAGCTTCCATGATAAGCCCTTTCAAATCTCCTTCTTGGAATTGGCTGGGGATACTGTTGCCGTTACAACCTCCGGCCATGGCTTTGGTTATCCCGATTTTGTAAAACACGGCTATTGGGGGATAGAGCGCCTTGCAGAAGAATTACCCATGGATTATGTACCATGACAGCGCCTTGACTCAGTTCTGGTTGGCTTCTCAAAACTTGCATATTCAAAATATCGACTGAATCAGCTTTAGGTCTCAACCATGTCTTTGGCGTAACCGCTAAGTTTCCATTTTTCTATCTGACCAATTGAATCAAGCCAAGACTCAAGTGAGGATGGCGATATTTTCGTCGTTAAAACCGGTCCAGAATATAGCCTACTATAAGTTCCCATAATTATGAATAAAATAACACTTCGTTTTCGCAAAGATAATTAGTATTTATGCAGGTTCCTTATATCACACTTATGAGGGTGTTATACTTGGCTTTTCCGTCAATTAGTCATCTTTTGGCTGGCTATTCGGTTTTTTCTTTTTCGCCGGCTTATTCGGCGCGGCCTATTTATCCAATGTTGCCGGTTATCAAGTGATGGTAGCCGGGCTTACGGACAACACCAGCATAAAGCGCAAAAATGCGGTATAGATCATAGCCGGGATTGTCTTTTTTGTTTCAATCCCGCCAATGATCAGCATGAAGATATTCGTCCCCTGGGATCTTACTTTGGTTCAGGTATGCAAACGATAGGTTCGTTGTTAACAGTCATAACAGTTGGCTGGGTCATTAAACGTGCAATTACATTAAAAGAGCTCGGTTTAGAATCCAATGTATGGCTGTATTATTGGCTTAAGTTTGTTATTCCGATAGCCATTTTGGCGGTTGGCATCTAGTGGGTATTAACGGATTTATTGCGGGTTTTTGCACAATAGTTTTTGACTAACTAAGATTCTAAAACTTTTTCAAATAAATCTTGCTTTTATAAGATTATTTCTTTGATTGCTTGTGTGACGGGTTGGGTAGGGCGTTGTGTAATGACAATAAACACTCATGCAAAATCAAAACAGATACATGCACAATTTGGCAAATTCTATTTTAATAGCGTTGAATGGACTGGCTTAGATCAGTCGCCTATTCCAGAAATAGAAAATAGTAAAATATGTTTAAGTATATGTTATTATGATAATAGTATTTGTTTTTTATGATTTGGATGAACGACCAGATATGTCATTTATAAATAGTATGAGCGACTTGTTCAACCTATTATAGCTTACCAATCATTAATTACCGTTGGAAACTGCTAAATATTACTTAATAATAGATCATATATAAGGAGGTCAAAATGGCTCCTCAAATAATTATATTTAACTATTTGGGAAATGGGAAAAGTCCAAATTTAACGATGCGTTATGAGAAAGGCCCTTGGTCAGGTTCTTGGGATTTGGGTTATGGTTACACTAATATTCCCAAGCCCAATATACCTTCATGGTCTGTTTGGAATGTATACGATCAGCCGGATGGCAAGGGAAATTATTATGGAACAATGACCATCAAAACCAATGATAATAACCAAATTTCCGATGTAAAGTGGGAGGGTGCCGGGGCTACATACAATTTAGAAGGAGTAGCTTCTAAATACGATAGCACATCTCATGGCATTAATTATTATAGTATGACCTGTACGAAAGTGATTGGTGGAAATACAGGACCATTCGACAATGCACCACCTGCCACCCCAATGACGTATTCCGACGGAACCCCGGTAGTTTTGTCAGTCAAAGGAGATCAAATAGTTGATGTGAAGGATAATAATATCAGAATTAAAGGGATTGCTCGTCCATCTCTTGAATGGAATGAACAGGGACAAGACCTCTCTCCAAAAGATATTACAAATATGAAAAAATGGAGTGCAAATGCTATACGCCTAGATTTAAATCAAAGCTATTGGCTTGGCTCGCAGTCAAAGGAAACAATGGGATCCTATAAGCAAATTGTTGATGCTATAATATATTATGCAACTAAACAGGGGATGTTGGTTATCCTTGATTTGCATTGGCTTACCACTGATCAGGCGCCTATGGCAAATAGCGATTCTCTTACTTTTTGGACTGATGTTGCAGAGACATACATGAGTTTTGGCACAGTACTATTTTAGCTTTACAATGAGCCATATGGCATATCACAAGATGTTTGGTTGAATGGTGGTAGCTATAATGGTGTTGAATATGTTGGATACCAGGACCTTTATAATGCAGTTAGACAAGCCAAAGCGAATAATATTTGTATCATAGGAGGGCTTCACTATGCGTATCAGTTGAATTTTGTAAACGACAGTTTTAAGGTTAGCGGAACAAATATAATCTATAACAGTCATCCTTATAACGATATGGGAGCAGATGGTTATAATGGACCTGGTGGGTCATTTCAGAATAACTTTGCAGGTATAAAAGGAAATTATCCCATTATTTTCACAGAATTTGGAGATAACACGCAAAGCGATTATTCAAATGGTGCTTATGAGGCAGTATATACACGGATTCTGAAATATATTGATCAAAACAATATAAACTATACAGGTTTTGGATGGTGGATTCAGGCTGATAGGCCTCAGTTTCCGACGCTCATACAAGGTTCTTGGAGCAGTCCTACACCTGTCAATGGCGGTGCCCAGATTCACTCGGATATGCAAAGTAAACCTGGGACACCATTGCCTCCACAATAGTGTCTCGAACCAAGAAGGGTAAAATTCGGGACACCTATTCAATAATATCAGTAAGTAGTGTCTGTCCGGAAAAAGCATCTATTTCGGATATCTGCACCTGAATTTTTCTTGTGTTGATGAAAAAAGTTCTTGCCATTTAACAGCACATATGATTCAGAGTATGCAAAATGTGAAATGACATGCAAAACACATCAAATCAAAAAAAGATTAGTAATTACTTATACAAAAATTCAGGTTAAATCATGAGTGGCTTTCTAACAGTATTTTCCATGCCCGATGACCGTGCCTGGTGGTGATTTAGATTTTGAGAGTTGGTTCGAATCTTGATATTGAACTCAAATTCAGGGATACATAGCTGCTGAAAATGATGTTATCCACACCCAAATTTCTGTTCTACATCAAATATTCTCAGTCAAGTCGATAATCACTTATACAGACCAGCAGGCCAACTTTCTGCATGAAAAGCGCCGTTTGCCAGGTTAATAACATATTTTAAATCAACAACCCCAAATCAGTGCAATTCTAAAATCAACGTAAATCTGTGGCCTAAGTTGGCAATCCCTCTATTTTTGATAAATTCCTTCATGGTTGACATCTCACAAAAAGGTAGCCACAAAGTTAAATTGTGATAACTTTTTTTAAAATTAAAGGTCGGTGTGCCAGTGCCTAACAATTCTCTTCCCTTCCTCTAAAAGTTTAATCAAGAAGAGGTTCAAGAATTTCTCTTAGTCGCCAAAACTGATGATATAATTCCATTGTCAAATGACGACTTTCAATGTCATCGCTTTCTTCCAAATAGCAAATGACGCCTTTTATTGCAGCGAACAGAATCACAATTTCTTGATTGACTTGTTCGAAATAATCTGGATCTGACTGATATAACTCTCGGGCAGGTTGCATGAAAACCTCCTGTGATTTAAACCACAAATGCGAAATAAAAAACCGCACTATCGGGGCGGAGCAACCGTTTGTGATTTAACCGTTTCTAATATACTATGATTTTCTATGAAAAGCAATGATCTAAGGTTGGTTTATTATTGGTTTAAGTTTGTCATTCCCATAGCCATTTTGTTGGTTGGCATCTGGTGGGTATTGACGGATTTATTGGGGGTTTTCGCACAATAGTTTAGGATTGGCCTCATTGTGGATAATTTTTTCGAATTAGTTGTCCCCCAAAACATACCCAAATTTGCATCAAGTGAGCAGCCCCGTTAACTTACATTTCAACAATCATAGACTATTTGTTGTAAATACAGTATCTTTCAAAGTGTAAATGAACGGCTCAAAGTAGATAAAAGCGGCCGTTCGAGATAATCTCATTTTCTATATGGGAGAATTGGATTGATACAACTGTTAATTGTTTTTACTTATTTATTCAGATTTTTGGCGGCTTTGTCCGTGCTCTTGTTTGGAGCAAGTTTTAGTAGAAGCCAAAGAAATACGTTCCCATTGCTCAAAAAGCTCGATGGTAAGAAAATTCACCTATTTTTTGCTGCCGTTGTTTTCCTCGCATTTAACTTTGGAACAAATGCATGGAAAGACCTCCTGACCACGCAACCTACTTTGGAACAGACTCAAGGCCCTGGTGGAGAACTAATCCAAAAGGCAACAGCTACAGGATTTAAGAAGGAGCTGGAAGAGGGTGCAGATGAGCTCAAGAGTGAAGCAGAGGATTACTTCAATACTGCCGAACGTGATTTTGCAGAGACGCGTTACAGAGAGGCCGCAAACAATTATCTGAAATCCATTGATGTTATTCCCACGATGTCCGCATATTTAAACCGTGGTGTCTCCCTGTGGAATATCTCAGCTTACGCACAAGCCGAGGATACTTTCATTTCCGGACTCCAGATGGCTCAAAAGAAACAAGACAAAGAGCTTGAAGGAGCTTTTCGCGGCAACATCGCCATTGTATACAGCAAACAAGGCAAGCTCGAGGAGGCGCTGAAATCTTATCAGGCAGCCCTGACCATCTACATAGAGATTGATAATCCCCTGGGGCAGGCCAATGTTCTAGGCAACATCGGCAATGTATACAGCAAACAAGGCAAGCTCGACGACGCGCTGAAATCTCACCAGGCAGCCCTGGCCATCGATAAAGAGATTGGTAATCCCCTGGGACAGGCCGCTGATCTCAACAACATCGGCATTGTATACTCCAACCAAGGCAAGCCCGAGGAGGCGCTGAAATCTCACCAGGCAGCCCTGGCCATCGAAAAAGAGATTGGTAATCCCTTGGGACAGGCCAATGCCCTCGGCAACATCGGCTTAGTCTATTTTAACCAAGGTAATCTAGAGGAGGCGCTGAAATCTCATCAGGCATCCCTGGCTATCCATAAAGAGATTAGTAATCCCCTGGGACAGGCCAATGCCCTTGGCAGCATCGGCAATGTATACCACGACCAAGGCAATCTCGAGGAGGCGCTGAATTATTATCAGGCAGCCCTGGCCATCTTCAAAGAGATTGGTAATCCCCTGGGACAGGCCAATTCCCTCGTCGGCATCGGCCTTGTATACTACAACCAAGGCGAGCTGGAGGAATCGCTGAAATCTCATCAGGAAGCCCTGGCCATATACATAGAGATTGGTAATCCAATTGGACGGGCCAATAACCTCAACAACATCGGCATTTTATACAGCGACCAAGGCAAGCTCGAGGAGGCGCTGAAGCTACTTATGGAAGCACGTGCTATTTATTCTAAAGTGGGTGCAGTCAGGGAATTTCAGCAAGTTGAACAGCTCATCGAGCAACTTAAATTACCTTGATTATTTCTAATATTTGTGGAAATATTTCCTGGGGAGTTTAATTCTATAAAATTTGCGATTCTTCTATTCGCTAATCCAGCGGTGCTATTTTATTTAAAGGTTCCAGATTTTTAGCCTTTTCCCACAGGGCACTTAGCTCATTTTGATGAATAGATGCCCATTCCATAACGAGTCCTAATGCGCGTGGAGGTAAATTTCCAGCGAAAACAGCTTTAGAGTTTATATCGATTGATGCTTTGAATTCGCCATATTGAGCATGGAAATGTGGTGGAACGTGGTCACCAAAATACATTTTGATGACAATACCATAGAACCTACAAATTTCAGGCATTTATTTTATTATTCGCAAGTTTAGGAAAAAGCTCTTCTGGTTTTTGATCTGTGATTTCTAAATATATTGAATCCGGGCATAAATCGATTTGGTCATTCCAGGCAATAGCGCCATTTTCAATATGGACTTTTTTGAATTCATCGTAATCGTTCCAGGATGAAAAAACACCTTTGCCAACAAACCTGGAAAGATCTACCTCTCCCTGAACTCCATCAGAATATTTGATCCATATTTTGTAATTATCGAGAGCTTTAACTTGTACAGGTTCAAGCATGATTTTTCTCTTTTCAAGATTATTATAAGTTTATTTTGAATTTAGGCTAAATCAAGCAGATTATCAATAATTTTACATCAGGGTACTCACTAGACCTTCATGCCCGGAAGGTACACCGGTCTGGCACCCATTGCATGAAATAAATTCCCTGCCTAAACCGCATACCCCCGATAGACGGGGTTGGCTTTTTATTCTTTCGGACTTGCTGGCATTTTCAAGCTTCTACTTTTGCCGATACTTCACCATGAACTCCCAGGCTTAACTTAATTTTCGCTTGACTTATGTGTTTCATTTGGGTAGTTTTTAGCAAAGCTCGCCAAATTCTAGTTTGGCATAAGAGCGATCACCAGGAAGAAGACGCATTTTGATAACAACTTAATAAATTGAGGAAGGAGGCTATTATGACAAGCATTAGTCAAGGTAAATTCCGGTCTTTTCAGTTTGTATTTATTGCAATACTTCTATATGCGCTGCCCGCCGAGGTGTTGGGTCAAAATTTGGAAATACACCACATTAATGTTGGGCAGGGCGCAAGTATCTTAATTCGCGGCGCGAACGGCGTTACCATTCTGTTTGATGGTGGCAGACCGGGTGCCGGCAACAATGATGTCATTCCCTACCTGCAAAGCCAGGGCATTACGACCTCCACTCCACTTGATTATATGATTGCTTCACACCGTGATTCGGATCACTATTCGGGTTTGGCAGAGGCAATTAATTTCGGTTATGATGCGCTGACCATCTATGACAACGGAAGTGATAAAATCAATCCATCCATTCAAGATTTTCTGGATGCCGCCGCGATGACATCCGCCGGTGGCGTAGTTCCTATGCCGCTTGGACAGGTTATCAATCTTGGAGCTGGTGCAACAGCCACATGTGTCGCCGTGAATGTCGATGTCATCGGTTTTGGTTCAGTTCCAGGCGCCCTGAATAACGAAAATGACCGCTCAGTCTGCTTGCTGATCCAATATAACGGTTTTGATTTCCTGGCCTGCGGAGATTTGGGTGGTGGCGATGATGACAATTCTTGCACAGACAGATCTACAGGCCAGGTAAATGTTGAGACGTCTTTGGCCCAGGCCATTATGCCCGGAGGCTCCAATCCTTTGCTCTCTTCCTTTGGCGTAGAAGTCTTTCATGTCAATCATCATGGCAGTGAAAGCAGCACGAATTCTGATTATATGAATCTACTAACACCAACGGCGGCCCTAATATCGGTTGGCGCAGGTCAAGGCTCTAACTTTCACCATCCACGCATTGCTGTAGTTGAGAATGTCCTGATGGTCCAGGCTCCCTGCATCACGGCCCCTGCTGCATTGGTTTTGCAAACCGAGGAGGGCAGTCCAACGGGGGCCGGTACCAGTTTTGCCGGGTTTAGCGTCGGTGACATTGTCATCACAACGGATGGTGTAAGCGACTACACAATTAATGCAAACGGCATGGTCAATCAAGGTCCCAATGAATTAGCAACCTCAGGCCTGCCCAACACATATGACTTTGATGAAACCGCCATTGACACAATCCCGCCGGTTATTTCTAATGTTCATGACGAAAATGTAGGGGCTACAGTGGCCGACATCGTCTGGGATACGGATGAACCGGCTAATTCTGTGGTAAAATACGGAACCTCCCCGGGCAGTTATCCGAATACCGAAACTGATGTTGCCCTGGTGCTGGCCCATAGAGTAACGCTCACTGGGTTGGCTGCCTCAACGGCACACTATTACATAGTGGAATCGACTGATGGGTCGAACAATACTTCAACTGCATCCGAAAACACATTTACCACGGGTGCGGGTACCGCAAGTACCGTTGTCGTCAGTGAGGTTTTTTATGATACACCTGGCACGGATTCGAAGGAAGAATGGGTTGAACTTTACAATACAACTGCCGCAACCATTGATGTCAGTGGCTGGACGATTACCGACAACAATGGGACTGGTGCCTCATTTACCATTTCTGCCGGAAAAACAATCGCGTCCCAGACATATTTCACCGTAGCGACCCACCGAAATGGCTTTAAATCATTATATGGATATCTGCCAGACGTGCACGGTTCGCTACCATCCTTAAACAATACAGGCGACGCAATTATCTTACAGGACGCATCCAGTCAAACGATTGATGAAGTGGCGTGGGAAGGCGGTGCCAGCGCAGGCGTACCCGCTGGATGGGGATCCGCAACAGATCCAAACGCGCCGATAGGCAACTCAATTGTTCGAATCGATCCCAATGTTGATACGGATACATTTTCCGACTGGACGATAGCTTCAAACAACGGCAATCCTCAGACACAGGCTATGGGACCGCCGGACACTACTCCACCTGTAATCAGCAACGTGCAATCCACCTCAATTACGTCGAGCAGCGCCGCGATTACTTGGACAACGGATGAGAATTCCGATTCTGTTGTTGATTACGGAACTTCCCCTGGTAACTATACAAACACGGCCAGCGATGCGACCCTGGTAACTTCCCATAACGTGCCGCTTTCCGGGCTGACGGCTTCAACAACCTACTACTACATCGTCACGTCCACAGATGCTTCGAGTAATACGGCGACTTCAACGGAGTTTAACTTTACGACACTGCAGGGTGGCGGAGAACCGACGATGGTTAATATCATTGATCTCACCACAAAAGTGACCGGCCCACGCATCAGAGGTGTTGGAACTATCACCGTGAATTCGGATGGATCTCCGGTGAGTGGAGCAGTCGTCGATGTGACCTGGAGCGGCTCTGTCAGCGGAACGGATCAGGGCACTACGGATTCTAACGGCGAGGTTGATTTTCAATCGGCCAAGACTACGGACAGCAACTGGACATTCACGATTACGGTCGATAATGTGACAAAATCTGGCTTCTTGTGGGATTTCGCCAACAGCGAAACGAGCGAAACCATCAGCAGCGGCGCTTCGGCGGCAGTCACAGCCATGTCTAACTACCCAAATCCTTTCAATCCCGATACAGAAATCAGCTTCCAGTTGACCGAAGCCAATACGGTGGTTCTTAGAATCTATGATCTTCTTGGCAGGGAGATACGCACTTTGGCGAATCGCGAATTCGAAGCAGGTGTCCACAAACTAAGATGGAACGCCCGTGACAACTTTGGAGTTCCCGTCTCAAGTGGAGTCTATCTGTATCACTTGCAAGCAGGCTCTTTCTCACAAGTAAGGAGGATGACGCTGCTCAAATAAGACCGTGGGTCTGACAATCCGAAAAGCCACCGGGTATTGGTATTGGGCTCGGTGGCTTTTCTTTCAAAGCAAACAGGTATCGGAAACGGCACAGTTGTCTTGCAAGATTGACTATACCCGCAAACCTTCACCCACTTCCCGTAATTATGGTCACAATTCTATTTTCAGTCACCTAAGATCGACAATGATAAACATAAAGATATTCGTCCCCTGGGATCTTACCTTCGGCTCCGGTATCCAAACGTTAGGTTCCCTGTTAACAGTCATAACAGTTGGCTGGGTCATAAAACGTGCAAATACGCTAAAAGAGCTCGGTTTAGAATCCAATATATGGCTGTATTACTGGCTTAAGTTTGTTATTCCCATAGCCATTTTGGCGGTGGGTACCTGGTGGGTATTGACGGATTTATTGGGAGTTTTTGCACAATAATTTGCAATTTGATAGGATATAAAATTAGGGAATCTAATAAAAATTATTAAAGGAAATGATGCTGCTGGTAGAATGACTTCTATTTTTAATCCACGTAGACGAGTTTTCTTGCTTTAGCAATCATTTTTTACTTTATTTTAAAATTAAATGTTTTAAAATGCTCTAATTCAATTGGATAATTTTATTCATTGGGACTGACCATTAAATGAAATTCACAGAGCTTACACTTAGGCTTCTCCTTCTTTTCTTCCCGGGTATTATTACTAGGCTTATAATTGAAAAATACACTGTTTATGAAGAAAAACGACATTTTTACTTTGTTCTTTATGCTTTCGTGTTTGGGATGGCTGCATATGCTCTTTACTACGCTTTTCTTGTAAGCTTTAATCTCCTCCCCTTTGTGTCCATCGATGTTAAAGTCTATTTTCTAGATGCATTACTCAATGCCCAACAAAAAATCAACATTACTGAAATATTTTTAGTTTGTGGTCTTGCAACATTGAATGGTTTTGTTTTATCAGCTCTGATTAATAAAAGATTTATACATAAGATTGCTTATAATTTAGGAATTACAAAAAAATTTGCAGACCTTGATGTATGGGGATATTTACATAATTCTGATGATGATGCATTGCGTTGGATTAGAGTGCGAGATCATGAACATAATCTAGTTTACGAGGGTTATGTTGAGGCTTTCTCAGATACTTTTAAAGATAATGAAATGTTTTTAAGGGAAGTAATGGTGTCCAAGAATGATACTGGTGACTTTTTATATGACGTGCCTGGATTATATATATCAAGAAAACAAGATGCAATTACAATTGAATTTTTTGTCCCAGAATCAAAAAAAGAAGAGGTAAAAAATGGAAAAAGGTAAACAAATCAAAGAAGGTTCTACCACTAAAGGTGGTAGAAACGATGGTAAACCAAAAACACCGAGGCCATCAGGTGGTCCCCCGGGCCAAAATCCAAAGCCTCCTAAAGAATCTAATTAGATAGAGGTGACGCTTATTGGGGAAATAATTAGATGATCGTATTACGAAGGTCTAGCTAAACGTTCGAGCGGTTCGTTGAGGATAATCATTGGTGATTTGATTATTTAAGTCATTTGGTCATTTTTAACCGTACTCATCCGCTTCATACTTTGATCTAAGTGCACAATTCCACGTCTTGGCTAGAATTAGAAAATATAATGCAGTGAATCTTAGTAAGGATATTCAATAATTGAAATTAGAACTCCGCGAGAAATTGTAGGATAAAAAATTATTAAGAAAGAAAATAAAAAATTTGATGCGGTGAAAATGATGCGGGATATTAGAGACAAATTGCACCAGGAATACGAAAAAAATCCCGGCAAAAGAAAAAAGGATTTAAAAAGCGTCCGTAAAAAATATTTAAAAAGAAAAACTGAATTAGCTTAAAAATTTAATTCATAGTAATTTGCGAAAACTTGTCCGATGTTTTATTGGGATTCGGGTATAATAAATCGTGCAAAATGCTTATTCCATTTTTTTCAACTTTTCTAATATTAATATCTATTATCAATTATTTGGATAAACGACTGGATATGTCATTTATAAATAGTAAGAGAGACTTGTTCATACTTATGTTAGCAGTAAAGGATTGGCGAAAGAAAACTTAAGAGATTACAAAGGCAATAACCAATTTTTGACAGTTAAACCTATGGAAAATTGTATTCAGTATGTCAGATTATCAATTGCCACCGTTAGATAACGAAAAAAAATTTGAGGAACTCATTTGTGACCTGTTCAATGCTCATAAATATACAGGCGGCTACATAATCGTCGATTATCAATTGTCAGGGAAAAGTGGTCAAGAACAAAAAGGGACAGATATTTTTTCAAGTTCAGACCAAGTTGTCATTCAATGTAAAAAGAAAGATGTCCGTACTTCTAATGATAAAAAATTACGCAGCGAATTATTGAAAGATATAGAGGTTAACTGTGCCAAGGCTTTCACTTTAGACATTCCTTTCAACAGATTCATCCTAGCTTCAACCTTTAAAGATGATTTTAAAATTCAGGAATACGCCAATAAGCTAAAATTAAAGAGAGGCTATCGATTTGAAATACATTATATTGGCTGGAATACGATAGAACGTCTTCTTCTAGACCATCCTAATCTTGTCAAAAAATATTATCCCAGCATTGGCTATTCCGAGAAACAAACGGAGCTTATCGGCAGGAAGCTAGAAGGCTATAATCGAGAGTTCCCAACTTATCAAGATCTTCTTAAAGACATAGAATTTGACATTATCTACAAGAACGAGGATGTTATAAATCGTATTTGCCAAGAACTGATTCTTGAAAATAGATTTGTGATCAAAGGAGCCGAAGGAAGAGGCAAAACGGTATTGGCATCACTGGTAGCCTTCCGATTATATAGAAAGCATCACCTTGATGTCCGTTTTCTAGATTTAAGAGAGTATGACACTAATGAGTTCAATGCTGCTGCCAAAAGAATTATCCAAATAATTAAGGATTACCCTCTATTGTTGGTTTTGGAGAATTTGCACAAGGTTGCCGATTACCCTTTCTTAGACGCTTTCTTAAACAACATTATCGATGGTTCAAGGATCTCTAAGGGTAAAATACTATTAACCAGCAGAGAGATCGAGAGTGAGTATCAGATAGATTTAGGGGATTGGAGCAAGCATCTGATACATGAGATGAAACCCGATCTTTTATATGCAAAGAAAATTATACAAAAAGTTATTCCAGAGCAGCTTAGCGAAAAATATGATCAGTGGATAAATTCTGAATTTGGCGGAGAATCTGACATAAATTTAAGAAGGCTAGGATTTTATCTTAAAGCATGGGAAGAACAAGAAGAGCAGCGCTCCGCAGTACCACTTTATGATATTGGAGAAGATCACATTATAAACTATATAAAAAAGTTCTATGATAAGGATTTACGAAAAGCTCAACTACCCAAACATGTTTTTCATTATATGACTATTTTAGGAAGAATTGCAGCGGTTTTTCAATTTGATACGCCTTATTATGCTACCGAAGCGGAGGTAAAACAATATGATCTTTACACAGTTGCTGAAAGAACGAAACTAATTGCACTTGACGAGCTTGGCAGAAAAGCATTTAAGATGCAACATGCTACAGATGCCCGTTATCTTGTGGCAGTACTCGACACGAATTGGCAGCAAAAAACGATCTCATTACTCAAAAGTTATATTTGCAGAAATAACAGTTTAGTAAGTAATTATTTAGATCTTTTCAGAGGCATCGCAAAACAAAATGCATATGAAATTACAGACGCACTTTTAGATGTACAAGAAATCTATGAAGCCTTATTAGTAGAGATTACAAAAAATGGTTTGCGAAAATTGAGCCTATTAATTGGGTATTTGAACGATGAATTGAAATCAAGAGTCTGGTTCGATTATCTTGGGAGGATAAAAAAGGAGGATTTCAAAAAAGAAATTATACATTCCGAAGCAGTTGAGCTTGCCGTACTATTTAACAAAGTAGTAAAATTTGATAGTTCGATCATTGATATATTGAGGAATGACATATTAAAGATCAAGGCCGAACAGATAGATAATTTGGTAGCTATAACAAGTTTTTACAGCTTCCTTCCAAAGACTAAATTTACGTATTTTCTTGATAACATTCAAGATAAGGATATCAAAAGAATTATTGATTCAAATCCAAATAAGGACAATTTATTAGAAAGAATTACACGATTGCCTGATGCAATATCCGACAAAATAGTGGATTTCATAGTTCCACATATTAATAAAACAAATCTTAACTTAATCGAGCTCAAGAATATTTTTAACAGATTGAGAAGAATAGGAAAACATCATTTGATTAAGACTTTGATTGACAATATAGGAACCAACACATTAGTCAATCTAATTAACCAAGAGGTTGATTTTGGCAATATTCATACTTTTTTGTTTCCCTTGCCTCTGGGGAACAAAAAGGAGTTATTGTCGGAAATAGATTATCTCGATTTGGGGCATAAGGCGATTGACTGCAAGAATCCATGGCATTTTATATTTTTCTCAATATATCTTGATTTTGTCAGCCGCGAAAACGTTTTAGAATTTTACAAAGCAATGGGAGATGAAAATATAGCAAGGCACCTGAAGTATGTTGATTATTTTAGTCAAAATAGAACTCTCACGCAAATTGAAACTGTAGATACAAATTCATATCAGAAAGTCATTGACAATTTGTATTATGCTGAACCTAGAACAGAGGAAGATATTAACCAGCTTCATAACCGTATCTTTCATTACCGTTGGAATTCTCCTGACTCACATACAAAAATTGATGATATGTTAGAATTATTAAACCCAATGAAAATATTGGAAGTCAGTCATCAACCAAATGCTCTTTCCATATTTGGCAGAATCTTAAACAGTTTTTCAAAAGTTTCTCTTAACAATAACCAAAAAGAGCAATTACAAATAGTGGCGAATAATATTGCAAAAGTAGTAGTCATTACTCAAGAGTTAGGGAAGCTTAGCATGCTAAACTACAATATTTCTACTTTTTCAAAAGAGGCACATAAAGAATTAACGTATAGGATTTACAAATGTATAGATCTAGAATCTCACATTAAACCGGAAATCCCTCTAGGCTTAATGTCGTTACTGAAGCAGTATAAAAATCATAATTTGAACATCGCAACATTGGAAGAAAAGTTGTTTAGTCTGGATCTTGCACAGATCATTGACAAATGCAACCTCATCACCTTAAACAATATGTTATGGGAGTTGCTGCAAATAAATCCACAACAATTGCGTCATTGGTATCAATTAATTAGTCCGAATAAATGGCTTAACAAAATACACACAACTAAGGATAGAGATATTTTATTTTGGCTATGTTTAAATCTTTATCATATTAATGAAGAATCAGCTGCTTTTGTCACTCATGATATTTGGAAAAAATGTTATGAAAAATCCACAAAGATAACTGCATTTGACATTCCTCTTATTGGCTTCCTAAATTATCACACCGATTTTAAATACAATGGTAGGCCATTCGCTTCCTATAAATTAGCAGATTATTTGGCTAATGGTAAAATGAGTTTAAGCCATTTAGCTTACACTATTAATCTTCTTAGAGAATACTATGATGATGTACCAAGATATTTTTATCACATGTTATCCAGTTTGATGTATTTTTATAATCCCCAGTATAACATAGAAGTTGCTAAGGAGAATTTTCGAATAAGAGGTACTAAGATTATGATTTTGGGAATCTTAGGTGAACTCAATTTTCCCAAAGAACCAGATTCGACGTTAAATAGAATGAAAAGTAGATTAAGTGAGGCTGTAATTACAGACAAAGATGATGCTTTGAGACTTCTTTTTAATCCAAAAGATAAAAAGAGCTTTTTCAAAAATATATTAGTTGCTAAAGCTTACCTTGACTTATGTTTTTTGCAGGCATAAATGTAAAGTGAACGTATTAGCATGCCAGTGAGGTCTCCTAAGGTCCCGTTAATTTAAGCTGATTTTGACATAGATTTCAAGTGATTGTTTTTGGTCCTATTCCAAACCTGTTTTGATAAAGCTAACAATCATTTCCCGAAATTTTGTTCTCTCAATAATACCCTCAGCCAACTAAGCAAAACCGATTATACTAATCTGCCGGCAAACTTACAGTACGAAAACGCAATTTGGCAGTCCCAAATCTAACCCTTTTATTCCGCTGATGTTGGCAATCCCCCCATCCTCTCAAAAATAGTAATTTTGGTTCCTAGAATACGATTGAGCAAGTTCAACGAGTTCCAGGTCATTGCCGTCTAGTACGCTGTACAGAAGCCGTCTCCTCCTAAACCTTAACTTCTTTATTTTCTGCGCTCAAAATATGTGTCGAGATCTCACCGCCACAAAGTTTTTCAACCCATTGTCCCAGTTCCTCAACTATCGATTGCACGTCTTCTTTAGAAACAGGAGGAAGCCCCTCTACTACCAGAGTTATGTTTTTGGTTTGCTCCGTCATCTTAGACTTATCGCATTCACGCCAATTCCACCTGCGACACAAAACCTCTTTATCGTCGGCATATACAACCTCACCCTCTTTGGGATGATCTACTTCATCTGAATTAAGACGAATAAATGTTTCATCTCCATTAGCAAAACGCAAGACGATGTCACCGTCGATTTCATCCATATCGTCGCCTCCGACAGGAACCATATATTTTAGCGAAATGTAATTGTATATGTCGACGATTTTATTAATATGCCGTAAGTGAACACCCGCAAGAATCATGCGATACAAATTTTCAACGGAGCAGGTGTGCTTTTTGGGCTTTGCGCCGAATGATTTATATGCCACCCTCCATGCATTAATTTTTGGTAATTCTTTTAATGTTTCAAGATTGTATTTTGCTCTTACTTTGTTTGACTGTTCAGTTAGCAGGGCGAGAGCATCGGGGCTTTCGCCCTTGTTGTCTATTCCTTTTCCAACAACAACGCCAATATTTAGTGATGGAAATTGCTCGAATATTTGATCGTTAACTTTGAATTTCATTTAAATTTAATTAGGTTTTTATTGGCGGATTTTATAATAAAGGGCTTCTGCATTTCGTGCAACAATTGTATATTGTATATTTTTATTTTAATCAATGTAAATTTTGCTTTTACTAGATTATTTCTTTAATTATTTATAGAATACGCTTGGAAAAAGGCATTGTGCAATAACAGTCAACAGTCAACAGTCAATAGTCAACAGTCAATAGTTAATAGTTAATAGTTAATAGTTAATATAAAATCAAAGCAGGTAACTAACATTGTGGCAAACTCTTTTTAAGAGCGCTGAACAAATCGCTACAAGCCCGTTGCTATTTTTTCACGATTTATTTAACAGTGTATTTAATCAAAATTTTAACAAGGAAAATCATGTTTAAAAAATATTTTAAAATGAAGTTTATAATAACTTTTGTAGCTTTATCGGCGGTACTCTTTCAATCCTGCTCTTCAGAAAATGAGGATTCTCCCGCAAGTAAGGGAACCTATAAGGTCTCCGGCGGACCCTCCGGCGGCACCTTTCAATATTATGCAGGCGCTCTAACCATTTTATCTAAAAAGATGGACTTTAAGATTCTGGCCAGTGCTTCCGGTGGTTCTATTGAAAATATCCGGCTGGTTAATTCCGGCAAATCCAATTTTGGGATTGCTTATTCCGGCCACGTATACGCTGCACTGTATGGTTTGCTGAGAAATGACGCCAATAAATATGAAGATTTATTGGCCATAGCCGCCTTGTACGGAGCGCCGGCACAACTAGTAGTAGATGCTAAATTTGATAACGTCACTCATCCGAAAATGCTGGCTGGTAAACGCGTGGCAATTGGTAACGCCGGGTCCGGAGCGGCTGCAAATGCAGAACTCTTCTTTACAGAACTGGGAATATTTGATTCCATTGATAAAGACTTTCTTGGCTATCGTGCTGCAGCGGCGGCTTTGCAGAATGGACAAATTGATGCATTTTGGGTATTCACCGGCTTCCCCAGTGCCGCGGTACTGGAGGCCGCTGTATACAAAGATGTTAAACTCTTAAGCCTATATACTGTTGCTGATGAACTTGGTATGTTTGAAAAATATCCCTACTTTTCAAAGGCGACTATTCCTGCCAATACCTACAAAGGACAAAATAAAGACATTGTCACGTTTTCGGATATGGCGCTTCTGGTGGCGCATAAAAATATACCGACGGAAGTGGTTTACTCTTTATTGAAGACAGTGTTCAGTCAAGAGGGATTGGACTATTTGGTTAGTGTCCACAAATCAGCAAACGATATGAGTTTGAAAGAAGGTCTCAAGGGCATTGTCACTCCGCTGCATCCCGGAGCTGACAAATTCTGGAAAGAAATGGGCAACCTTTAAAGCTGCAATGATAAAATGCCTACCTCCTAATAGGATACCAGATAAACAGTAAATTCCACTGTAAAACAAATTAAGTCTTGCCCGTGAAAATGAATATTTCAAATTGTACCGGGCATAACTAAAAAGTACAGACTGGTCCCTTGAGAGTATTTCAGTATTATTTAAACAGTAAACAGATGTAAAATGTACGATAAACTCCACAAGTTTGAAAAATATTTTTTCGATATAATGGCCGTCCTAATGGTCTTGTTTTACGTAGGTTCGGCGATTATAAGACCGACGGCCACACAATATCACAGGGGTGTATATGTACTGATAACCTACATTATGGTGTTTCTGATTTACAAATCGGAAAACAAGGCCATGCGTGTGTTTGACTATATCCTCATGCTGCTTTCGACGATTACCACAGTTTACTGGATATCAAACTTTGAGGCTATCAATTACCGCGCTGGTGCATATACGACACTTGATGAGATTATGGCAATAATCAATGTCATGATCGGTATAGAAGTAGCCAGAAGAGCCATCGGAAAAGTTTTTGTTGTCATTGGCTCTATTATGCTGCTTTACGGCGTTTTCGGCCCTTACGCTCCCTCATTGATTGCCCACCCCGGCGATAGTTTTGCGGGAATTTGTAACACCATTTTTTATACAAATGATGGCATTTTTGGAATTATGGCCAACGTCCTGGCTACCTATGTGCTTCTATTTGTGTTATTCGGAGCCTTTTTGGAAAAATCCGGGGCACAACGGTTTTTTATTGATTTTCCATTAGCGGCTGTTGGCCACAAAACCGGCGGGCCGGCAAAGGTTGCCGTGATTGCTAGCGCTTTGTTCGGATCAATCTCCGGTAGTGCCATTGCCAATACGGTTTCAACCGGAGCATTTACAATACCATTAATGAAAAAAGCCGGTTTTAGACCTCACATTGCCGGCGCTATTGAACCGGCTGCTTCTATCGGCGGTATGTTTTTGCCGCCGATCATGGGAGCCGGAGGATTTATTATGTCGGAACTTACCGGCATCCCTTACTCAAGAATCATGTTGATTGCTCTTTTTCCGGCATTAATGTATTTTTTCAGTGTCTTTGTGATGGTTCATTATGAAGCGAAAATTCATAATATAAGAGGCGAAAAAAGTGACGTACCTGCACTAGAAATTCTTAAAAAAGAATGGTTTTACATTTTCCCGCTTGTTCTTATTACCGTTATAATGCTGTCAGGATATTCTGTTGGTTTTGCAGCAGTTATCGGGCTTTTCTCCTGTGTTGCGGTTAGTTGGATGCGTAAAGATACCAGAATGACTCCTGTCAAGTTGTTGGAAGCTGCCCGCTCCGGAGCGGAAAGTAATTTGAAAATCGGCGCCACGGTCGGCATCATTGGCATTATCATTTCGATGTTAACATTTAGCGGTTTAATCTGGACTTTTGCCGACATTGTGATTACACTTGCCGGAGGTAAGCTGTTTTTGACCATTATTTTTATCGCACTGGCATCTTTAATAATGGGAATGGGGGTGCCGGTAACTGCTGCCTATTTGATTACCGCAGTCGTCGCCGTTCCTGCATTGACGACGATAGGAGTAAATTTAATTGCCGCCCACATGATTGTCTATTGGTTGTCGCAGGATTCCAATATTTCACCTCCAGTGTGCATCGCTGCCTTCGCCGGAGCGACTATCGCCAAAGCAAATATGTGGAAGACAGCCTTCGCTGCCTTCAAGTTTGGCAAATTCCTGTACTTGGGAGCGTTTATATTTGGATATGTACCAGGGTTTACTTTGCAAGGGGATGCAATGGATATTCTCAAGACATTTATTTTAATACTTATTGGTACTTTTCTCTTTTCTTATTTATTCAGCTTTGCCTGGTGGTATGATTTGAAAGATCGTTTTCGCTCAAAGGAAGTTACAAATACATAAATGGATATGTAGACGCCAATTGTAAAAACTCCAAAAGATTAAGAATTCAAAATAAATTTCTGAACTACTATGTCCTATTAGCTGCTTGAATATATCTCAGATAGCGAGCCTCTGAAATTGTTTTTGTTACCCTAAGCTGGTGACGGGGCAGAATTCGAACTTGTGCAGCAACCTCTCCTCTAACTTCATCTCACGCAATTGGGTGTTGCAGTAAATGCCGAGTGAAACACTCAATGTAGCGTGGCTGGTTCCTTTCATTAATTGTCACCGCATACCAGGTTCGGGCCAGCGCGTGATGAGCCACCGGCACCGTCACTAATTTCTTCGATTTCAGGTACGGTTTGACCGCCCATCTCGCCATTACGGTTATACCAAGATTCGCCTTTACCATCTCAATGATTGCCTCAGTGAGTTGGATCTTGGTGATTTTCTTCGGGGTAACTCCTGCGGGAATCAAGACACGCTGAAAAATGTCGAGAACATCCATCGGGGCAGTATAACAGATCAGGTGCTCTTGAGCAAAATCACCCGGAGAGACTGTTTTCAGCGAAGCAAATCGGTGTTCAGTATTGGCCACCACGACTAACTCATCGGTGAACAGCTCGGTGAATCGAAACTGACCTTCCTCCTCATGTTTGGTGAGGCAGCTCACAATGGCAACTTCAAGTTTTCCTTCGAGCAGGAATTCCGTTGGCTGCCGGGTTGCTTCAGCGACTATACGCACGTCTATATTTGGGTAATGCTTGATATAGGACTTCAATAAGCCTGGCAGCCAGTGATAGCATGTGTAGCATTCCGTGCTGATCCGCAAGATGCCTGCAT
>CAYXGW010000037.1:0-46903 GCA_964464595.1 uncultured Deferribacteres bacterium
TGTCAATTAGTTTGTGGATAACTTCAAACATGACAACCTATTTCAGGACAAGACAATCTCATCAGTAAGCTAAAGGCCAAGAGCAAATAGCCAAAGGCCAACAGCTAAAAGTCAACAGATAACTGCTAATTTTACCAAATATTCGAATAATTGAAAAAGATCTATAAAATCCTCTTAACTGCCATTGTTGTACTAATTGGCGGGGCTTTTCTATCCTTTGTCTTTTTAGCCAGAACCGATTCGCTAGCAAAAGCTGTTGCAATTGGCTATTTTTATGCAACTGCAATTTTTTCAGTTTTTTATATGGTTCACAAGATTATTGCAGCCAAACTTTCCGTTTTTCCGTATTCTCAACAACTTATTCTTAGAAGCTTTTTATATGCAACTACAGTCTGCTCAGCTTATCTCATGGGGTTTGTATTTCAAACTTTTGTTCTACTACCCATTGCTTCGATTAGCGAAGCGTTCGTCGACAGTATATGGAAAGGATTCGTTTATCTTGTGACATCTTCATTCGGGGGAGGCCAGCCAACTTCATTGCTAAGTCCGGAGTTGCGGGCAGTTTCAATACCTTTTTTTGCTATGATTTTTCTTATCGGAATGGCCAGCCTGGTGGGTAGTTTCATAGAAATTCGTTGGCAGGAAAACAGGCAAAAACAAGCGCTTCAAAGGGCCGAGCTAGCAGCTTTACGGGCTCAAATTGAACCTCATTTCCTGTTTAATTCACTTAATACCATAGCTTCTTTTATTCGAAAAGATCCGGTAAAATCGGAAAAATTGGTTATTCAACTGAGTAATATTTTACGTTATTTTTTCCAGGGAGCATCGCAAAATCTAATCGAATTACAACGAGAGCTGCAATTTACCCGGGAATATCTGAACCTGCTTCATGCCAGGTTTGGAGAGTTGCTGCAGGTTAATTGGCAAGAAAATGTAAACGGCGTTACTCAAAATGTGCCGGTATTATTTATGCAACCGATCATTGAGAATTCGATTAGCCATGGTTGGCAAAACAAAAACCGACCCTTCTTAATAAGTATTGAAATTGCTGAAATTGATGAAAAAATTCGTATCACAATTTCTGATAATGGCAGTGGAATTCATGAGGATATTTTGGCTAAATTGCCAATCGACGGACATGCACTGGCGAATATATCTGAAAGGTTGCTTCTTCAATATAATCGGAATGATTTAATGAAGATAAAGTCAACGAAAGCTGAAGGTACAACCGTTGAAATATTTATCCCATTGTAAACGTAAATTACAAGGTGCCCTGAGCGGAGTCGAAGGGCAAGGAATGCGACGATTTTTAAATGAAAGTAACCCATGATTCGTGCATTTATTGTTGAAGACGAACAACCTGCCCTGGAACGACTCCGGGATTTAATTGATGAAATTGCGGATGTTGAAATCATCGGATCCAATCCATCAGGAAAAGAAGCCGTTCAACAAATCGATTCTCTAAAACCGGACCTGCTTTTTTTAGATATTCACCTAACCGACATCTCGGGTATAGATGTACTGCGCTTAATTTCGCATCAACCTGCTATTATATTTACTACGGCTTATAATCAATATGCAATTGAGGCGTTCGAGCTTCGGGCTGTGGACTATCTTCTTAAGCCATTTTCTAAGGAACGCTTTGAAGAAGCTGTTGACAAAGTCCGTGAAAAACTTCAGCCGGATCAGGATATGACGAAGACCTTCAAGCAACTGCTGCAAAGTTGGCAGCCAGGCAAAGATTACCTGACCAGAATTCCTTCGCGAATAGGCGATAAGATCTATATTTTACCGGACGATGAAATCGTTTATTTTAAGAGTGAGGATAAGGTCGTGTTTGCCTATTTAGCAGATTCTGATTTTATTGTGAATTATACCCTGGAAGAGCTGCAAAACCGTTTGCACCCGGATAAATTTTTCCGTATTCACCGCTCGACAATTGTGAACTTAAATTATGTAAAAACCATTGAAGCCTGGTTTGGCGGCGGTTATAAAATGAAGGTGAAAGACAAAAGGAATACGGAATTGACCATAAGTCGGTCTGCAGGGAGATTATTACGGGAGAAGTTAGGGTGGTGAGGTTTTTGAAGGGATCACTTGAATTTTCTATTTATAGACTTCTTTCCGATGAGCGATTGAATAAACATTAATTATAGCGTTATCTTTTCTTATAGTGTACAAAACACGATAGTTACCAACCCTTAAACGATAGGCATCTTTACTACCCCTTAGCTTTTTTACATTTTTTGGATTCGGATTTTCAATTAATGATTGTAACCGTTTAACTATTCTATCATGAATGTTTTTAGATAGGTTTGCTAATTCCTTCTCAGCCGACCGCTTAAGAAGAATTGTATAGTTCATTTATTTCGTCATTTTTCTTTCTGCAAGATATTCAGAAAGTGGACGGGAAGGTTCATTTGCTCTATTTTTAAGTATTACTGAATCCGTAATATCCTCAATAAATTCATCGTCATTCAGAAATTTCTTAACTATTGCTTCTCTGTCCTTTTTAGACAATGCACGAAAAGCTGTCCAAAAAACTTCAGCCGTCGCTTCACTTGTTGAATCCATAAAATTGTTGATTCCTTAATAAATGATTTTGAAAAAGATAAGTATTATTTGAACTAGATTCAATAGGTTTTAGATGAACGAGAAAAACTGACATATGATGAAGTGGCTCGCTGATACCCGTCCGCCTGTTAACTGGCTATTAATTCAATAGGTGATATCTGTTCTTCAGCAAGAGATGCAGCATATTCTAAACATGCTAGAATATCTTCTCGTTCAATTGTTGGGTAAGCTTCAAGTAAATCATCGATACTGTCGCCATTTGCAAGCATACTTACAATTTGATAGACAGGGATTCTGGTACCTTTTATATAGGCTTGTCCATGACAAATCTTAGGATTTATTGATATTCGTTCAAGCATTGTTATTACCTCGATATTTTTAATGAATTTCCATAAAATTTAAGATTCAAATGTAATCAATTTCAATTATAATTTTAATTTATACTCAATTAATGTTGTTAATAAATAAGTACAGATTACTATTTTCAACATAACAATGCGTCACCTGTGTGAAAAACATTCTTGCATTATCCCGCTTGAGCGGAATTGTGATGATGTGTTTATTCTGAGAAGCCGAAGGACCTGGTGCGGACCCTTGCGCCAGTTGGCGGAGTGTAGAGTGGGCGGGAGAAAATCCCGTCCTTATTCGATTAATGAATGAATTAAATTAATTATTTTAATAAATGGCAGTATCAAATTTAAGTAGATCGTAAAGTGTTTGAAAAACTAATTTACTAAGATAAAGAGCTTCGAGATTCGGAGTAATTTGACTTGTGCTATTGAAGAAAGAATTCCATTTCTCAAATTTGTTTTTATCTTTAAAATCGGTGCTGTCTATTTTTTGTTGTATTTGAATCGCTATCTCGTTGTTCTTCTCTGCCTTTGCAAACTTAGCAAAAATATGGAGGATATTGTCCATACATCTTTTAACTTTTACGCTATCAAAGGTTAGACTTTGCAAGTCGGTATTCAAAAATGAATATATCGTTTCTCTATTTTCATCTCTTTTGAATTCAATAAGTGTCTTATCAGCACTTTTGACAAATATTTTAAGTAGCTTTTCAAATACTTCCTGATTTTTGAAAAGTACGTTTAAAACTCCTTCAAATTTATTATCAGGAATCAGGTGCTGCAAGAATAGGTTAGATATTAAGTTCATCAATGCTGAAACGAAATCAAGGTTACCAAATTTTAACTTAAGCTCATTCTTTATTTCTTGGTTGTCGGTTGTCATGTCACTTCCGTGGATATAAGAAGACCTGTAGTCATAGATTATCGTAATCAAGTCTTCCACATTTTTTGATATGTTTTCTTTATCCAGGGAAATGAAATTTTTAGATAGAATAATTCTGTTAACCTCTTCCTTAATCCTAGCTTTCTTATCGCCTCCTCTTCCACAGCTCATTGCTCTATTATAAAATGTTATAGCTCGCAAAATGTGGGAATCATGGGTTTCTACTAGACATCGATACAAGTACCTAAAAATGTCGCTATTGTAATCAAGTTCGATATTTCTAAATAGATAGTTATAGTCTTCGTTTTGTATAACTATATTTTCACAGCCAATGGTTGGAATAATGTATTTATCTAAGGACTTTACCAATTGAAATTTCCATTTCTTCTTGATTGTCAAGCCCCCGATGTTTTCATCGTCCATGAAGTCAATGATAATATACTTAAAGTCTTCTCGACAAAAAGCATTCGGAGTGGAAAAGAAGTTTGTAAATTTACCACCTT
Source organism: uncultured Deferribacteres bacterium (assembly GCA_964464595.1). Lineage (GTDB taxonomy): Bacteria > Zhuqueibacterota > JdFR-76 > JdFR-76 > DREG01 > JADFJB01. Next base: position 4,311 of record CAYXGW010000037.1, read on the forward strand.
TATGAAGATAAAAAAGTATTATTTCAAAGAACAGTTCAAGTTGGTTCCTATTTATAATTTTGGATGTTGGTTGAACAAAGGTAATCGCAGATTTCGAATTATTAAATGTCTTAAAGATGAATTCTTTTTGAAGGTTTGAAAATCTTTTTAGTACAGCCTTTAGAGTTTCACTCAGTTGGTTAATCTCATTGATTCTTAAATCTGTAAAAAGTACAAAATCGTTTAACTCAATTACTGTGTTTTTAAAACTAAGAAATGGCAGAATTCCAATTGACTTAAATATCATAACATATTTTTATAATACTTTAGTACGGGCTAACTACGTTTATTAAACTATAATACTTGACTATATCTAATAAAATCGTAGGAAAAAATCCTTTTGTCCTTGTTGGTACTTAAAATAATACATTCAAATAATTTTGAAATCACAATGGAATTTGGGTTTATAACTGAGTTCTGATAAACCTTAGTAGTCTGATAAAAAACCCATTTCATTCACGATATTAATAAATCGAATTTTATCAAGCAATTTTTGTTTTTGAGACTTTGAATAGTTTTGGTGCAATGATTCCATATAAAATATTTGTACTTAATTTTTCTGATTTCTTTCTTGACAATCTATATTTGAAAATGTAATTTGTTGCATCACCACAAGTTCTGCCGATTATACAAACCTGGGCTTAAAATTTTCGAAATGAATAACATTATAGGCATTGTTGGAGGAGTTGGACCTTACGCCGGAATTGATCTGGTTACAAAAATATTCGATCAGACAAATGCGGAAACAGACCAGGAGCATTTGCCGGTTGCGCTGTTATCCGTATCCGGAAAAATTGCCGACAGAACCACATTTGTTTTGGGAGAATCTGAAATCAACCCGGGATACGGAATTTCCGAGGTCATACTGCAGTTAGAAAAAATTGGCTCCAATGTTGTCGGGATACCTTGCAATACAGCCTATGCTCCAGAAATCTACAATGTTATTCTGGATGAGCTTAAGCGGAAAAATAGCAAAGTAAAACTCATCCATATGATTGATGAAGTTGCTAGGTTTATACAAGAAGAATATCCTGAAATAAATCGTGTCGGAGTTCTGTCAACTTTGGGAACCCGGGAAGCCAGGATTTATGATGATTGCCTGTCAATAAATGGATTGAATTTAGTGCCACCTGATGAAATGACGTTGAAAAAAGTGCACGATGCAATTTACAGCATAAAAGCAAAATCAAATCCTGTGGAAGACTCAGCACGACAAAATCTTTCAGAATCAATTGATGCTCTAATAGCTATAGGAGCCGAAGCTGTAATTTTGGGGTGTACGGAACTGCCTTTGGCTTTTGATGGTGCCAAAAAAAATTGTGTGATTGTTGATCCCGCCTTGATTTTGGCCAGGGCATTGATCCGGGAGTTCGACCCTACCAAACTAAAAAAATTGGGAGCAAATAAATTAATAACTTATTAAGTGGAGGTAACAAAAATGAGCTTTTTAAATCATAATTCGCAGCGATTATTGTTTAAATACCTGGTTTGTATAATATCCGTTTTATGCATCTCGGTTGGTTTGTTATCAGGACAAGAATACCGAATGCCACCCAAAGCTATCGCAGATTTGGTCGATGCTCCACCGACCCCCGGAGTCAGCATTTCACCAAATGGCGAATGGATGCTTTTAACGGATCGCTATAATTTGCCTTCCATTGCTGAATTGGCTCAACCTGAATTACGGATTGCCGGTTTGCGGATCAATCCTCGAAATAACGGTCCCAGCAGATCAAGACCGACAGTAAAACTAACTTTCAAAAATATAAATTCTCTGGATGAAATTGAGGTTGATGGACTGCCGGATAATGCTCGAATCAATACTATTCGCTGGTCACCGGATAGCAAACACATTGCCTTTACAATATCAAAAGAAAAAAATATTGAATTATGGGTAGCCGAAACCGGATCCGGCAAAGCAAGGCAGTTGATCAAGCATTCATTGAACGCAACTTATGGATCCCCGCTTTATTGGCTATCGGATAGTAAAACAATTGTTTGTAAAGTAGTAGATAAAAACAGGGGCGATCACATCCAGGCTCCTACTGTTCCCGGGGGACCTATTACGCATGAGAATATTGGTAAAACGGCGCCAGCCAGGACTTACCAGGATCTATTAAAAAACCAGTATGATAAAGAATTGTTTGAATACTATTTGGCAACAAAAATTCTATTGGTTTCGCTGCAAGGCAAAGTTAATGAACTATCGCAAAAAGGATTAATTAGCCGGGTGCAGCCATCGCCGGATGGCAAATATATATTAGTAGAAACGATACATCGACCCTTTTCTTACCTTGTGCCAGTTTATCGATTCCCTAAACGGGTTGAAATCCTGGATCTGGACGGCATGATGGTTCACCAAGTTGTCGATCTTCCCCTTGCTGAGGAAGTACCTATTGGCAGAGGATCGGTCCCTACAGGCCACCGCTCAATTAATTGGCGAGCGGATGCTCCGGCAATGCTTTATTGGGTGGAAGCCCAGGACGGTGGAAATGCAAAGGCAAAAGCGGATATCCGGGATAAGGTGTTTACTTTGAATGCACCATTTAAGAATAAACCCGAACATCTCATTTCGTTGCAATTCAGGTATAGAGGAATTTATTGGGGGTCGGATGATATCGCCCTGGCTTCCGAAAGATGGCCGCGGAGCAGATTAACCCGGACATGGCTGGTAAAGCCTGGCTCCCGTAATGATGAGCCTAATTTGATATTTGATTATTCTTATGAGGATCGATATAATAACCCTGGAAATCCGCTAACCATGACAAGCAAATGGGGAACGTCGGTTCTTCAAACTACCAAAGATAATAAATCTATTTTTCTAAGCGGAACAGGGGCTTCTCCTGAAGGGAACCGACCCTTTCTTGATAAAATGAATTTAAAATCGAAGGAGAAACAACGATTGTGGCGTTCGCAGGCTCCTTATTATGAAAGGGTTGCAGAGATATTGGATGTGAATAAACTTATGCTACTTACTCGTCGGGAATCCAAAACCAGTCCGCCAAACTACTTTCTCCGTAATTTAACAAATGATAAAATTCAACAAATTACCGAATTTCCCCATCCTGCTCCTCAATTAATTGATATCCAAAAAGAATTGATTACCTACCAGCGCAAAGATGGCGTGCAATTATCAGGTACATTGTATTTGCCTGCAGGATATAAACTAAGTGATGGTCCTTTACCTGTGCTGATGTGGGCCTATCCTCGGGAATTTAAAAGCGCTGCTGCAGCCAGCCAGGTTATCGGTTCACCATACCAGTTTGTGCGTATATCCAGTAGTTCGCCGTTGTTGTTCCTTACCCAGGGATTCGCTGTTCTAGACGGGCCGGGAATGCCGATTGTAGGAGAGGGAGATAAAGAGCCAAATGATACATTTATTGAACAATTAGTAAGCAGTGCGGAAGCTGCAATTGAAGAAGTGGTTCGCCGGGGAGTCGGAGATAGAGATAGAATGGCTATCAGCGGCCACTCGTATGGAGCATTTATGACTGCGAATTTATTGGCTCATTCAGATCTGTTTAGGGCAGGCATAGCCAGAAGCGGTGCATATAATCGAACCTTCACACCTTTCGGTTTTCAAAATGAAGAGAGGACATTCTGGCAAGCACCTGATATATATTTTAAAATGTCACCTTTTATGCATGCGGATAAAGTCAATGAACCCATTCTGTTGATTCACGGCGTTGCAGATAATAACTCAGGGACATTTCCGATTCAAAGTATACGCTACTATAATGCACTTAAAGGACATGGAGCCACAGCCAGGTTAGTAATGCTCCCGCATGAAAGTCACGGATATCGGGCGAGGGAATCAGTCATGCATACTCTATGGGAAATGTCTCAATGGCTGGATGAATATGTAAAGAATGCGGTTCCACGTAAAACGACTCTCGGAAGCAATTAGTTAATTTTATATAATTCCTTTGATGGCAATTGCCTGATAAAAAATAAATCCAAATTTAAAGTGGTGATGAATCAATTAGTTTTCCGTTTTTAATAAAAATTATCTTCTATGGAATATCTCTTAATCTGCTTAGTTGCACTTATTGCATCTGGTTTAACTTTTTTCTCCGGCTTTGGATTAGGCACGATATTGCTTCCCGCGTTTGCTTTGTTTTTTCCAATCGATATAGCAATTGCAATGACTGCTCTAGTTCACTTCATCAACAACCTCTTTAAAATGGGTTTGGTAGGAAAATTTATTGATAAATCTGTAGTATTAAAATTTGGCTTGCCTGCGTTTTTTACCAGTTTTTTAGGTGCAACAATATTGATCTGGTTAACAGGATTACAACCGGTTCTTACTTATACTGCCCTTGGTGCAGAACATCAAATTATGCCTATAAAATTAGTGGTCGCTATTTTAATGTTGGTATTTGGCTTTTTGGAAATTTTACCCAGGTTTTCCGCTATGTCTTTTCATCCAAAATTCCTTTTTCTAGGGGGAGCATTAAGTGGATTTTTTGGCGGCATATCCGGCCATCAGGGCGCATTGAGAAGCGCTTTTCTTGTTAAATTAGGTCTATCTAAAGAAGCATTTATTGCCACTGGCGTCTTAATTGCTTGTTTTGTAGACATCACCAGAATTTTTGTTTATAGCTCTCACTTTACATCGGAAATAATCAGAGGTAATTTCTTTTTATTACTAGCTGCAGTCCTATCAGCTTTCTTAGGAGCAACAATCGGTAATACGCTTCTGAAAAAAATGACGATGAAGGGAATTCAATATATAGTATCAACTTTCCTGATTTTTATAGCAATAATACTAGGTTTGGGAATCATTTAGAAAAGAAAAATAAAATCAACGAGATGTATGGTAATAAAAAACCGGTGTGAATGGGTTTCTCCAGATCCTTTATATATCGATTATCATGATATGGAGTGGGGTGTACCTGTTTATGATGATCAAAAGCTTTTTGAAGCTGTGATCCTGGATGGCTTTCAAGCAGGATTGAGCTGGTTAACCATTCTAAAAAAACGCGATAACTTTAGGAAAGCATTCGATGACTTTGATGCCACTTTAATAGCCAAATATGATCAAAACAAAATTAATGAATTATTAAATAATGCCGGAATTGTTAGGAATAAATTGAAGGTTCACGCTGCCGTGACAAACGCCCGGGCTTATTTAGAAATCCAAAAAGAATTTGGAAGTTTTGGAAAGTATATTTGGCAATTTACAAACCATACAATGAAAATAAATCATTGGAATAGTTTGAAAGAAATTCCGGCCAAAACTGCAGAATCAGATGGAATGAGTAAGGATATGCTGAAAAGAGGTTTTAAGTTTGTCGGATCCACAATTTGTTATGCCTTTATGCAGGCAGTGGGAATGGTCAATGATCATTCGACTGATTGCTTTCGATATGATGAAGTAATAAAATTAGCCAAACCGGCTTAGTTTACATTACATTTGTGGACAATGAATGATTCGGAATAATTTAACAAAACAAAATAGGAGAAGAATTACAGATGTTTAAGAAGATTCAAACAATTTCAGTTCTTTTGATTATAGTCATTTTAGGATTCATCATCTCATGTGCTGTGAATCCTGTTACAGGTAAACGAGAATTGATGTTGGTCTCAACTAAAGATGAGGCTGCCCTTGGTAAAAGTACTGATAAACAAGTTGTTGAACAATACGGAATTTATGATGACCCGAATTTACAAGGTTATTTAACTGAAGTTGGCAATAAACTAGCCATAAATTCCCATTTGCCGAATTTACAGTACAATTTTAAAGTGGTTGATTCTGAAATTTTAAACGCTTTTGCAGTACCTGGCGGTTATGTATATTTTACGCGGGGAATTATAACTCACTTAAATTCCGAGGCGGAAATGGCAGGAGTTATGGGGCATGAAATTGGCCACATAACTGCGCGGCATACGGCTAAACAAATTACACGTCAGCAAATTGCACAATTTGGTATTGGCGTTGGCTCAATTTTATCAGAAACATTTAGTAAATATTCAAACTTAACAGGTTTTGGCGTTGGATTACTTTTTTTACGATTCAGCCGGGATAATGAACGTCAGTCTGACCAATTAGGGGTTGAATATTCTACAAAATCCGGGTATGATGCTTTTCATATGGCTAATTTCTTTCATACACTGGAAAGGATGAGGCCAAAAGACGGAAGTGGTATTCCTTCATGGATGTCAACTCACCCCGAACCGGAAGATCGTGTTGATTCAGTTAGGAAAATGGCCAAAGAATGGCAAGCAAAATATCCTGGGTCTAAATTCTCCACGATCCGAGATGATTATTTAAAGAAAATTGATGGCATTGTGTATGGGCCAGATCCCAGGCAAGGCTTTGTTGAAAATAACAATTTTTATCATCCTGTCCTCAAATTTCAATTTCCTGTTCCATTTGATTGGAGTGTGAATAATTTACCTACTCAAGTGCAAATGTCTCCGAAATCACAAGATGCAATCATCATGTTTTCGTTAGCAAAACAACCAGATCCTGAGTCCGCTGCGCTAGAGTTTATTCAAAACTCAAAAGCGACAGTTTTGCAAAACAACCCCAAAACAGTAAATGGAATGCCTGTAAGGATGTTAATATCCGATATTGCTTCCGATCAAACAAATTTGCGAATTCTTTCCTATTTTATCCAAAAGTCACAACAAGTCTATATTTTCCATGGTTTGAGCAAAAAAATTGATTTTAATAAATTTACTGGTGAATTTGAAAGGACAATGACAAATTTTAATCATGTAAATGACCCGAAAATACTGAATGTAAAACCTGAGAGAATAAGGCTTCATAGAGTTCAAGCGCAAGGAAATCTAGAAATGGAATTGACCAAATTAAGCGTAAGTGACGACATGAAAGAAAAAATTGCTTTGTTAAATGGGATGCTGTTAGAAGATAAACTCGAAAGAGGAATAATGATTAAAATTGTTTCGAAGAATTGATTGAATTGAGAAGGTAATTATCCAATCATGGAAAAAATTTGGTTGAAAAATTATGAGGAGGGAGTGCCTGAGACATTCGAAGTTCCGGAAACCACGTTTTATAAAATTCTTCTCGAAAATGCCAGTCAGTTTGGAGCGAACTCGGCATTTTTATTTTATGGCAGGACCATCAATTATGAACAATTGCGGCAATTAGTAGACCAGTTCTCATCAGTTCTTTTTGAACTTGGTGTTCGTAAAAACACCCGTATTGCAGTCCAATTACCGAACATTCCCCAATATCCAATTGTTCATTATGCCATTCTAAAATTGGGCGGTATAGTGATTCCTACAAATCCACTCTATGTTGAGCGGGAAATCAAACATCAGATGAATGACAGCGGTGCAGAAATTATGATTACGCTGGATATTTTATTCAAGCGAGTCAAAAATGTGTGGTCAGAGACGGGCATTAAAAAAGTAATTGTGACAGGTATTAAAGAATACTTACCAAGCTTACTAAAAATCCTTTACCCGATAAAGGCGAAAAAAGAAGGGAGTTTAGTGAAGATTCAACCTGAAGAGAATGTATTCTTCTTTCAGGATTTGATGAAAAGAAACTGTGCCGCTATTCCGGAGGAGCAAATAACTCCTGAAGATATCGCAATGTTCCTTTACACTGGCGGAACTACTGGTTTATCTAAAGGCGCCGTTTTGACCCATAAAAACTTGATCGCCAATGTTTACCAGATTCGTTCATGGATGACAGACTGTAATGAGGGTAAAGAAAGTATACTTTCAGCGCTTCCTTTTTTCCATAGTTATGGTTTAACCACATGCCTTCATTTTGCTCTTATTACAAAATCGAACGCAATTTTAGTTCCCCGTTTTGAAGTAAAAGTTGTGCTAAACGCAATTCAAAAGAATAATGCATCTATGTTTCCAGGTGTGCCCACAATGTACATTGCTATTAACAGTTTCCAAAATGTAAAAAAATATAATCTGAAATCCGTTAAAGGATGTATGAGCGGAGGAGCTGCATTGCCCCTTGAGGTTCAAAAGAAATTCGAAAAAATTACAGGTGGCCGCTTGGTTGAAGGATATGGACTTTCTGAAACTTCACCTGTGACCCATACCAATCCGTTGCACGGTTTGAGAAAGGAAGGATCTATAGGGATTCCTCTTCCCTTAACTTCAGCAAAGATTGTTGATTCAAATACTATGGAAGAATTACCTGTAGGCGAGATCGGTGAACTTGCTGTTTCTGGTCCACAGGTGATGAAAGGATATTGGAATAAACCCGATGAAACGGCTAACGTATTGCGGGACGGATGGTTATTTACCGGGGATATGGCAAAAATGGATGAGGATGGCTATTTTTACATCGTTGATCGTAAAAAGGATATGATTATTGCCGGTGGATATAATATTTACCCAAGGGATATTGAGGAGGTTTTATTTACTCATCCAAAAATTGAAGAAGCCGTTGTTGCCGGGGTGCCGGATGAATATCGAGGTGAAACTGTAAAAGCGTATATTGTTCTTAAACAAGGAGAACAAACAACTGTTGAAGAAATAACGGAATTTTGCATGCAAAACCTTGCTAAATTTAAAATTCCTAAAATAATAGAATTTCGCAACGAACTACCAAAATCGATGATTGGCAAAGTATTAAGAAGAGTATTGATTGAGGAGGAAAAGAACAAATTGGACTCAGTTTAATCAAATAGGCAAATTTGCATTGTTTCTAAAATAATAATAAGTTGCTATAAGAAAATTTGTGATATCTTCCGATATTTAAAAATGCAACAAAAAGATGAATTGACACAAATGCCAAATGCAAAAATCCACGTAGAAAGCTGCGATAGCAAAAACAGGGTCTTTCGAATTATTCCGAATGACTCGTTTAACTATAAAGAGGATAATCAGCTTCTCAATCAGACGGTTGAGAACTTGCTGAAAGCCAACAAAACGCATTTAATACTTGATCTTAAAAATGTTAAATACCCCAATGCAAGTTTCATTGCAAACTTGATTGAGTTTACTTCTTTACTAAGAAGAAGTGGCGGAGACTTATTACTTGCAAATATTGCAGAATCAGCGCGAATGAATTTTATGACTTTTAGTCCTTTCAGTTATTTGCGTGTCGTTGAGGATTCAGGCGACAGCGACGATATCCACAATGAGATCGAGTTTACCAGAGAACATGGTGGTGTCGCAAATGATTCTTCAAATATCCTTCCTTTCGATATTAAGAGTGCACAAAATGTTGAGGAGGATAAAGCGATATCAATAGATGAGATTTTAGATATTTCAAAAAAGCCATCAGTCCCAGCAGTTCCGTCAGTAACTGTGGATATCAAATCTGATGAAATGAATTTTGAAGACTTGGTTGACGAGGATTCATTAGAGTTAAGAGAACCTGAAAACGATCATATCGTAATACATAGCCGGGAAGATCATCTGTACAAAATGACCAATTTTGTGACGTCGATGGCTGAGAGAGCCGGGATAGATGAAGCTGAGATTTCGAGGATAAAAATTTCAGTCTACGAAGCAGGCGTTAATATCATCGAGCATGCGTACAAATATGATTCTCAGAAATTCATTGAAATAGTAGTAAAATTCGATAGCAGTAAATTCATGATTACATTAATGGACCGTGGCGAAGGATTTGATTACGATCCGGATAAAGATTACGACGCAGTTGAAGCCGCTGAAGAAAAACGGACCGGTGGATTTGGGTTACATATTATTAAGCGATCTATGGATGATGTCAATTATGAATCAGATCCCAAATGGGGTAATCGCTTAACCTTGATAAAAAACATCGATTGATCTTCTGAACCATTATTTATTTCGCAAATTTCCATAAACTTCACTCCTGATAATCCTTTCTTTTTAAATAAAAATGATTGAATACAATACATGAAATTTGTATATTTATACTCGTAATAACTTGAGTTTCATACTTCAATGAAACCTTTTTGATTGACTTCGTTTATATATCAAAGGATTCTAACTCGTTTTTTATTTTATGAGGAAATAAAATGTTTTATTTTTTTGATCCAACAATGATTTTACTTATTCCAGCATTTCTTCTAGCAATTTACGCGCAATTCAGAGTCAGAAAAACGTTTAAGAAATTTTCAAAAGTTCAGTCCGCATGGGGCAGAAAGGGATCTGCTGTTGTAGAGGACATTGCGCGGCATAACCAGCTATTCGATATAAGTATAGAACAGGGAAAAGGGACACTTTCAGATCATTATGATCCGCGTACTAAAAAAGTAGTCCTTTCTCCTGAAAATTATAATGGAAGTTCGATTGCTTCATTGAGTGTAGCCGCACACGAAGTTAGCCATGCTATTCAACATAAAGTTGGTTATGGGCCTTTACAATTTCGGCACGCAATACTTCCTGCAGCAAATATCGGTTCTACAATGGCATTCCCACTATTTTTAATCGGATGGTTCATGTCAATTGGCCCTTTGTTGCAAGCTGGAATCATTTTATTTTCAGGTGTCGTTTTATTCCAACTAATCACTCTTCCTGTAGAATTTGATGCTTCATCCCGGGCTATCCGAATTCTAAAAACAGGCGGTTATTTGACACCGCAAGAAATTCCAATGGCTAAAAAAGTTTTAAATGCAGCAGCGTTGACATATGTAGCTGCCACTGCAGTCTCTCTAATTCATTTAATTCGCATGGTTCTTTTAAGCCAGGATGATTGATGGGAAAGAAGAAAACAGTGTTGAGTTTAGAATCTCCTTTTCAATAGGAAGGTAAATGATGAAAAAAGAAAATAAATATTTAATATATATTGGCCTAATATTCCTGGGTGTTGCTATTGGGGTTATATTTACCAGCAAGTTTGAATTAACACCAACCGGACAAGCGAGCAGCAAGACAACATTTGTAGATGAGAATTTTTCATTTCAGTCAAACAATAATAATTATTCTTCAACTTCTACAAATAGTCCGTTTACCAATTCTTTTATCGAAATAAATAAAAGAGTTACGCCTGCTGTAGTTAGTATTGAAACGGAAAGGGTGGTTTCCAAAGCAGATGAGAAAAAGTATCATGATGATGAAAACAAGCTATGGGACCTTTTTCAAGATAAGTTAAATCCTTTTCGATCTCCTCAGCGATTTCCAATGAGGGGTTCAGGCTCTGGAATAATTGTGCATGAAAAAGGATATGTACTTACCAATACGCATGTGGTTGATGATGCTTCCCGTCTTGAAGTTACATTAACTGATAATAGGAAGTTTAGAGGAAGAATAGTAGGTATCGATCCACTTACCGAAGTAGCAGTAATCAAAATTAAGGGAGATAATCTTCCGGTAGCTCAATTGGGAAATTCAGATAATCTTCAGGTTGGAGAATGGATAATGGCTATTGGAAACCCACTGGAGCTTCGATTTACAGTAACAGCCGGTATCATTAGCGCAATTGGCCGAAATATGAATATAATACAGGACAGTTGGGGAATCGAAAATTTCATTCAAACTGATGCTGTAATCAACCCGGGAAATAGCGGGGGGGCAATGGTAAACTTGCAAGGAGAAGTAATTGGAGTGAACACGGCTATTGCAACCAGGACAGGATTCTATGAAGGATATGGTTTTGCGATCCCGATTAATTTAGCCAAAACGATAATGGAAGATCTAATTACTAAAGGTCGGGTGGCCAGGGCGTATTTAGGTATATTAATGCAACCGATGGATCAAAACAAAGCCAAAGCTTACGGATTAGAGAAGCCGATTGGGATTTTTATTGATGCTGTACTAAAAGATAGCCCTGCGGATGATGCAGGAGTAAAATCTGAAGATATTTTAGTTGATGTTGATGGAGTTGAAATCGTACGGACGAACCAGGTACAATCCATAATTGCTCAGAAAAAACCGGGTACGCAAGTTGATATCATTGTTATTCGGGATGGGAAAAGAAGAAATATTCCTGTACTATTAGAGGAAAGACAAAACAATGAAAATCAAGTTAGTTTTTCTGTACCGATTGAATCGGAAGAAGAACCAAAATTATTAGGATTACGAGTACAAACATTAAAAAGAAAACATGCAAGGGAATTAGGCCTAAGCAATGTTAAAGGAGTATTGGTTGTTAATGTGAATCGTTTTAGCAACGCTTTCCAGGCAGGTATATTTGTAAACGATGTAATTCTAAAAGTTAATAATGATGAAATTATTGATGAAGAGGATTTTTGGAATAGTCTCGAGCAATTGGAACCTGGTGATGTAGCAAAGATTTATGTATATAACCGATCATATCAAATGAATACTACTGTTAGTCACAGATTTCTTGAAATACCGTAAATCCGTAGAATATGAGTTATGACAAATATACGGTTCGCGGCGGTATCTACTTTATTATAGGATTATTGGGTATTCTTTATGAAACTTTAATTAAAAGTCCCCCTGAAACCATCGTGATATTACTTTATATTGCGATAATTGGTATAGGTGTGATATCTATAACTAAATTAAAAGAGCATAAAGATCCCAACTAAGAAACCTGTTATTAAATAATTCTTCCCTGCCTAGTGTGTTTTTGATTCTCACTAAACAATAATTTGAACGATTATTTCGTTAATTTGTATTGTAATTATTACTTCAAGGAACTATCTTAGTGCGTTATTAAATTTGGGAATTCTATTAAATTATTTTGTGCGGAGGAGCAGTTGTTTACAAGTATTATAAGATCTAAAATCAATACACTATTCATAATATCTTCAATACTATACCTTACCGGTTGTGGAGGAGGTGAACAATCTCAAGGTCAGTTTGACCGTAGGCGAGGATCTTTTGCCGGATCTCAAACAGGGTCTCTCCCCGTCATAGTGGATACAGTCAAATCCGAAACTATATCTACATTTATCTTGACGAATACAACATTAGAGGCTCAAAGAACTGTCAATGTTATCGCCCGAGTTAGCGGAATTGTCAGAGACTATTATTTTGAAGAAGGGGCTGTTGTTAAAAAAGGAGACCTGCTTGTTAAATTGGATGACCGTGAATTAAAACTAAACATGGAACTAGCAAAATCCCGGGCAGAAAACACACTGCGCCTTTTCAATCGATCAAAAGAAATGTTTGAAAAAAGCTTGGTAAGTAAAGAAACCTACGATGATGCCAAATTTCAATATGAAACTTTGGAATCTCAATTTCAAAGCGCGAAGCTGCAATGGGAATATACTTCAATTGTTGCCCCTATAAATGGTGTGATTACAACACGGTCGCTTGAATTAGGGGATTATATTACTACAAATCGGATTGTCTGCTCAATTGCTGATTATGACTTATTATTAGCCAGGATATTTATACCGGAAAGGGAAATATCAAATATCCGTCTAAATCAATTTGCAAAAATAACTGTGGAAGCTTTAACGGATCAGGAATTTTCCGGAGAAGTTCAAATGATCAATCCGGTGGTTGATCCGAATAGTGGGACTGTTAAGGTTACAGTTAAAATTGCTCGAAAATCTTCCGGTTTGTTGCCAGGTATGTTTGCATCTGTTTATTTACTTACAGATACGCATAATAATGCTATTACGATTCCCAAAAAGTCATTGGTTTTAGAAAGCGAAACGGATAGGGTTTTTGTATTTGAAAATGGTTCGGCCGTTATGCGAGATGTGAAAACAGGGTTTACTGAAGGAGAAAGAATAGAAATAATTGAAGGAGTGCAACCTGGTGAATGGGTCATTTCAGTCGGACATGAAGGCCTTCGTGATGGCTCCAGTGTTCGCCTGGTAGGTACTCCTACTTCAACGCAAGTTGCAATGTCAGATAATGGAACAGATACAGGTAGAACTAATCCAGACGGAAATTCTGATCGAACGCGCCACAGAGGAGGAGAAGAGAATGGGCAACGAGAGGGTGGACAAAGACAGCAACAAGGTATGAGAGAAGGGGGTAGGAGAGGAAATCGTGGTGGGTCTCAACTAACCCCGGAAATGCTAGAACGTTTTAAAGAAAGATTACTTGCCAATTCCAAGATTAAAGAAGAATATGATAAAAAAATTAAAGACGATCCTGATTTTGTAAATGATACCGAAAAGCAGATTGAATTTTTTCGGGAAATGGCGCAGAAGTATAGCCAGCGTAGAAGGCAATAACAGTCAAAAATCAAATAACTGAGGTATTTGTCTATGCATCTTTCAGAATTCTCAATAAAGAATCCCGTTACAACATTCACCATAATGATCTGTATTTGTGTGATGGGAATAATTTCTCTAGGGAAACTTCCTCTTACATTCTTACCTGAAATATCGTCATCCAGATTAAATGTTTCAGTCCCATATCGCTCTTCATCTCCGGAAGAAGTTCAGGAGATGATCACAGTTCATGTTGAGGATGTTTTAAGTTCTATCAGTCGCTTAGAAAGATTAACATCAAGATCCTCAGCGAGTAATGCTAATGTAAGTCTGGAGTTTGAAGACGGAGTTGATATGGATTTGGCTGCCATGGAAGTACGGAACCGTATCGATTTGGTATGGTCGAAATTGCCGTCTGATGTCGATCGGATTCAGATCAGACGTTGGCAATCTACAGACATTCCCACATTAACTTTCACCGTATCCTGGGATAAATCTAAGGATAAATTGCATGATTTAGTCGAATATCAGATCGTTCCTCGCTTACAAAGAATTGATGGCGTAGGCAACGTAGATTTAAGAGGGATCGACCAGAAAAAAGTATTGGTGGAAATGGATCAAGAGTTGTTACGTTCCCATAAAATTGATTCATTTAATTTGTTGCAAAGTTTGCGTCGCAATAATCTAAATATCTCTGCAGGTCATATTTTTGATGCAGGGAAAAAATATAATTTACGTGTTATTGGAGAATTTAAATCTATTGATGAGATTAAAAGAGTACCAATTACAGGTACTAATCTTTATCTTGAGGATATTGCAACTGTCCGGTATGATGCCCCTGAGAAAACGCGATTTCAGCGTCTAAATGGCAAAGATGCCATCAGTTTAAGCATTTATAAAACATCCAGCGCCAACGTTGTTGAGGTTTGTGATAAAATAAAGATTGTGTTAGATGATCTTAAAAATGATACCCGGTTTTCTGATTTAAACGTCCTCATATATCGCGATCAATCGCAAGAGATTACCAATAGCCTTAACTCCCTCAGAAATTCTGGCATCATTGGGGCGATATTAGCCATCCTGGTTCTCTATGTTTTCCTGCGAAAAGTAAGAAGTACAATCATCATCGCTACTGCCATTCCGATTTCCATATTGTTTGCATTATTTGTTATGTATCTATTGCGCTTAAAACCAATCAGCTCCCCAATTACACTTAATTTAGTTTCTATGATGGGCATGGTGTATGCGATTGGTATGTTAGTCGATCCTGCAATTGTTGTCGTGGAAAATATTTTTCGTCATAAACAAGAGGAAGGATTGTCTGCACGCAAGGCGGCAATCATTGGCAGTAAAGAAGTGGGAATGCCAGTAATTGCGGCAACCGCTACTTCCATGATTGTGTTTCTACCCTTACTAATGCTGGAAGGCGGCTGGATGTCACGAACTATGAACGATTTCGGACTTGTTGTTTGCAGCATTCTCTTTTCATCGATGATAATTGCCGTGACTGTTGTTCCACTTATGTCTTCAAAATTATTTGTAGGCAAGGAGAAACCCAAAAGTAAGCAGATGGTGAAGCTCGGGGTAATTTATTCAAAGATATTAAGATGGACTCTCAATCACCGTGTGATTACTTTGGGTGCTGCAATCCTTGTATTTGTTTTTGCTTATCAAATACACGGAATGATTGACCGGGAATTCCAGGGTCGAACTCCAACTCGTAGGCTGGATTTTAGGGTTGATGTTCCTTCTTCCTATAAAGTCGCTCAAATTCAAAGTATGTTTGCGGGGATAGAAACTGACTTGCTTGACAAAAAAGAAAAATTGGATATTAAAGCAATTAGTTCAAATTATGGGAGAGGTCGGGATAACCGTGGAGGCAACGCACGCTTAACAGTTTATTTAAATGAGAACCCAAAGACAAGCTTATCATCAATGGATGTTATGGATAGTGTTCAACAAGCTTTCCCACAATTGCCGGGGGTTACATTTCGACAAGGCAGGTCAATGCATATGGCTTCAGGCGGTTCTTCACTGAACATTGATCTCAAGGGTGATAACCTGGAAGTGTTAACCTTGATTGCTGATGAAGTTATGGCTGAACTTGCTGATATCCAGGGTTTGAAAAATCTTGAAACAAGTTATGAAAGCGGCCAAGAAGAAGTCCAGGTCGTTGTTAATAGATCGCGTGTAAACCAGGTTGGATTATCTTCGCAGAGAGTTGCTAACAGCATTCAATCTGCCCTTTCCAAAAGAGGTGTAAGCCGGTACAAAACGGCTGATCGAGAAGTTGATATTGAATTAACATTGAATGAAGAAGATCGGACCGGTATTGAAAAACTCCGTAATCTTTCTGTGGAGAACCCATCAAACGATATGGTACCCCTTTATACTATGGTGGATATGGGAATCAGAAAAGGGCCGGAGAATATCGAAAGAGAAAGCCGGAGAACCACGCTTAGTATCACCGCAGAGTTAAGCGGCCGCGGTATGTTTACAGCAACCCAGGAAGTAACTGAACGATTATCCGGACTTGAATTACCACCAGGGTATTCCTGGGGTTTTGGCCAGAATTTTAGACGGTGGCGTGAATCGGAAAGTGTTTCGGTTTTTGCGATAATATTAGCATTGCTTCTTATTCTTATGGTTATGGCGGCGCTTTTTGAGTCGCTCATTCACCCATTCACAATTATCACTTCCGTGGTGTTTGCAATCATCGGTGTATTCCTGATCTTCTGGCTAACTGATACGAATCTCAGCAGTTATTCATACTTGGGAATTTTGGTTGTTTGCGGTCTCGTTGTTAATAATGGAATTATTTTGATCGATCATATTACGAGGTTACGCAAGAACGGCAAAAATCGCCAAGACGCAATTATTAAAGGTGGGGTTGATAGAATTCGCCCCATTTTGATGACTGTAGCAACAACTAATTTGGGTTTGCTCCCTTTGATCATACCTATGTTTCTTCCGTCCATTTTTGGCCCGATTGAAGGCCGATCCGGACAATGGGCTCCGATTGGATTGGCTATTTTTGGCGGACTTACAACTTCCACTTTCCTTACTTTAATCATTTTACCAACATTGTATTCATTAATGGATGATTTAAGGAATAGTTTTGTAAGGGTTTTCCAAAGAGTATAAGAATCCGGATCTAAATCTGTTTTTAATAATTTAAGAAATATAAAGGTTCTATAGATGCGAATTGTTTCGTTTTCCATTAATCGAAGAGTCACTGTGTTGATGATTTTTTTGGCCTCAGTTGTCTTTGGTATGATTGCCTTCGACCGCCTTGCGCTGGATTTATTACCTGATATATCTTACCCAACAATAACTGTAAGGACTGAATATACCGGAACCGCTCCGGCTGAAATTGAGAACCTGATTTCCAAGCCCATTGAAGAAAGTGTTGGTGTTATTAATGGCGTTGTGCGTGTAAGTTCTATTTCTCGACCAGGAGTCTCAGATGTAATCGTAGAATTCGATTGGGATACCAATATGGATTTTGCGTCGCTAGATGTAAGAGAAAAACTCGATCTATTAAATCTACCCAATGATGCCGAACAGCCTATTTTACTTCGGTACGATCCTGCGTTAGAACCTATATTGCGAATTGGCTTATTCGGAGACCAAAACTTAATCTCTATGCGTTTGTTTGCTGAAAAAACCATTAAACAAGATTTGGAGAGTCTTGAGGGTGTGGCTTCAGTTCAAACTATTGGTGGACTAGAGGAAGAGATTCATATTGAAATCGATCAAAATAAAATGTCCAGTTTAAATATTCCGATTTCTCTAGTATCAACTAGATTGGCACAAGAAAATATCAATTTAACCGGTGGAACACTTGCAGAAGGGGATATGGAATATATAGTTCGGACAATAAATCAATTCCGAACAGTTGAGGAAATCAACGAAATCATAGTAAGGCGTGTTGGAGGAGCGAATATACTTCTAAAAGACGTTGGCAGTGCGTATAAAAGCTTCAAAGAAAGAAAAATAATTACACGAATTAGCGGCCTTGAGTGCGTACAAATAGAAATTTTTAAGGAAGCAGATGCAAACACAGTAAAAGTAGCAGGAAAAGTTAAAGAAAAAATTGCTAGTTTGTCTGAAAATTTATCTATGAGCAGATCTAATTTAAAACTGGAAATAATTACTGATCAATCGAGATTCATTAAACAATCAATCGACGATGTGTTGTTGTCTGCAATCATTGGGGGCATTTTAGCTATGATTGTCTTGTTCTACTTTTTAAAGGATGTTTTGAGTACTTCTATAATCAGTTTAGCTATTCCCATTTCTGTGGTGGTAACCTTCTTTTTAATGTTCCTTTCGAATGTTTCCTTAAATATAATGTCGTTAGGCGGACTTGCACTCGGAGTAGGAATGCTTGTGGATAATGCTATCGTTGTTCTAGAATCTATTGATCGATATAAGAAAAAAGGTGATTCTCCTCCTGAAGCAGCGCTTAAGGGCACTACTGAAGTGGGCAAAGCGGTTATTGCCAGTACTCTTACGACTATCTTTGTGTTTGTCCCAATCATTTTTGTGGAAGGAATTGCAGGAAAACTTTTTGCGGATCAGGCTTTGACTGTGACATTTTCTTTGATGGCATCCCTTTTTGTGGCATTAACCTTAATCCCTATGTTATCCAGCCTAAGAGGCTCCTCTGAAGAATTGGAAGAAATTCCTATAACTCAAACGGGTGTTTCAAAAAAAATAATCGGTTTGGTAGAATCATTTTTCGCAATGATTTCAAGAACGATCAAAACATTATTTATTTGGATTGGCCGAGCTTTAAATTTGATTTTGACTCCAATTTTCTGGTTGTTTAATCTCTTTTTCAACAGGATATTCATTGCTTATCCAGGGGTTTTGCATTGGTCGCTAAATCATCGGTTAGTGGTTATTTCACTAGCTTTTGGATTAATGGCTTCCAGTGTGGTAGGATATAGCTTCATTGGATCTGAATTAATTCCCGAAATGAGCCAAGGTGAATTTATAGCTGAAATAAAGGTAACTAGCGGGACACCTTTAGAAGAAACTGATGAACTCCTGACAAATATGAGTGCGATTGCTAAGCAGGATGAAAATATCCGAGAGATCTTTTTAACATCAGGAGCTACCTCAAAACAAGTTGCATCTGCCGGACAAGAACGTGAAAATATCGGGGAATTATACATTCGGTTAATAGAAGGGAGTTCTCGAGAAACAGAAGAAGCAGTAATGGATAATTTACGTAACTTATGGCGGGATTTCCCTGGCTTGGATGTAAAATTTAGCCGTCCGACATTGTTTAGCTTTAAAACCCCAATTGAAATCGAAATAAAAGGCTACAATCTAAAGGTTCTTGAAGACATCTCAAAAGATCTAGCTGAAAGAATGCGAAAAATCCCTGGTCTCGTCGATGTGAAAACTTCCTTAGAAGGTGGAAATCCCGAAATCCAAATTGCTTTTAATAGGGTTAGACTTGCATCTCTTGGAACAGATGTGGGTAGTGTGGCACAACTTATTCGCGATCAAGTACAGGGAACAATTGCTACGGAGTTTTCGCGTTTGGACCGCCGTATTGATGTCCGAGTAAGAGCACAGGAAAATGAGCGAAACACATTGGATGCATTAAAAAGACTTATCATTAATCCAACTGATAATGTAAACATCCCACTCCATTCAATTGCGGTGATCAATGTGGAAAAGGGTCCCAGCGAAATCCGCCGCATAGATCAGGAACGTGTGGCACTGGTTTTTGCCAATCTGGAAAATCGGGATTTAAGCTCTGCTGCAAATGAAATTCAAGACATAATTGATTCAATGACTATACCTGCGCAATTCACTATTTCAATCGGTGGCCAAAATAAGGAAATGTCAGTTTCGTTTGACAGTATGCGTTTTGCTATTCTGCTGGCTATTTTTTTGGTTTACCTCGTAATGGCTTCTCAATTTGAGTCGTTACTGCATCCGTTTGTGATCATGTTTACAATTCCTTTTGGGTTAATTGGTGTGATACTAATCCTTCTTCTTACGAATACTACCGTAAGCGTTGTAGTACTCATAGGTGTTATAATGCTTGCCGGAATTGTAGTAAACAATGCTATCGTTTTAATTGATTATATTAACAACCTGCGAAGAACTAAAGGGCTGGCAAAAATGGATGCAATTAAAGAAGCTTGTGAAGTTCGATTGCGACCGATTTTGATGACAACCACAACGACAATTTTGGCTCTATTACCTATGGCTATAGGATTTGGGGAAGGTGCAGAATTAAGAGCCCCGATGGCTATTGCCGTAATTGGGGGGTTAGCTATTTCCACAATGCTTACTTTGATTCTTATTCCGACGGTTTATAGCTTAGTCCAATTTAAAGAATCACCCATTGTAGAAGTTTAATTCTCAATATTTGTTAATAAAAAGAAAAAAACAAAATAAGAAATTTTTTTATTTTTTTTCCTTGCTTTTCTTTTTATTCTTTCGTTAATTCCTTAATAATAAAATAATTAAGGAACAATATGGAGGTTTCGAAACGATGAAGACTACCATAACAAAAAGGGATATCGCTAAGCGAGTTGCCCGGGAAGTGGATGAAAAATTTCCATTAGCGGAAAAAGTGGTGTCTGCATTGTTTACAATCTTGCGAGAAGTTATGGCAGAGGCTGACCCGGAAGTAAGAATCGAGATTCGTGACTTCGGTGTTTTCGAAGTAAAAACAACCAAAGCAAAACCCAAAGCCCGTAATCCCAAAACAGGTGAAATTGTTTATGTTCCCCCCAGGAGGAAAACTCATTTCAAACCAGGAAAAATGCTTAAAGAGGAATTAAAGAAACCGCTTTAGTAAATCTATTCTGAAATAATCTAAGTTCTACTTATTTACATACTCACCATAATTTACATGGCGAAATCCTTGCCATTATCCATGTAATTTTCAAATTCGCCCATTGAGATTCGTATTATTGGTTTTATAACTAGGTGTAATTGAAATCCAATTGACTTAGAATACTGTCTTAAAGTAAGAATTTGTGTTAACAGAATAATTATTAATAAAGAAAAACTCGAATATAGTCGAAAATTCAATAACGTAAACTACATATCGAATAACTATTAATTTATTTTTTTTATTTGAAAATATGTCTGAAAATAAACTTTTAAAATTTCAGCAAGAGGAAAATAAAAAAAAATCTGAATCCGTTGATTTATTACCGGATATGGATTTGTTAGATCTTACTGATCTCTCTTTTTTAATGAATTATTCACTCGATAGTGAACTGGAAAATCAAGCCCAAAAGACAACTAATGCTCAAAATAGCTGGATTGGATCAGGCCCTGTTGTTGCAACAAAATCTTTGTTAGAGAATGAGGAAGATTCTTTTGATTCTTTTAATGAAGCCATGGAAGACGAATTCCTGGGGTTAATTACCAATGACGACGATACAGCAAAATCTTACAAGCGGGAGCAGGAAAACCAATTCTCGATTGATACAAGTAGTCTTTTCGATGAAGATCAAGCTAAACAGGCACTGTCAATAAAAAACGAAGATTCGGAACAAATCGAGATAACGCGCAGCATAGATGATCAGAATTATCAATCAACCATAGCTAGTAAAAGATTTTCAGGAATCGGATCGCAAGAAAAGATTCAAATTGGATTAGATATAGGCGAACAAAACATTAAGTATGTCGTGGTTAAGAAATCGGGGAAACGAAATATAGTACTAGCATTTGGCTTACAAGCAAATACTTTGGATAAAAGTGCAAGCGAGAATGAAGTTGTCGACCAGATAGTTGACAGAATGAAACTTTTCTCTGACTTCCCAAAGGCTCGCATTGCATGGAATGTCTATGGCCCCAAGGTTGGAATGAAGCAAATCTCTCTTCCTAGTATGAAAAAGCAAATGTTAGCCGATGCTCTTACCTGGTCAGCTAAAAAGGATATGAACCTAGAAGAGGAAAATGCAATTATTGATTTCATTGATTTGAATGAAAAAGATAAAAAAGCAACCAAGCATCAGCTACTTGCTGTTGGGTGTGCTGAAAATGTTGTTATATCCCGGGCTTCTGCTTTCCTCGCAAGAAAAATCACTCCATTCAAAGTAACACCATTGCCGGTATCACTCTGGAAACTTTACAAAGATTCAGTAGAATTTGATTCGAATCAATGTGTTGCTCTTATTGATATTGGCGCAAAAACTACTACAATCGCCTTTATAAATAATGGTGGTTTGGAGTTCTTTCGAGAAATTCAAACTGGGGGGAAGGATATAACAGAAGCTTTAATGAGTACAATTTTCTATCATGGACAACCGCATCAATTAGATGCGGCAAAAGCTGAGGAATTAAAACGAAGGTATGGATTTCCACAAAATGATTTAGAAGACGTAACGGAAGATAATGTCCCGGTAAAAGAATTCTCAGTTTTAATTAGACCTATTTTAGAAAGGCTCGGTAATGAGATACGTCGATCGATTGATTATTATAAAGAGCATTTTTCAGCACCAAACCTGGATAGTGTTTTCTTGCTCGGCGGCAGTTCTAATCTTATAAATTTTCCAACATTCATATCAGAATTTGTAGAAGGGGAAATTAATACACTAACTCCTTCAGCTGAAATGGCGGATAAGTTTTCAGAGTTGGATTCTAGTGTTTTTCGGGATAGATTCCCCGAATTGGCCTTGCCATATAGCCTTGCAATAGACAATGATAAAAGCCTCAATTTATTACCGCCATTTATCAAGAAATTACAAAAATTATTCCTCATCAAAAAAGCCTCAATCTATGGTGTTACATTTGGATTTATTTTGTTAGGACTTTTTTCGGGGTTCTCACAACTCAACTCAAAGAATTATCAATCCGAATATGAAATGTTACAAACTCAATTTAAGAGATTGGAACCTCTCAAAAGGGAACATGATGCTTTAAGAATTGAACAAGGAAATCTTTTAAATAAAAAAAATATTTACAGTGAAGAATTGATATTGGAAAATTCACTTCCCATAATTATGCAAGCTGTCTCAAATTTAGTTCCCAGGGGAACGGCTTTACGATCTATGGTTCTGGGTGAATCCGGTTCAAATATTCAAATCAATAATTCGAAGAAAAACAGGGCAAGCAAAAAATCTAAAAATAGAAATTCTCAAAAATCTGATATCACTGAAAATATGAGTAAAGTCCTTTTATTATCCGGTGTCACTTTAAATCCCGGGCCAGATGCTGGAATTAATATTGCAGATTATATGCTACACCTTAGTAAAACCGGGTTATTTGAATCTGTTAAGTTGGAAAGTCAAAATTACAATCAAGAAGAAGATGAATTAATCTTTGAGATTGAAGCAATCATTGGAAAATAAAAAATTAATAAAATGGAAAATAAATCAACAGGAAACTTAGAAAAAAGTATTCAAATATCATTCTTCCAAAAATATGCCATTGCAGCATTAGTTGTTATTGCCATTGTTGCTGCTTGGTTATTTCTTTATTTTATTCCCCTAAGACAGCAAATCAGCCAGTCGGTCAATGGAATAGATCAATGGGGCAGTAAAATAAATGGAGCTACCCAAACAGAGGAACAAGTTGAAAAAATATCAAATGTTGTTGCCCAGTTAAAAGTTGACATTAAGAAAATTGAAAAAAAGATCTATAATTTGGAAGACATGCCCATAATAGCTAAAGAGTTGTTGAGATATGGGAATTCTCATAAGCTCGAAATTACATCTATGACGCCGAGTTATGATGTTCTTTTCGAAGTGAAAAGCCTGCACTCGGAGGGTAAACCCCTGGTAAAATTGCCTATCTCGATACGAATGACTGGTAGATACAAAAATATTGGGAAATTCATTTCCGGCGTTGAAAAATTACCATTCGCTTTTGCACCGGATGGATTTGAGCTGATTGCAAACCCTGTTATTTATCCCAAAATCGAAATCATAGTCAAGGGCTTCCTTTTCCTTCTGAATGAAGAGAGAAGTAAAAAAGTATCAGCCTATTACTCTAATTCTATAAGAAAAGGATAATGAGGTTTAAGCAATAATGAAAAAGAGCGAAAAAAGACTACTCATCTTTTTGGGTCTTGTAGTCGGTTATTTTACATACGATATTTTCATCTCAAAATCCGACGATGAAGATATCCAGGTGAAATCAAAGCAAGATATAAGACAACCAGTAGACAACGAGCAAATATCCGGCACTGGAAAAAAATCAAGGCGAAAAACTACCGGGATAGCTAAGTTTGCTTCTATGGATTTGTCAGAAATTAGTAATTGGAATAACGATCCGTTTTTAGGCTCATTCAAGCCGGAGCTAATCGATTCATTGCAAGGTTCAACTCCCTATATATTAAAAGCCATAGCCTGGAGAGATGAAATGGCACATGTAATCATCAATAACGAAGTCTATAAACTTGGGGAAGAGAAGGATGGATTTCTAGTATCTGAAGTCCGTAAAAATTCAGTGGTATGTTTTAAAAATGGTCAAAGGTTTGTTCTTACACTTGGTGAATAAAATGAAAATAAAATCTATTATTTTAACACTGTTGCTGCTTATCCCATGTTCTTTGCTATATGGGCAAAAGAACCAAATTATGGATCTTTCATATACGGTCTGGAAAGATGAGATCCAATGTAGGATTACTTCAATACGCAAAGTGCCCTTTGGCAGTATATGGCTTCCTGATAATCAAAGGTTGGTAGTCTATTTGAGAGAATCTGTATGGATTTCTAATCAAGAACAAATTAATCCTGAGTTTGGTCCGGTAAAATCTATTTTCGGGCGTCAATCTAAAAATGATCCCACCGTTGTTGAAGTTATAATTGATTTCATTGAAACCAAGAAATATGCGATCAATTATCTTGGCAATGATGTGATTGTTTCGATTGAAAAAAACACAAATAGTCGGCCATTAATAAGAAATGTTTCAGCAACTGATCGAATTGAAAGAAGAGGGTTAAATAGTAATAAAAAGATCTCAATGGATTATCGCGAGGCAGATTTACCCAATATTCTTAGACTGCTGGCTCAACAAAATGACGTGAATATCGTTGCAGCGTCCGGAGTGACGGGTAATGTCACGATAAGTTTGAGAAATGTTACTTTGAGGGAGGCTTTGGATAATATATTGGTTGCCAACGGTTACGATTATATATTGGATGAAAATGTTATTTTAGTAAAATCAAATACACAATTTATTGCCAGCAAATCAAAAACCAAGATTTATAGGCTCAAATATATAGATGCTGAAAATCTCAAAAACGTAATTAAAGATATGGTGTCCGAAAGTGCTAAAATACAAGTTCTAACTCCGGACTTTTTTACTTCTATTCAAGCAGGTCAGGGTGGAAAAGAGAGTGGGAAAGACCCGCTTGCTTCCTTAACAGGTGGTGCAGGTGGCAGTCAATCGAAAGAGAAAGGGAGATCCAGTGTTTTAGTGGTCACGGAGAGTCCCGAAGTCATTCAAAAAATTGATGAGATCGTCGCAGAATTGGATGTCCGGTCGCCACAGATTTTAATTGAAGCCAAGTTAGTTGAACTTTCACCTATTGACAAAAGCAATCTAGGCATTGATTGGGACAAATCCATTTCGACCACCATGTTCTACCAAGAAATTCTTCCTTCTGGTGATACCAAAGATTATAGCGTACTGAACCCGGATATTAGACAACCCGGTAATTGGTTTTTGGGACATTTAAGTGCATCTCAATTTTCTACGGTGCTTAATTATTTACGCGAAAATACGGAATCAAAATTGATTTCCAATCCCAAAATATTGGCAATGGATAATGTGACATCCCGTATTAGCGTCGGTACAAATTTCCCCATCCCCCAAATTAATCGGGGAGTCGGCGGCCAGGGTGATATTGTTACGTTTGATTATAAAGATGTTGCCATAGTACTGACTGTAACTTCTCATGTAACTGAAAACGACGAAATAATTATGTATGTAAATCCTGTTATTGAGGAGATTACCGGTCAAGTTTCGGTGGATGCAAACAGCGCTCCAATCACCTCTAAACGTTCAGTAAGTACTGTTGTAACTGTAAAAGACGGGGATACTGTGGTTATTGGTGGTATGATCAAAGAAGGTTTAACCAAAACCGTAAGCAAAGTTTTCTTGCTTGGCGATATTCCATTACTCGGAAACTTATTTAGAAACACAAATTACGAAAAAAAGCAAACGGACTTGGTGATTTTTATAACGCCACATATCATTCCATAATTCAGAGCTTGTTGTCTTGATGGATAAAAATACGCTGAATACGCTACTGCAATTTGCGGTAAACAAAGATGCGTCGGATATCCATATAGCCGCAGGGAATGCACCTATTTTTCGAATCCATGGTACTCTAAAACGAGTGGATGCGAAAATCGTAACCGCTGAACAAACAGATTCTTTAATTAGTGAAATTTTGGATGATGAGCAGGAACTGGATCTTGATAAAAACAGAGAGTTTGATTTCGCTTATGCTTTACCAGGTGTTGCAAGATTTCGAACAAATGTTTATCATCAATTGCGCGGAAAGTCCATTGCTTTTAGAATTATTCCGGAAAAAATCCGCACTTTAAAAGATTTGAAATGCCCAACCGGTGTTTACAAATTAGCAAGAGAGCAGGAAGGTCTGGTTTTAGTTACGGGACCTACAGGTTCAGGAAAATCTACCACGTTAGCCGGAATGATTGATTTAATAGATACCGAAAAAAGTAACCATATCATCACCATAGAAGATCCTATAGAATATGTTTACCCCGGGCGGAATTGTCTTATTAACCAACGTGAACTCGGACACCACACACACTCTTTTGCAAATGCTTTGCGTGCAGCACTTCGGGAAGATCCCGACGTTATTCTGATTGGTGAAATGAGAGATCTAGAAACCATCTCATTGGCATTAACCGCTGCCGAGACGGGTCACCTGGTTTTTGCTACTCTTCATACAAATAGCGCGGCCGAGACAGTAAACCGTGTTGTAGATGTTTTTCCAGCCGGACAACAAGCACAAATTCGTGCCCAGTTTGCCGATTCCTTATTGGGGGTGGTGTCCCAAAGGCTTATTCCAACAATGAATGGCAACAGTCGGGTTGCTGCCATGGAAATTATGTTTGCTACAACAGCTGCTAAAAACTTAATCAGGGAAGGAAAGACCCATCAGATACCATCAGTTATCCAAACTGGCCTTCAATTTGGAATGCAATCCATGGACCAAAGTCTGATGAAATTTGTCCAGGATGGAAAGATTAGCCTTGATCAGGCGCAGCTGTATGCAAATGATGTGAATTTTTTTAAGAAAGCTGGGTAGGGAACAACCTGGTTTTAATTCTTTGATTATTTTAAACTATTCAATGAGGATCATTTTTTTTGTATCTGCAAAATCGTCAGCACGTAATTGATAAAAATATATCCCGCTAGGTACTTGACCGGCATCAAAATGTATTGAGAATTCCCCTTTTAACTGAAATTTATTGACTAGTGTTTCAATGTTCCTGCCAAGAACATTATAAATTTTCAAACTTACAAAACTTGATTTCGGAATTGAATAGGTTATCTTTGTGACCGGATTAAATGGATTTGGGTAGTTTTGAAACAAAAAGTATTTGGAGGGAATTGATTGCTCTTTCAACGCTTCTGAGATTCCGGTTATTATTTCGCCGCCGGTTGAAGTTTTAATAATAGTTCCTCTGGAGCCGATTACCCACCCATACTTGCCATCAATAAAAAAGACGGATGCAAATCCTCTTTCGGTGCCACTTGCTTGCCTAACCCAGGTTTTGCCCCCATCGGCAGTCTTTAAGATGACTCCGGCTTCTCCAACAACCCAACCCGACATGGAGTTAATAAAATAGGCTGATTTCAAGGTCATCAAATCGTCGAATTGGATATCCCAGGTTAAACCTCCATCAGTTGTTTTATAAATTGAACTGTAATATTGACTCTCATTTGAGTAAAATCCAGCTGCCCAACCTGTTGTTTCATTAACAAAGAATATGGTTTGTCCTTCAATGGGTAACTTGGTTTGTTCGTTCCAGTTGATCCCACCGTCAGTTGTATTTATGATAGTGCCATCCACAGAGATAGACCAGCCAATATTCGTATTCACAAAAGAAACTGATTCCAAAATGTAATTAGTCACGTTTGTATTAGCGTTCCAATTTAAACCCTTATCTGTCGTATACAAAATGGTCCCGCCTATTCCTTCTACAAAACCACCGCCGCTCGCCCAACCAATATTCGAATTGAAAAAATAAACGGATTTCAAAGAATAGGGCTCATTACCGCCAAATTGAAGGTTCCAGGTTGAGCCGCCATCATGAGAATTCAAAATGGTTCCATTTGCTCCAACTGCACATCCATAGTTAACATCGGTGAAATGAATTGAAAACAGGCTTTTGGAGATTTGATTGTTTTGAACAATCCAATTTTCTCCTCCGTCATCGGTTTTTAAAATTGAACCATTCTCACCCGCAACCCATCCCGTATTTTCATTAATAAAGAAAACTGAATTTAACGATAGTGTGACCCCGGTTGTTCGACTTGACCAGTTGTTCCCCATATCGTCTGATTGAAGAATAGTACCGCCAAGGCCGACAGAATAACCGGTATTTTCCGAAAACGCAACGGATAATAACGTATTGGTTGTCCCACTTGTTTTACCAATCCAATTTGAACCACCGTCTATAGTTATTAGAATCGTTCCATTAGCTCCAATTGCCCAGCCTTCATTTTGGTTTGAAAAAAATACAGAAAATAGATTGGCCGAGGATTGATTGCTTTGGATATTCCAAGTCGATCCGCCATTATTGGTATGCAGAATTGCTCCATCAAACCCTACAACCCAACCATTCATAGAGTCGATAAAATGTACGGATTTAAACCAGATAGGAAGTTCGTCGCTTTGCGTAATCCAATTAATTCCGCCATTGCTGGTTTTGAGTATAATACCGGCTTCCCCGGATGAAAAGTCATGACCGACAGCCCAACCGGTTCTGGAATCAATAAAATAAACAGACCACAAATCCTTTGAAGTCCAGCTTACCTGGGGAAACCAAGTTTCTCCACCATTAATTGTCTTGAATATGATACCATTTACGCCAACCGCCCAGCCAATATTTTCATCGAAAAAATAAACATCCCTAAAGCCGTTCCAGTCTCCCAGAATCTGAGGCGTCCAGTCTTTACCGCCATTGGTAGTGTTTAGAATGGTGCCACCGACAGCCCACCCGATTTGTTGATTAACGAAGTATACTCCCCATAAGATATTTGTTGAACCCCCGGCATAATGCTGAACATCCCAGGATTTTCCTGAGTCCGTCGTTTTGAGAATTGTGGATAAGGTTCCAACCGCAATAGCGGTGCTGTCATCAATAATCTGCACGTCTCGTAAGTAATTGCCTTGCGGAGATGGATTTTGCCAAACCCAAGCTTCCTGGGCGTAACAGGCGTGGCTAACAATGATGAAACAATGAATAGAAAACAACAGGGTGACTATGAAATGTCTCATTTGGCAATCACATACCGATTCCTATCTTCAGTGCGAAAATAATCACTTGAATTGTTGAATGACCTGTTTTAAAGAAGGTAAATTTTTCCATGATCCGTTTTTAAATTGATCATTCGCTTTTTGTCTGGCTAATTCAACTATCGCTTGTCGTTTGTAAAATTGTGAGCTGTCTCTTAAATGTATTTTACTTGGGCTATCAACATCACGGATTAATGCCCAATCGGCAATTGTAGTTACGTTATTGGTTGCCCAGATGAAGACATAGTCAAGCCCTGTACTTACTTCCTCATTAATGTCAGCCTCCAATCCAAGCAACTCAGTCGTCTGGAAGAATAAACTGCCATCCACATAAATTTCTATTTCTTTACTTGGCTTCATCACCCATGAAATATCGTTAATTTCACCAGGATTTGTTTTGATAAGAGGGGAGTGACCAAATCCATTTTCAAAATGGCCCCAAAAGCCATTGCCTGCACCGGTATCATAAACAAAACCTGCTGCGACCCAATTGGTAGCCGGATCAGTAGTTACATCAAAACGATATGCTAGGATTATTAGGGCTCCGTCGTCATCAGTTACCATTCCGATACTGCTCTGGGCGGTTTCAAAATCATTTTTTCGGCCAAAAGCAACCCGATATGTCCAGGGTGCAGCTCTGGTTGAAGCCAATTCGAAACCTGCTTCACCAATACTGTTAACATCATTTCCTGTGAGTTCTAAAAATCCGTTATTGAGTGATCCCGTTGCACCGAAAATTTCCCAATTTAATAAATCATCAGAAAACTCTTCCAAAACGATTGAACTTGGCAGGTTTGAGGCGGAAATCGAAACATCTTGATTCCCACCGGTTGAGTTTATGAGTAATGATTCGGAAATTCTTGTACTGCTGGCAAAACTTCGATCGACGGTTAAAGTCACAGTTGCTGCGTTTTCACCGGTTGTTGCACTAAGTGTAAGCCAGGGAGAATTGGAAAATGTTGAGATCGACCAATTTAGGTTTCCGGCGCCATTGTTTAGAATTTGCAATTCTTTGCTTGTTTCTAATGATTCGAAATTGATCATATCCGGAGTGATGAGTAGCTCGGAAATCAGAACTGTAACAATCAAATTTTCATCGCCGCCATTTGACGTGATTTGGATGGATGCATTGTGGGTGCCGCCATTCAAATTAGCAGGACTTATGGTTATCGTTAGTTGGTCTCCGCCCTGGCCGCTGCTTGGTGAAATACTTAACCAGGGCATGTCTGTAGATTCAAAAGCGCTCCAGGTTAATTCGCCACCACCCTTATTACCAATTGTAACACTTTTAGTTGTTTGGCCTGGTTCAAATAAAGCCAGTAATGTTGAAATAGATATTGTCGGTTCAGAAGCAGTCGGACTTGTACTGCATCGAAAAAGGACGACATGTGAACATAAAGAAATAATTAATAACACCCTTGAAATTTTCATGGATTTAACTCCTCATATAGTTATTTAATAATCGGAAAATTGGGGTATTTCTTAATGATAATATTTTTAGTTTTGAATTTATCTGACCTATTAAAAGTCAAACAAGGTTAGATGTTAAAGAATTATTTTGTGAAGTCTAATATAACTTTTATTTGTGGGGAGGAAGGGAATAAGATATCGAGTTATAGGTTGGGAATTGAGCTATATTGCTAGGATAATTTGTTAGTCTCGATTACCCTTCCTAATCACCCTTAGCAAGGGGAGGAATCTCCCCTCCTTGATAAGGAGGGGTCAGGGGAGGTTTAATTTGAGTAAGTCTTTTTTGATGTTGATATAAATATAGAATATTTATCTAACCAAAATTAACTCTTTCTGTGGTTCTCCTTCAATGACAACTTCACCATCCAGTTTAATGAAAATGTTGATCTCCGAACGCGCAGCCATATCTTCAAGGTAAATACCCGGTTCAATGGAAAAGCAGATGCCGGGAATTAATTTCCGTTCATCTTTGGTTTCCAGGTTATCGATATTAACGCCATTGCCATGAACTTCTTCTCCAATTGAATGTCCGGTTCTGTGGATGAAATATTGTCCATATCCTGCATCCTTAATAACATTTCGGCAAGCATCGTCGACTTGCCAGCCATAACAATCCTCGCCTGTGGCAAATTTGTCTTTCACTAAGAAAGCTGCGGAGTCTCGTGCCCTGGATACGACATAGAATATTTCAAGATATTTTGCCGGTGGATTTTCACCGATAAATCCACACCAGGTAACATCGAAATAAATAGATCCGGCCTCTTCCTTTTTTGCCCACAGGTCAATCAAAACACAATCGCCTTTTTTGAAATTGTAGCTATTTTCTTCCGTTGGCTCAAAATGAGGATTGGTCGGATGGTCGTTAATACCAACGATAGGATGATGGCCCTCATCGGTTAAGCCATTTTCATTGAACTTATTTGCGATGAATTGCTGAATTTCATATTCCGTCACCGGGCGGTTTTCACGTATAGCGCGGCCGATTTGTGCATAGGCTTGATCTTTAATTTCCAGGACAATTTTTCCGGCATCAGTGTGAGACTGAAATCCCTTTTCATCGATTCGCGATTCAAACAGTTGCACAAGATCGGCAGACGAGATAATCGTATGGCCGAAACTTCGTATCAATTCCACGGTGCCGGCATCTGCCATGGAGATGTAAGGAATGTTATTTAACGGTGAATATTGCATCGCGACATTTTTTGGGCTTCCCAAAATGCTTTCAAGTTCTTTATGCAATTGTTCATAGGCAAGATAATACCTCTGGGAGCCGGGTAAAGAATCCAGTTTTCTTGGCTCAACAGTATGACTTAACCTTGTGGGTTCTCCATTAGCAGGAATATAATAAAACCACCTTCGAGTCGAAAATTTGCCAAAATCTAATCCCAGGACCCGGTAAGAAAGGTGATCCTGGTTGTGAAAGTCGTAAAATAACCATCCATCGATATCCGCTTCTTTGAGCGCAGTCTGTATTTCTTGTAAGTTCATCTATCCTCCAAAAGTTTAAAAATAAGGGTTCCGTATCCAGCCGGTTTATTCGCCCATGACTTTAATAATTACCCGTTTTCGCCGCATGCCGTCGAACTCCGCATAATAAACTTCCTGCCATGGGCCAAAATCACATTTTCCATTCGTAACCGGTATAACCACTTCATGATGCAACAATAAATTTTTAAGATGCGCATCTCCATTGTCTTCACCGGTACGATGATGCCGGTAATCAGGACCCTGCGGCGCTAACTTATCCAACCAGTCATCGATATCCTGAATTAAGCCGGATTCGGCATCGTTAACATATATTGCGGCCGTAATATGCATGGCAGAAACCAGAACCATGCCTTCCTGAATTCCGCTCTTTTGTACAGCCTCCTGAACTTCTCCGGTTATGTTGATGTATTCTCTCCTGGTTTTGGTTTCAAACCAAAGATATTCTGTATGAAACTTCATTTGATCCTCTAAAATTCATGGAATATTAACTTCTGAAGAACAACCAAAATGTCATTTCGAGCAATAATCTACCCTCGTGTAGTTCTTTCAGTAAGAAACTTTTTCTATAGTTGCTTAGAAGGTGTCTTTGCGAGGAGTGCCGTCCCGACGGCACGACGAAGTAATCTCCTGCTATTACGCTTGGAGATCGCCGCGCTCCGCTCGCGATGACACGGAGGTTTGAGTTTCTTAAACCGAACGCGAGAAATTTTGTGTCTAACAGCTAGATTGATTAAACCAAAGATTTCCCGTCGTAAACTCCGATCGACTTCGCTCACAACACTTCTTCAAAATGACAAAAGTACAATGAATGTAAATTTGATGGATCAAAAAATCAAGAGATTTACCGATTACTTAAGAGGGATGCAGAAAATTGGTAATCCAAATAGGGATTGTGTATATTGAAAAAAAATTAACCTGATATTTCATAAAATGGGCTAGTGAAGATGAGAATTATTCTTTTTGATATCGACGGTACGATTATGATGTCGGGTGGAGCAGGAAGAAAAGCCATGACGCAATCTTTCCAGGAAGTGTATGGCGTTGCTAACGGCTTGAATGAAGTAACTTTGAGCGGCAGGACCGATCCCCTGATTTTGTCTGAAGCGCTTGCATCGAAAGGAATAAATTCGGATGAAAAGGATAAGAATCGCTTTAAAGAGAGATATTTTGAATTATTGACAGAATGTATCCAAATGGATTTACCGGGGAAAAACCTGTTTCCCGGGATCCTGGAAATATTGCAAAAATTAGCCAAAATAGACAATGTTGCAACCGGACTCCTGACTGGAAACTGGCAGCAAGGCGCGAAAACCAAACTTGGTTTTTTCAATCTTTATGATTTTTTCTCTTTCGGCGCTTTTGGCGATGATTCCTCAGACCGCAATAAACTCCTGCCTTTTGCCATGGAACGCTGCAATGGCAATGGTGTTGCTTCGGATCCGGCCCAGGCAATCGTGATAGGAGATACGCCAATGGATATAGAGTGTGCCCATGTACATGGCGCCAAAGTAATGGCTGTTGCAACGGGATCCTTTTCTTACGCAGAATTGGAAAACCATAAACCCGATTGGCTGTTTGAAGATTTATCAAATGTGGGTGAGGTGTTGGATATTTTGTTAGCGTGAGACGGCTAAACTAGGGTGATAAATGACCACAGACGCAAAGCCTTTTAGCAGGTATTTTATTGTCAATGTCCTTTTTCCCGTCTCAGTATTCATTAAATAAAGCTTCAACTTGCACCCTAAATCTACAAACTATTCTCCTATTTATTAGATAAACAAAAGTTGTAAATCATTTTGCTTTATGCAAATTCCTTCAATTCGAGTTCAGATAAACTCTTCTACTTCCGCGCAAACTGCGCATTTGCTTCCATAGCTGCATCTTGCAGCAATTTTGCGAGCTCATCAGATATCTTTATGTCTTCATTTGCAGCCAAAATTACGGTGTATAGAGCTGTGTTTTTCCGATTAGGAGGGTTTGCCGCACTTTCAGGTACTAATATAATCGATGAGATATTCGCGGCCAAGAACTAAGTTAACAACTCCAAGTGTGCTCCAGTTATTATCAATTATGCGACTTCATGTCACAACATAGGCTGTTCAGTCTGCTGCAGCATAGGGTTCGGCGGCCAATTATTCGAATTTACGAGCCACCCTCGGAACTTTTGGGGAACAGAAACGGCGACATTACCTTCCTGAGAATCTCCGCTGGTCTGTCGAACACAAATGTGTGGTTCTCACCTTCCAGGCGTTTGATCTGTGATCCCTGGATTTTTTTATTAGTGGCCTCAAAATCCTCCTTCGATCCAAACTGGTCCTTTGTTCCAAAGATGATCAACGTTGGGCAGCTAATGCCTTCATACTCTTCATCGGTGAGATCAA
The DNA here is from genome assembly GCA_964464595.1 of uncultured Deferribacteres bacterium. Taxonomy (GTDB): domain Bacteria; phylum Zhuqueibacterota; class JdFR-76; order JdFR-76; family DREG01; genus JADFJB01. Next base: position 39,201 of record CAYXGW010000037.1, read on the forward strand.
ATGGCTTGACCCACATAGGCCAGGCCAAACTTAGTAGCCGGTACCAGTGTAGTTTCTTGTGGTAGGACCAATATGCCAGAGATTCGATGGGGCTGTTCCGGATGTGGGTCCATTTGCTCGGTGGTTTTGTATAGTCGTCAGTAAAGTAAACCTCCCGCATGCCCTCCTTGAATTTCTCGGAGACTCCAATATTCACATGCGAGCCGATCAGAATCTGCTTTTTCAAGCGTTCGGGATAACGCGCCGAAAGGTGCATAGAGATCACACCGCCGCTCGAATGCCCCATCACGATTGGCAGTTCAGGTAGTTTAAGCTTCTGCAAGAAAACAGCAATGTCGCTTGCCAGCAGGCCGTAATCAAAGCGTTCGGACGGGTTATTGGTTCGTCCGTGGCCACGGTGGTCCGGCACAATGACGCGAAAATTTTGCGACAAATAGTCATAATGCGTGCTCCAGTTAGCCTGCCCTATCAGCAAGCCGCCGTGCAGCAGCAGAAGGGGAGGACCCTCTCCAATCTCGCGATAGAAGATAGTAATATCGTTGCAATCTATGTATCCGGTCTTCATTTTCATTTCCTTACTCCTTGTCGCCATCGCTCCCCATGCTCTAAGCAGTCGAAGAGCTTGGCCTATTTAGTCATGTACGCGATCTGCCTGTTAATCTCCAAAGAGATTTCTCACGCGATTTCTATGGGCTTGGCTGCACAAACGCTTTGTTAATATCCTTCGCTGATTAAGGGCGTATTACAACATTGTCAGGGCTAACCAGCCCTGCCCTGGTCTAACGACGTACGCTGATCGGCCGGTGTCAGGCCACCAGTTCGCATTCGTCCAATTCGACCGACAGTTCGCCGAGGCGAACACAGGCGATTTCATTGAACAGTGGAATGGTGTGTACGATGGCCGCGACATGATCACCGGCGTTGGCCTCACCCTGGATTGAGCTTCCCAGCTCGGTGATGGTTCCGTGAGCGACAGGTATCCCATTGACCACAAGTACCGCGATAGCTCCGGTGTTAGCGCACAGGCTGGTCTTGACATTGCGAAGCACCATCATCTTGGATGTTCCTGCAGTAACATGATGATATAGAAATAAGGAAGCTCCGGATTCTCCAACACCGCCTTTTGCGACGGTCGTACAAGCACCTTTATTATAATCTGCCATTTTTCCTATCTCCTATATTAAGGTTTAGATAAAAACGCATCTGAACTCTCCATCTTGTCGAGAGGCTGTCAGCTGTCAAAGTGGGTATCACTTTGAGGCGGATATAACAGGACTACCCTTGATCAAAATCCATGTCTGGGTTCTCTGTTCAGCTTCGTAGCGGGAGAGCCATTGAAACTTCCGCCGCGGGGAATTGAAGCCCTACGCGGTCATTGGAACAAACTACTTCTCCAGTTCAAAAATTGTTTATGCCTTATTTTGCACCTCCCTTCTGTCCTTTTCCTCCAACAGTGAGCCCTCTAACATTGCCAATACATGGTAAATTTTTCCACCATGTCACCTCATTGCATGGAAAATTTTCCACATATTTGGGTTAATTTATATTTAAAAACAGAAAAAATTTGGTTGTATTTCCATGTTTGCTTCAAAATGCTAACAAATCTTAAAATCTAATAACCCTTGCCACCATTTAAACCCAGGAACAATTCTCTTCTATTTATTGGATAATCGCCCAACCTATAATCCAATTAACAAACCTAAGTTGAGAAAAGCAACCCTTTTTTCAACATTCGCTTTTTTTTTGAGCCTGTTGAAAGGTGATTTAGACGAATGTATTTCTTGAATAAAGGTTTATGAGATACGTGAGCTGTGAGGATGCGAAGCACTTAGTGTTCATTTGTTTTGATGCCGAAATAATAGGTCCAAAAAATGAATAGTATTTGTAGAGGAATTCTAAAATATAAATGACTGACCCCTATTGCCATTACGCCAAAATTAACTTGTTTTATACTTCCAACAATATTGGCAGGAAATATTGCAATAAAAAATACTATTAATAATATGCTGGTTAGTTTTGATAGTCTTGGAATGAGTAATCCTATTGAAGCTAAAATTTCAAAGATACCGGTGATATAAACAGTTTCCTTTTTTAAAGGGATAAAGTCAGGAAGCATCTGAATCATCGGTTCAGTCATAGTAAAATGAGCGATTCCTGTAAATATCAGCATGATAGCAAGTGCGGCCCTGCCAACGAAGGATAGGGTAAATTTGTTCATCAGAAATATGATTCCAAAGCAAAAAGTATCCGGAAGATACTGCCTTATTTTTTCAGAAACAACCCGAAGGAAAAAGCCGGTGCTGATAGCGTGTTTTGTGCAAAGATCGCACTGTCCATACCAAATGAAATGCCGAGTTTATCGTTCATCGTGTAAACCAACTCCGGCCCATATGCAAGAAAACTCTGATTGTTGGCAAATAATCCGCCCATACCCCCCGTAACCGAATCATTGCCATTCTTGAGCGATTGAACACCCGTTGCGCGCAAAATAACGGTTAACCTCTCCTTCATCGTATAGCCGACTTCAAACCCGTACCTGAATTCATCGGAATAGCCCTTCGAGCGATTGTTAAAACCCGCTTCTGCCGTAAAATACATCGGAGCTGGGTAAAAAGAATGGCCAATCTGAAGCGAGACAGACTGATTGAACTCGCCATCACTGGTGAGCAGACCGTTAGCTTGTTGATCGTTTCCTAACGGCAGGCCAAAAATGAAGCCGAGGCTCAGCACAGTCGGGCCATCCTGGCGCAGGCCAAATCGAAATCCGACATCGGCATCCGCAATGCCTGAGGCTGCATCGCCTTCGAAATAGACAAAGCCACTCTCTTGACCCACCTGGCGATTCAACGTAATCCGCTTGTAAAACGGAACATAGGCCAGCAAGGTAATTCTATCCGTAAAACCGTATTCTCCATAAATGCTCAACGTATTATCTCCAAGAGTCGGGATGTTTATTTTGTTGCCATTGGGTTCGTAAAACTCATTTGCCCGTATAAAACGAAATCCGATCTTGTAGAAACCACGGCCTTTCTTCTGGGTCCAGCCGCCGGCAAACAAAAACGTTGGCAGCACTATCACGATTAGCAGTATGGAAACGAATCTTTTCTTTTCTCGCATCTCAATCCTCCGAATTTATTTCAATTCAGCATAACCGAAAGTCACATTGAACGGCTTGCAATGGATAATCACCCAGGAATAGGCATCCAATCCGATATCCCCTTGAATTGTATAAGATTGTTCACCTTGCGTGCTTTTCAATTTTTCAACTTCGAGACTGTTTGATCCTACGGAATTCGAAGTAGAGAGATAAACATAAAGTCCGGGGCCATTGCTGCTTACAAAATTGTCGCCGAATTGAAGAAATAGGTCGCCGTTATCTTGCTTTTCTAATGTAACCCCGCCCTGAACCGTATACGAACTACCGGGTCGAGGTACGAACTGGCCAGACTTTGATTGCCTGAGCACATCGAATATCGCCGGACTGCTATCAATACCATCCACAGTGGCGATTATTTCTGCGATACCAGCTAGGAGCGCGGTTGCAAGGCCGTCTTCGTTGATGCTTGCTATTTCCGGTCTGCTACTACGCCACGTCACTTCCCTGCCGGCAATCGTAGCGCCATTCAAGTTTAATACCCTCGCTGAGAACTGTATCGTTAGCCCAGGACTACTATTGGCTGAGTCCGGAGTTACAATAACGGTCGCCACCTGATTTGGGTCTATCACGATAGTTAGCAAAACGGGTTCGCTAACAATATTGTTTGCTCTTGCCACTATCTGTGCCTGACCCGGCATGATGCCGGAAGCAGTGCCATTGGCATCAATAACCGCAATATCTGAATTCGAGCTTTCCCATTGGAATATTGTTGATTGTACTTGCTGACCCAAATTGTCATTGTAGGTCGCAATAAAATCGATGTTTTCGCCTACTTGAATCGCGCTGTTTGCCGGCTCTATCTCAATCTTTGGTTCAAAAAGTTGAACCGGATCCTGAATGATGTCTGTGCCGACACAGTTCGATGAAAGCGTTATAAGTAATAGAGCTGCTGCTAATTTCTTCCGAAACATATGGTTTCTCCTCACGATTTATTTTACAATAACTAATCTGCAAGGTTATGAATTATAGACTTCAACACCCCAAGGTACAGATTAAATCTCACAAATATATCACAAAACGTTTAAATAAGTTCATTTAACCGGCCAAACCACACACCGCGAGATGTTAAGCGTTGGCAATTATTTTTTTGCCAGGTAGCCTAATGAAGAACCATTCTGCAAAAATTAGATTTGGCAGTCAGCAGGCCCAGGTAATTATCGTGTATGCTTGCATAAATTCGATTTGAAACAACCAGGGAAAAATGGGCAAATAAATTCGCAGGGTAACGGCTGCAAGTGTTAAAGAATAATTTCGAATCATCCATTTACGATGCTCGTCTATTCGACCTTGTTTAATTCGAATAAAAGCCATGGTTCCCGTGCTTAGCCAAAGAACAGCTAGTGATCCAAAACCAAAATGGCCAGTCAATCCACCCATAGATACAGTCGCCATATACAGGCCGCCAAGTCCTCCGAATAAAACTGTAATCAAATAAGTACGCCCCATAAATCGATGAAAGGCCAAGTACTTGTTTCTAATGGTGGTACTCAACTGAAATGAACCTATGGCAAGAGCAACAGCCCCGCCAAGAATATGGGAATAAGTTGCCAACGGTGTCAGGGCGAATTTTTCCTTCAGGTAAGGTGAACCTAAATTATCAAGCACAAGGAAAGCAATTGCATATCCGCTAATACTGATAGCTAATAAAAGCATGACTGACCATGCAATTTTGGTTAATAATTTCTTCATTTATTATTAGTACTTGTCTAAGTTGCCATGTTTAAGCAAGAGCGGGTGTCCGGAAATTAATTTTTCTCATTTAACTCGCATTTGCATCACGTCTTGTAAATATGGCTACAATTGCAGTTGTCAATAGTCCCATAATTGGTGACCACACAAGTCCTTGAATGATGTAATTTTTCATGTTGAAATAATTTTCAGCCGCTTCTTGGGTCATTTTACCTTCACCTACTGAATATCTAATTGCGTTTGCAAAATAGTCAGGAGAAATTATTGTCGAAGTGATATACTGTATCAATGGGCTAAGAACTGTAACCATTAGGGTAATAATGATTCCAGCTATGAAACCCTGTTTATATGTCATTGCACCTTGATAGTCATTCTTTCGTTTATCCAATAAAGCAAAAACATAAACTGCAATTGCCGGTAAAGCGCCGAGGTTAGTGTAGATCGGGTGTTTGTCTATGTGTTCGCTATGCAGGCCTGATAGTTTTTCTATTAACATCCACACTAGTAACATAACAGCAAATATGATTGACCACTTGATTTCAATTTTATACTTATTCATAAACTATCCTCTCATTTGTTAGAAGGTATTATAACCAACGTCTTACCTTATTTTTATAATGTTTGTATTCTTCTCCAAATTTTTTCTCCAGATACACTTCTTCCTTTCTAATTGCAATGGTATAGACCAATACTGCTGAAGGTATAAAGCTGATTAGAATCCAAAAGCTATTTAAGAAAACGCCTATGCCGATTGGTACTAAGCAAAACGCCGCATAAATGGGATTACGTGAGTAGGCAAAAATTCCTGTGGAAATAATATTAGTGGTGGGTTTCCATGGTTCAATATTTGTCTTAGCACTTTTAAAAGATCGGCCGACCAGAATAACAATACCTATTCCAAACATGACTATACCCAGCCCAAGGTACTTGATTCCTGATGAGGATCCGATACTTATGGGCCAGAATTGTTGCACTCCATATGCTGCGAGCAGCAAAATTAAAAAAATCAGGGGAGGTGGAAACTTTACAGCCGCTCCCTTTTTATCATCTTCAGTATTCATATTGCACCTAAACTTTTTGGAGTTTTCTAACGCTTTGTATCAGCGCCAAGCTCGTCACTGTCCATTTCATGCCGATGTTAGCCCATCTCATCGTGAAAGAACCACTAACACATGTTTATTTAAAGTTACAATGTTTTACTTTGACTCCAAGGAAAATATTCACAATTCAGCGATCAAGTCCAAACGCTTATTCCTTAGATGTTCACAGGTCATTTTAAGTTAGAGCCAATACTAATCTCTATAAACCTTCAGCAATACGCTCTACATCAGCGAGCACTCGAAGCACATTCCCGCCAAGAATTTTTCGAATGTCTGCTTCCGAGTAATCACGCCGCAGGAGTTCAAATGTAATGTTAGGGTAATCGCTCACGTCTTTCAGGTTTTCGGGAAGGAAAGGCGTGTTGTCGAAATCTGAGCCCAGACCCACGTGGTCAATCCCGGCTACTCTTACCACGTGGTCTATGTGATCCACAACGAGAGACAGCGGCGTCTCGGGTTGCCCCGGATGCGTGAACCAATACCATCCACTCATGACCTTCCATGTCGGTACTTGCTCCGGGTCTATGAATAGCGTCATAAAATTAATCATGATTACTCCGTTATTCACACCCATTGCACGAATCATATCGTCGGTCATATTGCGCGTGGATGATTGGCGATACTGCGTACGCTGGAATGCGACGCCATAACCGGAGCCCTGGCAGCATTTATCACATCCCAAAAAGTTTCGTCGGAGACATGCGAAATATCCACGATGATCCCGAGACGCTTCATTTCCCGGACAACCTCTAAGCCGAACTCGGACAATCCGCCATTCAGATTCTCATCAGAAGACGAATCTGCCCAGTTGTTGCTGCAAGAATGGGTGAGCGTCATGTATCGAACGCCTAATTTATGAAATTCGGCCAAGGTTGCCAAATTGTCTTCAATTGCGTGCCCACCCTCAATGGCCTGATCGCCGCGAGCTTGCCATCTGATACAATTTGTTCCACATCCCGCGCGTTGTAGGCAATTTTGATGCGTTCCGGGTGACGACGTTCCTGATCCTGCAAAGCCTCGATCATCTCAAACGCTCGTTGACTTGCCGCCCCAGGGATTCCGGAACGGTAGTACTCACAGCTCACCCAAATTGGAAAGAATTGAGCGTCTAGGCCACCTTGGCGAATTCGTGCAAAATCCATATCAGCATGAACGGCATCGCCACGTGGAGCAAAAGGCAGCCATGAAAAACCGTAGTAAAGAAAAAGGCTTCGATCATCCGGTTCATTACCGTCCATTGCGAGGTCATACTGATAGTCTACAATATATGTAAGTACGTCATCATGTGCGTCAACCACAAGTGCATCGTGATGGAGTTGTAATGCCAGCTCGAACAGAGTCTCTTCTGCCTGAGATAGAACGTATTCAACGGGGCGAAGCAATACGCCTAGCACTATTCTAACTGCCAGCGTAGCCGAGATGATTGCAACAAGAACGATGCTTGTTTTGGTTATTTTTTTCATTTTGATTATGCTTGCCAAAGGACGGCTAAAGAGTAAAACTACTAATTTTTATAAAATACAATATTGAATTTTACAAATTGATAAGTCCCAAATCAATAATTTCCTGGAAATTATTTGGATATTCGGATGGATAGATAATTTTTTAGATTGTGGACATAGTTTAAATGTGGTTGGACAAAAAATGGCTTATAAAAAGTGTAAGTAAATATTGAATCGCGTTTGCAAAGGGGAATTTCTCATCAACTTGTCGAGCTACACGCTTAGCAATATCCCTCTTTGTTATGGTAGTCTTCA
>CAYXGW010000038.1:0-20758 GCA_964464595.1 uncultured Deferribacteres bacterium
ATTGTTTTCACAGTAGTTTAAATCTACTCCATCGGTTCCGGTAAAAGCAATGGCTAAGTTTGGTAATATTGAAATTGGCGATCTTTTGGTGAGCTCACCTTTTCCCGGTTATGCGATGAAATGCGATGAACCACGCGAATGTATCGGTGCAATCATTGGCAAGGCTATGGAGCCTTTGGAAGAAGGTGTTGGCAAGATCATGGTTCAGGTGATGCTGCGATAGAGGAATACATTTCAAGGATAAAAGAGAATATTTTTTACATATAAATGCGTAAAAAGAAAGCTTGATGATAAAACATAATAACCTAATACTTTTGATGAAGATAGCAGTCTATTTGTCGATTTAGGATTCCAGATGGTTTCATTGAATCGTTTAGTGAGATTCGTGAATGTCAGTACATTAACAATTTCCGAATCCTTACAGGTTAACAATGGTAATTTTATCGATGGTGATTTGGATGATGGTTTTGATTTCAAACAGGGGATTTGCTTCCCTTATCGAGTAATCCAAGCTATCCCATGTGATATTTTAACCCGATGGTTGTGAGAAAATGATCATAGGTAAAGCGTTTGAAAGTTTTGGAAAAAGTAAAAGGTTTAATATTAGGTGCTAGTGATGATACCTTAAATTAACCAACAAGAGGGAATATATGTTTCTTCAAGATTATTATGGTGGATTTCAACGATTAGGTCGAACCTAAATGTGAATAAATAGCGCTTTTCATATTTGTTTATAAAATATATTGAAAATTAAATATTTTGTAGGAGCTTTGTTGTAAATGAACTCCATTACTACGTTTCTTTATTCTGCTATTCTTTGCTCGTTACTTATCACCAATTCTCAAGCCCAACAGGAAAGCCAGTTAAATACCCAAAAAAAGAAGGCGACTTTAAAGAATTTACAGACCCGAAAATTCATATTTACAAAGTTCAGTAAAAAAAAAGGCATTCAATTAGAAAAAATTGCGTTATCAAATTCAGAGGAAGTAGTTTTAATAAAATATGACGGCACTATTGATGGAATCTTAACAATAACAAATCCAAGCGGAGCAAATGATTATTTTGCTGTTCGATATGAAATTCCAGTCAATTTTATTGCACCTTACATCATTTCAGGCGTGGGTTTTTCCAACAACGATTCCCAAGTTAATTGGCCTGTAATTATGATCACTCAGGCTAAGGAAAATGGTCAGCCGGATTTAAATAACCCTTTGGCAGAGTTTAATAACCTAAGTGGACCTAACCTGGGTTTTTTAAATATTCCGATGAACATTATTGTTGGCAATCTAAATGATATCTTTTTCGTAATTCAGATGCCCCCTGGTGAAAGTTTTGGGCTGCCGCCTGGTCAAGGCAGCGGACCAGCGATGGGTGCAGATGTTACTATGGATACCGGACATTTTCAAGGCAACTTATTTTCAACAGATGGTGAAACATTCATTGAATTATTCAATTTTAATTTGGGTGTTGAGCTGACTCTTAAAAATGTATTAGTTCCGGGATTAAAATTTATTATTGAACGATCCACCGGTAATGTTTTCACGCCGGGCTCATTTATAGGCAGCGGTGCTGACCTGGCAGAACGTATCAGTGTATCAGAATTTGTGGAACCTGGTGACGTTGTTGAACTTGATCCTAACAAACCTGGGTTTTATCGCAAAGCGCGCGGTGATAACCATTTAGTTGCCGGAATTATTACATCAGAGCCGGGGTTTACGCTTGGAAACAGGCCAGGGATAAATGAAACTGTAGGCCGAAATGGAAAAGACAATATAAATCCAAGAGAAGTAATACAACCTATGTTAGCTCTTATGGGGAGAGTACCGGTTAAGGCTACGACTGAAAATGGCCCCATTCGTATCGGAGACCTGTTGATTGTATCCAGCAAACCAGGTTATGCCATGCGTTGTTTTGAAATAGATTCATGCAACGGAACGATAATAGGCAAGGCATTAGAAGGTCTGGAAAAGGGTAAGGGAAAAATACTGGTATTGGTTATGGCGCATTAGAAGACTATAAGAAAAGTTAAATAGCCATCAAGGTAAAAAACACAAAATTTTAATAAATTAAAACAATTACTTCACTATTTGTATTGCCGGTCTGCAAGGTTTCCCCTTCTCATAGCGAACCAAGTCATTCCTAAAACGATTTGCCAATTCAATATTATTAGCTTGCTCAGCTATCGTGAACAATTGTTTTTGCAAAGAAGCAGCCTCTTCACAGCGCCCCGTTTCGGCTAGTGCCAAAGCAAGTGTTTCAGCATGCGTAGAAGTTTTTTGAGCCTGGTAAATTCGTACTGCCAGATCAACCGATCGCCTGCCGTTTCGCAGTGATGTATCAGGACAGGCAGCTAAAAGTCGCGCAAGATCATGAGCTGTGAGTCCACGATCCGGAAAGCGCTGATTTGCATCATCCAACAGGTCTCGGGCTTCTCTATATCGTCCATGCTTAATCAAAAGATTGGATAAAAGGAGCAATGTTGGTTCATCATCCGGGTCAAATTCCATTGCTTTATGAAGATGATCCAAAGCTTTATCCATAAGACCCATTATTATAAATGCTTTAGCCAATTCTCCTATTGTTTCGAGGTCTTTCGGATTATCCTCCAAAACAAACTGAAAATGATTAATTGCTTCAATGTATTCTTTTTTTTGGATTAGTTGCAATCCAAGGTTGAAACGTGCATTCTGGTTTTTGGAATCGTATTTCAGTGCAGTATGAAAATGTTCGATTGCTCCATCTATTTCACCAATCCGGGCCAAAGCTACACCTAGATTTACATGCCCCCGTACACTTTTGGGTTTTGCTTTCACTGCTTCAGTAAATGCTGTTACAGCATCTTTATATCTACCGGCGCTAAGCGCCATCCGGCCTTTTATCAAGTGAACTCGTTCTCCCTGGACCAACTCCCGCAGCGCATCGACCAATGGATCAATTGGTCTAACTCCGACAGTACCTTGCTGGCTCAAATGTTTTTGTGCGTTTTGTAAATCTCCCAATCCGCGATATGCCATTGCCAGAGAGTAATGAATTCGATTAGCTGCCGGAACTTTTTCCAGGGCAGCACGAAATTGTTTTACTGCTTCCGAGTATTTTTGCTTAAGTAGTGAAATAATACCCAAACCGTAAAGAGCAGATGGGAAGCCCGGTGCCAGTTTCAGGGTTGCCTGAAATTCATTGGTTGCTTCTTCCAACAGATTCAGCTGCAAGTAGACATTGCCTAAATTGGATGCTGCTGCCACATAGCCGGGTTCAAGCTCTCTTACAGTTATAAAATAGTCTACAGATTTCGATAACCGCCCTGATTTCTGATAAAGAACACCGAGAAGATAAATCCACCGGTAGTCTTCAGGAGCTAAACGGCTGGCATTCAGATAGCAACTTTCGGCTGATTCTATTATCTCATAGGCATGATATAATTGGCCTAATCCCCCATAGCCATCGGCAAGACTGGCGTCCGGTATGTCTTCTTTTGAAATCAAATAAATAAAGGTCTTCTGAAACGACTCAATCTGTTCTATCACCGGTTTATCCATTCGATCTAGCTGAGGTAACGGAATAGCGACTAATCCAGAATTTGGCGGCTCAATAACCTCGTTACTGCTGTCGATTTTCGTTAACTGAGCAAATACATTACCGGATATCAGGTATAAGGTGAAAATAAAGGTTATTAAAAGATTCATCAGGAATGTTTTCATTGACTAAAATTATTCATAGCTAAATCTCTAAGATAATCGCTTTAATCGTAAGCGTTCTAATAAACCATCGAATTTGTTAAATCATTACAATTACGTGAGTTTGACATAACGTAAATATTCTATAAGATATATCTAAAAAATTACTGGTCGTAAACTCTTCGAAATGACACTGATTATTTTGTATTATTCACAAATGAGTCGATCAAACCTTTTGTCGAACTCACATTACAATTAGATTAGAATGATAAAACCTATTTTTTGTCAAATTCCTTAGGGGGCTGGCTTTCATGAAGAATCCAATAACGGTCAATGGCCAAATTGTTAAAGTTTTCAATGTTACCACTGGGCCAATGAACTCGAACCAATCCGGACTTTTCATTTTTACCCAATCCTGTAAGCACCCGGGGATCGCTGGCGGAACAATAACTACCATCGGTATGAATCCGCAGCCATAAGACTTTGCCGTCATCTGTGAGAATTTCGATACGTGCTTGATAACTGTCCTTTTGTTGATTCTTATGCAGCAAACGAAATCCAAGCCAATGATTCAGATTGCCCACCTGGTTCAGCAATAATCGTGTCGGCCCATTATTGTTAAAGATCACAACATCCGTATCTCCATCGTTGTCAATATCTCCAAAAGCTGCGCCTCGACTTACTTCTGACTGGCCAAAATCAAAACCCACCTGCTGGCTTACTTCTTCAAAGCTAGATTTCCCATTATTGCGAAAAAGTTGATTACGTTGACGTAAGGGATACGGATCTCCCTTTCTAGCTAACTCCTCAATTATCCTTACAGCACCACTTAATACGAGGAGGTCAAGCCAGCCGTCATTGTCGTAATCAAAAAAACCCGTACCAAAACTAGTGTACCGGAGGCTTGGTGCATGTAACCCAATTTGAATGGTCCGGTCTTCGAAAAGACCATTTCCCAGGTTTACATAAAAGGTATTAGATTCCTGTTCCAGGTGAGTCATGAAAAGATCCTCATCACCGTCGCCATCATAATCAGCAGCGGTGACACCCATACTAGCCTCGGCCTGACCCATCTGGTTCACAGCAACTCCTGCCAAAAGAGCGACATCTTCAAACACACCACTACCTTGCTTGTTTTTCCAGAGTTGGTTGAAATCGCCATCATTAGCGACAAAAATATCAGTCCAACCATCACCATCAAAATCAGCCGTCACGACTCCGAGACCAGCTCCAAACACTTCATTGATTCCCGACGTCATGGTTACATCTTCGAAGGTACCATCGCCGAGGTTATGTAGCAGTTTGTCTCCAATCGGATCATATGCTGCAGGGCCGCAATAGTCCAGGGCGCTGCTATTGGCAAAGCATTCACGTTTTACATTAATTGAAAAATCCACATAGTTGGTCAAATAAAGGTCAAGCCATCCATCTTTATCATAGTCAAAGAATGCAGCACTGGTACTCCAGCGAGCATCGTCCGCATCGGCCAGTTTCGTTACGTCGGTAAATGTCCCATCTCCGTTATTGCGCCACAATTGGTTGGAACCAAGGTTGGTGATATACAAATCTATAAAACCATCGTTATTAAAATCGCCGGTGGCGACTCCCATACCGTAACCTAAAGCTGTTATTCCGCTTTTTTCGGTAATGTCGGTGAAGCGGACTCCCCGGATTCGATCCATTCCCAGGTCATTGCGGTAAAGCCGATCCCTGGGAGGGGTTATTCCGCGCCAGGGTACTGATTTGGGATTGTGAGTGGTTTTTAATTCAGCGCCCTGAATAATGTATAAATCGAGGTCGCCATCATTGTCGAAATCAAATAACGCTCCACCGGCGCCTGTTATTTCGGGCAACAGGTATTCTCCTGTGGTTCCATTGAAATGCACAAAGTTTATTCCGGCTTGTTCAGTTGCATCCAGAAAAGTTGCAGGAGATTGATTTTTTGGGATTGTTTTTTTAATGGAATTACGAATTTGGCCGGATTTATAATTCTGAGCAGCAGGGGAGGCCATAAGGAAATTATTGGTACTAATACAAAGAAAACTAAAAATAATCAGCCCAGACGATGTTAAAGCCGCCAAAAAAGAAAGTCTCAATTTTACGAACCAAAGAGTGAGAGATTGGTTGTTTTGCGTACGGTTTACCACCGGAAGAAATATATTAGCTCTCCGGTATTCCACCCCTAAAAGATGTACAAATGCAGATTTTAATCAATATTTATTGCAGAATCTTCCTTACTTAATAATAATCATCTTACGGCTTGATACATAGCTCTCTGTCTTTAAACCATAAAAATATATTCCCGTACTTACTTTATCTCCGTTATCATTCATTCCATCCCAGAATTCAGAATAATACCCGGGAGACCGTTTTTCATCAAGCAGTGTTCTTATCAATCTCCCTCTGATATCATAAATTTTCAAAGTCGTAGAAATATCTTGTACTCTATCCAGTTCAGGAATTTGAAAATTAATGGTTGTGGAAGGATTGAAAGGATTTGGATAATTTTGGCTTAAACCAAATTCTGTTGGTAATAATTCCGATTCAATTTCCTCCATGTTTTCTTCATCGACCTTGCTCAATTGTTTTGTTTCCGGATCCATATTATTATTGGCAAACCCAGAGACAGACACATACCAATAACCAACTTCTTTGTTATCCGATAATTCTTTCATTACACCAATAACGGGCCGGTTAACGGTAACAAAAAATCTTTGATTGCCATCAGTAAGGACCTCGCCACCTTCGCTTAACAATGTGCTGGAAATCAAATCCTGTGTTTTTTTCGCCATCAGTTGGTTGTCACCATCCAACATTTTGTTTTGGGCTATGCCATTCTGGCAAAGGAATAAACCAAGAACCAGGGTAAACAAAATTGCAGTTGTTTTTTTGTTTTTCATTTTTGTATCCTTTCGCCTGAATTGTTTTTTTGAGGATTTCAGGTTGAAAAATTCTAGGTTATTGTTTCTTCTTAGTGCGGCCATCTTTATCTACAATTTTCTTTATTTCATTTTGAACTGATTTTAAATCAAAATCTTCACTCGAGAGATCCGGTTTTAGCAATATCTCTTCGAATTGCCGCATAGTGACTATTAAATCCTCAAGTTTGATTTTTATTTCAGCATTCTCACTTCTGGCCTGTTGTAATTCTACTATTACCTTTTCATTGAAGGTTAAAAGCTCTTTTACCGCTTCCACCAATGGCCCGACCAGAACTCCATAATCGACAGATCTGAATCCTTCTGTATTCTTACTCACAGCCTGGGGAAACACTTGCTCGACGTTTTGTGCAATCACGCCAACACCATAGGGTTGGTTTTTATATTTCTCAATTTGAGCATATTCGTCCCAACGCCAATCGAAATAGACTCCTGTAAGTTCATTAATTTTTTCCAGGGCATTATTTATGGTTTTAATGTTCTTGGTTAAACGGAGATCTGTTTCTGCAGTCATTGATTTGTCAACAACACCGGCTGCCTCATGTTTACCGTTTTTGGATTTGCTATCCTCGGTATTTTGAGCGAAGCCGCATATTGTCAAGGACAAATAAAGCATCAGAAAAAACAATATTGAAATTGTCTTTTTGTTTTTCATTTAGTTTATCCTTAAGCGCCCGGGTTATAAATGTGATTTAAGCACACCCAGGCGCTTAATAACTTCATTTCTTTATTTCTGTTCCTGGATTGGCCGGGCGCTTCCTTTAGGGCGGCCATTTTCATCTGCGCCATTTTTGTATTCATTGACCCGGTTCTGGACTTTTTGTAATAATGGAATTTCATTATCACCAGCCGGTGTCAGATTTGCTTGTATATCAAGAAATGCTTCTAATTTTGCCAGTCTCATTTGGACTTCCGTCATTCCGACTTTCATTCCTGCATTCTCATTTCTTGCTTGTTCCAATTCTTCGCTTGTGGCTTTATTTTCAGCTACCAATTCTTTGATTGCATTCGCAAGCGCCGCGATTATCGGACGATCGGATAACGATAAAGTGCCTTCCTTGTTTTCAAACACAGCTTCAGGGATTGCCTCCCGAACATTTTGAGCGCTGAAACCACTATAGGTGTTTTCAGTGTCGAAGCCGGTTTCTTCTTTCCAGGTATAGCTTATAGGTTCGAGCTGTAAAATCGCTGACAAGCCACGAACAAAGGTACCCTGTAAGTTCTTAAGACGGACGTCAGATGGATTAAGGATATTACCACTGGCGTCTGTCATTAACGTACCGGCTCCGTAATTATTAAATCTAACTAAGCCTGTAGTGGCAATTACCACCGACGCTGCGGCCCCGACCCCATTTAAAAACTGTATTTGCGCACCATTGCCCTGGTCGTTAGCTACAAAGTTTACACCACCGCCGGCTCCAAAAGTAAGAACCTCCCTGGCGGTCCCGCCCGTATCTTTAAACCTGATACTTTGACCATTATCTAATAAGAGGTCTCCTTCAAAAATATGGAGTGCCGCTTCAGGATTGGTTATTCCCAGACCAACATCTCCAGTAGAAGCTTCAATGTTGAGGGCGTTGCTTGGAGCACCGGGAAAAATCCTGAATGGCAGTGTAGAGCCATTGGTGGCATCGCGAATAAAAAAGTTGGCTTCGTTACCGGCGACATCCCAGGTTTGCGGCGTGAATCCGGAGGAGCCATCCTGCTCGAGACGAAGGGTTGGTGTGTTGCCGGATTTTATATGGACATCCACAACCGGTGTGTTGGTGCCTAAGCCGAGCCTGCCGCCATCATCTACATAGAGGGAGTGGCTGGGGGCGCCGGCTTCTAAGGTAAAAGGTGTTCTGCCGCCGTCGATGTCGTCAATTGAGAATTTGTTGGCGCCGCCGTTGGCGGAATCGTTAAAAGTAATTTGCCAGTCATTTGAAGGAAAGCTTGCAGAACTACTGGTATCCACGCCTCTAATTCGAAGGTTATTTTCTTTTATCCTTATCGTATCAAACCCGAAGCTCTCGCCGTTTACGCAGTCGAACCCGATACAGGCGCTGCCATCGACAATTAAATCATCCAGAATAACTTGATCGTTGGGCTTAACAGTGCGATCAAATGGCTCGCCTTCAATTACGTCGGCGCCGTCACGATCCATTGCATTTGCTCTTCTCTCAGCCAAAGTTTCTAAATCTCCACCTGTTGTCATCCTGATAAATCTATTGGATTGGTCCAGTCTCAAACGAGGTTTTAGTTCTTCGCCGCCATCAATTCTCATTGCCAGCCAGTATGGTTGGTCAAATGGCAGGTCCAGGTCATTGATTTGGCCTAAGTTGGTAAAAAAGCGGCCGTTTTCAATAGGAATCATTTTTTCTTCCGACCACAAGAGTTTATCTCCGGTAGCCGAATCGTAAATGTAAAATGTTATCTTGCGGTTACCATCAAATACCGGCATCCCTTTGGAGTCAATTGCAACACCCTGGAAACCAATGGTTTGGGGCTTTTCTTGTGCCCAGGATGTTTGAATAGTAAAGATTGAAAATAAAACAAACAAAGCAAGAATCCTTTTCATGATTCCTCCTCAATTTAAAGGTTAATAAAGTTCCTTCTCAATTAACTTATCGTTCTCTGTTCCCGAATTTGAATTAATTTAAAACATTTGTTTGTATTAGTCAATAGTTTTATTGGTATTTCTTAAAAATATTTTTGTTACCGTTTTATGGGTTTGAATGAGCTCATCTTTTACTATACTTTGGTTGAAATTGCATTGTGACTTATTTTGAGCTTTGGAGCTTTGCCGTACTTTCTTTAGAATCATTAAAATTCAGAACCTGAAGAGCTGAATGTTCAATTTGCCAAGCTTGAGATAAGGGTTATATAAATGATTCATCCTGCCGATAATTACCATATTGAAATTGAAATGCACTAAACCTTAAAGCAAACAATCTAAATATGGCTCATCAAAAAAACTCATATTGGCAGAAAAAACCTGTTGTAATTATCGGCGCCGGATGTGCCGGTCTTACAGCCGCGTATGAACTTTGTAAAGTTGGCGTAGAGTCTGTTGTCCTGGAAAAGGATAATACTATAGGAGGGCTGGCTCGAACGGTTGACTACAAGGGTTACCATTTTGATATTGGCGGTCATCGGTTTTTTACCAAAATTAAAGCTGTTGAGGATATGTGGGACGAGGTATTGGGATCGGATTTTCTTAAACGGGATCGTCTATCCCGCATTTACTATAACAAACGATTCTATTATTATCCATTCCGGGCGTTTGATGCCTTACGAGGCATTGGCCCCTTAGGCAGCATATTGATCCTTCTTAGTTATTTAAAAGCGTTGGTATTTCCCCAAAATCCGGAAAATACTTTCCAGCAATGGGTCTCAAATCGTTTTGGTTACCGTCTTTACAATATTTTTTTTAGAACCTACACTGAAAAAGTGTGGGGTATGCCTTGCGATCAAATTAGTGCTGATTGGGCAGCTCAACGAATTAAAGGTCTTTCTTTATTGACAGCAGTCAGAAATGCTGTTCTTAACAAACCAGAAAACGGAAAAATCATAAAGACCTTAATTGATAGTTTCAAATATCCCAAGTTGGGTCCGGGCATGATGTGGGAAAAAGTTACTGAAATAGTGAATAAAAATGGATCTTCGGTGAATTTAGAAACGGAAATCCAAAGGATTTATTGCAAAAAAAATAAAGTGGATTATGTAGAAGTGATAGTCAATGGGAAAAAAGAAAAAGTTAAGGGGGCACATTTCATTAGCAGTATGCCGATTCGTGAAGTGATTCAAAAAATAGAGCCGCAACCCCCCCCAAATATCCTGGAAGCAGCTGCGAAATTAAATTACAGAGATTTTATCACAGTAGCTTTGATCGTCGATCAAAAGGATATCTTTCCGGATAATTGGATTTATGTTCATGATCCGGATGTAAAAGTCGGAAGAATTCAAAATTTCAAGAATTGGAGTCCTCACATGGTAAAGGACTTAAACAAAACCTGCCTTGGATTGGAGTATTTTTGCTTTGAAGGAGACGATCTATGGAGCATGTCCGATACGGAGCTTGTAGAGTTTGGTAAAAAGGAAATGGATTTGTTGGGGTTGGTTCAGTTATCGGATATTGAGGATGGGGTTGTGGTCCGTGTTCCCAAAGCTTACCCGGTTTATGACTCAACATACCGCGATGCACTGGAAATCATCAAGAAATTCCTGGATAGCATTGAAAATTTCCAGCAGATTGGGCGCAACGGTTTGCATAAATACAACAACCAGGACCACTCGATGCTGACGGCAATGTATGCGGTTAAGAACATACTCGGCGGAAATTATGATTTATGGTCCATAAACGCCGATCAAGAATATCATGAAGAGATTAAAGAAATTAGGAATGATAAATATCCGGCTAATGATCAAGACAAAGATTTTGAATTACCGGTGGACACACCTGCTGAATTCGCTCTTCTCAATTCAACACAACCTTTAGTTCCGGAATATTTCTCAGACAAAAAAAAAAAATGTACCATGCACTAAAGAAAGGTTTCGTTTCCAAAGTTGATTCAATCAAAACGAACGGAAATGAAATTGATGGGTCCATCATACATATGTTTGCAAAAATGGATAAGCTGGCCTTTGCGATTGCAGTGGGACTTGTTAGTGGGTCGGTAACTTTTATTCTAACGATTTGGTTGCTAGTTGGCTGGAATGGCAACATTTCATATGGTGAAATGGTTAGTCAATATTTTATTGGGTATACAGTTTCAGTGAAAGGTGCTTTTATAGGAATGGGTCAGGGCTTTCTCTGGGGTTTTATTTGGGGCTGGTTATTTGCTTACATCCGAAATTTGTTTCTTGGCCTTTTCATTTTAAGGATCAAAAGAAAAACGGAGTACATTTCATTATACGATTTTGTAGATCATTTATGATTGATCAATATAGTAAAAGGTAAGATACAACTGTGGACAGTACGATACAGAACGATAATATACTGAAAGGTGCGATTCTTCGTTTTAATATCAAATTATTTGGATTTACTCTTGGAATTTTGATGGGCCTAACAATTTTTATTGCTACGAATTGGCTACTTATTAAAGGAGGAACAATTAATGAAGTTGGAGAATATGTAGTTGGCCCACATTTGCAATTGTTGGGTCAATTTTTTATTGGATATAAGGTCTCATTTCTTGGAAGCATTATTGGATTTATCTATGGATTTGCTGTAGGAACAATTTGCGGTGGTACGATTGGTTGGACCTATAATAAAATTGCCAATATCAGGAATTAGAGAAGACATTTGGTATTTGGAAAATGTCAATTTATTCCGAATATACAAATAAAGAACTAAGGATCGAAGCGCTAATAATTAGATTCTTCACCAGTTAGAAATAAATCCTTAAAGGTAAATATAATATTCCACTAATTCTGATAGTGGAGTATAACCCGCTGAATTAACTTCAGGTTACAGAAGGTTCCATGTGACTGACAGGGACGGAGTCTACCTTACCAGTAAGATGAAAATATTAATCGATAATTTTGGGGATCTACGTATCGAGACAACCGCTATAAAGCATCAAAAATAACTGGATTATTGTTATTAAAAATGAAGTAAAAACTATAGATTTGTCGGCTACTGTTACAAGTAACCAAGTGGTTAAAAATGAATCTGAAGAATTAAGTATGAGTATAATCGTGGTTGCTCATAATGCAGAGAAAACTCTGGGAAAATGTCTTCAAGCCATTCTGTCCTCAACATATAAACCCATAGAGATAGTCGTTGTAGACGATGCGAGCAAAGATAAGACAAGTGAAATTGCCAGTCATTATAATGTAAAACTTCTCAGTCTAAAATCCAACGTCGGCCAGGGAAAAGCTAAAAATACAGCATCAAAGATAACTATGGGAAATATTTTTGTGTTTGTTGATTCGGACATCATTGTTGCCAAAGATTCTTTTGAACTCATAGCCGAATGTTTTCAACAAAATCCGGGCGCTGGAGCGATAACTGGATGCCTGGATGGTAATGCACCGGTAAAAGGATTTTTCTCCAGGTATAAAAATCGGTATATGGAGTTTATATTTTCAAGTCTTCCTCAAAATGTAGATTTTCTCTTTACATCTATTGCAGCAATTCGACGCATTACCTTCATGCCTTTTGCCGAATCACGCATGAAAGCGGATGATACTGAGTTAGGCTTTCGCTTGAGTGATGAAGGAACACAAATTATTTTTTCCCCAGATATTAAGGTGCAGCATCTAAAGGAGTATTCTTTCATCTCATTCATTTGCAATGAATTTAAAATCCCTTATGATTGGGCTCAAATATTTCTCCGCAGGCATGGTCTCGAAGCCCTCATAAAAAAAGGCCGGTTTGCACATGCAAAAGTTTCGCAGATAATTGGACTTTTCCTCACAACGACAACAGCAATATTACTTATTGCTACAGGTATGGGCCAAAGTAATATCTTAATTCCTGTATTTGGAATAGTTGCTATACTAGGCTTAAATTCCAGGTTCCTTAGATATATTGCGAAAAATGAAGGGATAAAATTTGCACTTGCCGGAACCGTGGTGACATTTTTCGATCCAATAATCATGAGTATTGGAATTGGGGCTGGCTTTTGTACATTCATAATGAAATTTGTTAAGGAATTTCCCTTAACTCGGTTTAGAAAAAATGTCAGAGAAGATATTCATAATGGGCATTAGGTTGGAAGATCAAATCTGAAGAACGCTGAAAATAATAATCCGGTTGTCTCAGTTGTTTTACCTTCCTTTAATAGTAAAACATGGATAAGGGAATGTCTTCTAGCTATCCGTTCCCAGGATACACAACTGTCTTTCGAAGTGATCATGGTTGATAGTTCAAATGACGGAACAGAAAACATTATAACAAAAGAATTTCCCGAGGTTAGGTTGTTCCACTTTCAAGAGCGAAAAAATGTTGGAACAGCTAGAAATATTGGTGTTGAAAAAACTAAGGGCGAAGTTGTACTATTCCTGGACACTGATTGCATCGCTAAACCAAACTGGATTGATCAGATGTACTCTGCAATTCAGAGTTTGGAGGTAGATGGTGTCGGGGGCTCTATTGAAAACGGTACACCTTGGAGTATATCTGGCTCGATCGGATTTTACCTGGAATTTTACCGATTTTTATCTTCAAATGGCAATCCAACAAAAAAGGTATTTCTGTTGGGGGGTAACTCAGGTTTTAAGAAGGAAGTATTTGAACATATTCAATATAAAGATGAGAGTGTCGGAGATGATTTTATATTTAGCTGGCAACTTGCCAAGCAGGGGAAATCACTCTTATTCTTGCCGAATGTTTCCGTAAAACACCTAAACAAAGTTGGGCTGCATAAAGTATCACAATACCAATATAAACTTGGATTCGGAGCTTATACATATCGTAATCAGATTTCGCCGGATATTGTTCGTTTTTTAAAGAACTTTCCAATCCTGGTTTTTTTTATTCCTTTTGGAATAATTGCATGGATAGGCTCAACTGTATTGTGGCGACGTGGAATTCTGGAGTTTGTAAAGCTAATTGTATTGCTGCCATTATTATATATTGCAAACAATATTTGGGCTTTGGGTTTTTATCAAAGGTTGAGAAATTTGAATGCCACATGAATTTAAACAAGGTTTATGAAAAAATCCAATCCCATAGTTTCGGTAATTATGCCGGTATATAATAGTGAAGAATTTTTGCAGGTTGCCCTTGAAAGTGTGAAAGATCAGGATTATCAGAACATAGAAGTAATAATTGTTAATGACGGATCAACTGATCATACAGCACAAATATTAGAATCGTTTTCTAATGACAGCCTAAGGCCCGTCAAAGTACTAACACACCCGGATAAACAAAACCATGGAATAGCACAAAGTTATAAACTGGGTTTGAAATACTGCCGGGGAAAATACATTGCTTTTCTAGAACATGATGATATTTGGGAAGTTAACAAAATATCCCAACAACTAAAAGTATTTGAGAAATATCCTGAAGTCGGCGTTGTATTTTCCGTCGTTTATACTTGTGATGCTAAAGGGCAGATTGCGGAAAGAGCTTTCAAAACATTAGTAAATAAACCACCAAATGATAAACCTTTTAATGCTTTTTGGAGATTGCTTTGGGGTAATTGTATTTCATCCTTCTCGAATATTATGGTTCGATATGACCTTATAAGAACTTCTGATTTGATTTCACAACCGCAGGGATTCCAGGATTGGATGCTTTTACTAAGTTTGTCATCTCGCTGCAAGTTTTATCATTGTAGTGGGACAAAAATTTATTGGCGGCTACGGAATGATAGTTATCATGGAAAACTCAGGCAGCTTCCACAATACAGGTCTGAGTATAGTAAATTAAAAAAAACAGCGTTAAGAAATGCAATCGAAAAAATGTTACGGGAACAACAACTTACTTATTCCAACAACAAAGGAATACTAAAAGTAAATAAAAAATTGTGGTGGACGACAGTTTCTTTGTTTGATTCTGCTGAACGAATTATGGATTATATGAATCCACAAAGCTTATTCAAAGGATCTTTAATCCGGAAAAAGTATCGAGTAGGGGAAAATTGATGAATCAAAAATTTGATTAGCCAACGATTGTTTTTAACCGGATGGCAAATTTCCAAGGTTTTGTTGTATTGGAAAATGATAAAGATACGACTGTAATAATAGGAAAATTTAGGATTTTATAAATGCAGTTTATTCTTAATAGTCTTAGAGAATTCAAGTATCGCATTGCTTATCATGCGTTGTCTTTTAGTTCAAGACAGCCAGATACAGTTGTGACAAATAAGCAAAACCAACAACAAGCTGTTTACTGGATACCATCTATCAATATTAAACGTCAATCAAGGCGAGCATTGTTTGCCCATCCGCCAAGCCAGCTAACATATCGATTGACAATAGCTTCAAAAGCAATATTTAGGGTCTTTGTCGCTCTCAAACCTGATGTATGGGGTAAAAATCCGGGAGGCGTAGAGTTTAATGTTACGATTGAGGATTCGAATAATGGACGGTCAATTAGGAAAAAAATCTTAAGCCATCCAACTCGCTTTATACTTCATAGACGATGGACAGAGTTATGTTTCAAACTTGATGATTTCGAGGGACATGATGTAGACATAACTATTTCTACAACTATCCCACAGGAAACAACACCAGATTATGCCTGGGCTGTGTGGGGCGATCCCACAATATTAACCCGCAGGAAGTTTTTTGAAATATGGCCATTAAATGTAATTAAGAATTTCAAAAATTTTCTTATTAGTATTTATCAGAACAGTTACATGATCCGCAGCATGGTTCTCCGCGATCTGCGAGCGCGTTATGTCGGGTCATTCCTGGGGATATTCTGGTCTGTCATACATCCTTTAACGCAGCTACTCATATACTATTTTATTTTCTCAGTTATCCTTAAAATAAAATTGGGGCCGGAGTTCGACGGAACGAATTTCGCTATGTGGTTAGTGGCCGGTTTATTGCCGTGGATGTTTTTTGCCGAAATAGTAACCCGCTCGCCTGGAGCGGTATTGGAGCAATCAAGTTTGATCACGAAAACAGTGTTTCCGTCCGAGATATTGCCGCTTGTCCATCTGATTGCCGCCATTATTAATCATCTTATTGGAATGGTGATTTTTCTCGTATTTCTACTCATATTTGGACAATCAATCTCATTGAAAATTTTTCTGATCCTGCCATTTATGTTGACGACTTGTATATTCGCGCTAGGAATCGCTTGGCTGATATCTGCATTGAATGTCTTTTTACGAGATGTAGGTCAGATTATTGGTGTGTTTGTGAACATCTGGTTCTTCCTGACACCAATCATTTATCCGCGACATCTAATTCCAGATAATTTTCAAACATTGTATGGTTTGAATCCGATGCTTCATGCCGTCGAAGCCTATCGGGTAGGGCTATTAGGAAAGACGGAATTATACCTGGAGGAAGTCTCTTACGTATTGTTGCTGGGGTTATTCACATTTGTAGTGGGCGGACTTATTTTTAGAAAATTAAAACCCGCATTTGCAGATGTTCTGTAGCATTGCAATAATGTTTTTTTAACAAGGGAATAATTAAATAACAGTATTGTGTAATGATTGTTTATGATTCCACAACTTCTAGTAAAACAAAAATTAAGCTATTCTCAAATCCTAACCTTATATTTAGCCTCAACCTAATTTAAATGGACGCTATTGAAGTAAATAACCTGACCAAGCTCTACCGGCTGTACAATTCGCCCAGAGACCGCCTGCGCGAAATTATAAGTTTGAATGGCATGAAATCTCATCATGAGTTCTTTGCGCTCAATGGTGTGTCCTTTAATGTTGAGAAAGGACAAACCATCGGTATCATCGGGCAAAATGGCAGTGGTAAAAGCACGCTGTTAAAAATTATTAGTGGGGTACTCCAGCAAACGAGTGGCAGTATTCATACGAATGGAAGGATTTCGGCTTTGCTGGAACTGGGAGGGGGATTTAGTCCCGAGTTTTCGGGCCGCGAAAATGTTTATATGAGCGGCGCATTGATGGGACTTAGTCGTGAAGAGATGGATCAGCGGTTTCCTGATATAGAAGCATTTGCCGAGATTGGAGAGTTTATTGATCAACCGGTGAAGACATACTCAAGCGGGATGTTTGTACGCCTTGCTTTCGCATCAGCGATAAATGTTGATCCTGAAATTTTGATTGTGGATGAAGCGCTTACTGTTGGTGATGCGCTTTTTCAGACTAAGTGTTTTGCAAAGTTTAATGAATTTAAAGAAAAAGGTATAACCATCATCTTTGTAACACACGATTTAGGTCTTGTTACATCTCATTGCAGTCAAGCGCTATTGCTTGATCGTGGAAACCTAGTTTTGCATGACAATGTCAAATCGGTAGTTGACGAATACAACCGACTCCTGGTTTCAAGAAGCAATATATCATTTACAGCACGGGTGGAGAATGACAACCAGGCAGTTTCACAGAAAATATTACCATCCAGGGAAATAGAATGGCAAGGGCTGTTTAAAGTAAATAAGAACGAAAACCGTTATGGTACGAAGAAGGCTGAAATTTTGGAAGCTGGTATCTTTACTCCCGGCCATGAACCGGTTCAGGTATTAGAACGAGGTCTTGAGTATCTGGTAAAGATCAAGGTACACCACAACGAAAACATGCCAGCAGCCATTACGGCTTTCAAAATTACTGATCTGAAGGGTACGGTGCTATGCGGCACAAACACGCTTTACCAGAATGTTGAAATGGGAAATCTTATAAAGGATGAGGTGATTTTGATAACCTTCAGACAGAATATTCTCATTAACCCCGGAGCGTACCTACTCTCTGTGGGAAGCGCTACTTGGGAGGATGGAGATTACATTGTGTACGATCGCAGGTTTGATTATATGACAATTCAGGTAGTTGCCGACGAGCTAAGTGTTGGCTTGTTCAATCCCGGATCAGAAATCGAGTGGACGCGATTGTAAACGGTGATTGGCAAATATGATAAACGCAAGTCTGGTTTTGGTAACTGCGGGCTCATAATTAAAAAGACTTATGAATATTGACCGAAGATCATTTATTACCGGGACTGCTTCTGGAGTAGCTGCAGGACTTGTGGGTAGCCGTGCTTTTAGTTTTATTAAGAATATCAGGAACGACTCTCCCACCAATTTCATTGTCATTCTTGCAGATGATATGCGCTGGGATGCTATGAGAATTGCAGGCAATCGTATCATAAAAACACCACAGCTAGATGCGCTGGCAGAAGACGGTACAATCTTTACTAATAACTTTGTAACCACTTCGATTTGCCCAACCAGCAGGGCAAGCATCTTTACCGGGCAATATGCACGCCGACATGGCATCTGGGATTTTGCTACACCTTTAAGTAGCGAGCAATTCCGACTGACCTATCCTGGTCTATTTCGACAAGCTGGATATCAGACTGCTTTTATCGGAAAATGGGGGCTTGGTGGTCCATTGCCGCAATCGCAATTCGATTTTTGGAAAGGATTTAAGGGTCAAGGATTCTATTTTGGCTCAACTGGAAATAACGAGGAACATTTGACCGGTCTAATAAGCCGCCAGGCGGCCGAATTTTTAAAGAACGCTAAGCAGGACAAACCCCTATGTCTTATCATTAGTTTCAAAGCTCCTCATGTGCAGGACGGAGATCCCGACCCTTTCAAACCTGATCCAAAGTTTGCCCATCTATATAAAGATGCAACCATACCCCGCCCTGCCACGGCAACGGAAGAACATTTCAAGCGCTTGCCGGTTTTTTTGCGGGACTCGGAAGGTCGCGAACGATGGAAACGACGGTTCTCGAATGATGAACTTTATCAATACTCGGTAAAACAATATTACAGACTTATTACCGGTCTGGATGAAGCTGTTGGGAAGATAGTTACTGTCCTGAGAGAAAGCCGGATGTATGAAAATACGTGTATCGTTTTCACGTCAGACAACGGCTTTTTCCTTGGCGAGCATGGACTTGCCGGGAAGTGGTGGGGATATGAGGAGTCGATTAGAACACCCCTCATAATTAAGCCGCCGGAGAAGCCGTTAGTGCCACGTGTTTCCGCGATGACTTTGAATATTGATCTTAGTCCTACCTTGCTAGAAATGGCTGGTCTGCCTAAGCCTGAATTGACACAAGGTGTAAGCCTTGCTCCTCTTATGACCGAGGCTTTAAGCAGCGGCCGTGATGATTGGTTTTATGAACATCTATTTGATTCACCAGCTATAGCAAAAAGCGAAGGTATTAGAACAGTTCGTTACAAATACTTGCAGTTTATTGACAAGCGTGAAAGTGGGGAGATTCTGTTTGATCTTTACAACGACCCATTCGAGGAGAACAACATAGCAGCTGATTTAGAGAATCAAAGTCTTCTTCAATCATTGAAAAAAAAAATATCCCAAATGAGGATTGACCTTACCTAGCATAATGGGAGGGATGCAACTTCTTTGCCGACAAACCAGAAGAAAAAAGTCAACCACAAAAAGCGCCGCAGCAACCAAGCTTCAAATGAGATTCAGGCGAACGTCATTCAGAAAAAAGCAGTGATCTGCATTATCGGGATGCACCGTAGTGGCACATCAATGGTCACACGGTTGCTCAATCTATGCGGTTTGGATCTGGGTCCAAAGGATCAACTCATGCCCCCATATGATGGCAATCCTTTGGGCTACTTTGAAAATGAGACCATCTCGTATAGAATTGACGATGCTTTGCTTGAGCATTTTGGAGGTTCATGGCACAATCCACCTCCTTTTAAGGAAGGTTGGGAAAAAGATTCATCATTAGAGCAAATTATCCAGAAAGCTAAGTCTCTGATAAAAACTTTCTCAAAAAGTTCTCATTGGGGCTGGAAGGATCCCAGGACAACCATACTTTTACCATTCTGGAAGTCCCTGATTCCCAATTTACGATTCGTGATTTGTGTTCGCAGCCCTCTGGAAGTCGCCAAGTCCTTGGCCAAGCGGGATAATATACCTATTCAAGAAGGGGTTTACCTTTGGTATTATCATATGCAAGCAGCTATACGAGACACGGAAGATTGTCCAAGGATTTTTGCTTGTTATGAAGACTTCTTTCACGATGCGCCCCGTGAAATTGACAGACTCATTGAATTCTGTCGTCTTCAACAACCGGTCGACCTTTCCCTCCCCCTTGAGGCAATTACTTCTGAGTTAAGACATGAAAAGAGTGGAATATTTGAACTACTAAACGAAGACAAAATATTATCGGAATACAAACTGTTTTACATGGGGCTTCTTGGTATCATGGCTGATGGGACTGTACGTAGGACTTCGGCTCATAACAGTGAGGAGTTGATTTCGGAAAGTGTTAGCAAATTCTATGAGCTACTCGAACATTTGCATGATGAAAACGAGATCCTACAACTACAATCTGCACTGCTGGATTTGGAAAGGGACCGTAACGTTTGGAAGCTTAAGGTTGAGGATTTCGTAATCGAACGGGGTAAATGGAGAGGAGATGTAGAGAATTTAGAGCTGTCTATAGCTGATAAAGAAAATCAAATTAGCAATCTGTTAGAACACGCAAAGAATCTGGAAAAGGTAATAGCCTGCAGAGATGATCACCTCAACAACCTGATCGAGCACGGCGAAAATGTGGAAAAGGTAATAG
>CAYXGW010000038.1:20858-46442 GCA_964464595.1 uncultured Deferribacteres bacterium
CGAATAATGAAACTCATATTAACAATCTGGTAGAACACGCAAAGAATCTGGAAAATGGAAAATCGCATAACGAAACTCAAATTAACAATCTGGTAGAACACGCAAATAATCTGGAAAAGGCAATAGCCAGCAGAGATGATCACCTTAACAACCTGATCGAGCACGGCGAAAATTTGGAAAAGGTAATAGCGAATAATGAAACTCATATTAACAATCTGGTAGAACACGCAAAGAATCTGGAAAAGGAAATTAATAGCAAAGAAGGACATGTTGGCGAATTAATAAAGCATATTGGCAATTTAGAAAAAGCGATAACTGAAAATGATGTACAACTAAGCGAGCTGGCAAAGCACGGTGAAAATCTGGAGAAAGTTATTCTCGAAAGAGAGAATCATATCAGTGGTTTACTGGAACATACCGCAAACCTGGATAGGACAATTGCGGAAAAAGAAAGTCATATTGACGATCTAGAGCGCTTCGTAAGGGAAAAGGATATTCAATTGGCTTCGCTGCAAGATTTTGAGAAAAGGGTCAAGGATACGATTCCATATAAATTGTATCGTTTCCTCCGTCTTCATAAGGCCTTCACTAGCCTAGCCTTCGTTTTAGCCTGGATTCAATCTTCAATTAGGGGTTAGGTGACTTTCTCCGCGGACAAGACCACCTTGAACCAAATGAGAAACTATGAACATACTTTTTGTAGTACATGATTTTTTACCCAAGCACGTGGCCGGTACAGAGCTTTATACCTATAACATTGCCAGAACATTACAATATAGTGGGCATGAAGTTAGTATCTATACACGTGAATTTGGTCATTTCGAACATGAATTAGAAGAGGAGGATTCACACTATAATGGAGTGAAAGTAAAAACAGTTTACTTCAATTCAATCAATAAGGAAAAATTCAGATTCCTAAGCAAATTTCGTCTTAACTTTTATGTTCACTTTTTGGATCAGAACTTTAATCACAGTCTTTCGGAGCTAATTTCGAAATTCCACCATGATTACTATAATCCCGTTTTGGAAACACATTTCGATAATCATCTGGAAGAAATAAAGCCAGACATAATTCATGTTCAGCATCTAAAGGGTTTGTCCGCTTCATTTATCAAGGTTGCGATAAAAAGGAATATTCCGATTGTTTTAACATTGCACGACTACTGGTTTATGTGTAATACAAACCAGCTTCTTACCACATCATTTAAGAGGTGTAATGGTCCGGTCCATGGCCTGAAATGTCCAACGTGCTTAATACCTACACTCAATGCTAATGTTGTTAGAGGCCTATATCCACTTTATGCCTTTTTATTTTTCATCCGCACTATCTATTTAAAACGCTTACTTAAGAAAGTTAACTTGATTATTTCGCCTTCCAATTTTTTGCGAAAGAAATTTATTGAGCATGGTATTCCAAACGAAAAGATTATTTTTTCTGATAATGGCCTTAACACTGATTTGTTAAAGGCACACAAACAGAAATTCAATAACAAATTGAGATTTGCCTTTATTGGCTCTGTAATGCAGCACAAGGGAATTCACCTGTTGATTGATGCATTCAACAATCTAAAAAACGGAAGTGCCGAATTATTGGTATATGGCCACCGCGATTATGCTCCCATTTACTACAAACAACTACAACAGATGGCTGCGAACTCCGCTATTAAGTTCATGGGGTCATTTGACAATGATCAAGTTTACGATATATTGGCTGAAATCGATGTTTTGGTTGTACCATCCATTTGGTACGAAAATTCTCCCATTACAATGCATGAGGCTGTTTTGGCAGGTGTTCCCATTTTGGCTTCTAATATCGGAGGTATGGCGGAGCTGGTCGAAAGAATGCAAAGCGGACTCCTATTTCAAGTTGAGGATGTAAACGATCTGACTAAAAAGATACAACAATTAATCGATAATCCTCCACTAGTCAAAAAGCTCAAAGGAAAGGCAAAGGAAGTCAAAACAATAGAACAGAATGCAAGAGAACTGGAAGGCATATACTCCCGGTTGACAAAGGGTCAATAAAACGGAGTTACACAATGATTAGAAACGGAGTGGAAGCCTCAATCGTTATTCTTACATACAACGGCGGAGAAATATTTAGAGAATGTCTTCGCATGGTCTCTAAGCAAAAGGCTGGCTTCACATATGAGGTGATCATAGTCGATTCTGGCTCTACCGATGGTACTTTGAATTTTCTGAAAGGCTATCCTGTTCGGCTTAAACAAATAAGGCCTAATGAATTCAATCACGGACTCACAAGAAATATGGCTATAGCACTTGCGCGAGGCAAATACGTGATTTTAATGACACAGGATGCAATACCTGCTTATAGATATTGGCTGGAAAACATTTTAGAGAATTTCAAAGATGAATCGGTAGCCGGAGTTTATTGCAGGCAAATACCAAGAGAAGACGCCGATGTATTGACCAAACGAAATCTCGGCGCTTGGGTGGCTTGTAGAGAAGATCGGGTTGTTAGTTTCATTGAAGCCTGGAAAGATTATGAAGTACTGGAGCCCATGAAGAAATTAGCGTTGTGTGCTTTCGACAATGTTTGTTCCTGTCTTAGGAAGAGCATTTGGGAAGAATTTCCATTTACAGATGCTCGTATTGCCGAGGATTTGGAGTGGGGTAAGAAAGCGATTAAAGCGGGCTATAAAATAGTTTACGAACCGCGAGCTGCCGTCATTCATTCACATAGTAGAACTTCCCTTTATGAATACAAAAGAACCTATCTGTGTCATCGCCGGCTGTTTCAACTGTTTGGACTTCAAAGAATTCGTACCCTAAAACAAGCGCTACAATATTCTATCTCCAATATTCTTAAAGACGCTCCATACGTTATGGCAGCGGAGAAAAACTGGAAAAGAAAGTTTTCGTTGATACTAAGAATTCCTTTTCTGTCCTTTGCAAGTATTTTTGGTCAGTATATGGGGGCTAGAGATGAGAGGCTTGGGAATCCTCTTAAAAACTTTAGACATGTATAAATGAAAATTGTCCAGGTTATACATGGTTTTCCACCCTACAATATGGCAGGCTCAGAGCTTTATACGTATAACTTATCCCGATATCTTGCTAAGAAAGACGAGGTTTATGTTTTTCACCGCATCGCGGACCCCAAGCTAGAAGAATACAAAATGAGTTTTGGAACTTATGGTGGACTTAATGTACGCACCATAAATAATACTTTTAAATACTGCGATTCTTTCGAAAAAACTTATAGAAACGATATAATTTCAAAGAAATTTGGAAGCTTCCTCAATGAGGTTAATCCCGATATAGTTCACTTTGGTCATATTACCGGCCTTTCAACAACGCTTATTAAAGTGGCTAAAGAGAAAAAAATTTCCGTCGTATTTACTTTACATGATTTTTGGCTGTTCTGTCAACTGGGGCAACTTTTAAAGCAAGATTTATCCCTATGTTACGGACCCAAGGATTCTGAGTGTGCCAGATGCTTAGCACCCCAGTTATCAATTAATGGAGGAGTTAAAAAGGCTTTCGAGGTCATAAGAAGGACAATTCCAAATTTCGAAAATAGGACTTTTCTGGGAGAGATTTTAGGCGGAGTTCACCGGCATTATGCCAAGGTTTTTTTCTTATTTCAGAAAGATGCTCAGAAACAAATAAAAGAAAGAAGCAACCACATTAAAGAAATGCTGTCCCTGGTAGACCTTTTTATTTCACCCTCCAATTTTTTATTAAAGAAATTTGTGGAGTTTGGAATTCCCAGAGAAAAGATCGTATATAACGATAATGGTTTTGACACGTCTTTATTTAATGATTTTTCTAAAGTAAAATCTGAAAAGATTCGATTTGGTTATATCGGAACCCTTATCCCTTCAAAAGGAGTGCATATCCTGCTTGATGCTTTTAAGCACTTCAAAAGCCAAAATGTAGAACTTAGAATCCATGGAAAATTTTTGCCCTATCATCCCGGGTTTGAAGATTATCCCAATCACCTGAGGTCGCTGGGCAAACAGGATAATATTCTGTGGGGTGGGGAATACGATAACAAGGATATAGCAAGCGTACTTTCTGAAATCGATATACTAGTCGTTCCGTCAATTTGGCATGAGAATTCCCCATTAACCATTCATGAGGCGTTTATGGCTCGTATCCCTGTTATTACTTCAAATATAGGAGGGATGGCAGAATTAGTTCAGGATCGAGTGAATGGTTTTCTCTTTCAAGTAGGAGATAGTAAAGATCTGGCAAAAAAAATGCAAATGCTTATAGATACCCCGGACTTGATTGAGAGATTAGGGAAAAATGTAAAGTCTGTTATTCCAATAGAAAACCATGCCTCGGAAATAAGAGAAATATATCGCGGTTTGGTTAGTAAAGGAAAAGACAAAGTATGGGTATAAATCATACAAATAGAGCAGACTTTTAAAGGTGAGTTTTATGAACAGAAGTAAATTGAAAGTAACGATAGTCGTCCCGACTTTGAACGGGGGAGTAGAGTTAAAAAAATGCTTGGAAATGATATATAAACAAAAGTTCACCCATCCTTTCGAAGTCGTAGTGATAGATTCTGGGTCGAATGATGGAACAGTTAATATTGTACAGAAGTATCCTGTTCGTTTATATCAAATTAATAAGAAGGACTTCAACCATGGCTTGACGCGCCAAGGGGGAGTAGAATTAGCGCGTGGAGATTATATAGCATTTCTCGCCCAGGATGCTATTCCTTATGATGAAAACTGGCTTAGTAGCCTGGTGGAAAGTTTGGAACACGATGAAAAAGCGGCCGGTGCCTATAGTAGGCAAATACCTAAGCCTGGATGTGATCCCATAGCAAAAGCAAGGGTTGAAAACTGGATTGCAGGATCCGATGAGAAGAGGATAAAACATATTAAGTCCAGACCTTCGTATGATTCACTTTCTCCGTGGGACAAAAGAAAGTTCATAGATTTTGACAATGTGAGTTCTTGTGTCAAAAAAAGCATAATGAAGAAATTCCCGTATTCTAAAGTGGAATTTGGAGAGGATCTGGAATGGAGCAAAAGGGTTCTGGAAGCAGGTTACAAAATAGTTTATGAACCTAAGTCAAAAGTTTATCATTCTCATGTAACCTCTATCCTTGTAAATTATAAGAGAGCTTACATAGATCATAAAAGAATGAAGAATTTACTTGGGGTAGATTTCCACTCTCAGGAGTTTATGTCCTCCAGAACATTTCTTATAAGATGCACACTTCATCAAATCAAAGACGACTTTCAGGTCATTAAAAACAGCTATCTCAGTAAATTTCAGAAAATAGGATGGATGTTATATGCTATACCTATGGAATTCATTGAAAAAATAGGAATGTTGCGCGGATCAGCTTCAGAAAAGTTAGAAGAGAAAGAAGGAAGTAGAAAGAGAATAGTTCTAGTAAGTCATGACTTCCCTCCTGACCATTCTGGTGGTGTATCAGTTATTACTTACAATCTGGCACAGGGATTAAGTAAAAATAATGAAGTTTTTGTCTTTTATCGTAAGAGTTGTAAAGAAATTGCAGAATATGCAGTCCAAAGTGAAACCTATGAGGGTCTATCTGTGACATCAATCAATAACAATTTTTCTGAAAAGCCAAATTCTCTCATGACTTATAAGAATACCCAGATTGATAAAGCGTTCAGAAAGTTCTTGGCAGAAAAAATCCCTGATATTGTTCATTTTCAATTTCTCGGTGCCGGATTGTCTACTGGGATGGTGGCAATCGCTAAGGAATATAAGATTCCAACTGTTCTTACGTTGAATGACTATTGGTCAATGTGTCCAAGAGGTCAAATGATGAGTTACAAATGGGAGCTATGTTCGGAAGTGATCGAGGAGAAGTGTGCCAGTTGTGTGTTCGGGCCACATGCACCTATATCCGCATTGGAAGAAGGGAGCGCGATCATTGATCTGCTTGGTACCATTGATGATCCAATTTTGCCCAAAGCAGCACTAATGACTATTGATCCATCTTTTGTAACAACATGTAGTTGGTCCGTTAACGATATCGGCAAATATGTTCTACTTGAACACCCCCCTTCTGAGGTTTGTTATCGAGTTCATTTGCCCCAAAAAAGTAGCCTAAGATTCAGTCTGTGCATGCCGCCGGAAACATGGCAACATAAAGAAGGCGAAGGTTTACTCTTCGAAATCATGGTGGCTAAAGGCGATAAAATGCGAGAGAAAATATTTTCTAGATATGTAGATCCTAAACATAAAATATCTGATAGAAAATGGCACGATTGTCGAGTAGATTTATCTGCATTTGGTGAAAAAACAGTTGATCTAATTTTCACTACTTCTGCAGGGCCGAAGGGAGATATTGCCTTTTGTGCTGCTGGTTGGGGTGAACTAAGAATTGTGGTTGAGGAGGCGAGTAATACAGATTATGGAATTATAGACCTCCAGAAAAAGAAAACCTTAATCAAAAAGATCTTGAATCAAGCTCATAGTTTAGTTAATCAAGTTAAAATGATTCAATCAAATAGAAATCAGATAAAACGCATCAGAGAAAGAAAAAATTATATTGTGAATATGCTTAATAAAATTGACTTGCTAATTGCTCCTTCAAACTTTTTGCGAGAAAAATTTCTTAATTATTTTTGTATCCCGGAAGACAAAATAATCTTCTCAAATTATGGCATAAATACAGAAAATGTTGAAAAGTCTCAAAGGCACCCTACTGATAAGCTAATATTGGGTTACCTGGGAACATTGATGCCAACGAAGGGAATCCACATAGTGATAGATGCCTTTGTTAAAATCCATCAAGATAAAGCTGAGCTCAAAATATATGGAGAGGCTCCCAATAGGTCTCATCTTGCGTATATAGAATTAATCAAGAGGAAAATAGAAGGAAAAAATAATGTTAAAATAATGGGGAAATATGAAAGAGAACAACTCCCTGGTATCCTAAAGGAACTTGATATACTGGTAGTACCATCTATCTGGCATGAAAATTCACCTTTAACAATCCAGGAGGCGTTTATAGCTGGGGTTCCGGTCATAACTTCCAACATAGGTGGTATGGCCGAACTTGTAAGCGATAAAGTTGATGGATTACATTTTAAGGTGGGAGATTCTAAAGATTTGTACCGGAAAATTATGATGTTGATCGAGAATCCGGGGCTGATAAGAAAAATGAGCGCGAACGCTCCATCAATAAAATCGATCGAAGAGAAAGCTCAAGAACTGGAGAGCATTTATGAAGATTTAATTGCAAGTGCCAGGGCTAACGGCAGGTAATGATGAACAGACAAATGGTGTTTCATTATTACTTTCTTTTGATAACCTATACAGGTTTCGATTGTTGAAGTTTTTATTGGAAGTTTAATTAAATTTGTATGGATGCATATTACAGGAAACAGTATCAAAGGGTATTGGACAACCTTTGCATTAGGCAGATTACCGTTCAATTCATCGGCTATTGTGTACGGTTATGTAATTTTATTCGCTATGACTTTGGGTATCCTAAGCCGGCCACCAATCATGGTTGATGACGCCGCCACAACAATTCACTATGTGGAACGTATAGTATCTGGCTCGGGATTCACATATAATGATCACGAACATGTCTTGGGTTTCTGTAATACGTTGTATCTATTACTCATTGCTTTGATGCATAGGCTTGGTATCGGAATTGAAGATGCTGCTTTTGTATTAGGTCTTTTTTCTTACGTAGGATCAACTCTTCTTTCATACTGCTTGACGAGCAAATTGACGAATCGGTGGTTTGGATTAATCAACGGATGATTTTATTTCCAGTCCTGACGGTAATCTTATCATAAATGGGAAATATCCATACTTTTACTTCGATGTTCCAGAGGGAATTGGAATCTGTTTGAAGTAGGGGAGAGTAAGCACTTAGCAAGAAAAAGATGTTTGTTGACCCCCCCAGCATTAATTGCTAAGTTACAAAAAGATATAAAACCAGTTATTTCCAATAGAAAAATATGCTTCGGATAGAAGAGAAGTGTATCGCAGTTCAGTTAGTACGAAAAAATGCAGTAGTTCCTCAAAATCAGCTGTCGAAAAAATATGTAAGGTCCAAGAATTTTTCAAATGTAACGTAATTATAAAACTTTAATTAAGATTGGAGAACGTGGTGGGTAAGAAAAGCAATACAGGAACTCTTATTAATGAAAACCAGAAATTGCAAAGAGTAGAGTATGAGGATGTCGCTGGGTATTGGGATCATTATGTAGCTAAACAATTCAACCAAATGAATGAAAAAGTTGAGTATGGTAGACCGAAGTATAAATTCCCGGGTGATGAGTGGGCGAATCCACAGTTTTGGGCGAAAGTGATCGATGAACTTTTTGTTAAAAACCTGCCTTGTCACGCTCAATATCTTGTAGAGATTGGACCTGGTTCTGGCAAATATTCCCTATTAGTACTAGATCAATACAAAGATGCTAAACTTAAATGTTTTGATATATCTGCACAGTATTTAAATGTCTTAAAAAAGAGGTGTAAACAGTCTATTGACCAAGGCAGACTGGAGCCTGTACTTATGGATAATGATTACAGATTTCTCTACAACCAGCTGGTACATTCACAGTGGATTGGAAAAGTAGATTGTCTATTTTCTATAGACTCGATGGTTCACGTCGATCTACAATACTTGATTGTTTACTGGATTACCGCAGCGCTATCATTACGAAAACATGGAAAACTAATCATGAGTGTTGCAGATCCCACAACTGATGTAGGATTTACAAAACTATTAAGCGATATTCCTGAATATTATCCGTTACAAGGCAAGCCCTCAGATAAATTTGAGTGGCTTTCCGCTGACCTTGTACAATCAGTTCTAAGCAGACTCGGGTTTGAAAAAATAGAGTTTAGCAATCTTGACAGAAATTTGTGGTTCGTGGCAACATTAACACAAAAGAGAGAAGTAGTGCAGTGGTAGAGTATCCAAAAGTTTCTAAGAGAAGATATATCAACATGAGGGTTAGAAAGAAAAACCACTCTGAAGGTAACTGAGATATGTCGTACAAAAAGCAAAACTTGCTTTCAATCCTTATCCTGATTCCAGCTATAACGTTCTACATGTGGGGATGTTCGCAAAAATCAGGAAAAGACGAGGTAAGGGACAAACAGAAATTATGTAGCTTAAAAAGCTTATGATTTCTTAAATAATCTGCAAACTGCTGAAGTCGTTACAAAGAGTGTAGATTTTGTCAGTGATAAAAAAAATATTGTTTACGATCAACGGTGGGTACAATTGGTTTTGGCCCAACATCCAACCTCTGAGATGGTATTTAAAGAATTATGCATCAATGAGAATGCAGAATTGGAGTTTGGGATCGAGATGGACCCGATTGCCTGGGACCGGACCGGTGTGTTGATTGATATTGATATCATTATCTTTGATTAGTACTCGTGGAATGCAATCTTCACACGACAGACTGCCCATAAAAATGATGTAGAAGGAGTTACAATATGTCATACAAAAAACTAAAGTTGCTTTTAATTTTTATACTAATTACAGCTGGAACATTCTTCCTCTGGGGATGTTCACAAGAATCCGGAAAAGAGGGAGTAAAGGGACAAGCAGAAATCGTGCAGGTTGAAAAAGCATATGATTTACTGGAAAATCTGCGAGCTGCTGAAGTTGTTACAAAGAGTGTAGATTTTGCCAGTGATAAAAAAATATTCTTTACGATTAACGATGAGAAACGATTGGTTCTGGCCCAACATCCAACCTCTGAGATAGTATTTAAAGATTTATACATCGACCAAAAAGCAAAATTAGAGTTTGAGTTCGGGATAAACCAAGCTGCATGGGATAAGCCGGGTGATGGTGTTTTGTTTGAGATTCAAATCGTTGAAGAAAAATCACAAGCCAAGCTGATATTCGCGAAGTATATCGATCCTAAGAATAACACTAAAGATAGGGGGTGGTTTAATCAAAGCGTTGATCTAAGCAACTTTTCAGAGAAAAAAGTGTCGTTCGTATTTAAAACAACCGGTGGCCCCAAGAATGATATATCCTTTGACTGGTCCGGATGGAGTAGCGCTCGAATAACCTGGAATACAGAAACAGCTCTGGCAGATTATCCGATTAACCTTGAAAGTACCAAATATGATCTTCTCACCGAGTTCCCAAGAGCTGAGTTAGGTGAAAGTAAAAACGGTAAAGCTCGAATAAAAAAATCGAAAATAAAGGTTAATTCGGATTATCGAATAAATGGGGAGGAAAGGGAAGTAATTCTTGCTTATCCGCTGTCTGAGTTTAGCTATGCCCTCAAAATTCCTGATGAAGCATCCCTTGAAGTTGGGATTGGTGTTGCAGCAGAATCGATTGGCAAAGATGTTAAGTTTGAAGTGTACGTTAACCAAGACATCGTTTTTTCAAAACACATTTGGGGTGGCAAAGACGATTCAAGCTGGTTCGATAACAAGATTAATCTGTCAAGATACAGTGGGAAAAAAGTCAACCTCAGATTCAAAACTTCCAATTATGAAAGTGAAGCTGTTACAAATCCCATCATGGCAGGCTGGAGTATTCTTAGAATAACAGGGGTAATACCGGTAAAGAGAAGCCTTTCGAGCAAAGATCGGCCTAACATAATACTCATTGTAATCGATACACAAAGAGCGGATCACCTAACTTGTTACGGTTATAATCGTGATACAAGTCCAACATTAGCCGAAATTGCAAAGAATGGTGTGTTATTTGAAAATGCAATTTCTCCATCCTCATGGACTTGGCCGGCAACTGCCTCCATTTTGACAGGCTTGTATCCTTATACACATGGGATTATAAATGATGAAAGTAGTTATTTGGTAAATTCCATCAAAACACTTCCTGAGTTGTTACAAGAAAATCACTTTACAACCATCGGCATAACGGGAAATCCTTTGGTCAGCAAAGACAAGAATTTCGATCAGGGTTTCGAGACATTTTGGGAGATGCCCTGGACTAGAGCCGAGCATTTTAATCATAGATTCTTGAAGTGGTTAGAAGGAAACAAGAACCTGCAATTTTTTGCTTATTTGCATTACATGGATCCCCACGACCCTTATGGTGCTCCGGGAGATTTCTATGATATGTTCGATCCTGATTATGAGGGAACGTACGACTTTGGAAAACGAAAAGGTGTTAGTAGTGCCGTTAATCCTCTATGGGAAGCCATTAACTATAAGGGAGAACATCTGGATTACACTGAACGGGATATCGAACACCTGGCAGCATTATACGATGGGGAGATACGCTATTGGGATAGCCAATTTGCACACCTTTTGGACGAACTCAGGCGACAAAATGTATTGCATAAAACAATCATTGTGATTACAAGTGATCATGGTGAGGAGTTTCTTGAACACGGCAAGCTAAAACATGGGGTACACCTTTATGACGAAACGATTAAAGTGCCCCTGATAATATGGGCACCAAATATGATCTCACCTCAAAAAATAAAAGACCAAGTTGAAACCATAGATATTTATGCAACCCTATGTAAAATGGTAGGCTTAGAAATTCCAAATGAAATTCAGGGAGTGAGTTTAGTACCCTGGACTGAATCGAGTTTCCCAGATCCTTACGCATATTCCCAAACAGAACATGCCTTCATTTTTGGTGCACGCGGGGCTACAAAAAACTCTATTAGAACTTTAGAGTGGAAATTAATCTCTACACCCATCAGTAATGAATATGAATTATATTCATTAATTAATGATAAAGAAGAAAAAATCAATCAATTTGGAAATCATTCAATTGGTAATGAGTTAAAGGCAAAATTGGAAGAGTGGGTAAAAACAACGAAAAATAATCATCAATTAGGGGTTCGAAAAGGGATAGATGAAGAAACCATGAAGAAACTTAAATCTCTGGG
This sequence comes from uncultured Deferribacteres bacterium, assembly GCA_964464595.1. Taxonomy (GTDB): domain Bacteria; phylum Zhuqueibacterota; class JdFR-76; order JdFR-76; family DREG01; genus JADFJB01. The sequence continues at coordinate 32,690 of CAYXGW010000038.1, forward strand.
CTATATTCGATAGTTCGGAAATGACTCCGAGATTAAGATAGCTCAGAACTATAAAGACAAAAATTCTATACAAATTTGACGCATTTATAGAGGAAGGGTCATGAAAAAAATTAACTCAGAAAAGAAACTGTTTTTCTATATTTCCATGTTTATATTGGTCGTGATTTTAACCGCTGCTCTAATAGAAATGGGTCTACGCGCTGGAGCACTTTTCGTGAGCCCGCGGCTGGGGTTACCTTCCACTAGCGGAACCCAAAAGGTTATTCTATGTCTTGGTGACTCTAATACTTACGGAGTTTTCTACTCGCAAGAGGAGGCATATCCTGGGCAGCTTCAAAGGATCTTAGAAAAACGTACTCCAGGGCGTTATCATGTTCTCAACCTAGGGCTGCCAGGAACGAATTCGTCCCAGATCGCAACACACCTTCAAGATTGGCTCGATGAGTACCATCCCCAATCCGTTGTGGTCTGTGTGGGGATAAACAATTACTGGAACGTTGCTGACTCGGGGAAACCAACACGAGCTAAGGGCACGGTGCGCTGGCTTTATGGGCTACGGCTTTATCGCCTCTTCCGTCTAATTAAGGATCGATTTGAGCCCCCCCCATCTCTTCCAGACGATACCGGACGATCTGAACTGCAACGTACCCTGTTAAACAAAGGAAAAGACGGCGTTGAGCACCGCGATGAGAAAACCGGTGAGCTTCTTATTGCTCACGAAGGCAATATTCGAGAAGTGTCCCGCACACATACTGAAGCTGGAGACTTACTGCGGCGAAACCTCATGACCATGCTCACAGTCACAAAAAAACACAATATAGAATTGATTCTTCTAACCTATGCTGCCTTTCCTCTACCCGGCGGTGACCCAATATATTATCAAAGACACAGTCTTCTAAATACTGAAATGCGAGAGTTTGTTAATAAGCACAGTCTGAAATTAGTGGATCTTCGGGATCGCTTTCTCGAATTGCTCCCTGAAGGAACTCTTCGTGACAAGTATTTTGCAACCAGGACAGAATCACATCCCAATCCAGCAGGTTATCTTGAAATAGCAACACTCGTAGCTGATGTATTCGAACCAGATATTGAAAATTAAAGATAGTATTGTTATAGTCGATATTTTTATGGAAAGTGAGAGCAAATATGAAAAAGAAAAATATTCTTGCTAATTTAATCGTTGCGATAGTTTCTATACTAGGCATTTTTCTTGCTTCAGAGATTATATTCAGGAATCTACTTTTTAGTAATATACGTGCATTGGAGAAATTCAGGGATCCAGGGCTTTATGCGTCTTTTGATTCCGATGATTATTGGAAGGTTTTTTATCTTCTACAAAAACTTTCTCGGAAACCATTAAAGAATCACCCTTTATTAAGATGGGAATCAAGGGAAATTCACCCTTTATTGGGATGGCTTAGTAAAAATGTCTCAGATTCATACAACCATCATTCGGCAGACGAGATTGGTAACCGCAGGCCAGTGCTTTTATATGGTGATTCATTTGCCGCTTGTGCAACAGAAGAGTGTTTTGAGGATATTCTGAATAACGATAATGATTTTAGGCACGATTACTATTTATTAAACTATGCTGTTGGGGGATATGGGGTTGATCAAATACACCTTTTATTTAAAGAATCTATTGACAACTATAATAATCCTTTTGTTATAATAAGTTTGATGACAACTGATATGGATCGAAGTATTTTGTCAGTGAGGGGATCTCCGAAACCTTATTATGAAATCGATGCTGATACATTGAAATTATTTGGGACGCCCATAGATCAAAATCGTGAAGTTTTTATTTCCAACAATCCACCCCAAATACGATCGTATTTATATCGATTGTTCTTATTCGGAGGAGATTACATTCTTCCAAATCGGCTGAGACAATATTTGAAAGGTAATGATTTGAGAGAAAAGAAAAAAATCTTAATCAATAAAAAAATTATTGTCGAAACAATTAAAGCATTAGAGCAAAAACAATTGGAATATGTATTCCTAATTTTTCATGATCATTATAAAATACTTCGTACAAAAGACGATTGGAGGGATTCACTTCTCAAACAACTATTTATTGAGAATGATGTGCCTTATATATCATCCAAAGAAATCATCAAAAATGATGATCTAAGAACAGATAGTGAGTCATACATTAATTATTACTATCTACCAATAAATGGTCATCCGTCATCACACCAGAACCAAGTTATTGCCAAGGAATTGAAAAGGTATATACTCAAAAGACAGATTAGGAAAACATATAATTTCTTAGATAACCTGGAAAGCGCTGAGATTATCACCGAAAAAGCAGATTTTGTGAGCGTGCGAGAAGGCGAGTTCAGAATTAACAATGACCTGCGATCGGTTTTGTTAGAGCATCCAAATTCCGAGGTAATATTTAAAGAAGTAGCCATCCTTGACAATGATGCGAAATTAATTTTTGGAATAGGGATAAACGAAGAGGCTTGGCATAAACAGGGTGATGGCGTTTTATTTGAAGTAAGCGTTATAGATGAGGGGGGGCAGAAGGAAAAGTTATTTACAAAGTATATTAATCCTAAGGCTAAATTAGAGGATAGAAAATGGTTTGATGAAATGATTAGCTTAGGCAAGCTTGTTGGGCAAAATGTAAGTTTTGTTTTTAGAGCCACATGTGGTCCTGGGGATAATAGAGCATTTGATTGGGCTGGATGGAGCAGTCCTATATTGGTTCAATATTTTGCCAATTAAATTAAAATAATACTATTTTCGATTACAATTTAATCATGAATTCAAATATGTTATCTAAAAAAGATCTGAAACGATGGAAACAAAAAAGTAAGGTAAAAGGATGGAAAAAATCTAAAAAACATAAAAAGCTAGAATTGATCATATTTGTGGGAATATTTTTCATTGCTGTATTTAGCATTTTTAAATTATACAAAGGCGTTGAAGACTCCAAAAGAAACACAGTTTATGCAGCGAAGGAATTTCCAAAAATTGATTATATTCTTAATACAGATGGCAAAAGCATAACAGTAATACCTGGTATTGTGCGGGGCAGTTTGGATCGGATGATCGTCAAAGACGATTTCTACGTTGAATTTTTTGGTTGGGCTTTTGATGTAAAGAATTCTCAACTGCCAGAGACTATTTTGATATCCTACAATGGAGAAAATATTTATAAAGGGAAGACTAATCTCAAGAGACCAGATGTTGCTAAAAATCTTGGCAAGACAGCGTTAGAAAGCGGATTTTATGTTAAACTACCTTTAAAAATATTCAAGGGAAAAGAGATTGACTTTAATAAGTTGCGTTTATTTGCTATATCGAATGGGATTGCATCTGAATTAATCTATTCCAAAAGCGTAAGAGCAATAAGGAAAAAAACTGCTGTAAAAGGTAAAAATACGGCAGTAATAAATCCTGAACCTGTGTATACTCAGAATGCAATTAACGCGTCCAAAGAGGGTTATATTACTTATTCAAATGGTTTGAAAATACCTTTAGATAGAAATGCTATGAGAGGTTTTCTGGAAGAAATGAATTTAAAAAATAATAACAAACTTGAATTAAGTGGCTGGGCTATTGATTTAAGAAATCCGCTACTATCAGTAGTCATTATAATAACTTACAAAGGAGAAAATATCTATTGGGGACAGAATAATGTTAATCGCTCAGATATTGCTAAAAAATTTGGCAACGTACCTTTAAGAAGTGGTTTCGGTTTTGAACTGCCGTTAAAAATGTTCAAGGTCGATAAACTAAACACTTCCGAGTTACGTGTATTTGCTTTCTCAAATGGAGTTGCTACAGAATTGAATTATAAAATGCGGAATTAAATAAGACAGAAAATTGAAACAAATTCATAAAATACATTTTTCTCCGCAAACTATTCGGATACTATCAATCGTGTTGGCATTAGCTCCCTTTATCAGCATTCCTATTCTGGGTTCGCAATTCTATTTTCGCCACGACGATTCAGTGATGTTATTGTGGGCAAAGGAATTTACTCAACCTTTTTACGAAGCTCTATCCACTAACCCCGAAGTCAACAAGTTTGACAACTATGCAGGCATAGCCGGAGCTTGGCGGCCGTTTGTTTATCTTTATATAAAAGCCTTATGGCATGTATTCGGAACCCAATCGGGACCCTATTATTTCATCGGGGGATTATTTTTTATTGCAGCAGTTTATTTTTATTTGAGACTGGTGGAAAAGCGATCAGGAATGCTTGCTGCAGTATTAAGTTGTCTGGCGCTTTTTGCAGTTTTCCATGGAAGTATGTATAACCTATTTCGCTTGCATACGGCGGTCTCTTTTTTTTACCAGCTTGGCATGATTTACTTTTTTTGGTGTTTTTTGAAGAAACACAGTTGGTATAATTTGCTTGGCATGCTTCTTTTCTTAGTTCCTGCAATGAGTCGACAAACTACACCGATTATTTTGATAGCGATCCTGGTCACTTTCCTCAGTGAGCATAGAGGTAACCTGTCGAACTTCTCGGTAAAGAAAAACTTACCGATACTAGGTATTTTGATTGCAGGCTTTTTTGTGATTACATTTTCATGGTCGATCGGCCGTATTTCATTTTTAGCATTCGCTTCCGATTTCGATAAAGTTTTAATTTATCTTTCGGAAAGATTCTTCTATTACGGTACTATTCTGACAAGTGGGGTTACCGGCTCAATAATGCTTCTTGTTTTTGGAGGTGGCGTTTTTCACCATTTAGCACAGAAAGCTAAAGAAAGATTTAACTACAAAAAAATTGATTGGATATGGCCACCCCTAATTTTGATAGTGACATTTCTGCTTATGTGGCATCAAAGTTATGCGATTTACTGGTTTGTGTTTTGCTGTTTGTATCTTTTTATATTTGATAATGAATTACGCATGCCCATTGGTTGGGCTTTTGCATCTTTGTTTTCTTTTCTCATTAGTATTTATTACCACAATGGCTATTTGCTAGGGGCCGGAATTCCGTTTGCTATGGCACTAGGCATTCTTTCTGCACGATTGATTCGTTGGTGCAAAAATGTTTTGGAGAAGTATTCCAAAGAACAGTTGAACAAATTAGTCATTGTCGGAGGAGTTGCGGCATTTACATTGTTTGTATTTGCAATACCTTTTTTTAACAAGGTCGCTTTTTTGACAGAACGTATTAATACCATTAAATTAACTATTGAGGCGAATAAGAATTTTAAGCAGTTGATGACTTATTTGCAAAATGAGGTACCGAAGGATGCAATTATCTATGAGTATGCAGAAAAAGAGGTTGGGACAGCACCTAACAACCGTCGTAATTTTTCTTTGAAAATACGAGCCGAACGGACTAAAATCATGAATATTTCAGACAAATTAGTAATGCTGAAAGTATTGGATCGCGGCGACCTTAAAATTCTGCGTGCGTCGACATTAAATAATACCAACCCCACAGCTGAAGACTATTTTATAACCTTGAATAATTATGAAAAGGAAACCACAAAACAACATTTTAAGTTAGTCCCGATTAAGGAGTTTCAAAGTGAAAACGAAATAGCTTCTGTTTATCGATTTTATTATACTTTAAATACTTCTTTAAAATAATCAAATATGGTTATGGATAGATTTAATCCTTAACTTTACATATAACCCCCCTACTTTAAATAAACCCCGTAAAATATACTTTTACAGGGTTTATTGTTTTGAGCAACTGTGTAAGTAACCATAATGGATTTGGGGGTAGATGTTATTTAAAAAAGAATAGTATTATTAGCATCAGGATGACGGCAAAGAATATTGTGTCGGTTCGGGTATATTAATCTTATAAGGAATTCAATAATTTACTGGGTTGGGTGAAATATATTTGGATGTCAAAAATAAATGAATGTTGAAGTTTGGAAGAAAAATATAAATATTAATAATATCTATAATAAATTGCTATAAAATTAAATTATAGCTGGTTAGAAAGATCTTATTTGATTTTGTCCCATGCAATAATGTTGAGTTAAAAAGCAACTGGATACGTTACCACAGTTGCTTTTTTTTATTGACCCAAACTCATGAACCCATTATATTAGTTAGTTTCTGAACTGAATAAAATTCACCTGTTTAAGGATTACTCATGTTAAACTCCAAACGCACACCATTTCAAAAAATTATTAGTCCGGATGTTTTAGAAATTGTCAATGCCCGGAAACGATTGGGGAATTTAATCAGAAGGACACCGGTTTGGCAAATGAAGTCAGAAGTTCTAGCTAATTCTTTGGGAAAAAATTCTCAAGTGTTCCTTAAATTAGAGCTTTTCCAATTTAGCGGTAGTTTTAAACCCAGAGGTGCTTTGATCAATATGTTTTCTCTTTCGAAAAAAGAATTGGCGCGGGGCGTTACAGGAGTAAGTGCAGGTAACCATGCAATTGCCTTAGGGTATGCGGCTAATGTGCTTGGAACAACTGCAAAAGTTGTGATGCCAAAATCAGCAAATCCTGCCAGGGTGCAGCGATGTAAATCTATGGGAACAGAAGTGATTTTGGTTGATGATGTTCACAAAGCATTTGACCGAGTCCGTGAAATCGAATCAAAAGAAGGGAGAATATTTGTTCATCCATTTGAAGGCCCATTAACTGCTTTAGGGACCGCAACTTTAGGCCTTGAGTTTTGTGAACAAATTGAAAACCTGGATGCTGTTTTAATTCCAATTGGAGGTGGCGGGCTTTGTGCGGGAGTGTCGGCCGCAGTTAAACAAATTCAGCCGAATTGCGCTATTTTTGGTATTGAACCTGAAGGCGCGAATACAATGCATCTTAGCTTTGAATCCGGAAAACCAGAGTCACTAGATAAAGTTCGTACTATCGCCGATAGTCTTGGCGCCCCACATACCGCTCCATACAGTTTGTCGCTGTGCCAAAAATATGTAGATGAACTTATTTTGGTTAATGATAGTGAGATATGCAGCACAATGTTTTTGCTATTCCGGGAAATGAAACTTGCTGTTGAACCGGCTGGTGCTGCTGCAATGGCTGCTTTGCTTGGTCCATTACGGAATCGTTTGGCTGGTAAGCGTGTTGGTTTGATCATCTGTGGTACTAATATAGATTTGGAAAGTTACTACCAAAATACTAAAACAGGCAATATTGGACACAATTAATTGAATCTAAAATAGTAATAAATTTATTTTTCTTCTTGACAATAAATATTTACCTCCTTAAATTGTGCGAAATTTGGTTGGTATTCGTTCTTTTCTGTAACAAGAAATCTGATGGTTTATTCAGGTCTGAGCGCTTTGCAATCAGTTGAGTTATTATAAATTATATTCTTTTGTTTCGAGGAGGTAAAGTTATGGCAGATCGCGAAACCGGAACTGTTAAATGGTTCAATGAAAAAAAAGGGTTTGGTTTCATTGTCCGTGAACAGGGAGAAGATGTTTTTGTTCATTATTCATCAATAAAAACCGATGGATTTCGAACGCTTCAAGAGGGTCAAAAAGTTGAATTTGATATCGGTCAAGGAGAGAAAGGACCCCAGGCCCATGATGTGGTTGTATTGTCTTAATTTTAAACAAGTATGTTTTTAAAAGGCACATGGGGATGTGCCTTTTTTTTTGAGTAAGTTAAAATAAGATTATCTTTGCCATGAATTTTCTCATTTGGAAACAATCAATCCCAAAGAAAATATTGAACCACTCGTTGTGTTTTTGCCTGAGAAAATATGTAGAACTTCTCCCTGGATTGCATAATGATCCTTGAAATTATAAATGATTGAAGGGCTGATTTTTAGAATATTTTGATCGCCTACGATCACGGAAGGTGTAACACCGCCTCCACCGGGCAAGGGTGTAACGACAGGTAATCCTACTAAATCAGGTGGTGTAGTTGTGTTTTGAATTCCATCCAAGTTGATCTTGAATAAAAAGCGATTTTTAGTATACCCGAATTCAACTGAGTAAAGGATTTCATTATGAAGTGGACCTGTCCTAATCCTGTAGCCAATACCTGAGGTAAAATAAATAGGTAAGGGATAGAAACTAAATCCAAATAACAAATGACCCTCGTAATCAATATCTCCAGTGCCTAAGGGAGCTCCATCATTACTCGGTTTCTTAGCATAACCTGAAGGCAATTTGACGCCTCCCTGGAGTGATAATACAACCGGTTTTGTGATTATCGCATATCGGCTGATAAGAGAAAAATCTCCCAAACCATTTGTGAATAAGGATTCACGACTAGCAAGAATATCTGGAGTAAGGTACTTATCCCATTTCGAGTTTAAAATTTTAAACGGTACATTTACGATGCCTGTTAACTTTGAAGTAAATCCATATTCAGCATATATATTGATATTGAAATCGCTGAAGGAAGCATTTTCAAAAGCAGTTTTCTCGGCAAATATTGCAACTTTGTCGCCAAGATAATTGAACTCTGATCTGGTGAAAAAGTAGTTTCCCGATAGTTTGAAATAATATCCACCCTTTTTTTGCGGCCATGCTCCTGCAAAAGTATTTACACTGAATGATAGAAAAAAGAGAACGAGTAATAAATAACTTGATGAAAAACAAAATATTTTCTGATTCTTCATGACAAGTCAATTCAAACGCAAATAATTAATAATCCAAAATTTTTGTATCCGGATGACTGGCCACCCAATCGTTCCATCTTGTTTTTACAGAATTTAATTCTTCCAATTTTCTGTCTTTATAAACACCACCAATACTGGTTAGCCCGTCGGTTCTGGGCAAATGATACCATAAACTTTCAGTCTCGTAATCAAAAAGCACAAAAGTATTTCTGTACGTCCAACCGTTGGCACTTAAGGTTAAGACCTTATCATCAATTTCACGGCTGTACACGGCAGCCAAATCGACGAGAGGTCAGTAAGCTACAGCGACATGGGCATCTGCAAATACTTCATCAGCAATTTCATGAATGCTCATGACGCGGATAGAGTATGCACGCGCATCCTTGTTAATTTCGGTTGCCAGGACCAAAAAGGTTTCATCATCAAGAGGATAACCGGTGTCCCCCGGGGAAAGCATTTTTGGATTTAATATAGGTTTGATAGCAAAGGGTCCTAATCCGAATTGAAATTCTGCAGGTTCCATGCCGTATTTTTCTTCGGCATGGGTTACATCCCACCTTTTTCCAGTATTATCTTCAATCAGGACTTTGCCATCTATTCGGATCACTTTCGCTCCATCCGGTCCGGAAACATTACTACTGCAACTGATCGTTAAGAATAATACAGATACATATTTTATCATTGTTTTTGAATATGTATACATGGCAAACCCTTTAATTCTTAAATACTATTAATCCGTTTTATGCCGGTTGATATTGTATCTCATATTTCTTTTAAGTTCAAAAATAATAGAACGGATTTTTGTTAGGAGTTATTCCAAATGATATTTATATTATAAAGAAAATCAGCAAATATTTTCTTGAATCAAATCTTGTCTTGTCCTGTGAATATAACTATTGTAATTTCAATTAAGATACAAATTGACAATTTTATTAAGGAGAAGCAATGCAAGAACAAAAGCAAGACTTGAAAAATTTTATCGACGGGAAATGGCAAAAATCAAAAGCTATGGATCATTTGCTAGTAATCAATCCAGCGACCACAGAGTTGATAGCAAACGTTCCATTGTCACCATCTGAAGAAGTCGACCAGGCAGTTCAAGCTGCTTCTCGAGCCTTGGTAGATTGGCGGCGTACACCCATTACAGAGCGTATTCAGTACTTGTTTAATTTGAAATATCTTCTAGAAGAGAATTTTGAGGAACTCAGCAGGACAATAACAATGGAGTGTGGCAAGACGTTGCAAGAATCCCGTGGTGAAATAAGAAGAGCAATCGAAAATGTCGAGGTGGCTTGTGGTACGCCAATGATGATCCAGGGTTATAACAATGAGGACATAGCTCGCGGAATTGATGAAATGATGATTCGCCAACCCATTGGTGTTTGTGCAATTATTGCTCCCTTCAATTTCCCCGGGATGATCTCATTCTGGTTTATGCCAATGGCAATTGCTTGTGGAAACACTGTAATCATCAAACCTTCCGAGAAGACACCTGTGACTATGCAGAAGGCTTTTGAGCTAATCGAGAAAACAGGATTGCCCAAGGGTGTGGTAAATTTAGTGAATGGGGCAAATGAAGCCGTCGATTCCATTTTAGATCATCCGGCAATTCGTGCCATCAGTTTTGTCGGTTCAACGCCGGTAGCAAAATACATTTATACTCGTGCTGCAGAAAATGGGAAAAGGGCTCAATGCCAGGGTGGCGCCAAAAATCCGGTCATTGTAATGCCTGATGCTGACTTCCAGGAAGCTTCAAATATTTTGGCCGAAAGTGCCTTCGGGTGTGCCGGACAAAGATGCCTTGCAGGCTCACTCGTGATTACTGTTGGCGAAGCCCGACAACAATTTACAGACAAAATTGCAAATGTGGCGATGAATAGAAATGTGGGGTATGGATTAGATGAGGGAGTGGAAATGGGGCCCGTGATCACATCTGAAAATAAAAGTAGAATAGAATCGATAGTGGAGAAAAGTATTTCGGAAGGTGCAAAACCGGTGGTTGACGGCCGGAAAACAGTTATACCAGGATATGAAAAAGGATATTTCATCCGGCCTACTATTCTTGAAAACATTCATCCGCAAAGTGATGTGGTTGAAACTGAGATATTCGGCCCGGTTTTGGGTTTAATGCATTTTAAAACGATTGAAGAAGCAATTGAGTTTATCAATGCCGGAAAATATGGCAATATGGCTTGTCTGTTTACCAGGAGTGGTTCCTATGCCAGAAAATTCCGATACGAAACCGAAGCTGGAAATATTGGTATCAATGTTGGGGTAGCCGCGCCGATGGCCTTTTTCCCATTCAGCGGGTGGAAGGATAGTTTTTACGGCGATCTGCATGGGCAGGGGAAACATTCAATAGAGTTTTTTACACAAACCAAGGTCGTGATTGAGCGATGGAGTTAAGCCACAGAATTACACGGAAAAACACGGAAAAAAATAATTGGATACTTTAGAGGGAGGGATAAAATGAAAAACTTACTATATAGTGAAATAACCGAGAAGATTCTTGGGGCTGCCTTTGAAGTTTGGAAAATTCTTGGATATGGATTTCTGGAAAAAGTATATGAAAATTCATTAGTTGAGGAATTGAATCTGAGAAATATTAAAGCGAAACAGCAGTATCCCATTGCTGTATACTATAAACAAAAAAAGATTGGGAATTACATTGCCGATTTATTAGTTGAAAATAAAATCATTGTTGAGATAAAGGCTGAAAAAGAATTGAATTTAAAACATAGTTCCCAATTGCTGAGTTATTTAAAAGCAACGAATCTACGTTTAGGGTTATTATTAAATTATGGGGAGAGAAAATGCACCTTTAAACGACATATAATGTAAAAATCAATTGGCTAGATAATGAAATCAATTTTCAATGGTTTTTCTGTGTTTTTCCGTGTGATTCTGTGGCATAAAATTTACTTACCAATACTCCCATAATCCCAGACAACAAGAATGCTGGCGGCAATTCACTGAGTTGAGAGAAAAATTCTCCAACACCTGGCCAATGCGGCGCCCAAAAATTGAAAATAGGAACACAAACAAATCCTGTAATCATCGCTGCAATTGCACCGTTGGCGGTCATGCCCCGCCAAAAAAGAGATAGAATAATGGTTGGGCAAAATGTGGCAGCGATTCCACCCCAGCCAAAAATGACAAACCAGAAAATCGTTCCTCCTTTGGTGAGCCAGGCAACAAATAAAGCAATACATAGAGCGATAAGTGCAATAGCAATAGTGACTTTACGGCTTAATCCAACCAATTCATCGTCTTTAAGATTTGGATGACGAACTTTCTGGTAATAATCACGGACTGCAGCACTGCCAGCTACGAGAAGTAAAGAGTCGACTGTGGACATTATTGCTGACAATACAATTGCGATATACAATCCCACCAAAAACATGGGCAGCAGTGAATCTACAAGCATAGGTAATACGGCTTCAGCATTTTCTCCCAATACAGATTCGAGAATATCATTAGGACCTGTTAGTAGCGATCTACCCACAATGCCGGTTAATACCGCTCCTGAATCTGCGAATAAAGTCCAAAGAATTGCGACAACTGTCCCTCGAGGAATTTCTTTTTCATCCTTTAGTGAAATAAACCTGACGAAGATTTGCGGAGAACCCATGAAGCCTAAGCCTATTAATGCCAATGAAAAAATAGAAGCGATATTGATGACACTCCAACCGCCAGCTCCTGTGATTGTCATTAATGCCGGATCAATAGAATTGAGGGAAGTTGTTAAAGTTGACCAGCCTCCTATCGAAACTAAACCCAAAACCGGAAGAAATACAAGGCCAAGAATCATTAAAGAACCTTGAAAAACATCGGACCATGCTACGGCCAGAAAACCGCCAGCTACGCTATAAACCAATACAACCCCAAATCCAATAATAGCGCCTAAATAAAAATTCCAGTCTAAAAAACTGTTGAATGCTTTGCCAGTGGCGAATATTTGTGCGCTGACATAAATAGTTACAAAAATTACCAATGTCGCTGCTGAAACCAACCGAAGGTGGTGACTTTTGTCTTGAAAACGCGATTCCAGGTAATCCGGAATAGTGATGGAATCGTATTCATTGGTTAATCGTTTGAACCGGCGCGCCATAAAAATCCAGGCAAATGCAACTCCAATTACTTCTCCCAAAACCACCCAAAAAGCTTTTAATCCAACAGCAGCTCCCATGCCTGTTAATCCAAGCAAAAGCCATGCAGATTCCCCGGTTGCCCGTGCAGAAAAAGCAACTGTCAGGAAGCCAAGTTTTTTGCCGGCAGCAAAATAATCCCGGAGATTTTTCATTCGGCGAGAGGCTAAGAAACCGATAAATATGAGAAGGCTTAAATATAAAAGAACAACAAAGAGTTTTATAAACATTGGTTCAATTCCTTCTCAGGGAGTGTCAACTTTCAAATACTTGATCGGTTAAATTAAGACCACGGTCTATGATTTCAAATCCTTCGAGTAACTGCTCTTCAGTAATACAAAGCGGGGGATTACACATGAAACTAGCCCACCGCAAGAAAGTGAACAATCCTTCCTCGCGGAAAAAATTTGCCAATTCTTTCATAGCTTCGGAATTTCCGTTGTAGGATGCTATTAACTCACCGTTAGCATTTTTCTGGATGTCGATCATACCAAAAAGACCAATGCATCTGCCTGCTTTGACGATGGGATGTTTCTGCGAGAGGCGATCCATTTCATCGCGCATGATTTTTCCTAACCTGGCCGCATTTTCTGTTAAATTCTCCTCCTGCATGATTTCAATGACAGCCAACGCAGTATTCATTGCTAACGGATGAGAGTTATAGGTTAATCCACCCCAAAAAACATTCTTACGAAAATGATCTGCGATTGCATCGTTTACACCCACACAACCCAGGGGTATATATGCACTCGTCAATCCTTTTGCCATTGTTACAATATCTGGTATTATCCCAAAATGTTCAAATGCAAACATTTTGCCGGTTCTGCCAAAACCACACATAATCTCATCGCATATCAATAGGATGTCATATTGATTCAGCAATTCACGAAGGCCTTGCAGGTAGCCTTTGGGGGGCACGAGAATCCCATTGGTGCCGGTTACTGTCTCCACTATCATAGCGGCGATGTTATTTGGATCTTCGTACTGGATAACTTCATCTAAATATTTGAGGTTTTCTCTGGTAATCTCCTCTTCAGAGCTGCCAAAGGAATAATTGTAAGGATTTGGAT
>CAYXGW010000039.1:0-46227 GCA_964464595.1 uncultured Deferribacteres bacterium
ATCTGTGTATATTCCTTAAAAGAATAATACACGTGCCATGCCGGGCACACACAAATCGGTGAACCGGAGTTGGCTCACCTTTCGGTTTTTCAGGGTCGTTTCCTTCGTTTACAATTCGTCGTGTGCCAACAGCAACTCCGTTGGCCCGCCAACCCGGTTACCTTAGTCGTTATATGTAGTAAGCGGGTAAATAAAGTTAGTCCTCCGCCAAAATCCTCACAATTTTCTCACTCGTTTTCCCATCTCCATAGGAAAAAGATCGTTCTTTTTTTGGATTAAATTCTGAAATGGCCGAAAGAATTTTGCCCTGGCTGGCACCGGTCAAAATATTCCAGCCTTCTTCAACTGTTTCAGTCCATTCGGTTTCATCCCGCAAGGTGATGCACGGAACTCCCCAAATAAAGGCTTCCTTCTGCATGCCGCCGGAATCAGTTAGAATTTTCCCGGCGTTTTTTTCCAGGATCAAGGTTTCGAGATAATTTAGCGGATCGGTTAAAATTAGATTATCGGACTTTTCTATTTTAGCGATCAGGTCATAGTCCTGCACGTACTTCTTCGTACGAGGGTGTACAGGAAATAGAATAATCTCTTTACTTTCAATAAAAGCGTCTATGATATTTTGCAGGTTTTGGCGATTATCCGTATTCGACTGGCGATGAATTGTGGCGAGAAAATAGTTTTGTGGCGTTAACTGAAAACGTCTAAGCGGATTGACTTTGTTTCCGGCAATTTGATAAAAGTAGATCATCGCATCGACCATCACATCCCCAACTAAAAAAGACCGATCCGACAATCCCTCCCGCTTCAAATGATCCATAGCGGTCGGCGATGGGCAAAAGAGATAATCCGAAATTCTATCCGTTAAAATTCGATTTATCTCCTCCGGCATTTCCCGATTAAAACTACGCAAACCGCTTCCACTTAGATTCTCGCCAAAACAATTGCAGGATTCCGTGGCACTTGTAATAAATACAAATTCCACTACTACGTATGAATCGGTTTCATCCTTTTTTTTTCACCATAATGCAAAAGTTCCAATCAATTGTCAAGTGCTATATTCACTATTTCGGCGCTGTACCTGGCAATAGCATAATCCGTTTTTGGATATTGAAAAGGCGCCTACGTATTGCTACCTCCCGATTACAATGGCTTCCAAAACGGACATGTCATATATTAAATTAACATTTTTTAAGGTACGTATCCTATTGGAGAAACTAACATCAACATTGCCTCCCTGTGATGCGAAAAGACCTGTAATGCATTTTATGAGCGCCTTTTTACCACTGCCGTTTTTCCCAGCAATTGCGCATACTCTCCTTGCATAGCGCCCAAGAAATATCCTTTAAAAACTGGTCTTTCAGTTATTGGATATGTATATTCAATTTTTCAATATTGAGTATTTTTGCTTCGTTAACCAGAAATATTTCGGGTATGCAGCAATAGGCCAAAACTGTAGTGCCTTCCAAAGCGGATAAAATTCCGATAGGAATTTCTCCGAACTGAGAGGTTATTACCAGTGTATCGGCTACAAGTAAGTAGAGCACTCCCAGGAGCGCAGATGAAGTAATCAGACCTTCTTGGATAATTTTCCCCTGCTGTTTGTAATCATCGAGAATGCCGCCGGCTTTATCAAAAGCCACAGGAACCCCGGTAAAAAAGGACCTTCCCTAACAGATGCAGGTGAAAATGCAGCGCTATCCCGGCCAAGAAAGCCCGAGGTGACCAAACTGAGGCCAAGTACGTATATACATGGCGATTATCGACAGCTGCGCTCTGGAACAGTGATGGAGAATTATGAAGAATGATTTTGGCGCGGCGAATCCCTGGTTTTTTCCCACGTGGTCCATCGGTATTTTCTGCGGCGACTCGCCAATCGCTCTACAGCCGGAGGCGCGAGCGGCCAATCCGGTGATCACATCTCGGGATATTACAGATCTTCGTGCCGAGTTCGTGGCGGACCCTTTTATCCAACATGTCAATGGGATCTGGCATATGTTTTTTGAAGTGATGGACCAGGACGCCCAAAAAGGCGTCATAGGACTGGCGCTGAGTTCGGACAGCCTCCTCTGGTCATATCAGCAACTAGTGCTCAAAGAAGCTTTCCACCTTTCGTATCCTTATGTGTTTGAGTGGCAGGGCACTTGGTATATGCTGCCGGAAACCTTGGAGCCCAATGCTGTCCGACTCTATAAAGCAGTTGATTTTCCGACGAACTGGGTCTATATCGCAGACCTAATACGTGGGCAGTTTGCCGATCCTACGATTTTCAGGCATCAAGACATATGGTGGCTTTTCGTTTGCCCTTTGCCTGGCAACAATGATGCGCTCCAGATCTATTTTGCAGATCAACTGCTCGGGCCGTGGCACTCTCACCCGCTCAATCCCCTGGTTAAATCGGACCCCTATCACGCCAGGCCGGCCGGCAGAGTGACCTCTTGGGACGGCAGGCTCATCCGTTATGCCCAAACCTGCTGGCCACTTTACGGCGTCTGCGTGCGTGCTATTGAGATTTTGCGCCTCAGCAGATCCGAATATCTCGAAAAAGAATTGGACAGCAGTCCCATCCTCAATCCGTCTGGAGCGGGTTGGAATGCATCGGGCATGCACCACCTGGATCCCCATCAGCATCCAGATGGACATTGGGTGGCCAGCGTGGATGGTTTTTTTGGTGATACCAGCGACTCTGGCTAGATGCCGGTTACATGTGTCGGAACGGAAGCGTTATGTTCTCGCCGCCTCATGCTGCGGTTCCCATCGTGGGGTGCTTTCACAACGAATTCCCCTTCGTCATATCCCAATACAGCGTCTCCAGGCCCAAGATCATCGTATCCAGGCCAAACCTCGCTTTCACACTGGCAAGTCCATTGACGATAAGCTGCTCGCGGTGATCTGGGTTGTTCAAAATAAACTTGATGCTGCGATAAGATGGCATCACTATCTTGAAAGGGCACCAGGTGGGCGTTGAGCTGGTCAGTAATGAACTCTGCAGCAATACCTGAAGGCGTAAACACCGAGGGCAAACCTGCGGCCAACGCCTCAACATAGACCTGACCAAATGCCTCATAGCCGGCAACGAGCGGCGTATGAACGAAAACGTCAAAACTACTATACAGGGCAACTGGATCTGGCTCAAACTGGATTTCGCAATAGCTGTGGTCAGGGAGCATTCCACGTAACAGCCGCCGAATCTGGTGGGCGTAGTGACCATACGCATTGGCTAAAACGAGTTTGGCATCGGGAAAATCCTCAAGCAAGCGCCGAAAAGCAGGGATGATACACTGAATGCCTTTGAGGATCTCATATCTTGCCACAACGCCAATCACCGGTGCATCTTCTCCGCGTCGTCCGATGCCGGTTGGCTCGCTCGGGGGTGGAGGCGCCGTACAACTCCAGGTCGAAGCCATGATCGATACGAATGATCTTATCGGGTTGGACTCGCTCGACTTCGCGCAGGGCGCTTTTTACGGTGTCACTGGGTGCAATGATCCTGGTTGAGCAGCTGTTGTTGAGCCAACTATAGACCCGGACCCAGGCTGTACTTTCATCATGAGGGTGAAGCCTTCCATAATGTCTGGTGTGAATGCGAACAGGCACCCTGGCGAGCACAGCGGCAGGCAGCCCACAAAGACAAGCCAGCCTAAAGTGGGTGTGAATGATGTCAATGCTATAGTCCCGGAGATAGGTGTAAATGATTCGAATTGCCCGGGGAAGCACACATTTCCCACTGTATTGAATATGGAGCACCGGCACCTTGTGTGCCCTGAGAAAGGGAATAAGAGGGGGCTCGCCATTATGAAGAAAAATAAAAGAGAGTGCAAATTTTCGGCGGTCGAGATGCTCGGCGATCCACTCGAAAGTGATCCACCGTGAGGGCATAAAAGAGATGATATAGACAATCAGGACCGGATCTTGGCGAGTTCGTTTTGACATGACGGTCTCCGTAGAGAATTCAGTTTGGATGGCCGAGGAAACCCCATCTGCTTCGGCAAGAGGGGCAATATTTGGAGGTTTCTGTTTTGGCAGCTTAACGTAACACCTTCCCTCTCAGGAAACGTTTAGATTCTCAATAGAACAATTGCCGAAATCCCAGGCACATGTAATGACCACATTAATTGTCTCTTCACCGTTCAAGGATTATTTCTTGGATGAACATTTTAATCTACAATATTATGCAGATGAATCCTATAATAAAATTGCATTATATTTTGATTGATTAACAATTTTTAATGCAATGGTCATAATCGATTCATTAGATAAAATCCCATGCCTGCATGCATGCAGGCAGGCATGCATGAGGACGTGGCAGACAAGGAAGTTTAGCTAGCAATCAAAGCTCGAGGAAGTGGATCATTTTTTATATTTGAACAAGCTTGGCCGCGATGGGCCATAACGGCTTTGATGTGCGTCACCAACTGAGCCGAAGTCAGGTCATCGGGAAGAATCGAATCAACTTGCTTGCCGGCACCTGCTTTGGCTACCAGGACAAAATCCTGGCCAAATTGCCGAGCCACACCATGCCAGCCCATACGGCCTCCCACGTTGTACCTTGGCGGGGGAACCAGCATATTGTATACCAATGAAAAATCCGTCCATTTTATTTAGCGGCATACAATATATAGTGAATTCATATTTTATTATTTATATAATAGATATTATGATTACAAGGAGAAAATCACGAAATCTGAAATTGGCGAAGGTATTGTTACAATAATATAAACAATGACCAGAACAAAAGCTAAAGAACTGCGAAAAGATAGCTCATCGAAGAATCTCTCCACCCTACTCAAAGAGCTGGAGCAGCGATACGCCGACCCATCTTAGCCTTGCGCGGGTCGTTGATAAATAATGACCTTAAATAGTTGTGAAAATGAGAAAATCATTATGAGAGTCGCTTTGTGCCTGCATGGAGTTGTTGGTAATTATTATACCCACAAAGAAAATTATATATCAAATGGTGATGTTGATTTCCGAATTGGAATGGAGCATTATCAAAAGCATTTATTCAAAATGAATGAAAATGTGGATGTCTTTATTCATTCCTGGAGCACTCAGTATGCCGATGAAATTAACGACGCGTACCAACCGCGTAAACAGCTTTTCCAAGAACAAATCGATTTCGAGCAAAGCTCAACCGCGTTGAATTATTTGAAAAGCCGGTGGTATTCCACCAAAACGGTGGTTGATTTGAAGCAGTCTTATGAAGAAGAAAATGGCTTCAAATATGATTGGGTTATGCTGTCTCGGTTCGACTTGGCACTACTGAGGAATCTGATTTTTAAAGATTACGATAACCAGGTATTTTATGCAGCGCGTCATGCGTATGTGCCGCAATTTCCCGGAGAAGAGCCCTGTCCCAATATGAACGATGGTTTTTGCGATTATTGGTTTTTTTCGAATTCAGACATCATCGACCGCTTTTCTCGCTTGTATGATTATTGGGAAGAGTATGGCATTTTTGACGCCCACTGCGAAGCCTATCATCATGTGAGACAGCTGGGTGTCAAAGTCGGGTTTCCAATGACGGGGCATTTTGATTTGGCGAAGTGGAATGACTTTGAATTGGTGCGCTTGTTTTACCGAGATTGTCTATATAGCGACAAGGGGTTCGCCGGTATTCAAAATTTAACCCGGATATGACCGCTATTCCCTGAGCGATATGGCTAATTAACTCAAAATTCCTGAGTTCAAAGACTCCTTAAAAGAAGCTAATATCACCATCTACAATTTACAGATATTCTGTTAATTCTGTTTTATGCACTACGTGACAATTATTGGGTATCTGGGGAAGAAATGTTTATGGCATGGGAGCAAGCGCCGTGAATTCTTGGAGTCGCTAGAATTGCATAAATTATGCGAATATTTAGGCTTAAAATGAACTCAACACCACAGCTAGAGTTAATGACCAAAGATCAATGCTGCCCATGTTTCGAATACGGATTTGACCAACTGCTCGATAAATACTAAAGATATTTTTTAAGATCTTCTGAATCCCGAAGGATATTAACGGAATCGCAAGTCGGATAGCCTGTGGTGTTTGAAAAATCGTTTATCATCGTGCGCTGTGCATGCAGACAGCCCATGATCACATCCGAATAATCAATGCCGTAACTTTTGAGTTTGGCTTCGGTCTGTTCCCGATACGATTCTGGCCGCGCTGTAACAAAGTATATTTGTACACAGGGATTTTCAGAGAGTTTTTTGACCGCATCGGCATTGGTCACGTTAAATTCGGCGTCCTCCCATCGAGGGGCAAAAAACTGAGCTGCGGATTTGAAAACCACCCCGTCTAAATCGATGAAATAGGTCCGAAATTGTTTTCGGAAGCGGCTCCACTGTTCAAAGGTTCCCCAGTCGATGTACCGGTCCACTTTTTCGCCAAAGAAAATAATATCCTGCTTAACAATCAGCTCTTCAATCAGGTGGGAAATATACAATTCGTTTTCCTGGGCGCGGGCACTTAACCGTTCGAATGCGCCTTCAAAGTCTTTCGGGTTGGTGAAAAAGTAACCGCCGACATTGAAAAATCTAGAAATCACTTGCTTCTCAACGATATTCGTAATGATTCGTTGATGATTGATTTCGATATAACTTTTGTTCCCCGGGTTGATTTCCTCGTAATCCTGCAGGTCGGAATAACAAACATAGTTATAATCCTGCTCGACGGTGGATAAGGAGAAGGTATTATCGCTGTCCTTTACGAAAAATGAATCATTTAAACTGAGTTCCTTCAGAGTCAAATAGACGGTTTCTGCTTGGCTTTGTGTCTGTTTATCGAGCGTAACCACGGTGATTTCAGCACCGATGTTATCCTTCATGCCCCGGATCACCTCGTATTTTTCTTCATGCTTTTTTAAAATGGTGATCACAATGTCGAAAGGTTTAACATCAAATCCGCTGATGGCCTGTTTGACCAGCAAATCGCCGTTCGGATGATTCAACATCCATTTCGGACGCATCTGCGGGAAATGGGTTGATTTTCCTGCGCAGGGTATAATGATTTTCATGGTCCTTTTAGCTTCTCCAGGCAGTTAAAAATTTGTGTTGTCAAATAATCGACCGCCTCCGGTTCTGCGTAAGGTAGAATGCGGGCAAAGGTTATGGCCAGCATGACATGGTGATAAGCCGCATAGCCCTTTTCATTCTGTTGAATAAACTTCCACAAACGGTCTCCTAGAAATTCCATTTTCGACAAAATATTGTTTCTCTTCATCCCGGGATTTCTAAATTGATACCATCCCCCTTCGATATCCTGGAACAGCTTCACGAAATCGAACCAGTGATGCTCGATATAATTATCCAAAAAATCAATGAGAAAGAAGCGTCCATTTCTTCGGTCGTAAAGAATATTTTCCAGGGTTAAATCCCCGTGACAAAATCCTCCGCAGGAAAGCAGGAACTCGGGTAGCTTGTCCAGCTGCTGGCGCAAAGAATAAAGAACAGTTCGCACGACTTGACGCGAACACTGCCCGTTTAAGCAATTGCTAATATTCTCCAATTTGATTCGGCTGGCGGTTAATAATAGGTCTCCATCACCATTCATGGGATTTTGTTTAAGCAAGTCGATAGTCTTCTCTAATCGTTTACTGATACTCAATAATTCTTGTTTGTCCGCATCAATAATGGTATCCACCAGTCGGGTCGCGGGGATGTATTCCATGTCGAAATAAAAAAGATTTTCCATGAATCCATGGTTCAAAATACGTGGAGCGGCAATTTCCTCGCATTGCATTGCAGAGACAAATTGCTTTTGTTTCCACATTTGGGATTCCAGCCGGATATTATAAGCGCTATCACGGGAAACTTTTCGGACAAAATACCCACTCGATGACCGAATGAGTTTCAATTGGCACCCGGAATATCCATGTAAATCCGCAAGTTGTTGAAAGGGCTTTTTCAATCTTATCAACGAGTTATGGCGTTTGCATATCCTTAGTCAAATAATGCAACCACCGATGTAATTTGGTCATTCACTTTAACTATTTTTAAGTTCATTCCATACAAATCAGATAATACCTGATCTGTCATCATCTCTTTAGTATGTCCGAACAAAAAGTCCTTTGTATGTTTCATTATGAGCACTTTGTCTGCCAAATGAATAACATGGTTAGGGTCGTGTGTGGAGAAAACAGCGGTGATTTTATTTTCTCTTAATTTATTGATTATTGACAGTATTTTATTTTGATTACCATAATCCAGCGCCGCACAGGGCTCGTCAAATACAATGCATCGGGGTTCTACCGCCAAGGCTCGGGCAACCAGCACTAGTTGTTGCTGCCCTCCACTCAACTTAGAGATATTTTTATCCAGCAAATCTGTAATATTCAATCTTTCGGCGCTGTCTCTTGCAATTTCGTAGTCCGCTTTTTTCGGAATAGAAAAGGCGCCAATGTATTGGTACCTCCCCATTACAATGGCATCCAATGCGGACATGTCATATATAAAAT
Organism: uncultured Deferribacteres bacterium; assembly: GCA_964464595.1. GTDB lineage: Bacteria > Zhuqueibacterota > JdFR-76 > JdFR-76 > DREG01 > JADFJB01. The sequence continues at coordinate 8,445 of CAYXGW010000039.1, forward strand.
TAACTTTTTGAGGAACGTATCCTATGGGAGAAACTACATCAACATTGCCTTCTTGTGATGCGAAAATACCTGTAATGCATTTTATGAGCGTCGTTTTACCACTGCCGTTTTTCCCAATAATTGCGCATACCTCTCCTTGCATAACTCCCAAAGAAATATCCTTAAAAACTGGTCTTTCAGTTTTTGGGTATGTATATGCAAGTTTTTCAACATTGAGCATTTTTGCCTCGTTAGCCAGAAATATTTCGGGTATGCAGCAAATAGGCCAAAACCGGGGCGCCAACCAAGGCGGATAAAATTCCGATAGGAACTTCTCCGAACGGGGAGGTTCTTACCAGGGTATCGGCTACAAGTAAGTAGAGCGCTCCCAGGAGCGCAGATGAAGTAACCAGAGTTCTGTAATCCGGTCCCGTTATCAGCCGGGCAATATGAGGAACGACAAGCCCTACCCAGTTTATGGTTCCGCTTACGGAAACCGCCGCTGCAGTCATGAAGGTAGTTAAAGCTAAATACAGCATCCTGAGCCGGGTGACTTTAACACCCAAAGCATACGCTTCCTCATCACCTAAGGCAAGAATATTGATCACATAACGGCTTTTGAATATCACTGCAAAGCAGATCAAAAAAATTACACCGAGAAGCAGAAGTTTACCACTATCCGCGCTACTAAAACTTCCCATCAACCAATAAACAATTAATGGCAGCGTATCCCTGGGGTCGGCAATGTAGATAATGATGGAAACTAAGGCAGAGAAGAACGCCGCTGTTACAATTCCACCCAAAATGATAGCCAGAATATTTTTGAAACCTACCTTTCCTGCAATACTAAGAGTTATTAAGAGCGCCAGCATACCGCTAGCAAATGAGAATGTCATGAGTATAACACTGCTCGCCGAGATCAAAATTGCTATCACCGCACCAAATGCAGCGCCGGAAGAAACGCCTATGATACCGGGATCCACCAAAGGGTTGCGAAAAATGCCCTGCAACACAGCACCCGATACGGAAAGCGCCATGCCTGTAAAAACAGATAAAAGTATACGCGGTAAGCGCACTTTGAAAAGAACCGTATATTCAACAGAATTTTCAACCAATTCAGGATTTGAGATTCCATTCGTTAGAACATGAAATACTTTTCCCAAAGAGATGGTGTATCTACCCATGGTCATGGCAATGATCATAGAAAAAAGAAGAACAAGCGTTAATATTCCCTGGATAACAACCTGCTTTTTTGACGTACCAGTCACCTCTTAAAGGTTGTGTATAAAGGTGAAAGCACGTTTACATCGTAAAGCAGCGCCTCATCAACATCTTCTTCCGTCAACTCTACATTATATTGCCACTTATATGTAGATTTGATTTCTGTGCGGATATTAAAGTCAAACATTTCGGGATGAAGAATTTCTGCCATCCATTTCCAGGCGAGTACGATCTCGTTGCTTGCCCACACAGGCATTTTAAAGACTCTTCGGTTTTTTATGGCATTTACTTCTTGTAAAAGCGGATTTTGATAGATGTCCACAGGGTTGGGCTTTTTTCTCCAACCCCCAAACAAGATAACATCCGGATTCCATTCCAGAATTTGTTCAACATCAACACTTCTATCAAGACCCAGACCATCACCCATGTTCCGCCCCCCCGTCAGGTTAATGCAAAAGTTTTCATAACATCTCTCCCCGCCAACTGTGAAGTTCTCGTAACTGTACAAGAAGATGACTTTCGGCCTTAAATCCGTTGGGATTGAATCGCTTATAATTTTTATTTTGCGAAGAGCGCTTTCACGCCATTTCATAATACTGTCCGCTTTTACTTCACGGTTCATAGCGGTAGCAATTCGATTGACTATATCCCGGTCGGTTTGATCACTACCATCATAATCCAGCTCAACAACATTGAGTCCGAAGTTTCTCATTTGCTCAATATCACTTTGAAACATTCGCCAATGAAGGATTAAGTCCGGGTTTAACCTTATGATCTCTTCGATATTAGGTCCAAATCCCTCTGAACAGATTTTACTCGAAATGGATTGAAACCGGGGAAAATACTTGCCCAACACATTAGCTTCCATCGTTTTTTTGATACCCGGGTTTATGCCTACAAAGCGTTTATCGCTTCCATCCAGACCCAGTACAACGAATGGCACCGGGCTTTTAGAAAGGCTGATAATCCGCTCGAGAGGCACTGAAGCTTTTGTGCCGTTGACGGGTTCCATTATTTTCTGGGCCGTGACAAAAAACACTTGTCTTGCAAAATAAATAATGCCGAATGCAATAATTACGAAGACAAACAGGTAAGATTTTTTCATCATGCCAACTCTTAATCGTCGAACGATACCCTTTCTGACAGATCTGAATTTGGCCTTGTTATTCGTTCCACCACAATTTCTGAAATAGATTTGATTCCGGCGTATTGGGATTTTTACTTAGCTCATTTTGCGGGTAAATACCGCGCCAGACAAAGGACGCAGCGACCGGGTTGCCATTATCGTCGGTGGGTATTTTTTGATAATTCGGAAATTGGTAATTATGGCGCCGGACATCTACCCAGCTTTCTCCATTCATGGGAAACATGGCAGTGTATTTCTGTGTCATGATTTTTTCTAGGCTTATACTCGCAGCGGTTTCCTGAGTGTAATTTTGCTTATAGTCATCAATTTTTTGATGATATTGTGCTAGATCATTGCCGGATAGCTGACTACTATACCAGAAAGATATCTTATCGATGGAGGCTATGATTCCCTCATTGTGGGCTCTAGCCTCTCTTCCGACATTACCGCTTCTAAAGGCGGCCTCTGCTTCGATAAATAAAAATTCCGAATAAGTAGCAATATGCATTGGCGAGCTTTCTTCGCCAAAAAAACCGCCGAGCTTTGAGTAGGTCCTTCTTAAATCACCGGTCGTAGGGCTGCTGTTATCTTTCCCTCTATAAGTGCCGTCGTTTAAGGTTTTTGCCCAATAATTTTCTATTCGGGGATCATTGGTTGTTTCCATCAAATTCATGAAATCAAAGGAAGCCAATATCCAGGGACTATCTTTGTAGAAACCGGCCCAGGGGTTGGTTTTTCCCGAGATTTCGTACGGATAAACCAGGTCGCCGTCTGAAGAGGTTAGCCCTGCTGCCTTGGCTTGGTCTACGAAATTTAGAACCGTGATGGCCGATTCCATAGGTTGCCGGAGGCTCAAGTGGTTGCGATAACGTGCCAACAGAAGGTAAGCGGCCGCCTTCCATCTTTGAACATTGCCTTTATAAACGAAATCTTCAACCCCTAAAGGCAAATTGGTGTCTTTATCGAGGTCGGCAATACTCCCTTCCAATAGCGCAAAAATGTCATTGTAAATACTTTCTTGCGAATCAAATGTCGGTGCGGGCAACGAAGGTCCTTGCAATGCCTCGGAATAAGGCATAGCTCCGTATGTATCTGTCAAATATCCTAAGCCAACCGCTGTCAATATTTTTGCAGCCCCTACATGATGCCACAGTCCTTGCTCCGTGCCTCTTTTTATCACATCACTGGCATCCAAAAGACCATTATAGACACCATCCCAGTCCCCATCTCTGTTGGTAATCTCGTCCCACTGATCAAAAAAACTTAATCTTCCGGCGAAGGCCCTGATGAATGTGCCGCTCTTATAATCGTAACTAACCTCATTAATTGAGAATTCCGCTAAGATTTTGTCCTCTGCCGCTGTAAACACCAATTTCACATCAGCTGTAACGGGGTTGTTAGGATCTGTATTCAATCCTACAAGGCTGTTCTCACAACTGCAAAGAAGCAGTGCGATGATTATAAAGTATAATTTTTTCATAATCTTTTTTTCCTTAGAAGTTGACATTCATAGAAAAACTATAACCTTTTGTTCCAGGCACTCCAAACATGTCGATCATCTGTATGTTTCCAGCACCCAACACACTGGCAGCTTCCGGATCGGTGCCGCTATACGGTGTGCTAATCCAAAGGTTTCGACCGGCTGCAGTCAAAGTAATGCTCTCGACAAACAAGTTTTGGAGCCACTTTGCCGGGAGTTGATAACTGATAGCTATATTTCTTAACCGGACCCATGAGGCATCTTCCACTGCCGGTTCATCCACAAAGCTTACTTTCGATTTATAGTAGTTTTCTGATAGGATTACTCCTGGGTATTGACCTGGCCAGTGGATTTAACGACACCGTCAAATACATGGGTTGTACCTACATTTTCTATATCGATGTCTGATCCGTACCACCACATGGCGAGCCTGGATTCATTAAACAACTCGCCCCCTTCCTTGATATCAAACAAAAAGTTCAAACCCCAGTTCTTGTAACTCAGCGAGTTGTAGATACTCAATTTCCAATCAGGGTTTGGATCACCGAGTATTTTTCTATCCGGAGCGATTATAGGGAAACCATCGTCGCCGATAAACAGATTCCCCTGTTCATTCCGTTCATAATAGGAACCGCTCAAACTTCCATAGGGAAGACCGGGTTTAACCACAATGTTAGCGCCAAACCATGCAGAAGTACCTATTATGATTTCATTCAATTCACCGGGTATTTCCAGTACTTCATTCCGGTTTCTGGTAAAATTGAAATCGACATTCCACCTTAAGTTTTGCTTGTTTCTAAGAAGGTTGTTGAATGAAAGCGTAGTTTCAATCCCACTATTTTCAATTTTGCCGGCATTCAAAATATAGGAAGAATAGCCGGAACTACCAGGCAACGATGCCAGTGTGATTTGGTCTTTTGTAGTTCTATTATAGTAAGTAAAATTTAGTCTAACCAGGTTATTCTTAAATATAAGGTCTGCACCAACTTCCCACGTTGTGGATATTTCGGGTTTTATAATACTATTCTTAGCATCATCGGAGATGGAAAAGGCAGACTGACCGTCCAGGATATTACTGAGGAAATACGTGTTTGTAGTGGCATAAAGAGGGGCGTCATTACCCACTTGAGCCAGCGAAGCCCTGATCTTTCCAAGGTTTAACCAACCAGGTTTTACAAACTCCGAGAAAACAAATCCCACGCTCGCGGAAGGATACAAAAACGAGTTATTATCTTTAGACAAGGTAGAAGACCAATCGTTTCTTGCAGAAAGTTCGGTAAACAGATAATTCTTGTAGGCAAAATCTAGCTGTCCGAATGCTCCGATGATTCTTTTCTTTCTAATAGTATTGGTTATCGATATTTCTTTTGCGTTGGATATATCGTTAAAATCTCTCAGGTTTAAGCGCTCGCCAAATAAAAATGCCCGGTCACTATACTGCTCAAAAATATTGTTGCCGGCAAGAAAACCCATCGTAAGGTTGCCATCAAAAAAATCGGTTCTCCCGGAGAGTATGAAATCCGAGTTAATATCCCTGGAATTAATGTATATGTCATAAATATCCCCACCTACAACAAAAGGCGAAGTTATAGGGCGAACACGTTTTTTCTTTTCATCATAATTGTCAACTCCCAGTTTGTAATATATACTCAAGGTCGGTGTAAACTGGTATTCGAGTTTAATGTTTCCGATCAAACGATTCAGGGTATTGTTTTCGGGTTCTTCATTCACGATCCAGATCGGGGTAGTTTTGGCGTTGGATTTTACGTAAAATGTGCTGTTTCCCTGGCTGTCCTTCCAGGGTCCGTTGATATCATAAACTGAATTGAAAATAGTGCTTATCGCATAGGCAGGTCCCCTGTAACCAATGGGAAAGGCAGTCATATCCGACCCGATATAATTAGAACTCGCTTCGATTGTCAGCCTATCCGAAAGCCGGTAATCGCCCTTTAAAAAGAAAGATTGTTTTGTATAGTTTTCATTTTTCAAAATCGATCCTTGATCCAGGTTCGTGAAGGAGGAATAGAAACTTCCTTTTTCATTTCCACCCGAAAAACGAATCATATTTTTGCTGGTTATCCCTGTTCTCCAAAATTCATCATAGTAGCCAGAGAAGTTAGGAATGCTTTGACCAGATACATCTTCTAGATCGCCATCCATATCCAGGTCAATAACAGTTCCATCAGGAAATTCAGGATTATTGGCATAGTCTGGGCCGTAATTCTGGGTTGAGTTTGGATCAAAAACACCACCCGAGCCCTGGGCAAATCTCTCCTGAAATGCCGGGATTCTGCTTATTTCAGATATCTCCAAGGAAGAGTTAAAGGAGATGTCAATTCCTTGCCTCCCACTTTTAGTTTCGATGAGGATCACACCATTATTAGCGCGGCTGCCATACATAGCCGTTGCAGCGCCTCCCTTTAGCACTGAAAGCGATGCTATATCGTATTGATTGATATCGATGGCTCGGTTTGGTCCCCGTGCAATAGCGTATGCTCTCCAATCGTTTGGTTTTTTTTCACCTTTTGGATTAGAGGGATCCGATTCGTTGCTGATCGGAATACCGTCTACAACAAACAGAGGTTGATTATTACCGCTTATACTGGAATATCCTCGCACTACGATATTTACGCCGGCTCCAGCACCTCCTCCCGAGGGAGTTATTTCTACGCCAGCTACCTTACCATTTAGAGCGCTGATAATGTTTGTTTCAGTTGTATTTTCTAAATCCTCTCCACTCAGACTTTGCGCTGAGTACCCTAATTTTATTCTCTCCCTTTGCCTGCCAAAAGCGGTGACAATCACCTCATCAAAGGTGATAACACCTGGGGTCATTTGAACATTGATAACAGAGGCTGCACCAAGAGCCACCCGTTCGGTTTTCATTCCCAAAAATGAAAAAACCAGCGTATCGCCTGGTGAAGCAGTAATGCTGAACTGCCGTTAAGATCACTAACCGTACCCCTTTGGGTACCCTGCAAAACGATGTTAACGTTCGCTAAGCCCTCACTGTTTCATTGATAACTCTACCGGAGAACATCTGTGTTTGTGCCAGCGAGGATTGAGCGAAAAGCAATATTAAACATACAAAAATAATATTATTCATAAAACCCTCCTCTTCAAAATTTGTTTTTTGGAAATATAAATAGAAGATATTAATTTTTTTAAATAAATCAAGAGACAAATGGGGTTTTCTAAAATATTTTAGATGACACTTTTTAAGATTTCATTGAGAACAGACATCTTCTAAAACCCCCACAATTTTCTTACTAGCCTTCCCATCCCCATAGGAAAAAGATCGTTCTTTTTTCGGATTAAACTCTGAAATGGCTGAAAGTATTTTATCCTGGCTGGCTCCGGTCAAAATATTCCAACCTTCTTCAACTGTTTCAGTCCATTCTGTTTCATCACGCAATGTAATACAGGGGATTCCCCATATAAAGGCTTCCTTTTGCATACCGCCGGAATCAGTTAGAATTTTCCTGGCGTTTTTCTCCAGGATCAGCGATTCGAGATAATTTAACGGATCGGACAAAATCAGATTATCGGACTTTTCAATTTTAGCGATCAGGTCATATTCTTGCAGGTACTTCTTTGTACGAGGGTGAACAGGAAATAGTATGGTCTCTTTACTTTTAATAAAAGCGTCTATGATATTTTGCAGGTTTTGGCGATTATCCGTATTCGACTGGCGATGAATTGTGGCGAGAAAATAGTTTTGTGGCGTTAACTGAAAACGTCTAAGCGGATTGACTTTGTTTCCGGCAATTTGATAAAAGTAGATCATCGCATCGACCATCACATCCCCAACTAAAAAAGACCGATCCGACAATCCCTCCCGCTTCAAATGATCCATGGACGTCGGGGTTGGGCAAAAGAGATAATCCGAAATTCTATCCGTTAAAATTCGGTTGATTTCCTCCGGCATTTGCCGGTTAAAACTACGCAAACCGGCTTCCACATGTGCCACAGGAATATTCAATTTAGACGCAGCCAACGCGCCGGCCAATGTAGAATTCGTGTCACCGAAAACCAGAACCACATCAGGCCTGGTTTCGATCATTTCATTTTCCAAACCCACCAGCATTTTGGCTGTTTGCGCAGATTGGCTATCCGAACCCACGCCCAAATTTTTATCGGGAGTTGCTATTTCAAGTTCATCGAAAAAAGACTTGGACATATTGTAATCATAATGCTGGCCGGTATGAACGATATATTCCTGGTGATTCTTGCGAAGGATTCGTGAAAGGGGTGCCAATTTGATGAACTGTGGCCGGGCGCCGATTACCGAAAGAACTTTCAAATTGCTTTAATCCCAGCCCTGGTTTTCCAGCAATTGTTCTGGAGGAGTGTTGCGAAGAATCCGTGCCGGCGCTCCCATGACAACTTTTTGCGGCGGGACGTCTTTGGTAACTACAGAACTGGCTGCTACAACTGCATCAGCCCCAATCTCAATGCCTGGCAGGATAACAGCACCAGCTCCGATTCTACCTCCCCTTCGCACTGTAACTCCTTTGAAATGCTTAAATCTCTCTTCCGTGCGGCCAAGAAAATTATCGTTGGATGTGGTCACATTAGGCGCAATGAAGCAATAATCCTCAATTTCCGAATAAGCCGTGATGTAAACACCGGTTTCCAATTTGCATTTCTTGCCGATTTTGGTTAAATTCTCAATCGTTACACCCCGGCCAACAATTGTGAATTCACCAACCGTTACATTTTCGCGAACAACGGCAGTATCAGCAACGAGTACATTGTTTGCCACTTCACATCCTGCATAAAGAACAACTCCCGCGCCAATTAAGCAAGAATCGCCAATTTCCAGTGGCACTAATTTCTGTTCAGTTTTGAAAATACTGCGCTTGGCTCGCATCGGCTGTTTTCCAATGACAGTTTGATCATCAATACGAACTTTACTGCCGATTTTCGAACCGGAATGGATGACTACGTGAGACCCGATTACGCAATCATCACCGATGATTACTTCATCATGAATAACAGAGTAATAACCGAGCTGAACATTGCTACCTATCTTGGCAGATTTACTAATGCTTTGATCCATTGCATTCGGCTTACTCATGACATTTTTATTGGTTTCCCGCCATTTTTTAAAGATTTATCCGCAGCCGCTAATATTTTTACAACCATGTGACCATCTTTTCCATCACTGGGTGGGTTTTTCCCTGATCGAATACTGTTAATAAATTGATCGCATTCAAGACGAAGCGGTTCCCTCATTTCCAAACGGGGAATCTGGATATCACCGTTCCGTAATGTTAACATTTCAGAATAGTTCGCATATTTGGGTTTCTTTTCCACACCTTTGTCATAGATACGAACCTTCTCATTCGCTTCCATGTCATCCACAACGACCATCTTTTTCGATCCAACGACAGTCAATTTACGCACTTTGTGCGGATCCAACCAACTACAATGAACATGAGCCATTCGTTGATGGGAAAAATGTATAGTAAGAAAAATCACATCCTCTACTCCAGGTTGCAAAAAAGATTGGCCAGTGCAGACTACCTGAATAGGAATATCCTGCATAAACATCATAGCGATTGAAATATCATGGGGAGCCAAACTCCAAAGAGCATTTTCATCTTTTCGAATAATTCCAAGATTAACCCGGGTAGAATACATGTAATGAACAGACCCAAGCTGACCGGAATCCATCAAATCCTTTGCTTTCCGGTATGCCGGATGATATTCCAGAATATGCCCAACCATCAGGATTCTATTATTCCTTTCTGCAAGTTCAACCAGCGATTCGCTTTCTTTCGGGACAAGCGTCATCGGTTTTTCAACGAATACGTGTTTGCCTGCTTTCAACGCTTCGAGAGCAAATTTGTAATGAGTGACCGGTTCCGTAGCAATAACCACGGCTTCAATCTCTGGGTGTTGAATCAGATTATGGGCATCTTCCAACAATTGAACGGACGGATATTGCAGTCCAACAGCCGCCAAAGTTTCTGTTGAAACATCCGAAACTGCTATCAAATTTGTGTCCGGATGGTTGTCAAAGTTCCGTAATAAATTCTTACCCCAATTCCCAACGCCTATTTGTCCAAATTTTATTTTTGTCATTTAAACTTTTATCTCGCAAAAACCTTCTTGATTATTAGAACGGTTAAAGTATGAATTCTTTTGATGAGAGACAATGGCGAGAACCACCAAAATGAGAATAATCAAAATTCTTGTCATTGCGAGGAGTCCCGACTGGTCGGGACAACGAAGCAATCTCCTACTAATCCAAATGGAGATCGCCACCTGACGGAGTTTATCCGGAGCCTTTCGGCTTCGCTCAAGATAAACTCCGCCGAAGGGTTCGTCGCGATGACACATCATCAGTTCATCTATTAATCATTCATTCCTCCCTGAGCCATGGAATCACTTTATCCAACGGCAATGCTTCGACAGTTCTGCCATTATTGCCGGTTATAGTCTCTGCTTTAAAAAGCGAATTATAAATCGCTTCTTCGGTTGCTTCTACAACGGCAAGGAATAAAGGGCTCATCCGGTCATTATTCAGTTTATCAAATTGCTTGACGAATTCTCTTTTGTCTATTTCATTGCGATTTTCCCGATATGTGCTAAAGGCAATCACATAATCTCCACTGCCATTTCTCATAAATCCACCGGTCCTAGCAAGTCCCAACAATGCGCGTTTGGCTAATCTCTGTAAGTTTCTCGAAGTTAAAGGTGCGTCTGTGGCAACTACAATCGCACAAGAGCCATTTTCTTGTCTTTCTCCTTGCATATAAAATTTATTCAGCCTTTGACCAACCGGAACACCGTTGATCTGTAAAATTCCACCAAAATTTGTTTGAGCGAGAACCCCAACTGTATAACCACCTCTTTGCTCCGGAATAACCCTGGAAGATGTCCCAATGCCGCCTTTGAATCCAAAACAAACGGTCCCGGTTCCGGCTCCGACATTCCCTTCTTCAACCGGGCCGTCTATCGCTGCTGCGATTGCTTCAAAAACATCTTCCCTGGCAACCGGTCTGATTCGAATATTGTTTAACCTGCCATCATTGGTCTCCCCCACTACCGGGTTGAAGGATCGAACATTTTCATTGCCTGGAAGTTCTAAGGTATAATCCACCAAAGCATCTGCGACTTGAAACACATTTAACGTATTGGTTAATGCAATCGGACTTTCTATTTCACCCAGCTCCTGCACTTGAATGACACCCAACAGTTTGCCAAATCCATTCCCGATATGAATTGCAGCAGGGACTTTCTCACGAAATAAATTTCCACCGTGAGGTAAAACAACCGTCACTCCGGTACGAATATTTTCACCTTTCCACACTGTTTTATGGCCAACCTTTACTCCCGGTACATCCGTAATGTCATTCCATTTTCCCACCTGCAGTATGCCAACTTTAATGCCTGCTTCACGCACGCGAGGCCGATCATCGGCCGCAAAAATACTTACTGACATGAATACAAAAACGCAAATGAAAAATACTCTGATCTTTTTCATTTCACCTCCTCGTTATCTTCTCTTTTGAAGTTCAAACTTTCTAAAAAAGCAAATTAATAAATCGAGATAATTATTAACAGCCTGACTAGTAGAATCATTTTAAAATAACGTATGTTTCAGAATAAACATGAATGAATTGTCAAATTCTAATCATGAAATGTCATTTGGTTGTCACTAAGTCATTTGTTGTCATTGACTTAATGACTGAATGACTTTTAATGACAAAGTGACTTAGACTGCAGTTTAAGCATAATGTATGTCATTGAATATTGCGATGATAATTTGGAATCGTCTTATTAGCTTATTATTTCATCCGGTCATAGGTTGTTAGTTATGTTGAGTAAACTTTCTAAAAATATCAAGGAATTTCGGCCCGATATATTCCTGTATTTGTTAAGATTTGGTGTGTATGGGACTGATGATGTTTATCTTTCAATAACCCAATGTGAAAGATAGCCATCTTTCAACTTCTTCAACAGCCATTCCTTTTCGCCTTGCATAATCTTCTATCTGATCCTTCTGCAGCTTACCGACGCCAAAATATTTGGCATCGGGGTGTGAAAAATATATACCACAAACGGATGCCGCCGGAAGCATAGCTAAATTCTCAGTTAATTGGATACCGGTATGTTTTTCGACTTTTAACAATTCAAATAAAGTAAGTTTCTCAGTATGATCAGGACAAGCCGGATAACCGGGTGCTGGACGGATCCCCTGGTATTTTTCCCTGACAAGCTCTTTATTTGTAAATTTTTCGGCGGGTGCATATCCCCAAATATCATTACGTATTTTCTCATGCAAAAGCTCCGCAAAGGCTTCAGCGAAACGATCGGCAAGTGCTTTCACCATGATGGCATTATAATCATCATATTCTTTCTCAAATTGTTTAACCATCTCTTCCACACCAAAACCAACACTCACTGCAAACCCACCAATATAATCATCCAATGTTCCTTTTGGAGAAATGTAATCGGCCAAAGCCCGGTTTGGATTCCCAGCCGATTTAAGCGTTTGTTGCCGAAGTGTATGGAACTTTGCTAAATTGTCTGTCCTTGACTCATCCTGGTAAACTTCAATATCATCTACTACGGAGTTTGCCGGAAATAATCCTATAACACCATTTGCTGTTAGTAACTTGCCATGGATAATATTATCTAACATGGCATTCGCATCATGAAATAATTTCTTGGCTTCCTCGCCTACTTTTGGGTCTTCGAAGATATCCGGATAATTTCCTTTTAATTCCCACGTAATAAAAAATGGTTTCCAATCAATGTAGGATCGTATTTCATTCAAAGGATAATTGTTGAATTCGGTTATTCCTAATTTATTCGGCGTGGTAATGTTGGTGTCTTTCCAATCAATTTGAACTTTATTCTTATGTGCCTGTCGAAATGAAAGGAATTGCTTTTTAGATTGTCTTCGATAATGCTCTTCCCTAACATCTTTGTATTCCTCTTCAATCTCTTTTACAAAGCCTTCTTTATTATCCGGAGTTGTTAATTTCGAAACTACCGGCACACTCCGGGAGGCATCCAAAACGTGTACTGTTGGTCCGGAATAATTTTCAGCAATCTTGACGGCTGTATGAATTCGAGAAGTTGTAGCGCCACCGATTAGCAAGGGTTTGGTAAAATTCAACCGTTCCATTTCAGAGGCAACGTGCTGCATCTCATCCAGCGATGGAGTAATCAAACCACTCAAGCCAATAATATCCACGTCATTTTCTATAGCTTCATTCAGAATTTTATCAGCCGGTACCATTACTCCAAGATCAATAACTTCATAATTATTGCATGCAAGCACAACGCCAACAATATTTTTGCCGATATCGTGAACGTCTCCTTTGACAGTGGCAAGTAAGACTTTTGCCCTGGATCTTGTATCTTTGGCCTTGGCTTTTTCAGCATCAATATATGGGACTAAATGAGAAACAGCTTTCTTCATGACACGTGCGCTTTTTACCACTTGTGGTAAGAACATCTTCCCCGATCCGAACAAATCGCCAACGATATTCATGCCATCCATTAATGGTCCTTCAATCACCTTCAAAGGCTCCGGATATTGTTGCCTGGCTTCTTCGGTATCTTCAATAATGTGATCGACTATCCCTTTTACAAGCGCATGTTTTAATCGCTCTTCCACACTTGATTTGCGCCATTCATCGGTTTTTACCTTAGCTTTACCATTTCTTTCGATAGTTTCTGCAAACTCCACTAATCTCTCAGTCGCATCCGTACGTCGATTTAGTAATACATCTTCTACTCTTTCGAGTAAATCTTTGTCAATATCTTCGTAGACATCAAGCTGGCCGGCATTTACGATGCCCATATCCATACCCGCTTCTATTGCATGAAAAAGAAATGCAGAGTGCATTGCCCTTCGTACTTGCTCATTACTTCTGAATGAAAAAGAAATGTTACTCACACCGCCGCTTACATGCGCTAATGGCAATTTTTCCTTAATCCATCTTGCCGCGTTAATGTAATCCACTGCATAATTATTATGTTCTTGCATGCCGGTTGCAACTGTGAGTATATTGGGATCAAAAATAATGTCCTTCGGTTTAAATCCAATCTCTTTCGTTAATATGTCATAAGTGCGTCGACAGATCTCAATCTTGCGCTCAAAATTATCTGCCTGGCCTCGTTCATCGAAAGCCATTATGATCACCGCTGCCCCATACCGCAAAATGCTGCGAGCTTGTGCTTTAAATTCCTCTTCGCCGCCTTTTAAGCTGATGGAATTCACTACACATTTTCCTTGTAAACAACGAAGACCTGCTTCGATTACCGACCATTTGGATGAATCAATCATAATGGGAATTTTACAAATATCAGGCTCTGTAGCAACCAAATAAAGGAAAGTAGTCATGACCTTCTCGGAATCCAGCATGCCTTCGTCCATATTGACGTCCAATATTTGAGCACCGTTTTCTACTTGCTGCCTGGCGATCGACAACGCCTTTTCATAATCTTCGCCCAATATCAGTTTTGCAAATCTCCTTGAACCTGCTACATTAGTACGCTCACCCACATTAACAAAATTAGTATCCGGACGTACGACAAGAGCCTCGAGTCCACTTAACCTGAGATAGGGTTTTCTTTGCGGAATTTTTCTGGGCGGATATCCTTGAACGACCTCTGCAATTACCCGAATATGATCCGGGGTTGTTCCACAACAACCGCCTACAATGTTTAAGAAACCGCTTTTGGCATACTCTTCAATTTGTTCTGCCATAAACTCCGGTGTCTCATCGTAACCGCCAAATTCATTGGGGAGACCGGCATTCGGATAAAGGCTAACATTGTAGGATGCTATCCTGGACATTTCTTCGATAAACGGCCTCATTTGTGGTGAGCCGAGTGAACAGTTCAATCCCACACTAAGCAAATTTTGCATATGCGATACCGAGATATAGAATGCTTCAGTTGTTTGACCGGAGAGTGTTCTGCCGCTGGCATCTACAATCGTTCCGGAAATCATCACAGGAATGCTATTACCACTGGCTTCAAAATACTCCGAAATGGCATAGAGCGCTGCTTTGGCATTCAAAGTATCAAATATGGTTTCCACTAAAAGGATGTCTACCCCACCCTCTACAAGTCCGATGATTTGATCACCGTATGCAGAAGCCATTTCAGAAAAACTAACGTCTCGGAAACCGGGATCATTGACATCTGGCGAAAGAGACAATGTTTTATTGGTCGGACCAAGCGAGCCTGCCACGAATCTGGGTTTTTCCGGTTGTTTATCTGTAAATTCTTCGGCAACTTGCCGGGCAATTTTTGCAGATGCCAGGTTTATTTCATAAACAGCTGAAGCGGTATGGTAATCATTTTGAGATATTGGGGTTGCATTGAAAGAGTTGGTTTCAATGACATCCGAACCAGCTTCTAAAAATGACCGATGAATTTCTGCAATGATCTCCGGTTGAGTGATGGAAAGGATGTCATTATTTCCAATCAAAGAATAAGGATGGTCCGCAAATCGATTTCCTCTAAAATCTTCTTCTTGTAATCGATAGCCCTGGATCATGGTTCCCATAGCACCATCGAGAACCATAATTCTTTCCGATAGAATCTTTTGTAATATTTTCAGTTTTGAATTCATATGGTAATTATCGAATCATTATTGATGAAAACTAAATTTGAGAACAGAAGATAAAATAATAAGAGGTTTAAATCTATAAAATGTAGATAGAAAGCCAGCTAGATTTCGAAGATATTTAACTATTTATGAAAAATTGATAATAGTTTACATCAAGTGAGCAGGGTGCTTCGAGAGATATTTAATTATATCCAAAAATCTAAACTTCCCCAAACTCTTTCAATGCTAACAAAACCATGGATATTGCGGCAGTTTCTGCACGCAAACGACGGTTTCCAAGTGAAACCTGGGTAAAACCATTATCTTTAAAAGTATTTAATTCATGCTCACTAAATCCGCCTTCAGGCCCGATTACAAGGGAAACCGTATTTGAACTTATTGTTTTTTTCTTAACATCGATTGTATTTGGCAATTTTGTTTCTTCCTTTGGATGGGCAAACCAAATAGGCTTAGGTAGTTCTTCCCATAAGTTTTCGAGTCGCTGCATCGGATGAATTTCCGGAAACACAGAGCGGCCGCATTGTTTTACAGCTGACTGGGAGATACGCTGCCAGCGTTTCAATTTTACATCTGATGTCTGGGATTCGCAAAATTCAGTCATCACAGGATAAAAGTGAGATACACCCAATTCCGTTCCTTTTTCTATCAGCCAATCCATTCGTTGGCTTTTTAACAATCCCTGAATAACATGGATTAAAATTGTCGGTTCACCCACTTTCCGAACTGTTTTCAGTATTTCACAAACAGCTTCGTTGGAATGAATTTTTTGAATTTTCACAAAATAAAAATTGCCGGTGCCATCCGTAACTGAAATACGATCACCTTTTCGTTTTCGCTTGACTTTAGCAAGATGATGGTATTCTTTGCCGGAGATAATCAATTGATTGTTATTCACCTGGTTAGGGGATACAATAAAACTCTCTAAATGCGCCATAAATCACAATCATTCAAAAGGCAATTTGTGCATCAAATATGGTTTCCCCAATGCCGTCTTCATTGTAAGCACGTTCGATCCTAAACACTGACGAATAGGGCAAAAGAATATTCAGCCCTATCCCTGAACCGCTTAGAAAGTGTTGATTTCCCAGTTTTTCATTTTGGTCCCAAATAGCCCCTGTGTTGTGGAACAACGTAAAATAAACACCGAATTTCATGAATTGAATAAACGAATAATACCAGGCATCCGGGGAAAGGGGTACAAATCGTTCCCGTATTAATGGAATCCGCACTTCAGCAGATGCAATCATTGTCCTTTCACCCTCAATAATTTTATTGAAATAACCCCTAATCCGTTCAGAATAACCGAAATAAAGATGGCGATAGGATGGTAAACGGTTTTGCGAAACGGTTGTAGAAAACCTACCGGCGAGAATTACACCTTTAATGCTTTTGTACTGGCGTAAATCCAAAGACAACAAATTGTAACTCAATCCTCCGTTTAACAAGCGATGATGTGTGATTGAGAATCTTCGATGAGCACCATTTTTAGGATATTCCCACAGATCCCGGGTGTCATGTCGAATCGAAATTTGCCAGGAACCGACTTTATCGTTTTGATTTGTTGGCTTCCACAACATTTCACGATTCGTTGTTCGAATCAAATTGAATCCGAATAATGTATTCACATACCAGTGCAAACCATAGCGTCGACCCAGAACAAACGCAATCCAATGATGTTTTTCATCTTCTCCTAGAAATTGAAAAGATTTGGTTCTTCTTCTCTGATAAGATGTGCTGAATTGAGAATATACACGTTGTTTACCGGCAATCCATGGATTATAATAACTGAAGCTAAAGCCAGGATTATAACCTAGCCAACCAGATAACCAGAGCCGCTCGTTACGCCCTCGAAAATTGGCGTGGGATAATCCAAAACCATACGAGAGTCTGTTCCAATCCCGATCATTTCGAAAAAATATGGGAACTGGAATAATGTACCATCGTTCGTATACCATGATGTCTAAATCATAAAAATCACCATTTTGATCAAAATAAAACTCAACGTTATTAAATATATTGAGATTAATGATCCTTAAACGAGCCTGGTTAAGGTCATCCGTAGAAACCCAATTATCCGGTCCAAATTCCAATTCTCTAGCGACAATATGATCTTTAGTTTTATTATTCCCGATTATATTAATTTTTCCAATTTGGATAGAATCCGGGATACTCTCCTGGGCATGGCAAAAATAGCATTGGAATAGAACCCCACAAAATACCAGTAGAATGCTTTTATTAATATCCTTGAAAAAATAAGTCAAAACAGTATCCAGGGTTTTTTAAATTTTGGGAAGTAACCTAGCGGTTACTGCCCAGGTATCTTTACTTCGATCCAATCTTTTGGAAAAATCAACTCGAAAAAAATCACCGATTACATTCAATGAAAAACCTGCATCCGATTTCCAATCCGGACTGTCGGAAACATTTGAGTTCAGAAAACTATTTCCATTGGAATTCCACAACGCCCCAACTTCTATAAATAGTACCAAACCAAGGCTGCTGTAAAGGGGGATGAACTGGAAAGGCAGTTTTTGCAAAATATCTCCATTGAAATAATATTGAATAGCGGCCAAAGTCATTACATTGCCATTCTGAAATTCTTTGTAGTTGTATCCACGTAAAGTACTAATTCCGCCTAAATCCATTAAGTGTTGCGGCTCCCTGGATCCACTACGATATCCATATCTTCCATTCAAAACAAGTCTTTGGTTTAGTATCGTCGGTTTCAATACTTTGCCTGAAACAAATATTCCACTCTGATTAAAATCACCACCCAAAAAATCACCGCCTTTTTCAAACGCTCCTTCCAAATACCAGCCTTCCATTGGAAAAATAGGATTATCCAATTTGTCGATAATCCATTCAAACCTGAACTTATTTTCAGTTCCTGCTGTGATTGCCGGGTTATTGCGGAAATTTTTATCACCACCAAAAATACTCCAATTTGTCCCATTTACCATTTCTTCATACTCACCAGACCAAAACGACAGCCTGAAATGTACATATTCTTGAAAATCTTTTGATGCCCAGATTGAAAACCCTTTTGCCCTGTAAAAATCTCTAAAATCTCCCCGTATAAAAAGTGCAGCTAGAGTGTTCTCAAACCTGGAAATCACCCAATCGTCTTGAGTAAATGTGTCTTCAAAATATTTCCCGCCAATCTTAAATATTTGCCATGAAGGTGATTCAAATTCTAATCCCAGGTTAAAGCCAGCTTCTTTACTTTTTAAACCATATCCGACATCTCCAAAAAAAGTTAAAGGACTGTCGACATTGTTTTTTATTCTTAATCCAAGGGCGGGATAAAATCCTTCTACCCTGTTATAGCGTAAAGGCGAATAATATTTGATTTTCTCAGCTTCGATTGCAAAAAGATTAGGTTTAGGTTCCACTTTAAATTGGGCATAACCGGGTTGAAGGCAGCTAGCCACTTTGATTAAAATAATTAAGAAGAATAATACTACTTTAAAACGAACTGAATTGTGCATTTAACCTCCATATGATTTCCGGTTTGCCGGAGCTGATCTAAGAATAAAATGAATATTTACAACCATGTATTTTAGTAAACTAAAAAACATTAATCAACCGAATGTGAACTTTACCTTGTGAGAAGCTATCTCCTTCTCCGAGTGCGTAATCAAATCCGATGACTCCTAAATTGGTTTGGGTCCATAAACCAAAACCATAGCCCGATTTATAAATCTTGTCCAATGTTCCGGAATTGTTACGCCTCTCGATATATCCTAAGTCCAAAAACATGGCAATTCTTGATGTGCTATCCAAAAGCAATCGATACTCCATGTTGGCCCACGCAATTTTTTCACCAATGAATTGATCATCGCGATAACCGCGCAGATCACTTGCCCCACCCAATCTAAACAGCTCATCAATAGGAATACTTAATCCATCAATTTTGACCTGTTTCCCATGAAATCCAGCCATCAAAACATTTCTGCGGAATAGTTTTTGGTAAAATTCCATGTCAAAACTTAAACGGTTAAAGTTTATTTTTTGCCCACTTTCGCCGGGGATTAATGATTCAATTCGTTTTTTAAGGAAATCGACACTTGCTTCATACAGCAACCCACTCGTCGGGTTCCATGGATGATTTCTATGATCCATTGAGACTTGTAAATGCAGCCTATCTGCCAGACTCTTAGGCAATTGGAAAATTGCCCGCCCGATAGAATCCGGCAACACACTTTCTCTGCCAATTTGAGCAACAACAGCTATATTTTCCAAAACAAAAAGCCGCAATCCCACCTGCCAATTTCTACGCACAAAAGTAGTGTCTTGAACAGTTTGCTCCAGACTAATCCTACCATGAATTGGCTGTCCACCCAACCAGGGTTCTTCGTAGTTCAATTGCATGCTCTGGGTGTTTGCATTCTGTTTATCCCAAAAAGCCCGGAAAGACCGGCCTGTACCCAATAAATTCTCAAAATTAATCTTAACCTGGCCGGATAAATATTCTTTCTGATTACCTTGCTTTGGATTAAATCCCAAAATGCCATCAAATTGTGAACTGTTATTCTCTTGGACTGAGAGCAAAAGGATTGCTAAAGAGTCAGGAGAAAAAGTAAGCATTGGCTGTTTCGTTAATTCCAAATATTTCAACCGCATTATTCTTTCTCTAATCTTGGATATTTTTTTGCTTGTTAGAATTTCATTCTTATTGAATCCCAACTCTCGTAAGATGATATTATTTTGTGTATTTGTATTGCCAGTAATTTCAATTCTTTTCAGAGCGATACGTTTTCGTTCCTTGATTACTAGCAATATATCAACAGTCCCATCCTGAAATAGGATATCTATTTTTTGAATTTCCACATTGACCAACAAATATCCTTCGGCAGCATAGCGTGTTATAATTTTCTGCACATCTCCCTCTAATTGCTGACTCTTAAAAATTACACCTGGGCTTGCCCTTATAAATTGTTTGATTTGCTGTTTGGAAAAGACCGAATTCCCGATAATCAGCAATTGATTTATGATGAACGGTTCACCCTCCGATAAGAATATTTCTACAACCTGACGCTTTTTACTTTTACCCGGCCAATATATTGAATCAACTTTGGCGGCGAGAAAGCCGTCACTCTGGTATGCTGATAACAGCTTCCGTAAATTGCTTTCGAATTGTATTTTTGTTTGTCCAAGATTATTATCCTGATTAGAATATTTATAGTTTTTGGGCAAATTCAGTAATTCTCTAATTTTCCGGTTATTGTAAACCTTATTGCCATGAAAGGTAAAGTTTGAATATTCTACTTTTTTTGTTTTATCTTGATGGTGCTGGCATAAAACATTTATAGGAATGATACTTGAGAATAATCCAACCAGGATAAACAGGCTCACTAAGATAGGATTTTGGCTTTTAATTTTGACGTCAAGTTTCATTAAAAGAATGCCTTTACTTCTACTTTGCCAATGTGCTGCAATTCATTTCTTCCGGGTAATTGCCTGCCCAGGTAGCTAAATAATATCATAACCCGAGATGAAGCTCGATAATCAAAACTAAACAGCCAGTAAAAATTTTGACCTTCACTTTTGCCATCTACCATTTCGTACGGGATAATAGCATTGGATGGTTTGACTGTAATTTTCGAGAATTCGATTTCACCTCTTAACCGGCCCCTGCCTAGTAAGGCATAACTGAAATTGGGTTTAATACTTATTAGGTTAGCGCTGGTTACTGGACTTTTAACTCGATCCAAATCGTGCTTGAATTTAAAATCAGTAGCAATTTCCAGAACAGATTTGGGACGATAACTCAAACGCAACTTACCGCCTCTTGATAAAATCTTTCGATCCACCCGGGTTGTTGATTCAAAAAGACGCTCGACATGAATTTCACTTAGAGTCGTTTCTAATGAATATTTTTTTGATACTCTTGATTTAAACCGAATTGATATTTCGTTTCTTTTGGATTCTTGTCCGCCTCCCGTTAACCTGTTGTTCTTTTCAAGGCTCGACAACCACCTGATCCTCAAGGATCTGGTATAAACATTTTCTAATAAATTTAGATCTTGCCGAACCAGGTATCTGCCAAATACCGTTTCATCATCCGGAAAAATCGTATCGGCTCCGCCAAATGGAATACTCCAGGGACTATCTCGTCTACTTTTTTCATCAAACGAAAAATAAGTCAGCCACGAAATACTGCTTAGCCACCGTTTTAGTTTAGATTGTTTTTTATTGGTTTTTCCCCAGAGCAGTTG
The DNA here is from genome assembly GCA_964464595.1 of uncultured Deferribacteres bacterium. Taxonomy (GTDB): domain Bacteria; phylum Zhuqueibacterota; class JdFR-76; order JdFR-76; family DREG01; genus JADFJB01. The sequence continues at coordinate 30,074 of CAYXGW010000039.1, forward strand.
AGGTTTAATTTTAATTTTTGCATTCATTAAGAGTTCATTTACCGGTTCAAATTCTCCGGTTGCCAAAGTACGAAGAATGAAATCTCCAAAAATATCCGGAACATATTCATTCAATTCCTCATTAAAGCGAAAATTCCCTCTTCCTTCATCAACCTTAAAATAAAACTGCTCCGTTTTTGAAATTTGGGCATTTGACATCCTGACCCTGAGATCAGTTTGTAAAGCTTTTTTCCAGGGAGAATATATCCCCACAAAATCCGTTAACCTGGTTCGTTTTTCGGGTAAATCCGATAGAAAAAATTTCCTCTTCCTGTTGGTTACTTCAAGACTCAATTGCAAGTTGCGCCAACGATTTAGTGACATTTTGATAAATGTAGCTTCAGCTCTTGAATAATCCTGCAAACCACTATCGGTTACTTGTTGATCTTCTCGAAGATTTTGCCGGATGCTAATTTCTAATGGTTTTGCAATCTTAAATCCTATCCCATACGAGAAATCATCAAAATTAAAACCGGTTCTCAATGAATCCGAAAATGAAATGTCTTTTTTATTTTCTCCTTCATATCTAAAAAATGGACGAATTCGCCAAACCTGGTATTGTGTGGATCCCAGTCGACGAAACCAATCTCCATTAATCCGGATTGCCTGATCTGATCGATGAATACTTTCTTCCCGATATAGAATTTCAGGAAATTTTTGCTTTTTCAGTGAAAATTCCGAAAGCAATCGGCGAGACGATATAAAATTATCCTGGTGATAATCTCCCCAATTCAATCTCAACTGTCCTCCCTTAAATGGTAAATAGGCTGAGTTCAATTCTCTAACCTTTTCACCTTGTCTGGAGCCATTTGCTGACAAATCCCATTTTCTATTGTATTCTACTTCTTCATCCCGGGTTAGCTCGAAAAATCGTTTTCCCTTTTCCCGCCATAATCCCGAAATTTGAACATTACCAACCGATGTTTTCCCCAATTGAATTTTCCGGGGACGAATTCGATCCTGAATTTGAAATGCTGAGCCCAGGTTGTCATTATCATCCAGTGATGACAATAAATTTCTATCGGTTTGACTCAACGCGAATTCTCCCGAAAATTGCAAGATTTCATTCGGATCAAACTGCAGGTAGAATGAAGTAAGATTCTGGCTTTGAGGGATTGGTAAAATCTGATTTGGTGAATAGTTTCCATTTCCTAAACCTGTAAATCGATATTGGCCTTGACCTGAATAACTATATTCACCGTTGCCGACACCTTTGTAGGTAAATTGAACCAAATAATCACCCAGGTCATTTCCAACAAATTGATAGATTTGTTGTCCAAGTGAATCAACCAGAATATAGTTACCATTCCCCGGGCCAACATACCTTCCACTTTCAACGAATGCACTGTCGGTTTCATCACCTAAATTTTCAAGAATAACCCGTTCTTGATCATTCAGGTTAACTTCCAGCAAGTTATTGGGATCATCGGCCTCACGGACAAATATAGCGTTAAATTTCAATTTGTTATCAAAACTTAACCCGTTCAGTTGAGCGCTGTACAAATTCCTTTGGAAATTGAAGTCAGAGAATTCAAAATCAACTTCAATTCTTGAATCACCGGTAATCAGACGCTTTCGTGTGAATGTTAATTGTCCGTTGCCATAATCTATTACATAATCATTTTCCTCACCTCGTATCATAGGCTCGCCATCCACCCATACTCTTTCCGTTCCGGATAACACAATAATCTCTGACTCACCCCGGCTGCCTTGCAATTGATATGGGCCTTGAACCCCTTCCTGTCCGGTGAATCTTTGGGTCTGAAATTTTCCTTTTGAAACTGCCCCGGAAACTGTGGCAGTACCGGACCCTTGCGAGTATTGCAGCATGGCTCCCTGCAGTTTACGATTATAATTGCCAAATCGTCCACCAATATATTTCAAATTAAAGTCACCTAATTGCGCCTGGACTTTGGGACCACGGATTTGGATATAAACCTTGTCTATCTCCTGAAGCGTTTGAGTATTGCCCTCCGGTTGAATAGGAATATTCTGATCAGACAGTGTGGCAACTACATCCACATCCGGGGTGATTTTCCCTTCTAATTGTAAACGCAAACCGGATTCTACTTGTAAACCCTGCCTATTGCCAACCGAAATACTCCTGGTTAAACTACCGCTTCGCCGCAATTGGCTATTCTCAAAAATATCTGAGACATCTTTTTTCTGAACGGTTCCAACATTGCTTGCTGAGTTTTTTACTCGCTCCGGACCAGGTTGCCAAAGAACATAAGGCATAAATTGATAAATTGGCTTCAATTGAATCGGTAATACCCGGTAGGATATTCGAATTGAATCCTCATTTGTTGAACCCGTTGATAAGCGTAATATACCTAATCGGTAATCAATTTGATAATCAACCTCTCGATTTAGGGATCTGCTTTTGAATGTGATTTTTTCCGATTGTGGAACTATGAACGTATTACTCAACTGTAACAGGGTGTCGGCTTGATTGATTTTAAATTTATCAACGATTCGTTGAATATTCCGGTAAGATTGATTTTGTGCCTGGCTTTCACAAATAAGAAGGAGAGAAATAAATATCAAAATGTATGGTGATATTTTCATTACCAGCAAGCAGGTGAAGCCACTCAATTTCCCTTTATTATACGTCTGGAAAAATTCATCATCTCGAGTAGCAACTTTATAATTCTTTTTGGTTCAACAATATTTTATAACTTAAAACTAAACTAATCTTTTGATCCAGCACAAACATCCTGTTTTCAAACACGACTATGTCAACAGGTGATTGCCATTTTGATTCATCTGATTTTTGAATCGATACCAATTCGGCAATCCATTTTTCTCTGCTAAAGGCATGAATTTTTCCAGTACCTATATCCGTTACTAGCAGTAATTCTCTTTCATTCCAATAAAACAACCCAGACGGCTCCTGCAATTTTTCACTTCCTAAAAATCGGATAAAATTTCCAAAATAATCAAATACCACAAGATGGCCTGCTTGCATATCACTGACAACAAGAAATCCTACGCCTAAATTCTCGATTTGTGTTGGCGAACTTAAATATCCTTCACCGGTTTCGATTGAACCGAATTTTGAGATGGGTTTAAAGAAAGAATCAAACTTTATCACACTGTTGTTTTCACCTTCAACAAGGAAAATATCACCTTGCCTGGAAACAGTAATACTTTTCGGGAAGAAAAAATTTTCGATTGTTTCATAAGTCACTTCTCCGGAAATGATGGAAATTGCATTTAATTGCCGGTCTAAACGATATACCCTATGATTATTATAATCCGTTACAAATACGTTTAAACCGTCCTGGAAATTGATATCTAACGGAGAATCAAATTGTTCCTGACCCTGGCCTATTCCACCAACATATTTTATAAAATTTCCTTCGAGATCAAGTGTTTGAATTCTATTGTTACCGGTATCAACAACATATAAATTTCCCGACGGTCCAACAGTGATGGCTTGCGGATTATAAAATTGTCCAAGGCTATCTCCAGATGTTCCAATTGTATATAGATAATCTAAAGGAATAATTGATTGAGCGAATAAGGGTAGATTAATGAAATGAAAAAATAGAATAATAATTTTTATTTTATTCTTCGGATTAAACAAACTGCATCTTCCTAACTTATTAAGATTCTCATACATATTATAATGATAACAAGTTGAATGGTTTGCAGACCACATTCGTTCCAAATGAAAATTAAGTATTGTTATTCATCTAATAAAAAAGCCCCTTAATAGTTAAGGGGCTATCTTACAAATCATAATATTTTGATTTACAATGATATTCCAACCGTAGCCATTAATGCACTATTTTTTATATCCTCTACATCAACGCCACTATCATCTAAAGTGGACATACTCGTTATGAACCTTGCATCAAAATGTATTCTACTAATTCCTAAAGCCACTCCTACCACTAATCCTAAATCTGTACTTTTCGCATTATCCTTAACATCCATTTCAGGTAAGCCCGTTTGTTTTACTTTGGCACTAAGGAGAATTCCTAATGAAGGTCCGCCAAAAACTTGCAGTTTCAGTCCCGGTAGAGCTAATACTGTAAGTTTAGCTAGAACAGGAATTTCCAAATATGTAGACTTTTTTTCTGTGCTTATTATAGTTCCTTCTTCAACATCCTCTTCATCGGCTCCTTTCATAACATAGAGCGCTTCCACCTGAATGGACAGCGGGAGTGGGCTTAGGCCAAAATTTAAAAAGCCTCCGGCTGCAAATCCAGGTCGTCGTCCAGCATCGACCACATCATCACCGGTTAATGTAGAACTTACATAACCAGCTTTGATTCCAATCTGGCCAAAAGAAACAGTCGTTAATAAAAGAGACATTAAAACAAATATAGAGATTAATAGTACTGACTTTTTCATTTAAAACTACCTCCAATTATTGATTTGAATTTAATTTATCTATTAATTTGGGATGAATAACCCAAGATTAATTGGAATCCTCCAGTTTATGTTTATTTTGTTTCAAGCCTTTTATAATTAGTTAATTGTAATGTAGGAATAATTAAATGACAATGCTTGAAATAATACTTTGATTGTAGAATTATAAATTTTTAGTAAAAAAGCTGATGTTAAAGCAAACAGGTTTATAATTATTAAGACAATAAAAGTGGTTCAAAAAGCCAAACCACCCATTATAGATATTACACTATTTTTTTTATCGGCGTCATTTCCTGAATCATCTATCGATGATAATCCTCCTGAATACCTTATTTCAAATAGAAACGTTCTAAGTCCAAGCTTAACATCCACACCGGCGCCAATAACATATCCCAATTCAAATTCCTTGAATAGTCTATTGACATCAACTTCAATAGATGATTGACCTCCTCCAAACGTTGTTAAGCGTCTGCTGTTCACAAGCAAAGCCACAGCTGGGCCCGCAAAGAGACTGGGTTTTAATCCGGAAGAATTACCAAATCCAAGTCTGATCAGGACAGGAATTTCCAAATAATCATTCTTGATTTTTTGTTCGACGGCTGTGCCCTCTTCAATTTCATTTGTTTTTACACCCTTTCTAGTGAAAAGAATTTCAGGTTGAATTGATAAAAAACCAATGCCGAGACGTAAATAGCCACCGACGACAAGACCTGTTAAATTCTCCGACCCTTCGGCATCATCTCCCGTAAACTTAGCGATATTCAACCCAAATTTTATTCCGTTATTTATACTCACCTGGCTGGTTACTTGGGATGGTAAAATAAATAGCAAAAAGATGATAACTGAACAACATCTGATTAATCTATATTGCATTTTGACTCTCCATTCATTTAGCAAATATTTATTTTAATGGTTTATTCTACTACCTTAATTTAAAAATGATCAAAAATATCTTGCTAATGGAGTAATTGACAAATTCATTTTAATGAGTTCAGGCAAATCCCTAAAACTTTCTTAGGTATATGCATTGCAACCAGAAAATTAGGGACGTCCACAACTTCCGCAATTTTGAGTTCTCCGGCTAGTTAACCCTTCACCTCGTTCAGGCTGCGTCCTGAGACATTATGTTAAAAAGTAATTGTAAATAAAAGATAAACTCCTTTCTTACATTAAAGTTAGAAGGAATAATATTAACTCTAATCTGAAAGGAGCTAAAACAAATTAATCAAAAGGAATTTAAAGATCAAGAGTTTCATATTGGTATTGATGTACATAAGAAGAATTGGGTTGTCACGCTTAGGAATAACAACATGGAATTAAAGACTTTTAGCATGGATCCATCTCCTGAAGCATTGCATAGGTATTTGCAACGCAATTATCCTGGTGGTAGGTACACAAGAGCCTATGAGGCTGGTTTCTGTGGCTTCTGGATCCATCGTAATCTCGAGAGCTTGGGCATAAAGAATTTGGTTATTCACGCAGCTGATGTAGCCAGCACAAACAAAGAGAAGTAGCACGAGAGTTAGAAAAAAAATCTCTAAAAAGGAGGAGAGATGTGACCTTCACGCAGTCATGATTAGTTTGATGATAACCGAATGAAGATAGAAATATCTGGACGAGAGAAAAGCTTCTGTATTTCTTCAATTTTTTTATTATTCATGCGAAAAATAATATTGTGTATATTTAACTCATTACAGATATCATTTATAACATTGATCTTAGTTTTTGCTCTATCGTTATAAAAAACCTCCTTCAAAATTTTAACACTTACTTCATTTTGAAGTGAGATATTTTCAGTAACTAAAAATCCTTTCTGTCTAAGTCTATCGAGAAGCTGAACCGATAATTCATAATTTATCGAATCAGACACTGCCGCCCAAAGGTAAATACTATATTTAGTGTTTTCTTCAAACTCATTCCTTTTTTGTGACTGAATTTGCTTTTCTTTCACAAGATTTGATCTGAGTTGTTCACTATCTTGGGTGAGGTTTTCACTTTCCTGCACTAAACGGAATATTAAATTTTGTAATTTGTTAAAATCAGCTGTTGTGGATTGATAACGATTTTCAATGTTAATCAAACGATTCTCAAGTTTTGCAGAAAAAAGTTGGATCTGGTTATCTAAATATCTTTTTCTTACTTCCATTAAATTGTCTAAGCTATCTTTAATCACAACTTGGAAAATGGCAATTTTGTTCTGAAGGGAATCAATTCGATCATTTGCTTGTTTGATTTTTGCTACCTCGGAATTCATTGCCAAAATGGTTTGATGAATAGATTTTGCTTCAACTCTTGCGTCTATAAGAGCATTATTGATCAGGTTATCGATACCCCAATATCCTACAACCGAAACTATAATCACACTTACGACTAATACATAAAAAAATCTAGTTTTCAACCAATTTAATGTTTCACTTTTAACACTTTCAAAAAGTTCCCATTTCTGAAATCTACTAAATCCAAGTTTTTGGTGTTCTGGTGAACCTCTGTGTTCATCAGGATTTGTGGTATCTATCATAACCTTACAATAAGGACACCAAGTTACTTTTCGACCTTGCATGCTCTCAGTATATTCATGAATAGTTTTTTTTGTATAATTATAATTGCTTTTTTAAGCCTATGATAGTAATTGAGAACGTATCTCCATTTATACTGCCAACTAACTCTGGAAAATTCTCATTAACAAAAGATGTTGAAAATGAAGTTTTTTTATAACCAATCTCACTGTTAAGTGACAATGAATGACTGATACTATATTCAATACCAACACCAATAGTTCCTCCGAATCCTCCATATGCACCATTTTTATCATCCACAAGAGTAAATATCCCAATTCCAACTGATAAATATGGTTGAACCCTTCTAATAGTTAATAAATTTATTATCCCATCAATGTAAAAACCACCGTATCCTCTATAATCATTAATTATGGAATCATGAGACACAACCGAATGGACAGATACTTCAAAACCAAATGCAAGTGAAGTCTTTTCATTAAAAGAATAGCCGATTTTAAAATCTAGGCCAAATCCTTTCCCGAGACTATCACCATAAGCTTCCCCTAGTAAATTATTATAAAGTAGCTCAACACCAAAGTAAATTCCTATTTTTTGATAAAAAATAGTATTGACACATTTCATTAGACTTTTTTCAAGGTTTCTTTGAAAAGAGTTAACAAGACTTTTAAATTCTGTTTTACACAAAAGATTTGAATCAGTAACACGGTAAAAACTTATTGATGCAAAGACTTCGTTGTCTCTTTGCTCCCAATTTCCTACGATCACTGCGTAAGCATCACAGGCACGACCTACAGATATTGCCTTTTCAAGATATTGCTCATAGCTTCCTGCCTGGAGATTTCTAAGGTCACTAAGATCTTTGACTTTTCTAGGATCGACAATAAAAAGATCAGTGTTCTTAAGTAATGTTTTGGCATTAATTTTAAGAATATCTCTTCTTATTCCCTCTGAAGACTGTTGCATTGATAGCATTTTAAACTCTAGGACTGCCATCACTTTATTTTGCGCCAATTGCCGTCCTATCAATGGTTGGCCAAACGTTTGGTAAGAATAGATAAAACTGCAGTTTAAAATAAACAAAAAAATTATTGACGTTCGCATTTTTAAAATAATTTTATTGGATACTACTATAACAAATAATAGAATGATCTTCCATGTTGCAATGTCGGTAAGCATTGTTTTAAAGCCCAAAAAGATATTAAATCCAGCTCATATTTAAGTTTACGTTTGCCTTAAGCAATGCATAAAATCTATTGACCGAAAGCGATAATTAAGCAAATCTGGAATCAATTTAATAATTACTACTAAAGTATTCTTTTTTGAGATCTAAGTTCAAATTCAACTCTCTTGTTAAACAAATTCCTAAATTGTCGTTCTGTATATACAATATTCAGTACGATTATTATATAACAAAGCATAGCTTGATTGTCACATTTTCATGATCTACATAGTTGATCGAACTCTTTAATTGTTATTTCAAAAGTAAATCCAGAATCACAAAAAACTGATAAATCCAATTTCAAAATGAGTATTACTAAATTTTATTTGCGGCTTAAATGAAAGTTTATTACTTGATTTCCATTTTTCGTATGCTTTAGCTTTTCTCACGCCATCTGAATAGCGAATTATTCCATAAATTATTGCGCCTAAACCCATCCCTATTGTTATCGCCCCTGTTGTATGAACTTCATCTACATTGCTGATACAGAAACCGGTTTGAATATCATCGCATGGATCTTTTTCATTTAACAGTATAATACCTGTTAAAACACTAGATGCTCCCGCAACCATTATAAATCCTCCTTGGGTTTTTTCAGATTTGCCTGATTGAGGTTTATTTAACCATGAACTTCTAAGTGATTTTTTTGTTTTAATCGAGTCAGTTTCTTGGGCAAATGAATAATTATTTAGAACTAACAAAGATATAATTATTAAAAAGAATATGAATTTATAGCAATTTTTATTTTTGAATAGAGTTAGTACCAGCTTAAAATTAATATAATTTATTATCATTAAAAGTTACCTCCTTAAAATTTTAAAACCCAGAATTTTACTATGTTAAAAATCCAGAAAAGAAACTTCGAATATAATACTTCTAGCTTCGTTCATAAGATTTTGTTTTACTCTCATATTCCGAAATTTTGCTGTTTTATACGCTCCTAATATATTTGCAGAGTAAAACATACCTGTTATTGCTACACTTAATAAAAGTATTGCTTTACTATCTTTTATGTCACGATCATATCGATATGCGTTATAAGTAGCTAATGAAAAAGCACCAACATATGCCATAGCCTGAATCCCATCAAAAAAATGACCAGTATAAATTTGACCACTTCCTGGTATTATTGAAGACAAGATCGCAGCTAAAGCCGGGCTTTTCTTTGGTAAATTTAATCCCAAATTTGACTTTAGAGCTAACAACCTAGCTTTCTCAGAGATTTTCGGATTACGATTTGTACTGACTATTTCACTAAATATATTATTTGCCTGCAACCAATTCAGTTGCTCCATTTGCATAAGACCGAGAAATAGTTTTGTTTTAGATGTAGTATCAAAATCTGCTGCTTTCAGGAAATAGTTTTTAGCTAGTGGTATGATTTTCATATGATAGTAATTCAAACCAAGCCCAATTAAAGAATTAGCATGTTCTTCGGCTGATGAGACATTTTGTATAGCATCGGAATAAAAATAAATTGATGATTTATATTTTTGGCTGAGTCGATAAGCTTCTGCAATTTGTGTGGAATACTTGTAATGCAACATTTTCTCCTTTGATTCAAAAAGCAGTTTTTTATACACCGTAATGGCTCTAAAATAATCTTTTTGATTCATTAGGTATTTAGCAAATCCAGAAGAACTTTGACCAAATATGGGATTAATTATAGATAGAATAAAAATGAAAATAAAAACACTAATAAGTTTTGCCCGTGAAATAATAATCATCATTTAATTTTAATATTCCTTCTTTGTCTTCATACAGTGGATAACGATAAGGAACACCGGAATTCTCGCGATAATAATAGCGATCAATAAACAAAAGAATTCCAACAAAAAAACCTCTTTCTAATATGCACCTGTATGCGAAATTTGAACAAGATGTTTTATATGGGCATCTATGTATTGTAGAATTTGGTGAAATCTTCTTTTGATAAATACGAATTAGAGAAATAGAAAAAGAACTAAATGGAGAAATGAGGTTCTTTGATTCTTTCCAAAGAACCTCATCGCTTTCTAAATCATCAGGTTCCCAGCTATCTTTTTCAGTGTATTCAAATATTTCATTATTGATACGATCATTCTTTTGTGCCAAAGAAATTGACCCTAGTGATTGGATAAGGATTAGAAAATATAGTAATCGATTCAATAACATTATCTAGCGGTCAAATAATTATTATCAGGGATCAGGGGTACTGGTAAAACACGAAGATCACCGTTCTCATCAAGTGTGTGTAATACCACATAAATTTTTTCTTCCGGTCCTAGCCCCATTGCAGATACAAGTTGTACGCTCACTTCTTCAGGCTCTAGTTTTTTGGCTGCGCCGTTTGAAAAGTCAACGATTAAACCTATTATTCCACCACAAAGAAGATTGCCCCAAACCCATCCATTTGTCCCTTGTTCTAAGGGTATTTCTACCGGTTGATAACCTTCAAGCGATATGGTAATAAGATATTCATATTTTCGTTTTAGTTTAGGAGATGCAGGAGTAGTTCCTTCCCAAACGGGTGCAACTCTCCCCATAACACCTGATCGTTCAATTTTAATTTGCGCTGCAGTGGGTGACGAACTGATTTGCACTTCTTGCTTTGTACCACCCCCCATTATTGATGCGCATCCGATGAAAACTAAAGCTATACCTAAGGTAATACAAACAGAAATACTAAATGAAACAGATTTTTTCATGACAACCTCCATAATTTTTTTAAGAGAAAATAATGATAAATTGAACGCTTGCACAATTTTACTATTTTTCTAATCCTGTCCTATCCAAGTAATTTGTCAATACACTTTATCTTTCATCCTTTCTATTTTTTAAGCTGGGAGTGTTTTTGTTCAAATTTTAAAAATTATCATACAATGCCTCTAAAGAAAGTTGGTTCTTTTGATTGATGATTCACCAAGATACAAAATCCAATAATAGATATTTGTTCTGAAATAAGTTTGATAACTTCATAACTATTGCAAAAACCAATAGTTATATACTCCAATTCTTTTTGACTAAACTAAATGAATCACAGAATAATGTTTAGAAAAACTATGACACCATCTAAAAAATCCCAACCTAACCTCCGATCTTAATTTAATCCTGTAACCCTAAAATTTGTTATACATAATATGTTACAGAAATGAAAAAGAAAAGTCAAGGAAAATATAAAAAATTAAATATTTTTTCTTGACTTTTAATCATATGGAATTTATCTTTGGTTAATTCCAAAATTTAATAATCCATTGGGGCAGCGAAAACATGCACCAAACAGTTCTAAAATCTCAGATGCCAAAATTGCTGGATCAGGTTTGGTTTGAAGAGATCAAACCCTGGTACCTTAATCATAAGCGAATACCAAAGAACAAAATATTATTTTTGAAAATTACTTATGATGAGATACATTTTTCCAACTTGTATAGGATAATAGAGGAGGCAGATGGAATAGTAAGAGAGGTTTGTGGGAAATCCCCTTTAGTAAAGTCTTGGAGCTCGGGTTGGAAAACGATATCAAGTCAACCGCAGAGAGGTAAAGTAGTTATCCTGGAATCATTTGTGCAATAAATTATTAGTTTCAATTTTCAAATGAGAATTGACAAAACATATTTCATCTTGTTTTTTATTATCCTTGCATTTGGCTGCTTGTGGGTATGTATTGGAACTGCCCAGGAGCGTACGAAACCTGACAAAAAGGAGCTGCTAAAAAATCCCTCTTCCCGGCCTGATACAAGAGAAGTTATAAATGGCACGATAAATGAAGTAGCTGCCTCAGCCGACGTAAACATAATCCTCTACAAAACTGATTTGAAAGCAATCACCTTTACAAGCGACCACGGATTAATGCGCGATAATAATTCGGATTTTAGTTCGTCAGGTTCTGTATTTTCGGAACCCGAATGGGTGCCAGTAAGTCGAAACTATCCTATCTCACATACTATGGATTCAAATGTGAAGGTAAAGCTTGAATTTGAAATTCTCCCCGTGAATCTTCCGAGTACCATTTTTAATATTATCGGTACTGGAACACTAGGGCTTAATTTTAATGAAAATGTTAATCTTTCAGGAGGTAGTAATTTCATATCTATAACCGCTTCGGAGAGAACCGAAAGAAAAATTCAAAAGATTATGGAGAATATTTCATGGGTGGTTTCATTAAATAATTCAATATGTACAGAGCAGGTCAGCGATGCACATACAATTTACTCTACCCTCGGAACTCCTCGAAACGATGATATAGCAAAACACAGAGTAACCCAAAAACGAATGGCTCGAGCCGTAGAAGCTGCGAGTGGTGCTAATTCATTATATCCTTTCGACATAGTAAAAAAAGTTATCCAGGATCCCAATGGCGATGGGATCCTAGACGAATTCGACCTCAATCTCCATCAACCTAATGCTTGGTTGGTACCGGATAATGGTGGTGATTGCCAGTCCATTGTTCGTTTTGCAGAGAAAGTAGCAAAAATGGTTAATGTCCCCGGTACTTTTGATCACAAGAACATATACGCCATTGAAGAAGCACCAACCACGGCAATAGAGGTAGATCATCCAGGAGGGCTAAATAATCCTCGAAGATATCATCCTCTACATCCCCGTGGAGATCCCAATGGCGAATGGAGGTTGGCTCTTATTGATCGAAATGGTGGCTGTAATAATTTTGAAGCTACTGGTAAATTTACCTATGCTGGCCAAACAAAATACTATGCGGGTGGAACTACCCTAGTTCGTGAAAATCCTGACGATATTCTAACTCTTGTATTTGATTCATTATCCTGGATTGCTTTCGAGCAAAGACTTGATGAGAATGGCGATCCAGTTCTAGATGAAAATGGAGATCCAATATTCGATTGTGTGATTAAAGAGGTCGTACATATCTATTAAGAATGAGCGGAAAAATGAAACGGTTATCCTTATTTGTGTTTTTTTTCAGTGGTTTTGTTTTGATACTATCAATCATGACTTTTGCACAGGAGAAAAAAATTTTAGAAACACAAACATACTTGAAAACTGTTAGGTATGGCATTTCTCTTGTCAAAGATAAAGATTACAATCGATTTTTAGATATTCAATATTCCGATCTGCCAAGGTCCGTCCGCTCACAGTCAGAAAACTATTTAACAAGAGTTTTAAAAACAGGTGCTTTACCCCAAAAATCTACCCATTTTGCAACACGATATTTTCTGGCGTATAAAAACACAGAGTATGATTTACTCGAGTATAAATGGAGTTTCTCAGGCCACAGCTTAAGAATTGTTGAAAGTTTAAACGCTGTCAAACTAGAAATCCCTCTTAAATTTACCGAAAGCTTAAGTCGTACAGTTTTCGCAAAATCAGCTGTTGAGTCTATCGTCAATCTGCGAGGTATAGATGCATACGGGCAAAATTACAGAATTGAACTTCAATGGCCAAACTCTCTGAATGATGGTGTAACTTTTAGCTCTAATCCGCAAGAAAATATTGTCAGCATATCACATTGGCATGATAGAATCGATATCTTTGTAAAGGATGATCTTGTCTCTTTAATTTTCTACAAAAAAATCCCCCAATTGCTGGGGTATCAGAATGGCTTTGGCTGGATAAGCCAACATGTGGAAAAAAAATAAGAAATAATTTCTATAACTTGACATCTACTTATTTTCAATTTGCTCTTAAAACAATGACTAAAGAATCATTTGTTAATCATTCAACTGTAATTAAATTTTATATTGTTATATTATTTGTAATAGTCTTATCGATAAATCGTATTAACGCACAATCTGTTTCGATTATTCAACCGACCCCGAACCAACCATTTTGCGCGGACGGACCGATTTCTATACCAGTATTAGGGAAAGTTCCTGAAGAAGATTGTGAAAACGTCGTCATCGATTGGTCCATTACCATCGAAGGTCAAACTTATACGACAACGACAAATCCGGGTGAAATGGGAACGATAGATGTCATGATGCCTCCAACCCAAAACAGCTCGTTTGGAACTGTAAAAGTACGAGCAGACGCAAGACCTACCAGCACACAGCAATTCTCCGGGACCGGAGAATATTTCGGCTCCGGTGCATTACAATTAACCGTTCGAATAAGCGGCCAGAATTTCGAAGGGTATATTTTGGACAATTGCGACGAAGGAGATCCTAACAACCCAGGCGATCCTGGACAACAGGATATGGTAATCGGCCAGCGAACCGACCAATTTCAAGCTGGCACCTCGTCCCTAATACAGGCCTATTGTACCGACGCTGAAAAGCACATACCCAGTCCAGGACAATCATTCAGTGCTCCCTGGACGAGTGAGTCAACCAGTCATTGGGCTTATTGGGAACGGCAGGCGATAATTTACGCCAATCAACAGGCTTTTGACGACACGATGAGGTTACTTTCAATCTGGTATATTTCGGATCGTTCGGGTGAGTACAATGAAATCTTATCCGGTATTGGCTATCCGCCTAATGGGCCAACGAAAAATTTTGACGTTGATGTTACAGCACCATCGGCTCCTGTTGTAACGGATGATGGAGACTTAACTTATGATAGCACACAACTTCATGCAAAATGGGTTTCGGTGGAATTAGAGTCTGGTATTGTTGAATACCAGTACGCTATAGGAACGACCCCGGGCGCTACAAATGTCGTTAACTGGACGAGCGCCGGAGGAACACCTGAGGTCACACATAGCGGAGTGATTCTGGAAATTGGGACAAGTTATTATTTTGTTGTAAAAGCAAGAAACGGAGCAGGATTGTGGAGTGAGTCAGGCTTTAGTGATGGTATCGTTGTTGCCAAAGGTGAATTTAGTGAGAAAACGGTTTATAATTTCCCGAACCCATTTTCTCCTGATTTAGATGGATTTACAAGAATCACATTTGTGTTGGAAGCCCCCGGTGAAGTGAGCGTTATAATATTTGATGCGAGTGGCGGTTTGGTCTGGGAAGATCAAAAAGCAGCTAACCAGGGTAAAAACTATCTTGCTTGGGATGGCAAAAATACGAAAGGTGAGCCAGTTGCGAACGGAGTATATTTCTGTCGTGTCGAAGCTCAAGGTGAATCAATTATTACAAAAATCGCAGTTATGCGATAAAGTTCTTGGATAGAATGCAGAAATCATTCAAAATGAAAAAGCTGATTTTAACATTCGTAATGGGTGGAGTGATTTTGTTGTCCTGTAAGAGTGCCTATTCTGGGCCAGATGAATCAGGCGGCGCTGGCTCATTCCTGCGTATTGGAGTCGGAGCGCGTCCATTGGGAATGGCTGGGGCTTTTACAGCAATAGCTAACGATGTTTACGCTGCCTATTGGAATCCTGCTGGCTTGGTTCAACTCAAGACTCTTCAAATTGGCAGCATGTATACTGTAATGTCTCTGGATAGAAAGTTTAACTATCTAAGTTTTGCATTTCCAGTTAATGAGTATATATCTTTTGGGCTGAGCATGCTGGACTACAGAGTTGAGGGAATAGAAATACGTGACGCATCAGAAAATCTTTTAGGTACTTTTAAAGATTCGGAAGATGCACTCACCTTCTCCATAGGAATTGGACTAGCAAAATGGTTCTACATTGGCGGAAACTTCAAATATTTTTTCCAGAAATTATTGAACGATTCTGCGACTGGCTATGGTTTTGATGCGAGTGCATTGCTCAAATTCAGTGAATTTATATCAATTGGATTTCTAGTACAGGATATTGATTCTTTCATTAGATGGGATACAGCTTCAGGCCAAGAAGATAAATTTCCCATGCACATTAGAGGAGGTATAGCACTGAAATTTTGGAATGATCGCTTGTTAATAAGCACAGATGTAGCAAGTACAGAATCAGAAAATCAATTCAATTCAGGCGTAACTCATACGGGTGTTGAAATTTGGCCAACTGGCTTCATGGCAATGAGGGGTGGATATTATGAGAATGACTTTACATGGGGAGCTACACTGAAGCTTTCAAATTTCCAAATGGATTATGGCCTGGCCAAGGACAGGATTGACCTCGGCGATACCCAACGTTTTTCGCTTTTGATTTC
>CAYXGW010000040.1:0-43946 GCA_964464595.1 uncultured Deferribacteres bacterium
CGTGATCCCCCTTATGGCAGCCCGGACGAAGTCATTACTTTTCAGATCAATTTTGTGAATTTCACAAATCCTGCGGGTTCTTATTTTGCTTTGGTAGCAAGACAGGATTTTAGCGATACTAGCGATGTTTTTACGAATCCTGATCCGAGGGAGGATACACCTGGATATCCATTGTTCATTAGCCCTGCTGCTGGTGTTGTAAGGCTTGCGACTTATGGTGATCCGCGCCCGGGCGCTCCGTTGCAGGGTCTGGGTCCGGAAAGCTGGACAGTTCTCGGTGCGTCCACGTTTGCTTTTGCGGCTGATACCTATTATTGGTGCAAATATTATCTCAAAGGGGGAGACGTTAAAGTGAAATTTTGGACTGGTGAAAAAGCAGATGAAACAGCTGGATGGCTTATCGAGGCAACGGATCCCACTCCTCGAGTTACAGGAGAGTGGTTAACCTTTGCATTTGTCGGTGCTGTGTCAGATTCAGGAACTACATTCAAGCTTGATGACCTAACAGTAGAGGGATTCGATTCTACTGCCACTGCAGTTGAGGAACCAGGAATTTTGACTGTTCCAACTGAGTTTGCACTTCATCAAAATTATCCGAATCCATTTAACCCAACGACAACGATTCACTATGATTTGCTGACACAATCAACTGTAACTTTGAAGATTTATGACGGATTAGGCAAAGAGATTCGTGTATTGGTAAACCAAATACAATCAGCAGGAAATAAATCGGTTACCTGGGATGGAATGGATAAATCGGGACAACCTGTTAGCTCCGGTGTTTATATTTATAAATTGCAAGCCGGTAGCCAAACACTTAGCAAAAAGATGCTTCTACTACAATAGTATTTGAAACCTGGCAGGCTGCTAAAAACCTGCCAGGTTTTTATTTTACTGCCTGCCTTCAACTAAAGCATCAACAACCGATGGATCTGCCAGGGTCGAAATATCGCCAAGGTTTTCAATATCTCCTTCGGCAATTTTTCGCAATACTCTCCGCATAATTTTACCAGACCTGGTCTTAGGTAAAGCAGGGTTAAATTGGATTTTGTCAGGCGTCGCATGGGGTCCAATTTCTTTTCTAACACTTGCTTTGATATTTTCCACATGTTCATTACCTGGAAGTTCACCGGTCTTTAAAGTCACAAATGCATAAATAGCTTCACCCTTAATTTCATGAGGAAATCCAACCACGGCCGCTTCTGCAACGCCTGATGCTTTACCGATTGCACCTTCCACTTCAGCAGAGCCAATTCGATGCCCGGATATATTGAGGACGTCATCCACTCTGCCGGTAATCCAATAATAACCATCTTCATCCCTTTTTGCTCCATCTCCGGTAAAATAATAACCGGGATATTGGCTGAAATAAGTTTTACGAAAACGTTCATGATCTCCATAAACTGTTCTCATTAATCCCGGCCAGGCACGTTTTATGGCTAAAAATCCAGATGATGCCCCTTCAAGTTCTTTACCAGACTGATCTAATATGACTGGACAAATTCCAAAGAATGGCAGGGTTGCAGATCCTGGCTTGGTGGGAATCGCTCCCGGAAGGGGTGTGATCAATATTCCACCTGTCTCGGTTTGCCACCAGGTATCGACTATCGGACATTGCTCCTTTCCGATAACTTTGTGATACCACATCCAATCGGGCTCTTTGATGGGCTCACCAACTGTTCCAAGGAGTCTCAATGAAGAAAGATTTTGCTTTTCAGGCCATGAATCTCCTTCTTTCATTAAAGCCCGAATTGCGGTTGGAGCAGTGTAAAATAGATTAATTTTATGTTTTTCCACAATTTGCCAAAAACGTCCGAAATCAGGATAATTAGGTACTCCTTCGTACATCACACTAATCGCACGATTTGCCAATGGGCCATATACAATGTATGAATGTCCTGTTATCCACCCAATATCAGCTGTGCACCAATAGATATCACCTTCGTGATAATCAAATATCATTTCATGAGTGAAAGATGCGTAAACCAGGTACCCACCTGTCGTATGCAAAACTCCTTTTGGTTTGCCGGTGGATCCGGAAGTATAGAGAATAAATAAAGGATCTTCAGCATCCATTGGTTCAGGAGGGCATTCAGCCTCAGCATTTTTTATACATTCATGCCACCAAATATCCCGATCTTCGTTCCAATCAACAGAACCACCTGTCCTTTGTACCACGATCATATTTTTTATTGAAGGACAATCTTCCAGCGCCGAATCAGCATTAGCTTTCATGGGGATATCTTGTTTTTCACCCCGAACTGCCGTATCCTGGGTTATTAATATTTTGCAAGATGAATCATTAATTCGATTACGCAACGAATCAGCGCTAAAAGCACCAAATACAATCGAATGAATCGCCCCAATCCTGGCACAAGCCAACATAGCAATGGGTAATTCAGGGATCATCTGCATGTAAATACAAACCCGATCACCCTTTTGCACTCCTATTGCTTTTAAGGCATTTGCAAATTTTTGCACCTGCAATAATAACTCACTATAAGTAATCGTTTTTGATTCCGACGGATCATTGCTCTCCCAAATAATAGCAGTTTTGTCTCCATGTCCTGCATTAACATGACGATCCAGGCAATTATAACTAACATTTAACTTGCCGCCAATAAACCATTTAATATCTGCTGATACAAAATCATATTCAGAGACTTTATCCCATTTCTTGTACCAATCAACTCGTTCAGCTATCCGACTCCAAAACAGATCCGGATCTTCAATAGATTGGTTATACAACTCATGATATTGTTCTAATGATTGTACATATGCTCTTTTGGAATAATCTGAATTGGGGTCAAATTTAATTTCAGTATTCATCCTTTATCTCCTATAAATACAAAGGAATAAATTAATCAACCATTCATTTCAATGTTTGAATTATTTTCTAATTCGAATTTCTCAACAATAACAGAAGCTGTTCGCCCTATGAATGATATAATGAAAGTAATCAATGTCCCAATTACGATAAACCATGGCCATGCAAGACTAGTGTTGTATTTAATGAGAATGATTACAATAAGGCTTAAAGCCATTCCAACTATATTGCTTACTGTGCTGCCCCTGGTTTTCATTAATAATCCAACTAAAAATATACCCAATAGCGCTCCGTAGAAGAGAGTCATTACCCCAAGTGCAATACTCAACAAGTCTGTTTCAGGATTAGCATTGTAATAGTAAACTACCAGTAATGCTGCTCCCACTAAAAGTGCGCCAATCAGTATCGTTGCTAAACGGGAAACTTTCAGATAATGCTTTGAATCTGCATTTTTCCTATAATATGGTTTGTAAAAGTCGGTAACAAATGTAGCGCTCATCGCATTTAACGCTGAATCAAGACTAGACATAGCTGCAGCAAATACCGATGCTAAAACAAGCCCGGTAATACCCATAGGAAGAATTTCAACTATATAATAGAGAAAAAAGTGACCGTTTTTCCCTGAAGCTCGTAATTGGTCTGCAATTCCAAGCATATTGTGACCGATAGGTAATTGACTTACATATACAAAAAGCAATTGACCTATAAAAATAAAAAGGAGGGCAACCATCACGCTGAGAAAGCCACTCATCCATAAAGATCGTTTACCTTCTTTACTACTTTTGCATGTAAGTAAGCGCTGGACCATATCATGATCAGTGCCATGAGTAGCCATAGTTAGGAAGAATCCACCAATAACTGCCGGGATAAAATGATATGCATTCAACAAGACCGCTGAGCCACCATCAGGTGTAGTCCACCTAAAATCGAAAACCCTGAACTTACCAGCTTCTGCAACCTGGTCAATAATTTCACTGAAAGATAAAGGTATATGACTGATCAAACTAAAGACAGTTATAATTCCACCCCCGACAAGTATAACAGCTTGGGCAACATCAGTCCAAATTACTGCTTTTATTCCACCAAGCCAGGTATAAGCGATGGCTACAATACCCAGAATAATGATTGAAGTTGTCATATCCAGACCTGTTACAACCTTAATGGCTATAGATGCTATAAACAGCCGGGCGCCACTGGCGAACAATCTACCTAATAGAAATACACCTGCAACGGATGTGTGAGTAGGTGCTCCAAAACGATGGGTTAAATATCCATATATTGTATAAACTTGAAACCGGTAAAAAACACCCAGAAAAACTGCAGCTATTACAAACCTGGCTAATACAGTTCCTATTGAAAATTGCATGTAAGTCATATCTCTTATATATCCTTGCTCCGGCGCTCCAAGGAATGTGGCGGCACTAATCTCAGTAGCCGCCATTGAAAGAAGTGCGGCCCACCACGGGATACTACGCCCACCTAAAAAGAAGTCTTTTAAATTTTCCTGCTTTTTACTCACCCAAAGCCCTAATATAATGGTGCCAGTCAAATAAAGGGCGATTACAATCCAGTCAAAGATGGCCATTATTTTTCTTTCATTTGACGATTACGAAAAGGATAATTATAAATTATTTATAATCGAATAATCAGATCAATATTATTTTGAAATTTATAAATTGGGTGGAATTAAAATAAAAAACCTTCAAACTTGAAAGATTGAAGGTAAATAAAACAGGATATGCTTTGGGTAAATTAATTTTTGTCAATTTCCTTTTTAAGATCACGAATTTTATCACGCAGTCGTGCCGCATCTTCGAATCGTTCTTCTTTAACCGCTTTATCCAGGTCTGAATTTAATTCCTCCATTTGCGATACCGGGCTCTTCTCTTCAATTTCAACGTCTTCTTCATCGGCTTCACGAATAGCTGCTTTCCGCATTACCTCTTCATCCACAAATATCGGTGCTTGCATTCTCAAGGAGAGTGCAATGGCATCACTCGGTCTTGCATCAACTTCTTTATTGGAGCCGTTGTTTGATAAGTTGATCATCGCATAATAAGTATTTTCTCGAAGATCATTAACGATGATACGGGAAACTTTCGATCCGACAGTATCCAATAAGTTTTTCATTAAATCGTGAGTCAGAGGGCGGGGTGGGTCAATGTTCTCTAGTTGGAGTGCAATTGCCTGGGCTTCCGAGGAACCAACAACTATTGGAAGCCAACGTTTATTTATATCGTCTCTTAAAATTACAACGAATCGATTTGTCGAAGTATCTAAAGTAACCTTCTCTACACGAACTGCAATGATCACAATCTAACCTATTCTATTATCAAATAAATCAAACATTTTAATTCTCTATTATTAACTTTAACCGGTTCGTTAGCACAAATTTATTTAGATTATAAAACATAATTGCAATAGTGTCAAGTTAATTTAGTCATTTGTTTACCATTTGGTATTGGAATTCACCTTCATTTTATCGGATTAGCCGATCAAATTTATAAGTGAAAATATTCTAATTTTCAGATAATATTTTAATTCCCCCCCTACTCAAATTAATTAAACTATTCTTCAGATGATCACTATTTGATTCAGGAATAGATATCGTAAAATCTACTTTTTTATCATAGACCTTCTTAATGATTTTGCCGTTCAATTTAGATAGTTCCCGCATTGTTTGATCGAGATAATTAAAATCAATTTTAAATTTTAATGTGGTCATTATTTCCATTCTTATTCGTTTTGATTTTGCAAGAGTGGCTTTAGTTATTTCCGTATAAGCTTTTACCAATCCTCCGATTCCCAATTTTGTTCCGCCAAAATATCTAACAACAACGACCAATATGTTTGTCAGGTTTTCGCCTCGAATTACATTCAGAATTGGAGCGCCTGCAGTTCCTGAAGGTTCATTTGCATCGTTGCTGCGAAAAATAGCCCGATCCCCAATTCCGATTTGATATCCATAACATAAATGTGTTGCGCCATAATAGGTTTTGCTTTGCTCAGCCAGCAACCTGTCACAGTCATCACTGCTATCAACAGGGTAGCAATTTCCAATGAATCTGGAACCTTTGATTTTAATTTCTGTGCTAACCGCTTTTACTATTGAAAAATGATATGGGGATCTTCCTTGACTCTGAGACATGTCAGTTTTCATTTCCAAAAGCCATTGGGTAAGTATTATCTACAAGTAAAAATTTACCAGGTAAAAGACTAGAAGATCAAGTTCCTCAAATCATTAAAAATAATAAATAGAATTAGAGTTAACAAAAAAACCATTCCTATTTTCTGGAACCCGAGCCTTGCTTTTAGAGGTAACGGCCGTCTGATTATACCTTCAACCGTTAAAAACATTAGATGTCCGCCATCTAAAGCAGGAATAGGTAATAAATTTATAATGGCTAAATTCAAACTAAGAAAAGCCATAAATGTTAGAAATGCTTCCCAGCCAAGGCGAGCTGTCTCTCCTGCTATTTTTCCAATAACTAATGGTCCACCCAAAGAGCGCAATGATTCTTTACCAGCAAACAACCTTTTTATTGAATGATAAAGAAGCTTTGTTAGCCATATTGTCTTATCAAATCCCAAATTGATAGAAGACACTAAACCGACTTTTTCCATATCAACTACAGGCCATATCCCAAGAATTCCGACTTCGCGAATCTCACCATTGATAGGGATTGTGTCTCGTCTTGTATGAATTTCAGCAGAAAGAATTTCAGTATTCCGTTCCCATTCAACAAAAACAACAGTGTCAGGTTGTGAACGGATTATTGTTGTCATCTGATTCCACGTATCAACGGGTATACTGTTTATTGCGACAATTCGATCGCCAATTTGCAAACCCGATTGTTGTGCTGGATAATCCTCTGATAAAGAACCGATAGTTGATGTTTCATTTGTTACCGGTTTACCATTAAAGTAAAAGAGCGAGGAAAACAAAAAAACTGTAAGAAAAATATTCATTAACGGTCCTGCAATGATAGTTGCCATTCTAGCAGAAACAGACTTAGATTGATATTCCCAAGGTTCTCCTTTAATGGTCTCCTGGTCCAGGCTTTCATCAATCATTCCTGCGAGCTTTACATAGCCACCCAAAGGGGTTGCAGATATACAATAATCCGTATCACCTATTTTTTTGCCAAAAAGCCTGGGTGGAAAACCGATTGAAAATGTTTCAACACGAATCCCAACCAGTTTAGCAACTAAAAAATGACCAAGTTCATGGAGAAAAACCAAAACACTTAATAGTAAAATAGCTGCAAAAATTGTTTGAAGAATATCCGGCATTTTATTTCCTACTAAATTTTAAATACAAATACTAATTTTACTCAATGCCCGTCTTTTGCAAACGAGTGTTTTCTAACACAAAGTTCCTTGCCCAGAGATCTGCTTTAAGAATTTCATCCAGATTTGGGAGGTCTACACAACTATGTTCTTCCATAGCCTGGGTAACTAAAGAGGAAATTGCTTTAAATGAAATTATTCCGTCTAAGAAAAGATGCACTGCTTCTTCATTGGCAGCGTTCAAAACAGCGGGTAAAGTTCCGCCTTTCCGTATTGCATCTATTGCCAGGTTTAAGTTTGGAAATTTTTCATAATCAGGCTTTAGAAAAGTTAATTCCCTTATTGCAGTAAAATCCAACTCCTTGGAATATAATGGAAGTCGGTCTGGGTAAGATAATGCATACTGTATCGGAATTTTCATATCTGGCCAACCCATTTGAGCCTTGATGGAACCATCTACAAATTCCACCATTGAGTGGATAATTGATTGCGGATGAATAACCAGATTAATTTTATCTAAAGAAATACCAAAAAGCCAATACGCCTCAATGATTTCCAATCCTTTATTCATCAATGTTGCAGAATCAACAGTTATTTTTTTACCCATTTTCCAATTTGGATGGGCTAAAGACTCCTCTATGGTAATGTCATCAAACTTATTTATATCCCGACGACAGAAGGGTCCTCCGGACCCTGTTAAAATTATTCGCTTAATGCTTTCTTTGGGTTCACCTACCAGGCATTGAAAAATAGCGCTATGTTCACTATCAATTGGTATCAACGAAACATTGTGTTTATCGAGTTCGCTGTTCACTAATTCACCTGCCATCACCATTGTTTCTTTATTCGCCAAAGCAACTGGTTTTCCTTGCTGAATCGCGGTAAGAGTTGGTACGAGGCCAATACCGCCAATTAACGAATTCACTAATAAATCATACTGACAAACTTTCAGTGCTTCTTCAATACCGCCATCTCCAATATATACGGTTATGTTTTGTTTTTCTAATAAGTCAATAGCATCATAAACATCGTTATTATCTGTAAAAATTACCGCTTCCGGTTTTAATTCCAGGGCTTTTTCTACGGCAAAATCGACTTGTGTGTGAACGCTTAATACGCTGACCTTAAATTTTTCCGGATAATTGCTAATTACCTCAAGAGCATTTCTTCCGATTGAGCCACTAGCGCCGAGAAGTGCGATTCGTTTCATCAATATGACTCAATAGGTTGGGACTGATCGTTTTGATTGAGAAGAAATTCCTCGGTCTCCAATATGCTATATTTTGATTGAATAGACTCAGCGGTCTTCATTTCGGAATTGGAAATTCTTCCATTATGTACACTTACTTGATACATTTTTTCCCAAGTCTGAGACATCATTTTTGCAAAATCAATTAAATCAGGAATATAGTTCAGAAATTCTGCTAAATAAGCAGTATGCTTTTGCAAGTAGCTCTCCATCATTTGTTGTGATTGTTGGTTCTTGTCAAAAACCCAAGCAGCTTTGAGGTGTTCAGACCCAATTAATATTGAACCGTGTTGTAAAACAACACCAGGCAACCGGCGTTGAGCACTTCCTATCAACTTCCTATTGTTAACCATAATTTCATATCTTAACGGCAAAGCAAAACAAAATTTTTCGTAATCAGGATTTACACTTTTACGATCCCGTTTCTCACTTTGTTGTGCATTTATTCCAAGTTTTCGTAGACCTTCCAATAACCAATCTGATATTATTTGGTAGGTTCCTAAAATTGATTTACAGAAAACCGGATTATCCGCAGGAATTATAACTGCATAAGTAAATTCATTAGCATGTAAGATGGCTCTACCACCGGTGGGTCTACGAGCTACATCAATACCCAGCTCTTGACAATTGACATATTCATTTTCAGAAATGGTTTGGTTAAATCCGATCGATAAACAGTAGGGTTTCCAATCGTAGAATCGTAAAGTCGGCGGAGACAAGCCTTTCCCCACAGAATCAGCGATTGCAAAATCCAGCGCCATATTGATCGCTCCTTTCATTTGAGGAGTTATTAATAACCGCCACTCGTTCATTTATTTATAACTCCTCGTTCGCTCGATTCAATGAAATCGACAATCTCTTTGACCTCATCAATAACCTCAAATTCATCCTTTATCCTGGTAAGCGCTTGAGTTACATTCAAATTACTGCGAAAAAATATTTTAAATGTCCTTCGAATGATATTAATGGTTTCTTTACTCATGTCATAACGATTTAATCCTACACTGTTAACTTTAGCGAACCGTAATGGCTCACCTACTGCTAGAACGTAAGGAGGAATATCTTTTGGAACTCTAAAGCCACCACCTATAAAGGCGTATTTCCCGATCCGTACAAATTGATGAATCCCTACTATTCCTCCAACGCCGGCAAAATCATGAATTTCAACATGCCCACCCATATTTACAGAATTGGCAAGAATGACGTGATCGCCAATAATGCAATCGTGCGCAATGTGTGCATAAGTCATTATAAAACAATTAGATCCGACATGAGTTTTCCACCGATATTTTGTCCCCCGACTGATTGTGCAATATTCCCGAATAATCGTATTATTTCCAATCTCTAAGGAGGTTTTTTCAGACTCATATTTTACGTCTTGTGGAGCCGATCCGAGAACCGCACCATGGTGAATGTTACAATTTTCGCCGATATGAGTACCACTTGCTATAAAGACGTATGAGCCTATCCAGGTATTATTGCCAATAACGACATTATCTTCGATAATACTATAAGGAGAAATTTTCACATTATCATCTAATTCCGAACCAGGATCAACAAGCGCTGTTGGATGAATTTCTGGCAATTATACTTCTTTCGAATCGTCAGTTTTGTTCTTATCGCCGGGATCTGGATTACGGTCTACAACAGCTGCCATTAAATCGGCCTTAGCAACCATTTCATCATCAACAAATGCCTTACCTGCCATTTTACAATATCCTCTACGATACTTAACCATCTCTAATTCAAACCGGATTTGGTCTCCGGGAACGACAGGTTTGCGAAACCGAACATTATCAAGTCCCATGAAATACATCAATTTATCTTCCGGATTTTCCTCACTATCCAGCAGCATAAAACCACCAACCTGAGCCATTGCTTCAACAATTAAAACTCCAGGCATAATGGGGTGTCCTGGAAAATGGCCCTGAAAAAACGGTTCATTAATCGTTACATTTTTGATCCCAGTCACTCTTTCCCCAGGCACCAAATCAACAATTCGATCCACTAAGAGAAAAGGATACCGGTGAGGCATAACATTGAGAATAGACTGAATACCAAATAGAGACTTATTGTCTCCGCTTTTGTATTTCTTTGCCAGCATTTTCTTATTATACAGTTTACGAATTTGCTTTACCAATTCTACATTAGCCTTATGTCCTGATCGGGCACATAGGACATGTGCTTGAATTGGCATTCCCAATAAGGCAAGATCTCCAATTAGGTCCAGTGTTTTATGACGAACTGGCTCATTCTTGAACCGAAGTTGGACATCATTCAAGATACCATTTGTGCTAGGTTTAATATTATCTTTGAGATGAAGAAGGTCTTTCAGACGATTTAATTCATTATCATCTAGTTTTCTATCTATGATCACTACACCTGAATCTAGATTCCCTCCTTTAATAAGGCCATTATTCGCAAGTTCTTCAACCTCATGTAAAAAACAAAAAGTCCGGGCTGAAGCATATTCCGATTCAAATTCATCTAATAAGGAATACATAGATGTATATTGAGTACCTAAAGCTGGATTCTTATAATCCACCATAAATGTAATACGAAATTCGTCTGAAGGAAATACAACGATATCTACCCCGCGATTTTCCTCACTATAGGCAATTGTTTCATCAATAACAAAAATATTTCTGGAAGCACTTTGCTCTTCTATCCCGGCCTCTTTTAGTTTTTCCAGGAATGGTAATGCACTCCCATCAAATACCGGCGGTTCATTTCCATCCAATTCAACATAAATATTATCAAGTTCAAGTCCGAAAATTGCAGCTAGCACATGTTCAACAGTATGAACTTTATCCTCACCTTTTGCAATTGTCGTTCCACGAGAAATATCTACAACATAATCAATTAAAGCGGGAATCTCAGGCCGATGATCTAAATCGACCCGGACAAATCGCACTCCGGTATTTTCCGGAGCCGGGCAAAATTTTAAATGAGTTGTATTTCCAGTGTGTAACCCTACTCCTGCTAGGGAAACCGATTTCTTAATCGTTCGTTGTTTTTTTTTCATTAATCACCATTATGATTGCTATTAATCATTTTCTGTTAATAATTTTTTCAATTCCTTTACTTCATTTTCAAGATCTCTAATTCTCCTAATCAATTTCGGAATTCTTCCTAATGAACCTTCCAATTTCAATTGTTCATTATGGGGTCGTGCTGGATATCCAGATAAAACTATATTATCCGGGTGTGATTTTGTTACACCAGTTTGTGCTCCAATTGCAACATTCTCACCAATAGTGATATGTCCAACCAGTCCAACTTGTCCACCAAATTTTGCATTTTTTCCAATTTTAGAACTTCCCGAAATTCCAGTTTGAGCGGCAATAACAGAATTCTCTCCAATTTCTACATTATGGGCAATTTGAATAAGATTATCCAACTTAACTCCTCGGCTTATTTTCGTTGCACCAAGGGTTGCCCGATCAATACAACAATTGGCGCCAATTTCGACATCATCTTCAATAATCACTATGCCAACTTGTGGAATTTTTGAGTATTGACCTTCATTCTCAGCATAACCGAATCCATCACTACCGATTACAGAACCCGCATGGATAATAACACGATTGCCAATTTCAATTTCTTCTCTAATGGTTACATTAGGATAAATTGTAACCTCATCACCAATTAATGTATTTGAGCCAATAAAACAATTTGGAAATATAGTTGAATGTTGGCCAATTTTGACACCTTCTTCAATGTAAACATTAGCGCCTATTGAAATTCCATCTCCCAGTCTCACATTCGATTCAAGAATTGCTGTTGGATGGATCCCTTCCTTTTGAAATTTAACATGATTATGAAAATGTTGCATCAACATGGCAAATGCAACATTTGGATCTTCGCAAACAATATAAGGAATTTTACAATCCCAATCGTCAGGGGGTAAAATAAGCGCAGAAGCTTTTGTTGATTCTATCAGTTGATGATATTTGCGACTGGTTAGAAAAGATATATCACCTGCTTTTGCGTCTTCTAAAGATGCAATATCTTTTATATCGGTATTTCCATCACCAACAGGCTTGCCATTGACCAAATTGGCTATATCCGCAAGTTTCATTAATCGATAGCGGTTAGTGAGATTCCCATTTCAGAGTAACTTGACAGACAGCTATTCTGTGATACTTTTATTTAATTCTTCAATAACCTTGTCGGTTAAATCAGGTTGTTTATCACTGGCATAAAGAATATTTCCGGAAACACTGTCAAAAATAAAGTCGAAATTTTCTGCTTTACCAATATCCTTAATAACTTTGTTTATTACATCAAAAACAGGTTGCAATAATTCATTTTGTAACTTGAAGGCTTCTCCGTTTTGCCCCCATTTTTGATTTTGAAATCTTTGATATGAATCGTACATCGTCTGAATTTCACGTTGTAATTCGGTTTTTCTACTTGCACTTAGCATTAATCCTTGTTGCTCTAACTGCGTATTTTTCTCCTGCATTGCAGTTTGCATATCTTGCAATTCTTGCTGCCATTCCCTATTTTTGGCATCCAATTGTTTTTGCACATCTTGAGCTCCCTTGTAGCTCGCTAATATCTTTTGAGAATCGACATATCCAAACTTTTGTTGTGCAATTGAATTACCAAATATAAGAATACTACTGATTATTACCATCGATAATATATTTCGAGTTTTCACTTTATCACCACTTTCCTTTATTTCAAGTTATATAAATCCAAAAAAATTTAAAACCCCCGGCCAAATACAAAATGAGGTTTCCAAGCTCCAAAACGTTTACCATTTTGAAAATTGTCAAAACCATAAGCATAATCAAAACCAATCAACCCCAACATGGGCATAAAGATTCGAATTCCTACTCCTATTGATCTTTTTAAATCAAATGGATCCGTATTACCAAGATTACTCCAAATATTTCCAGCTTCAGCGAATGCCAATCCATAAGCTGTTGGATTATCTAGAAACGGCATTCGAATTTCCAATTGTTGTTTTAATAAAGTTCTTCCACCATTTACCAATGCAGCTCCACCGTTTCCGGAAAGCGGATCATCATACCCTCTTAATGGTGTTGATCGAGTTAATCCTGCACCTCCGATAAAGAATAATTCTAAATACGGTATTTGATGGGGTCCGGATCCAAAACCATCAAGATAACCCACTTCCACATTGGTGTGTAAAACAAATTTCCAAATAAATGGATAAAATCCGTTAAATGAAAATAAATGTTTATGATATGCAACATTACCACCGAGAAGTTTTCCTGCGAATTCATTGGTTAAAGAAAACTCAGAACCTCTTGTAGGAAATTCCGCGCGATCCCGACTATCTCGAGAAAGAGCATATGTTACACTACTGCTGATTAATGGCCAATCCTCAGTAGCAATTCCATTTGGATTAATCTCTATGATTCGATCTGAGAAATCTGAGAGGCTGGTTCGGTCAATCCTGTAGATGAAATCGCTACGAAAATAATTATCCGGCCATCTCATTCTTCGTCCAACTCTGAACGTTCCACCACGACTATCTTGCTTATAACCGTAAAAAATTGAATTATCCCGCTTTGAATCATAAATTGAGAAACCTGCCAAAGTTGGTGTATCGAAAAGCCATGGCTCTGTAAAACCTATTTGAAAGTTTCTGAAATAACGGCCAAATGTCCAATCAAAATTTAATCGCTGTCCATTTCCAAATAGATTATTCATTCCGACTCCGAGGCTACCTATCAGGCGGTCTCGTTCACTCCACCCAGCCGACATGTTGGCCTGGTCTGTAGATTTTTCTTCGACCATGAATATTATGTCTACCTGCTCTTGGTTAACAGTGCGAACATCAGGAATAACATTGCTAAAATAATTCATAATGAATATTTCGCGATGGCTTCTCATCAAGGCAGCACGACTAAATACATCGCCTGGCAATATCCTCAGTTCTCGACGTATTACTTTTTCTTTTGTCTTGGTGTTTCCCTCAACAAGAATCTTCCGGACTGTTACAGGATCGCCTTCGTGAATAATGAATTTTATATCTAATTGATCTTGTCCTACAGGAATTTCTTGGGGAACTACTTGCGTAAAAATATAGCCGAAATCATAATATATACTGCTTAATTTATCTGTTACAGCTTTCTGTAAATCTTCCTGATTATAATAATCTCCCTCTTTAATGTCCAATAAATTGCTTAGCTGAACTGTATCAAACAATTCATTACCTTCCCAAGTAATTTTTCGTATTCTGTAACGAACTCCTTCTAGTACCGCTATATCTATGAATAAATTCTCACGAGTTTCATCATAATAGATAGAATCTCTAACGATTTCCACATCTCGAAATCCATTTTTTCGATAGAAAGCAAGAAGTTTATCTTTATCCTCTTCATACTCTTTCTTTTTAAAATCTCCCCCAAACCACCACCACTTGTTTTCTTTCGTGTCCTTTAGTTGCTTTTTCAGCTTTCCGTCATCGAAATTTGTATTACCCGTGAAGGATATTTTTTTTATGTTTACTTTCTTCCCTTCATCGATCTTGAAAACAAGTTTAACACGGTTTGGTTTATCGCTATTATTTGTATCAGCGATCACGCTTGTCAACATAAAGCCCTTTTCCTCATAGAGCTTCAGGATAGTATTTTCATTTTTTACGATTTTTGAAGGATTATAGATTTGGCCAGGATAAAGGTCCAAAGCCTCTTGAATATCTTTTTCTTTAATTTTCTTGTTGCCTTCAAACGAATAACTCTCAACACGTGGATGTTCAGTTAATTCTAATCTTAAGTAATAATTATCTCCTACTTGGCTTTCCACTTTTAATTGAATATCAGAAAAAATACCCAATCTCCAAAGCTGTTTTATTGACTTTTGGATTTGATCTCCAGATATTTCACTTCCTTCTGTCAACCCGGCAGTCATCAAAATAATATTTGCGTCGGTAGTTTGATTACCTACAACAGAAACACTAATTATTTTAATAGATTTCTTTTGTGCAATTGCAAAAGAATAAAACACCGTAATGTTTAAACAAAAAATTGACAGAAATATAATAATTTTGTACGGTCGTTGCAACATTAGGTCTATACCTCCAAACTAATTTAAAATGCAAAAAAATGTCTAATTTGAATCCGTTTATCATCTTTTTCTGTGAGAAGTAAACGATCATAATTATATTGTAGTTCCAATAACAAATTTGGGTAAATTCTATATTCCAAATCTAATGAATGTCTTAATCCCAGTCCATCTCTCTGGTAAATTGGATCCAGCCCAACTTCTAGTTGTCCCGAATATACTAGATACACATTTTCAGTAAGGTATTTGCCAACTGTCAATTGTGTACTGCGAAAGAGTAAATACCTGCGATGTCTGGCATCTATTTTGTTGTACGCATTTGAATTTGGAAAAAAAATATTTTTTGCAAAACTTGACCGAAATCGAATGGTATCTAAGCCCAAAGTTCGCTCTAATTTCCTTTCAACAGGTCGAATTAGGGGTCGAAATATTAGATTTTCAGTGCTAGATGCAATCACATCCTTACTTTCCACTGAATAACCCAAACTAGCTAAAACCTGGATTTCATTCGACCCTACCAACGGATGATCAGAAGATATTCTAAATCTGACATCTTCATCCCATCTACCTTTTTCTAATTCTTGTTTTGTTTCAGGATCATAAAGATACATAGTTAAATAAATATTAGATAGGATTTCGAGGGAATCCGTAAATGTTGTTCTAGCTCTACCGTAAACGATTGGGAAAATATCATTTTTATCGAACTCGGCTGCAAATTTTTCAATTCCAAAATTGAAATCCAAGTATTCAATTGTACCTCTGGTCGATTGGAGTACCCCTTCTGAACGAAATGTACTATCTTCAAATATACCTGTGAAATGCAAATCGCTTATCGGATCGATTGTTGCATTAATCCAAATATTGTCAAAAAAACCAGGTAATTGCTTCACGTAGCGAACATCCTTAACCGGCACTAAATGCACATCCCAAACCATACTGTCTAGTATTTTTTCTGTCAAACCAGGCTCAAGTGGAATAGGCTCCTCAAATTCAAACGGAAAAGTAAACGCTAAATCTCTGGCTAAGATTTCTCCAGTAGCTAAAGGATGTTCTTCAGGACCTGATATGGTAAAATATTCCTTATTATTTTTCCCTTTAACCACGAACCACCCATTTTCATCGGGCTTCATTGCACCTGGAATATTTAATGGAACACCTTTTTGATCTGTTTCATCAGATTTAAAATATATAGTACCGAAATTAAGTCCCCATTCCGTTATGAATAGGGGTTCTGAATCATTATTATAATCTACTGAATCGAATTTAGTAAATGCATAAAAAGAATGTTTTTTGATAATACCACTTAAATTAGTTACTGAAACAAATTGATTAACCTGGTTTAATTTCACTGTTGCTTCTATGTTTTCTACAATCGGTGCAATACTCTCTAATTTAACCTTCCCATTTTTCAGGAGAACTTCACCCTCCGTATATATGGGGTTGCTATAACTCCCTCCAAACCCCCATTTAAATATTGCTTCACTCTCTGTTTCCAAAACTTCAGGTGTGTCACTAAACATAATGGCTAACGCGTCTCCTTCGCCATTAAGCCGAATGTCCATATCCAATTCAGAAGAAAATGGCAAATAGCCTGAACCTGTAATTTTGAATTTCTCATTTTTTTGAATGATTGCTCTTTGAATATAAAGGCCGGGAAGAGAATTATCATTTGCTGTTTTAGAGCCGTTTGTCGATAAATAATTTTCATTTGAAGCGATTAAATTTGGAGATTTTCCAACTTTCATTTTTAATGTATCATAGGGTATAAAATACAACCAGCCATCCCTAGCGGTGATTTCTCCGTTAATTTCAGGTTGTTTAAAACTATCTCGAATCGTTAGGTCAAAATCACCTGAACCATTCAGATAATCAAAGTCTTTTAAAAATAAATTCAAAACAGTCGAAATGTCTGTATCTCTTCCCTTAACCTTGACATCCAACATCTTTTTCTTGAGATCAATAATTCCAGTTGATTCAAACAGAGGGTTATCTTCCCTAAACAAATTAAACTTAGCAATAGCAAGCTTATTTCGAACCAGGTTCAATAACGCATCTCCGGAATAATATCCCTCTCCTTTAAATATAATCTCTGAAAAACGTAAATTACTATCTACAATTGGAGCTTCCACAGATCCGCTGAGATTAATTTCGCCGTTAATTTGGCCCTGCACATCAAAACCGGGGTTAAGTAAAACACCATCCAAAATATAGATAATATCTGCATTTTTTAGCTCCAATTTACCTTCAATTTTGCGATCCCCGCTTAATTCGACGCTTCCATTTGCAAAATAAAAATCCCCTAATTGATATTGTTTCACATTCAAATACTTAGGCCCTATCTCCAAATCCAGGTAACCGGGAATATTCCCACCTGTATCAGAATGATAAGAGATATCTCCCTGGATTTGCGTATTTTCATCAGATGAACTATACACGCCATCTATTTTAAATAATAAATTTGATTCACCGGTATAGATTGTTCGATTTGCATTAAGGGTATAAGTAGAATAATTCTTGTCTCCAGTAACTTCTCCGCTAAGTAGCAGTAATTTTTTGAAATAATGATGAAATGGAATGTTTGCTATTTCCCATAAATTTCCACCGAATTTTTCAAATTTAACGGAAAACTGCGGAGAATGATTATTGAGTTTTACTTTTGCATCAAGCTTGAATTGATTTTCGTCACAATCAACAATCACTTCAAAACTGTCATCATAAAAATTCAGTTTCCCCTCGATCACAGGTATCTGGCTACTGTCTAAAGTTACACCTGATATTTGAATATCAGAAAAAAATGAATGTTTTTTAAAATCGCTTTCAAAATTACCGTGCACATTAAATGGAAGAGTAAGCAATTCTTTGTTGAGCTTTTGTGCAATTTTCTCAATTTTAGTAAGATCGCCCGAAGCTTTTATATCCATAGATAATGCTGGATTCTCAGGTTCTATTGATATGATACCTTTGCTATCCAGAAAAAGATTATGATAAAAACCTTTAGCTCTATCAATCAAGAATTTGCCGGAAGAATAATTAAAATAAGTTTCCACTGAAGTAAATTTTTCTCCGAAGATTTCAAAATTTGCAAGATCAATTGAGCCGGAAAAAATAGGATTTTTGGTAGTATTTGTCACATGTACATCAAAATCAGCCAAACCCTTTAAACCAATTGTTGATTTCTCTCCCCAAATTTCATTATAAACTTTTTCCAGATTTGTGTGATTCGATTGAACAGTTAAATCAAATTCAGGATGAAAAATACTATTAATGTTTCCTGCTATTTCAAAATGGCTATCATAACAATTTAAATCACATGATACGATTTCCAAATTCCAATCGTTAATTTTAACTTCCGAATTAAAATGATCAAGTTTCAATTTGCCTTGGAAAAGTGTCAAATCAGCATCTGTTATAGTAATTGAACCATCCAGAGTTAAACTACCGTTTGGTTTTTCCTTTAAAACCCCACGGCCCGACAATTTTCCCTGTTCAATTTTCAATATCTTAGGATAAATTGATGGAATAGATGTTGATAAGTTGTTATCCCAAAGACTAACAGAGACAGAATCTAACCTCCCGGCCTGTAAATTAGCTTGGCCTTCAAGGATTACATTTTCATTCTTTGAAGCAAACAACCTCCCGGATAACTTAACAACAGATTTTGAAATGTCTTTGGTACTTATCCAACCCCCAAGATTACTAATCAGAGATATTTCTTCATTCAATCTATCAACCCACACTACGGAACCTTCTTTTATTACAAGCTTTCCAATAAAATTTATATCTAATAAGGTGTTTTCATAAGTTTGTTTTAAATTCTCCAAATCGATTTCGGGTCGCTCAGATTTGCTATTTGGATCTTTCGTGGGATTTCCTTTTATCCGAAAAACAGGTTTTTCTAATACTACATCAGAAACAATTCGGATTGGATTAAAATTATATTTGAAGGCATTGAAGTAGCTAAATCCAAATTGGAGATTTTCAATATCTAGTTGAACTGATTGTTTCGGAAGTTCTAATGAGACTTTTTTTAATGATATTGATTTTGGAGACAGATGGAGCTGAGCAATTGTTAACTTGCCTTCGAAATATGGTTGCACCTCGGATAAAATATATTTTTTCAATTTATCTTCAACCGAATAGCTATTCCAGAACGTAAATATACCGATTAGAATAATTACGAATCCAATGGTTGTAAAAATTAATATTTTACGAATTTTCATTCGGTTTTATGAATTATTAAAGTAAAAATACTTAAAGTAAACAATATCTCATCATCTCTTATTTTTTCCTTTAAGACCAAACCTATTGAAAATAATAAAGTTCCCCTGCTATATCATATTTCTTAAGATGGCAATAACTGCTCGCTAACCCTTCCATATCGCCGTTCCCTTTTCTGGTATGACTGGATAGCTTGATATAAATTATCTCTTCTGAAATCCGGCCATAGTATATCTGTTATATAGATTTCCGTATAAGCTAGTTGCCACAAAAGAAAATTACTCAAACGAGCTTCTCCACTTGTTCTCACCAATAGATCTGGATCCGGCAAATTTGCCGTGTAAAGGAAATTTGAAAATAATACCTCATCAATATCATCAATGTCAATTTCGCCTGATTTTACTTTCTGCGAAATTACTTTAGTTACGTCGACAATTTCTCTCCGTCCTCCATAACTCAGAGCGAGATTTAATGTTAATCCATTACAATGTTGAGTCTTTGCAATCGCATAATTCAGACTTTTCCGAGTTAGTAAAGGCAAATCTTCTAATTGACCAATCGTTATCAAACGAACATTATTTTTAAGCAAATCATTTAGTTCATTTTTGATAGTATTGACCAATAAATGCATCAAAGCACTAACCTCGTCACGGGGACGTTTCCAATTCTCCATTGAAAAAGTATACAATGTAAGAATATCAATTTCTAATTCAGCGCACGCTTCAACAACGTCTCTAACTGATTTAATAGCTTCTTGGTGGCCTTTTACACGATTCAAACCTCGTTGACTGGCCCATCTGCCGTTACCATCCATGATAACAGCGATATGGCGAGGTAAATTATGGGCATTTTTTAGTTGATTTGAATTTTCCTCATTTTTTGTCATTTTTTGCACTTTTTTTATCATTCACAATAATAAAAGTTTTATTGTCTAAAATCAAGGTAAACTATTGAATGGAGCATTATTATAACATTAGAATTAACTTAGTGTTACCTCATTCATATTTACTTTTGATCAATTTTTTGGATTGAATTGTCCTGAAACTTCAAAAACGTTAAATTAGTATTAACTCTTTGGTTCTCCTTAAAAATATATCTACTTATTATTCCATCAAAAGAACGAATATTCTTCAACCTGTTTAGTAGCTGTTTTCGAGAATTTTTAGTGGATTGCAGACCTTTCAGCAAAAAATTCATAGAATCAAATCCCGTTATCTCCAATTTTCCTGGTGTAGTAGCCATCGCCAGTCGAAAATCATTCCTAAATCTTATATATTTTGAATCAGTCTCGTCAATCATAATATCTGTTGAAAATATAGCACCATCTACATATTTATCGTTGTCATTCAAAACGTCATAATCATTCCAATAATTACCACCCAAAAGCTGGGATGGAATATTAAAGAGCGTTAATTGGGGTGCTATGTAAGATATTTGTTCTGTATAAACCGGAAGAAAAATACCATCTATTGAAGTAACGGGCGTAGCTGTAGAATCTGAGGGTTTAATTATTTTCTTTTCACCTTCATTCTCTTTTTCTTTTGCTTCAATTATTTTTAATTCCTTTATAACCGAGTCCACTTCACTGCGATTGTAAAAAGGGTTTTCGAACAGAATTGAATCGCTCTTCATTTTTCGTAATCCAATTGTACGAAACTGGCTGAAATACTCACGCAAGTCAGTAGCACCCTCATAATACCAGGTTTCAGCAACAATGGTCCCATTTAACTGATCAACTTTCTGGGCAAAACTATCGGCAATATTTTTCCCATATTTATCAGCTGGCGCAAGAATGGCGAACGATCTCAAGTCCAAACTATTAAATGCAAATTCTGCCGTTTTTTCACCAATTATAGAAATATCCGGAGCCATCTGGAAAAGATTATTGCTGATATCGCTCAAACCGGATTCTATCGCAGTAGGTGCAATGACCGGGATTGCTAAGCGTTCTGTTATTTTTGCTATAATTGCTGTTTTATCACTCTCTAATTCCCCAATTATCCCAATTACATTATTGTTTTCGACCAGATCTGTAGTTAAACCTATTGTCAGTAATGTTTCACCTTGGGTATCAATTATTACTAACTCAATCTCTAATTCTTTAGCAATTGGATTGTCATTTAAAGCAAACTGGATCCCTCGTAGCAAACTTTTTGCTTCTTCGGCAAAAAATCCGGATAACGGCAAAATTACACCTATTTTCAAATTCGCATGCGGTGTATGTTTAATAGCCACTAAATATTTATTGAATTCATCTCTCAATTCCTCATCTTGAATATCCGGAATAACTTGATCTAATATTAAAATCGCATTCTGAACATCGCCCTGGCGATAGGTTTGTATGGCGTCTGAAAGCATGAATAAACTTTGGTTTTCCGTTGAAATAAATCTATTTCTTAATGCTTGAACATTTTCATAATCTAAATAATCGACAAGTAAGACTGAAAGGTTTTTCAGAATTGTAGTTTTACTAATCGAACTAGGTTTGTTTTCAAGAATTTCAAGGAGAGAAAGAGAGGCATCTAAATATCGATTTTGCTTGAATGCGATCATCGAATGTAGGTAAAGAGCGTCATATAAGTATTCACTGGTTTTATAGTTATTGATTAGTGTTTGCAGGTTAACTGATGCTTCCCTGTACTTTCCCTGTTCAAATTGTGATCTACTTAAGATGTAGAGTATTCCGGTAATCCGGTGATTAATTGGATAAATTTCCAACAAACTTTTTAATGCTTCATCTACCAACTCATATCTACCATTTGTGAAGTGATCCATTACCTTTGGAAATATATTTTCAACCTCTTGAATATAGGGAACTTTATTTAGCTGAGTTTTACTTTCAAGGTTAGAATATTGGAAAGCAAGTAGATTATTTGAGATAAATATGAATAAAAGAAAATAACAAATCCGGTTTATCATACAGGTATACCTCCTCGTCGTATGAAAAATATGAATACTAAACAGAAATTCAGATGTGTTTATTCAACAGTTACACTTTTTGCTAAGTTTCTTGGCTGGTCAACATTGCATCCGCGTAAAATTGCAATATGATAAGCCAACAATTGTAAAGGGATGATTGTTAATAAGGGAGATAGAAAACCTAAAG
The DNA here is from genome assembly GCA_964464595.1 of uncultured Deferribacteres bacterium. Lineage (GTDB taxonomy): Bacteria > Zhuqueibacterota > JdFR-76 > JdFR-76 > DREG01 > JADFJB01. Next base: position 22,735 of record CAYXGW010000040.1, read on the forward strand.
TAGCGGGAACATAAATAACATGATCTACTATTGCAGCTATCTCTTTATCTCCTTCTGTCGCTACCGCAATTACTCTGCCATGTCGTGCTTTCACCTCTTGGATATTGCTTAGTATCTTTTCATAGCTTTTATCACGAATTGCCAAAAAAACTACTGGCATGTTTTCATCTATTAATGCAATGGGGCCATGCTTCATTTCAGCAGCGGGATACCCTTCTGCATGAATATAGGATATCTCTTTCAACTTTAGCGCACCTTCCAATGCAACAGGGAAATTATGGCCTCTGCCAAGATAAAGAAAATTTTTTGATTTATGATATAAATTTGCAAGATCTTGTATTTGTTCATTTGCATCAAGTATCTTTTGAACCTTGTCAGGAATAAATTGCAATTCTCGAATAATGTCCTGTCCCTCTCGCCTGCTCATCCATTTCTTACGAGCTAAAAGTAAAGCAATGAGCGTTATGACTGTCACCTGGGAAGTAAATGCCTTTGTAGAAGCAACTCCAATTTCCGGTCCTACATGGAGATAAACGCCGGCAACGGTTTCTCTTGGGATACTACTGCCGACCACATTGCAAATTCCATAAACCGGGTAGCGTAATTTTTTTACTTCACGTACTGCAGCTAATGTATCGGCAGTTTCTCCGGACTGACTAATTGCCATAACGATCGTTTCATGATCAAGAACCGGACGCCTATACCGAAATTCTGAAGCATAATCTACTTCAACCGGTAATCGCCAGAACTCTTCAAAAATATATTCACCGATCAGACTGGAATGCCAGCTGGTTCCACATGCTGTAATAATAAATCTGCTTGCTTTCAATAATTGATCGATCCTACTTTCCAAACCGCCTAAACGAACATTACCTTCTTCTGGTATTAATCTACCTCTCATTGAATTGGTAATAGTTTCCGGTTGATCAAAAATCTCTTTAAGCATAAAATGTTCAAAACCACCTTTTTCTACTAATTCAAGATCAAATGAAACTTTTTCTACATATTTTTCGACAGGCTGATCTCCAATAGTTTTGGTTGTATAGGATTTGGCATGAAGGATTGCTAATTCTCCATCGTCCAGGTATACAACATCCCGAGTATAATTAATAATAGCAGTTGCGTCTGAAGCTGCGAAATTCTCATCCTCCCCAATTCCAATTAGTAAAGGACTGCCATTTCTGGCAGCGACTATGCAATCAGGCTCGTCTTTTGAGATGACAAGGATACCGTAAGTTCCTTCAATTTCAGTCAATGCATAGCGAATAGCTTGTTCCAAATTATCTACGTAAAATGTTTCAATCAAATGGCAAAGAACTTCTGTATCTGTCTCAGTAGTAAAAACATGGCCACTCTTTTCTAATTCAGTTTTGATTGAAGAATAATTTTCAATAATTCCATTATGAATGAGCGCGATTCGCTGTTTGCAGTCCCAATGTGGATGTGCATTTATTTTATTCGGTGCACCATGTGTAGCCCAACGGGTATGTCCAATACCAAGAGTACCGGAAAGTTCAACTGATTTAATTTCATCTTCAAGTTCCGCAATTTTTCCGGAACGTTTAGCCAATTGAATTTTTGAATCAGTTTGTACGGCTATGCCAGCTGAATCATATCCACGATATTCCAATCTTTTTAACCCTTCCATGATTACTGGAACCGCTTGCCGTTTACCAATATAGCCGATTATTCCACACATCTTAGGCCTTTAAATTTAAGAATATAATAACTTAATGGAAATGCACATTTAATGTTTCGATTAAAACCAGTAATTCCTTAATGATAAAGAGCGGTAGCATTTTTGTTTTCATTAATTTTTAATTTGTAAAATTAAAGAGAAAAACCATAAAATTCAAACTTATGCCCAATGCTGCGATGTTTTATCACCGAGTTATTCCCATTCAATTGTGCTTGGTGGTTTAGAACTGATATCATAAACCACTCTGTTAACTCCTTTTACTTCATTAATAATTCTAGTAGATACTGTTGCCAACAACTCAGTGGGAATTTCTGCCCAATCAGCTGTCATGCCGTCTACACTGGTCACTGCCCGTAAAGCTATGACATTTTCATAAGTCCTTTCATCACCCATAACTCCAACGGAACGTACGGGCAATAATACTGCAAATGCCTGCCATACATTGTCATAGTATCCGGATGATTTTAACTCATCAATAAATATTTTATCAGCACACCTCACAATAACCAGTTTCTCATCGGTAATATCATCAATAATTCGAACTGCTAATCCGGGCCCAGGGAATGGATGTCGATTTAATAGCTCATCGGGTAGATTTAAAAACTTACCGATTTGCCTAACTTCATCTTTAAAGAGTTCACGCAACGGTTCCAGTAATTCCAAGTTCATTGTTTTAGGGAGGCCACCTACATTGTGATGAGATTTTATTGTGGCTGATGGCCCAACACTAGAATGGCTTTCAATTACGTCCGGGTACAAAGTACCCTGGGCTAAAAATTGTATATCTTTAGATTTCCGTGCCTCATGTTCAAAGAGATAAATAAAAGTTTCACCAATGATTTTCCTCTTTTTTTCCGGATCAAATACATTCCTCAGTCTATGGAGAAATATTTCAGTCCCATCAACACAATTCAGTGGAATTTTCAATTTACTTTCAAATATATATCTTACTTGATCAGCTTCATTTTCGCGCAACAAGCCATTATCAATAAAAATTGCGATCAGTTTGTTACCAATGGCCCTATGGAGAAGCTCGGCAAGAACAGTCGAATCTACACCTCCGCTTACTCCGCATATTACTTCTGAAGATCCAACAACCGTTCTTATTTTTTCCAGTGACGTATGTAAAAATGACTCCGAAGTCCATCGCTTATTTAAATTACAAATATTAAACAGGAAATTTGAAATGATCTTTTTTCCATTGTTACTATGAGCTACTTCAGGGTGAAATTGAATTCCAAATAATTTCTGATCAAAATGTTTGATGGCTGTAATGGGCGAATTTGTCGTATGAGCAATTATTTCAAAACCCTTTGGGAGTTGGGTCAGCTTGTCTCCGTGACTCATCCAAACAGTATTATTTCCTGGGATGGAATGGAACAATTCGTCTTCTCGGGTAAAATGCAATTGTGCCGGGCCATATTCCCGCTGTGTTGATGGATCAACTTTACCACCTAATTGCTGAGCCATTATTTGCAGCCCATAACAAATCCCTAAAACAGGTATATCCAGTTTAAAAATTTCAGGATCGGAAATTGGAGCATTATCTTCATAGACTGAAAACGGCCCTCCCGATAAAATAATTGCCCCAGGTAGGTTTTTCTTTATATCAGAAATTGAGAAATCATAGGGCTTTATTTCCGAATATATCTCACATTCTCTAACTCTTCTCGCAATAAGTTGAGTATATTGCGAACCATAATCTAATACAAGAACCCAACCATTCGTTTGTTTAGGCATTTAAGAAAATTCGAAGTCCCACGATCTTAGTTCATCAAGCGATTCATAATGAGTCAAATCATAATGAATGGGTGTAATTGATATCTTGTTATTTAAAATTGCAATATCATCTGCATCGGGTGGTTCCTGATCCAGGTTCACTTTTTGACCCGTTAGCCAATAGTATGTTTTTTTATGGGGATCTACCCTCATGTCAAAATTTTCACGATACATTGCCATACCCTGGCGAGTAATTTCTATACCCTTAATTTGATCTTCGGGAATTGCTGGAATATTGACATTTAAGTAAGTTGCCGGCCGCATTCCATTATTCAAAACTTTTAATGCTAATTTTCCGGCAAACTTCGCAGCGAATGAAAAATCTGCAGGCTCATATGTTGCCAGAGAAAAAGCAATAGAAGGGACACCCAAAATTGTTCCTTCCGTTGCTGCTGAAACAGTTCCGGAATAAAGAACATTAATCCCAGTATTGGAGCCGTGGTTAATACCCGATACGACTAGATCCGGTTTTCGCTCTTTTAATAATGCCCAATATGCTATTTTTACGCAATCCGCAGGAGTACCACTAACTCCGAAACCAAAAAAATCACCGTTTTTATCGCATTTTGTAACTCTAAGAGGCGACAGCAAAGTAATGGCATGGCCAACAGCACTTTGCTCACTTAAGGGAGCCACAACAATTACTTCGCCAATTTTTTTCATTTCTTCGGCTAATGAGGCAATCCCCGGGGCATAAATACCATCATCATTTACAACCAATATAAAAGGAGGCTTTGTTTTATTTTGCATAGGAGTTAGCGTTCCAAAGAATTCGAATTATCTGGCTAATTTTTTCTTTTAGTTCTAACCTCGGAACAATTGCATCAACAAAACCATGCTGAAGTTGAAATTCAGCTCTTTGAAATCCTTCAGGTAAATCTTCACCAATTGTTTGTTTAATAACTCTTGGGCCTGCAAATCCGATTAATGCACCGGGTTCTGCAAAAATAATATCACCCAACATAGCAAAACTTGCGGTTACACCTCCGGTAGTTGGATTTGTTAAAACCGAAATAAAGAGACCGCCGCTGTCAGAATATTTTGCCAGCAAAGCCGATGTTTTGGCCATTTGCATAAGAGATAAAGCCCCTTCCATCATTCTTGCGCCACCGGATGCCGAAATAATTATAAGTGGCCATTTTTCCTGGTGAGCAAGCTCAATAGCTCTTGCAATTTTTTCTCCGACAACACTTCCCATGCTTCCCCCAATAAAGGCAAAATCCATCACCGAAATAACTACTGGGATTCCATCAATCTGCCCACGTCCGGATCTTACCGCTTCATTAAGCCCGGATTTCTTAACATGATCCCGTAATTGATCTGCATATTTCTTAGCTCCCTTAAATTTTAAGGGATCAACGGAGGAAATATTTTCGTCAAATTCACTAAAGGAACCTTCATCAAGAAGCATTGAAAAATATTGATGACTTCGAATTTTGAAATGCAGATCACACTTTGAGCAAACATACAAATTCCGTTCCAATTCCTTACGATAGAGAATTTCATTACACTGATCACATCGAATCCATAAACCATCGGGAATATGTTTTTTTTCGGTGGTTATTACACCTTTTTCTTTTCTTTTAAACCAAGACATCTAAGCTCCAAATTCGATCAAAACGATACAGTTCCAAATTTTGGATTATAAGTATTTGGTAAATTTCTTTGCATGACAATCGCATTTTCACCGTTTCGATAGTATTTCCTTCTTACACCAATTTTTTCAAACCCAAATTTTTTATATAAATTAATCGCTGCTAAATTTTTTTCTCTCACTTCCAGAAATGCTCTAATTATTTCTCGCTTCAATCCTTCTTCAAAAATAACATTCATAAACAAACTGGCTAGTCCAAATTTGCGATATTGAGAATCTATCGCAATATTTGCAAGATGTAACTCATCCTGGATATACCATGTTACCGCAAAACCTATTATCTTTGGCTCCATTTCCATTACTAATGGATAGCTCACCTTGTTTACCATAACTTCGTGACAAAAATGTGAAAAAGTCCACGGATCAGGATAAATCTGACATTCAAGCTTATGTACTTCTTTAAGGTCTGCCATAGTCATTTTTCTAAGAACAATCTCGTGTCCATTTGGTAATTTATACCGTTTGCTAGTACAGGTGTTTGTGTTTGTCATTTTTTCAAATTAATTCTTAATTGGAAAATCGTGCATATAGTAAGGTGTTATATGTTTAATATCTTCTTTTATCCCTTGTTTTAGATTCTCCTCACCCAACAATGCAATCCATCGTGCTTCGGGAAAACTATCCGATAAAACGTAATTATTTCCATTATTCATCAAAGGGATTAGCTTAGCTTTATCTTCATTTCTTAACATCCCCACAAAATATACTGGTTGCTTCATATCTTTCACTATATCATCCAAAGTATCCGTAAAATATTCACTTTGTCTTTCAACCTTTGAATTTGACAACGTAAAAAATGCATAAAAATATTCATTACTGCGAAATCGAATCAATGGGCAAATTACTTTATTTTGATTTCTTCCATGTTGGGCTAATGCATCCAGACTATTCACAACGGTTAGTGGTTTTTCCCAGCAAAAAGCCAACGACTTTGCGATGCTCAAGCTGATTCTCAATCCCGTATAAGAACCGGGGCCGATTGAAACTGAAATCCCATCCAGTTTTTTTCCATTTACATTTGTTGACTTTAGGATATAATCCATCGATTGGATGAGATTATTTATTTTTGATTTAGATTGGTTAATAAGGGACTGTCCTTTTAATTCACCGTTTTGTGTAACTGCCACAGAATTCATAAAAGTAGATGCTTCCAATCCTAAAACAAGCATGACCGATTTTCGAATTTTAATTTCATAAACAATAAAACTGTTCAAAAATATTTTTGATTAATAATCGTTAATTTTCTTTATAGCATAATCGCGAAATTTATTCAAATGAATATCATTTATCAGGTCGGAGATAATATAAATATTACGCTCATTTACCATCATACTCTTTTGATATTCAATATTAACCCATATTGCCTGTTCTGGTATTTGTTCCATTATTCGATCCGGCCACTCAATTAAAGAAAGTCCGTCGCTATAAAAATATTCATCCAAGCCTAAATCAATCAAATCAGAATTTGATGTCAACCGATAAAAATCAAAATGATAAATATCAATGTCGCCTGAATATAAATTCATAATTGTGTATGTGGGACTGGTTATAGGAGCGAATACTCCCAAACCCTGAATGATACCTCTCACCATTGTAGTTTTACCGCTGCCTATATTGCCACACAGTGCAACGACCATTCCTTGTCTAAGCTGTCTTGCCAGTATTTGTCCAACACTATGGGTTTCTTCTACTGAACGACTTTTTAGGAAGATTTTATTCTTTGAGGGTGGTTTTATTTTTGCCAAATTTAAATTCAAAACCATTTATTTTGGATTCAATATAAAGACTGGCAGAATTATTTCCTCCATAGAAACACCACCATGTTGAAAGCTGTCTTTGTAATAATTCAAATATTTATGGTAATTTGTAGGGTAAACAAAGTAATAATCTTCCCTTGCAATGATATAATGAACATTAACACCACGAACAGGCAATTTATAATCCAGTGGATTTTTTACCATGATTGCATGTTTAGAATCACACTTAATATTCTTGCCAAATTTGTACCGTAAATTTGTTGATGTTTCACGATCACCAATAACTTTAGCGCCTCTCATGCTGCGAATACTTCCATGATCCGATGTCATCACCACTGTAACATCTTCTTGTGCCAACATCCTCAAAACTCTGAATAAAAATGAATGGGTAAACCATGAGCGGGTTAAGGATCGAAATGCAGCTTCATCAGGTACGATTTCTTTAAGGATATCAGATGTACTTCGGTTATGAGCAAAAATATCTACGATATTGACAACAACAGAGAGTAAAGACGATTGTAAATAAGAGGGTAGGTTTCTCTCCAGGTTTTTACCCTCCTGGCTGTCTAAAATTTTGATGTACTTGGGTTCAGGTTTTAAATCCAGCCCTTTCGATTTTAGTTGTAAGTCTAATAATTGCCTTTCATATCTATTCCGACTAAAATCATCTTCACTTCCATCTGTCCATAAATCTCTGTATTTACTTTCAATTTCACTTGGCAAAAGCCCGCTAAAAATTGCATTTCTGGAATATGGCGTTGCTGTTGGAAGTATTGAATAATAATAATCTTTGCTAATATGAAAATATGGAAAAAGCAATGATTCAATCGCCAGCCATTGGTCCAATCGCATATTATCAATTATGATAAAGACTATTTTCTTACCTTCTTCAATTAAGGGTACAAGATGTTTGCTAACAATTTGGTGTGATAAAACTGGAGCATCGCTGCTGCCATTGACCCATTGCATATAGTTTGCTTCAAAGAACCGCCCAAATTCAATGTTACAGGATCTCTTTTGTTCGAATAGTACTTCTCCAAGACCTAAGTCCGGGTGATGTTCAAGTTCAATCTCCAAACCAACTAACTTTTGGTATAATTCGAGCCAATCTTGCCAGTTTAAGAAATCCATCATTCTTGTTACAATGGCATGAAACTCCTGGGTATAATCTTTTGTGAATCTATCCCCGGTAATCTTTTGACTTTCCAATATTTTTTTACAAATCAGAAGAATTTGACTTGGGTTGACCGGTTTAGTCAGGTAATCAGTGATTTTACCCCCAATCGCATCTTCCATTAATGATTCTTCTTCATTCTTCGTGATCATTACTACAGGTAAAGAAGGACTGATTTCTTTTATCTCCACCAAGGCCTCCAAACCGCCTTTGCCACTCATCATTTCATCTAGTAGAATAAGATCAAAACTCTCTTGATGTAACAATGCAATCGCATCATCTGCGTTGGTTACAGGCGTTACTGAATATCCCTTCTCCTTTAGGAAAAAAATGTGAGACCTGAGAAGTTCAATCTCGTCATCGACCCAAAGAATTTTTCCTTTTATCCTATCCATAATTCTTAAATAGCCCTAAAAGCGTTAACTTCTATCTAGTATCACAATTATTGAAGTCCTATGTTAATAAAATTCTTTAGCATTTTCAATTCTTTTCTACCTTTCATACAAACATAAAATGTTGCACAACTTTATAATTATTTTATACTTATAGATTAATCTACTGACTATTTTCTCAATAGCAGATTAAACTTGAATGATTCTTTGAATTTTTTTTGTGATAGTTCTAATTTTTAACTACTAATTTTGATAATTTCAGACTTTCAACCACAATGAGTCTTGTTAAAAACCATTGGAGACTGTCATAACATCTTGATAAAATTGAAGCTTTTACTAATTATCCAGACACTATTTTTCTCCTAAAGGAAATTATGTCTACACAAAATACGGGCAAAATAAGCAGCCAATTCCTCAATTATATAGAGCAATACCCTCATCTCAAAAATAAACTTTTCCGCCAGCTTCTCATAACTCTTCACACTCGTGAAATTGTAACAATTGACCAAATCTATTCCGAAGCAAATAAGGGTGAATTTCCATCATCAAATAATCCGAACAGGAATATTTCGAGAGGAAGCCGGTGGGACAAAAAAGACAAGGACCTAATACACAATATCACCCTGGAATATGCAAATAAACATCTATCAGAAAATGATATTGATCAAATAGTTGGTTTGTCTCAACGCCGGCATGCTGCCAAAGCACTTGAAGAAATCCTGAGCCTGCCTAATGTATCTTACAAATTGTTAGCTGACAAAGTTGAAGAGTTTTGTCAACCTACGGAATATAAACAATCCTTACCGGAAGCTGAAGAAATTGGAATTCGAGCTGCATTGATTCGTCATTTTATAAGCGACCAGTTAGAATTTATCGGAATTGCAAAATACAATTTCAAAATCGGAGATATGGTTCCAATTATTCGAAGCTCCTTTGGGCCTAAAACCGGCATTGGCAAAATTGGCGGAAAAGCAGCAGGCATGTATTTAGCATTTAATATATTGCGAGAGGCATTAAAAGAAAACGGATCAAAAAATAATTCCTGGAATATTAAAATTCCGGAAACTTATTTTATTCGCTCTGATACATACCAGGAATTCATTCATACTAACAGCTTAACGGAATTCTATGACGAAAAGTACAGGCCGATGTACCAGGTTCGTCAAGATTATCCTATGATCCGTGAGATGTTTAAAAACGGTGAATTTCCGCCAAGAATTGTAAAAAAATTATCAAAACTTCTAAAAAAATTTGGCAAACAACCTCTAATAGTTAGATCCAGCAGTCATTTGGAAGATAATTTTGGATCTACATTCTCCGGAAAATACGATAGTATCTTCTTAGCCAACCAGGGAGATTTTAATAATCGTTTAGCGGCATTGTTGGATGCGATTACCGGTGTTTATGCCAGCACACTGGGCCCGGATCCAATTCTATATCGCCGTGAGAGAAACCTGATTGACTATGATGAGAGAATGGGGATTATGATTCAGAAAGTAATCGGAATTAAATATAGAAATTTTATTCTTCCGACTTTCAGCGGCGTCGCATTTTCCAGGAATGAATATAAATGGAATAAGAAAATTCGAAAAGAAGATGGCTTTGTCCGTTTAGTAATGGGTTTGGGAACCAGGGCTGTAGATCGCGTTGGTTCGGATTATCCAAGGATGGTTGCACTTTCCGCCCCTACACTTCGTCCTGAGTCCTCTGCGTCAGCCATCCAAAAATATTCACAGCGATATATAGATTTAATTGATTTGGAGAAAAATTCATTTTCTCAAAAGAAAATTACCGAATTGTTGGATGAAAATACTGCATTCCCCGATTTGGACAAAATTGTTTCCATAAAGCAAGAAGATTCACTCATGCCTCCTATAGGAACATTGATATCTGAAAGTCCGGATAAATTAGTAATCACCTTTAGAAAACTTCTCGCAGAAATACCGTTTGCACAAAATATGCGTTGGATTTTACAAACTCTCGAAAAAAAGTATCAAACTCCTATAGATTTGGAATTCGCAATTGATGGAAATGATTTTTATATTCTGCAATGCCGTCCCATAAAAAAAATTGCTCCGAATAAACCTGTAACAATACCCAAGAATATATCCAATGAATCATTAATTTTTTCAGCCGAAAAAGATACTCCAATGGGTGTTGTTGAAAATATCGAATACATCATTTTTGTAGATCCACTGGACTACAACAGAATTGACAAACCCGAAAACAAATCAATGTTAGGCAAATTAATCAGTCAATTAAATGATCAATTATACAACCATATATTTATTTTGATGGGGCCAGGAAGATGGGGTAGCAATGATATTAACCTGGGTATTCCGGTAAGATATAGTGATATCTACAATACCAAAGTATTAATAGAGATCGCCAGAGTAAAAGGAGATTATACTCCTGAGGTTTCCTTTGGTACACACTTTTTTCAAGATTTGGTTGAGGCCGATATTTATTACCTTCCTTTATACCCGGATGATCCTAAGGTTATCTTCAACGAGAATTTCTTACATAGGTCCGAAAATTTAATTTTGGAATATCTACCCAATTATCCTGAATTTGCAGAATATCTACGTTTAATTCACGTTCCTAGCGCTTCCAACGGCAAATATTTGCAATTACATATGGATGGTGATAGCGATAAAGCAATTTCTTTTCTTAGCAATAAGGTTGAAGAACTTGTTCCCCCTATCAGGACAATTTAAAATTTTATCTTATTTTGTGTCAAATATTTTAACAGGCTCCCATTCTTCGGTCGGTGGATTTTCCATAAGATCCAAACATCTTCGAATATAGAGTTTTGCCGGCCCATCTGTTGGGAATTCTTTTAAAATTTTATTCATTTCTCTCAGGCAATCATACCATTTTTTATCATAATAATAACCGAGCGCTTGATTATATAGGTTTACGCGCAAGTCCATGACAATATCCGGCACTATATCAATACCAATCAATTCATAGATTCGAATCGGTTTATCTTTACCTTTGACTTTTACAGAATCCAATTCACGAGAGATAATTGAATCACCACCAGACTGATTGGTAAATTCCGAAATGATTATTCTCGTTCCATAATATTTATTGAGACCTTCCAATCTCGCACCTAAGTTGACCGCATCTCCAATTACCGTATAATCGAATAATTGCTGAGAACCAAGATTACCAACAACCATATCTCCAGTGTTAACTCCAACTCCAATATCAAAATAATCATCGCCGTTATTGCTTGAATAAACTTGTCTCATCTCATTTAGTTTTTCGATCATTTTGAAAGCAGTACGACAAGCTTGCTCGGCATGATTCTCATAATAAAGAGGCGCTCCATAGATTGCCATAATTTCATCGCCGACAAATTTATCAAGCGTACCATTGTTTTTAAGGACGATTTCCGTCATCTCAGTCAAATAATCCGATAGTTTATTCACAACCTCTTCAGGAGTTAATTTTTCTGAAAAATTTGTGAATGATCTTATATCTGAAAAAAGAACTGTTAATTCTTTACGCTCTCCACCGTACTGGGGTGATGATCCGGAATTTAGCATTTCTTGTACAACACTTTTGGATACAAATTTCTGAAATGTGTGGCGAATACGATTTTTTTCTCTCTGCTCCGTTATATACAAATACGCTGAATTACCCAAGTAACTGAACACAATGGCAAATATGGGAGTAAAGGTATTAGCCATCAAACTGTAGAAAGAAAACAAATAATAGGTTCCAAAAGCTACACCTAATATTAAGAATAAGGCAATAATACCCCCTTTTAAAAGCTTTAGCCACTTAATCAAAAACGCTATTAATATAACCAGAATTGGGATTAAAATTAATTGAATGTTCGACGACAACGAATTCAAAAATTGCCGGGTTAAAAGGGTATTGAGGGCATGGGCATGAACCTCTACTCCAGCCATTTTAGGTTCATCCCGATTTTTATCAAAAAAAGGTACAAATTTAATATCCTGAAATTCAGGCGCAGTGCCGCCAATCAAAACAATTTTATTTTGAAACGTACCCCAAACATATTTATGCAAGTCAAAAATATCCGTATCATTTTCACCAAGATCAAACTCTTCATCATCCAGAATATTCACAAAAGAAAAGTGCTTAAACGTCTCGTTTGGGCCGGCATAATTAATATAGAAAGAATTACCTTGGGCAATCGGAATTTTATTGCCCCCCATCAAAAAATGATCTTCGCTGTTATTTATTTGAGAATCAGGGAGATTCCATAAAGATTTAGCAGTTAGTGTGCCAAGTGAATAATAAAGAACACCATTTAGAGAAATTCCAAATACATATTGTCTAACGAAACCATCTTCGTCTTCAGGTATATTCACTAATCCCCACGGTAAGGGATTTAAACTATCCGGTTTTGAGATTGGATCAACCGGATCAACCAAGTATCTGTTCACTGTACCGGACCGAGCGACATCCACTGCTAACTTGCCTGCGAAAATCACATTACCAGCTTCTCTTGCAGCTTGCGCCAATTCCAAATCCTGGGTTACATCCAATTCATAGGGTTCTGTGAATTCAATATCAAAGATAATGATACGCGCTCCCGCCTCGGACAAATTACGAATTAGTTTTGCATAATAATATCGAGGATACGGAAACCTTCCAGGGATTGATTTAAAGGTCTGGTCATCTATTCCAACAATTACAATCGAAGTATCGATTTCAGTAAGTGGGCCCCGCAGCCGAAACTGTAAATCCCTTATTTTTAACTCGAGGTTATTGATAAATGTTAATTGAGAGAATATGAATGTGAGTAGAATGGCCCCAAATGCCACAGAGGCGAATCCAATTCTATTTTTGACTTTTTGATTCATAATAAACTTAATAAAATCAAATAAATAAATATTCTACTTATCCAATTCGCAATCAAAATCGTGATTCAAAACGAATTCTGAATGTACGATCTTTAAATGAATTATTCTGTGTAAATTGACCATTAGAATCTGTAAGACCACCATTATCTGAAAAATCAATGATACTTCCATTAAATACCAAAGCTGACTTTGCAGAGACGTCAATCCTTCCGCCAAAATTTAGATTATTCTTTGTGTAATCTATGACCAATTCATCTGCTCCTGGGTTTAAAGCCCCTGTTCCTCCTCCAGCTTCAAACCGTCTGTAGCCGGCATACAATGTCAACTTATTTTGTAAAGTTTTATACTCAGCTCTTAAATTTAACATCTTAAATTTAAACTGGGAAAGGCCCCCAAGCGAAGTGTTTTTATTCTCTGCATAACTAATTCTCGTTACAAACGGTTGTCTAAATTTAGTTTTCAAAGAGAAAGATTGAATATCATTATTTATCCCAGTTGGGAAGCTATTTCCTAAACGTGAATTTTTGAAAGCATCGTCCTTTTCCATAGTTACATAACTTATATTTATTGTGTTGTCCAGATCAAATAGTACAAAATCATGATTTAGGCTAACAGTAACATCTGTTGTGGTATTATCTTCACGCTTGTCAAATTCAATTCCATTTATAATATCAATATCAGTAATTTGATTGTCTCGATTATAAGATTTAAGATTTACAGTCAAATTGGGTAAACCATTACCCGGGAACAAATTAATACCTCCACGAAATGTCTGTAACGTAACAATAGGATTACTATCTTCGGCTTTAAAATTGTCATCATAATTTTCATAACTAAGATTGAGGTAAACACGATTTCTTAATAGACGAACCCGGTCTGAAATTCTCAATCCTCTCACATTTGATTTTAAGAATGAATTGGCCAGTGAATTGTATGCAGCGCCAATCCTCTTGTATTTTATCCTAAAATCATGCCGGGCGGCTCTTATTTGAATAGAGGAAGAAAAGGCCCCGGAAGTGAAATCAGTCGGATCGAGTGGAGTCGTACTTAAATTAATGACCAGGAAATCTTCATAATCAGCTGGATCAAAACCCACATCCGTATCAATCAGATCTTCAATATCCTGTTTAGTAAGGGGTCCGGAAGATATATCATTGGTCAAGAGACTTCCAGCGATTTCTGTTTTCCACTTGACACGATTTTTAAATAAAGAGATGAGAAGATCGGCGCCTCCAATCACATTATCCTTGGGGCGAAACCCGCCGCTAATTGAATCGACATCATCTTTAACCTTAACAGCGCTCAAGCCAAATTGAAAATTTTTGCCACTGCCAAAACTGGTACGAAGCCCCAGAAGGTTTCGTTCAAAAGTTCCCGATGAAGTTGTTCCTGGACTTACCGAGCGATTCACCTGACCCATCACAAAATCAAAATTGATGAATTTTAAATTTAGCTGTGCTTCGAATCCACGCACTCTCTTACCCCACAGCATTAACTGTGAAAATCTTGGAGATGTATCACCGACATATAAATTAACTATACCGGTTTCAACCCAGAACAGGAACCGATGTCTTGGTTGAAAATTCTTGTCTTCCAAAGAAGTCATATAGACTCTGGAGCCGTATTTTATTTTCCCGGAATTTCCACGAATTCGCGCCCCAATCTGGTGGTTTTTGCGTTCTATTCCACTGTATTTATCAACTTTAGATTCTGCATAAACACTGCCTGTCACGTTTTTACTAGAGGGTCTACTTGCAGTAGCACCTCTTGCAACAGCAGCTTGTGTTCCTGTTACTTGGAAATTCCATTGAATGGGTTTATAAGGATTACCGTTTGCATCAAATAAATTGACTTGAATAGTGTGAGCACCAACCGGCAATAGTACCGGAGAATAGGTAATCAGATCTGAACTGATCTCAGCAGCAACTTCGCTTCCATCCAAAAAAAGCTGGGATCGAGTTGAATCATACGCTGATGCATCAAGAAATACGGATACGGCAATGAAGACGTCTTCGGGTTCAACTTTTTCCCCGGGCTCAGGTCCAAGTACCAGGTAATCTTCATCGCTTAGGTCTTGGTTTGCTTGTGGGGTAACGGCTGGGGTTTCGACAGTTGGTGGAGTTGTGTCTGTTTCAGATCGAGGTGTTATTTGAATCGAAAAAGGGTTAAAATAGGGATTACTAACGGGTAAAGTGATAAGCTCTGAACCTATAATAAATGAAAAAAAGTATTCGATTTTATCAGCAAAAAATGGGAATGCTGGTAAGTTTCCCCGAAATTCGTTTCCAATATTATCTAAAACAACATATTCATAAGAATCTTCACCCGAGACGCGGTAATAAACCCGCATTTCATCACCGGTAGTAAACTCACCATCCACTTGAACCATGATTTCTATAGGCTTGTTTTCTTCAGCCTGGAGGATTTGATCATGTATCAATCTTATTTGTGCATATGATAAAGGCGTAATTACTAAACTAACTAAAAACAAAATCAGACATTTGCCGCTTAATGAAAAAGCGATTGTGGATTTTCTCATATACTTATTGCTCCTGATCCTCTTTTTGAATGATCAAATTTTTAACCTCTCCATTTGGACCTTGAAATTCAATGATAATACCCTGGACGGTCTGAGTAATTTTGACTTCAATAGTTTGGCCATCTGATTGGCCAGTCTGACCTGCAACAATCTGGACTTGTGCGAATTCGTTTGCCAAATCGACAATACCATCGTAAACAGTAATGAATAAAGCTTTTAACGTTGAATCAATACTTGCAAGTCCGGATGTGCCCTTTATAGTTGCAACCCCGTACGGAGTTTCCAGCCGCAAGGCCGTTTTTTGCCGCTTCCTGACATTAAAAAACAAAAGACCTGATGTCATTTCGATTCTTTTTACAATAGATTTATCTTCTTTCTTGCCGTGAATGGTTATATTGGAATTTTCCCAAATCCGCATCAATGTTTTATCATCCGTAAAAACCAGGGCCGCTTGTCCTGCTTTTCCGGTTCTTAGAACATCTCCGTTTTTAAAACGACTGCCTTTTTTCCCCTTCAGGTAGTTTGTGGAATTTTGTTTTTTAAATTCCACATCTCCTTTGGATTTAAATAGTAATGCAATATTTTGAGCTTGAGATGAGTTAGCCAAAAAGAATACCAATAAGCTGGTAAAGAGAATTGTTTTTTGTTTCATTTTTTTGCCTTTAATTATTGTATGGTTGAACTTGTTTGTTGGTTTTTCAAATTTTCAATTGCTGTTGTCAAATCTGCCAAAGAACTTGGTTTACCATCTATTAGAAACACTCCGGAGGGAACAAAACCCACCAGCTCTCCCGAATCGCTAAACCAGCTGTCGACTACATCTTGACCATATAAATCAACAAGCAAACCCTTGATGATATCCAATTTAGCGTTGCCGGCATCGCCTGGAGAACCGATTTTAAACGCGTAAGCCTCACTTGTATATGAATCAGAATTCACCGCTCCGGGTGTTGGAACATTTAATTGGAGTCGCCATAAGTATACCTTACTAGCTTCAAAGGGAAAAAATCCTGATTGGGGTGTAAAAGTATTTGCACCGCCTGTAAGATTCTCATCAATCAGTTTTTGAGGATTGTCAAAAGCTTCTTGCTGGCCTTCACCATCTAGCCATTCAACTACAATCAAAGTAATATCATTACTATTTGTATCCCAAGAAAAGGTAGGATTAGTTACATAAATTATTGGGATTTCAGATTGGCTTTGAGGATTAGGAATTCCAGGTGAAATTAATTGCACAAGAGTTGGATTCTGGGGACTAATGGTAAGCGGTGGAACAATTTCAACAATAAGGGAAGAATTCCCGGCATCATAAATACGTATAAATAATTGGTAAACTTTGGAAGGCAAGGCTCCTAGTTGAGCAATTTGCTGTGCTAAATTGGTTGCATTATTTTCTTCAATTGCATAATCATCAAATTCATAAGGAGAAGCACCGAGGTTCTGGTTTGTAATTACTGTGGTACCGGTCTGTAATGAGAACACTAACGTTGTCCCGCTAGCTAACCTTTCACCATCTGCATGAAATTCGAATTCTAAAAATACATTTGCAGGTTGACCAGGATTAACCATGATAACCTGAATCCAGGCTGGTGAAGAACCCGGATCTGTTAAATTAAGATCATTCAAAAAGAATACTTCTATGTTAGAGAGAAAACTGGCAGAAATACTAATTTGCGCTTTTGTATTAGAAAAACAGAACTGGGCAAAAATCAAAAAAACGAAAATGAGTTTAAATCGTTTCATAAATAATTCTCCTTTAAATATTTTATTTTTCATTAAAATGAAATTAGAAGTAAATAATGTGTATTTCTAAGGATATTTATTATTCCTACAGGTTTATTAATTATTAGTAATTTTTGTTAAGAATAAGAAATTAATTTCAAAAAAACAAGTACTTAGAGTATTTTTTTTGAATTAAATACCAAATGTCAAATTCGCCAATTTTAGCAATTTATAATAATTCATCAACTAACAAGCTATTTTAAGCGTTAATCAGAGTATGCCTATCAAAAGAGTATGCCTATCAAAGATTACAAGACTTATGGATGAAGACTTAATAATATGATTTAAATGATTGAATCATCTTATTGTTGATAATTTAGTTTAGTTCATTATAGTATTTGTATGTAAATATTTGGAACTAAAATCATTTACTTTGGGTAATAATTTTTAACAAAGATTTAGTGAGATAATCATAATTTAAAAAAATCACGCCAACCAGGCCAGCCATTCAAATTATTCCAGGAGATTATATGAAAATTTTTACTTTTTTTTCTTTCCTATTTTATTCTATACCTCTATTCTCACAAATTAGTTTAAATACAACACTAGTAGATAATATCAATTATAGCCGAGGTGTTAATGACGTTTGGGGTTACACTGATGAAAACGGCAATGACTATGCATTAGTTGGTTTGGTTAATGGCGTTTCGATAGTGAAAGTGGATTCAAATCAAGCTCAGAAAATCGATTTTGTTCCTGGAGTTACTTCTGCATGGAGAGATTTAAAAACACATAGTCACTATGCTTACATAACAGCTGACCAGGGTAATCTTGGGCTAACCATTATAGATCTTTCACCTTTGCCTGATTCAGTAAAACTTGTAGCTGAAATTACCACCTATTTTGAGCGAGCTCATAATTTGTATATTGCTGATGGTTATGCTTATATCTCAGGATCGAACACTTCCGGAGGAACCGACATTTTAGATCTCTCCAATCCTGAATCACCAGTGCTAGTTGGCCTATGGGCAGATAATTATTTCCATGATATTTATACGAAAGGAGATACTTTATACGGCAGTGGTGGATCACAATCCGCGGTAATAGTTTTAGATATCAGTAACAAAGCAAATCCAATTTTGATAGGTGAAATTCCATTTTCTGATGGGGGATATTCTCATAATGCATGGACAAGTGATGATGGAAGTTATTTATTGACTACTCAGGAAACAGGCGGCAGAACGGTGAAAATGTGGAATGTGCAAGATTTAGAAAATCCAAAACTAGTACATGAATACTTATCTTATCCTGGCCAGTTGGCTCATAATGCACATATAAAAGGTGACTTTGCATACATCTCTCATTATGCTGATGGGCTCCGCATCCTAGATATTTCTGATCCGGAACACATGGTGGAAGTAGGATATTATGATACTCACCCCAGTGAAGAAACAGGATTTGATGGGAATTGGGGTGCATTTCCTTTTACAGCCTCAAATTATATCTATGCTTCAGATAGGGATTTCGGACTTTTCATTTTATCATTTAATGATAAAAAAGGCAGTAGATTAAACGGAAATGTTTTGGATGCATTGACAGGACTTCCTATTACTGGTGTTAATCTGGAGATTGTTGAACTGGGTCTAAAATCGAAAAGTGACGAGTTTGGAAAATATAAACTTGGAATGCATTCTGGTGGGAACTATACAATCTTAATGTCAAAATTCGGATATGAGCCTAGTTCAATTACTGTGGACATTTCCGATGAAGAAACAAAAATACTTGACTTGAACATTGCTGCTAAAAAGACAGGCCATTTACAGGGACTTGTGAGTGATAGTTTGGGACAAACCATTTCTGATGTAATCATTTTAATTTTGAACACGCCTTTTAATAAATCGATTACCGGTTTAAACGGTCAATACCAATTTTCAAACATTCCGGAAGATTCTTATACAATAGTTGTTGGTAAATGGGGATTTAAGCCCAGATTTATTAATGTAACAGTACAGGGTGATTTAACAAATATTTCTGACATTACTTTAGCACGGGGAATCGTTGACAATTTTGAATTGGATTTAGGCTGGGATATAGGAGATGGTAGTAATAATTTTCAAGGGCCATGGCGGCTTACAGATCCACTTGAGTTAGGTTTAGGTCTTCCATTTCATCCCAATAATGACAATACAATTGACCCTGGAAAATTGGCTTTTTTTGCGCGTACTCTAGCAACCCAATTACAATTAACATCGCCAGCATTCGATTTAAGAGAAGCTGACGATCCTACAATTCAATACTCTTATCATTGGTTTCCACGGGGAGATAATGGAGATGAACTCAAAATTGATATTTCCAGTGATAACGGACAGTCGTGGAGCAATCTTATTGTATATTCAGATCCGGATGTTACTTCAGACTGGACAAATGCCGAACATTCGATTTCAGAAAATATTGCCAAAACTGAATTCATGAAAGTCAGGTATACAACTGTTGAAAACGGAAGAAGCTCAAGTTTTGCATTACTTGATGATTTTAAAGTTGTTAGATCCAATGTAGAAATATCAAATGATGGAACTGATGTTCCGGATAGGTATCTACTTATGCAGAACTATCCAAATCCATTCAATCAAGGAACACTGATTCGATTTTTTCTACCTGAAGAAAGTCACACAACTTTAACAATTTTTAATGTATTGGGAAATAGTATTATTAAGTTAATGGATGATATATTGCCGAAAGGTTGGTATTCATATCAATGGAATGGTCTTGATAAATTAGAAAAACGACTTCCAAGTGGAATATATATGTATCAACTAAAAAACAATAATTTTGAAAAAACTTACAAAATGTTGCTTTTAGAATAGGTTAAGATTTGAAAGCTGATAATTACTAGCGTTAGCGGGCACATTTTTGTTGCTCACGCCGCTATTTTAGTAGTTAAACGAATCGATTTTGTAAAGACGATTGCTGTTCGTCACATACCAATGCGGACAATACTAATTTGGCATATATACGCAGGCTTTGTTGGAACGATCTTGGTATTGCTGCATACGGGTCACAAATTTAGTAGTGTACTGGCGGCAACATTGACTGCTCTTATTCTCACCGTTGTGTTTAGTGGTGTCATTGGTCGTTATCTTCAACGTCAAATCGGTGATGATGTACGTAGTAAACGTAAGCTTCTCAATCAACTTTACAAGGAATACGATAGTGTATCGGCACGCAGCAATATGGCAACTGAATCTCATGGACAGAATTTTATTATAGATTGCACTTCACCCAACACGATTGGTATTAATGTGGTTGTAAACGTAGTTAGTTTAGTGAGCTCGATTGCAGATGTAGAGTCTGCCATTACATCACGAGAAACACTGAAACAATGGTTCACCATTTGGTACCGTGCCCATATCACTCTAACCATTGGAATGTATCTTCTTTTGATCCTCAACATATGGTCGGGGATCTACTTCGGGTTGCGCTGGTTATGAGGAAGAGATACTTAATCGGAATATTGTTTATAGCCCTTATAGTCAGCTTATCTGTCTTCATGGTTAGTCAGAAAGACAGCGAGCTGATGACACCCATTGCTTCCTGGCGGAAACTGGCAAGTCCTGGAGAACTCTCTACCTACCACAGCCATTTAAAGGATGAC